>JAACJU010000002.1:133956-143728 GCA_021378565.1 Arcobacter sp. LC1 | reverse complement strand
AATAATTATTAAAAATTTACTAACAACTCCTTCTTGAGAGCCTGTTTGTGGATCAAATAAAGACGCCATTGATAAAGAAGTTGCGTAACCTATAAAATCACCTATTATTTGTACAGCTGAAAATACTATATTAAAAAGCATTGAGGCAATTAGTCCTAAGCTTACTTCGCCTAGCATAGCTGAGATAAAATGTATTTTTGTCATATCAGTTTGCACATGAATTAAAGGAAAAAGAAAAGTAGTTAGAATAAAAGCGAAAGCCATCCTAATAGTTGGCTTTACATTTGGATGCCCAAAAACAGGCATAAAAGCGACAAAAGAAACTACCCTAGCAAAAAGCAATAAAAAAGGATATAAAATCTTGACATCAAGTAATGATATTAGTTCTTGCATTACATATAATTATTTATTGCACTTGTTTCAGGTTTATCAGGAGTTATCAAATCTTGATTGTCTTGGCTGTCTAAATTTTCTTGTCCATCTCTTGAAGAATCTGAAAAGTTTTGTCTTTGTCCTTGCTCTTTATTTCCTTCTTGCATAGAAAAATTTAAAGAAAAATTATCATTATTTGAAAAGTTTTGCCTGAGAGCTGATTTTAAATCTTCTTGGTACGCCATTAAAGAGCCCATAGTTGCACTAGAACTAAGACTTAAAGAAATACTCATATCTTTCGCTTTATTTGAGCTTTTAGAGCTTAAATCCTTAGATTTTATAATAATAGCAATACTTCCTAGTCTTGAAGGATTTAGATTTATTCTAAAAGCACTAAGTGGAGGCTTGTAATTTTCATACATATCTTTAGCTAAAGAACTAAGCATAGAATCAAGCCCTTGTCTTGCGCCTATTATTTTATTTTCGATTATTTTATTTGCACTTGGACTAACATCTAAGCTAAGCATTTTTTCATCAACTTGCGAATTTGCTTGCGAATTCTTTCCTAAACTTTTATCATCGACTAAAGCATAATCAGCATTTATATGAGCCATTTGATTTGCTTTATGTGAAATTTTTGTTTTGATATTAGGATTAAATCTTCCTGCATTATTCAAAGCATTAAATTTATCTTTTTCAAATTTTTGCGTATTTTCTAGACTTTTAGCTTCTTCTTGTTTCATGCTTAAATCTTGTGGATTTAACTCAAGTATTTTAGCGCCTTTTCTAACATCTTCTTTATCATGTCCATGCTTGACTAATTTTAGTCCCTCTTCTTTTTTAATATTTTTTTCATTTTTTATTCTTTGAGCTTGACTTTGCATATAAATACTTGCACTTAGTGGATCTATACTTTCTTTTTTTGATAACTTAGTGTTTTTTCCATCTTTATAAATATTTTTTGATGAATCTTGTAGTTTTGAAGCCAAATCATTTTTGTTATGTTTTAAATCATTATTTTTAATATTTTTTACTTCAAAACCTACAGGCACAGAAGATGCAAAAGCTCCATCTTGCTCTCTTGGTTTATCTTTGCTAGCTAGGTTTTCTTTTTTTTGTGTTTTATTTAGTTTCTCATCTTTAAAATATTTTGTGTTTCTTGCATCTTTTTCAAAAGTCTTTTTATGAAGTTTTGAATCTTCAGCTCTTAAGTTTTCATTTTGTATATTTTGCTCTTTAATATTATCTAAATTTCCACTAAGTAAAATATCTTTAGCTTTATTGTGCATACCCTTGATATTCTTAGCATCTTTAATGTTTTTTAAATTTTTTTCTTGAACTCTTTTTTTTGTTACTTCTGAAGTTAAATTTTTAATCTCAAGCCCAACAACTTCTTCTTCTTTTTCAAGCTTTGCAAAATCTTTGGTTTTGCTTATGCCTTTTGTATTCATTTTTTTATCTAAACGCTTTTTTTCTAATTGTAATTCTTCTTTTGGATTTTGAACTTCAACAAGCAAATTATCAATTTTAGCTCTTGACAAAGCATCTAAATCTTCTTTGGGCTTAGGTTTAGATTCCGCAATTTCAGTCTTTTTGAGTAAATCTTCATTAGATATTTTTGAATTATTTCTAAAAGTTTCATGTGGAATATTATGACCTGCTTTTTCAAAAACACCTTTTTTTGATTTTTCATCAAGTTTTTCTCTTGAGCTATCTAGCATTTTTTCTAATAGTGATTTAGATTTTTTTGAAGTATTTTCTTCTTTTGTGTTTGTTGTGCTTGGAATATTTTCTTCTTTTGTGTTTGAAGTACCAGGAATATTTTTAAGGTTATTTAAATCTTTTAAATCCTTTAGATTTTTCAAATCTGGCAAAGTCTCTTCTTTTGAGTTACCTTTTAAGCTACCTTTTAAATTTTCTTTAGATAAAGATTTTGTCTTTTTTTCTTGAATATTTTTTATATCTTGCAAATCCTTAAGGGATAAATCTTTTATACTTTTTAATTGTGGCTTTGATACTTCTTTTAAACTTTTAATATCTTTACTTATATGCTTATTTTCTTTTTTAGAATCTAACAGTTTTAAATCTTTTTCAAATGTTATATTTTTTTTTAGTTTTTCATTTTTAAGGCTAGATGTTTTTGAAGATATTTCTTTGTGTTCTTTGACTTTGCCTTTAAGTGTAATATCTTTATCTAGTTTTTCTTTAGTTCCAACTTTTTCTTTAGTTTCATTTTTGGCATCTTTATGAGTGTCTTTCTTGACCTCTTGCTTAGCATTTGCAAGCATAGAAGAAAATAATGAATTTCCTTCCTTTTTTTTAGAAGTCGTTCCAACAGTAGCAGAGTTAGAATCACTTTTGTCTAACTTCAAAGAAGTGTTAAATTTAGGCTCAGTCATATTTTATCCCTTTAAAATATCTAAAGTTTTTGTGTCTATATCTCTTTGGGATTTAAAAGCTGAAGCATTCGCTTCATATGATTTAGTAGCTTCAAGTAAGTCTACCATCTCAATAACAGGATTAACATTTGGATATGCCACATACCCGTCTTTGTTTGCATCTGGATTATCAGGCTCAAACTTCATAAATGGCTTAGCTTTTGAATTAACTATTGCTCTTACTTTAACTTCAGCTAAACCATCTAAATCAGGTTTTTCTTTAGCATGTTGAAGAACATCTTCAAAAATAACCTTTTTTCTTATATAAGGTCCACCCTCGGGCGTGTGTGTTGTTTGTGCATTTGCTATGTTTGTACTCAAAACTTTTACTCTAGTTCTTTGTGCAACCATTCCTGAAGTTGATATATCATAACCATCAAATAAGCCCATTTTAATCCCCTACTAAACAGGCATTTTAAGAATTTCTTTATACGCGCCAATTCCTTTGGTTTCTAAAGCCAAACCCATTCTTAGGCTAAGCCCTGCTTGTTGAATTTTTTCAACAGCAGCTTGAAGATTTTTCGTTTCTCCTGTGGCAATACCTTTCATAGCAGCATAACCTTGCACTTGAGAATTGTTTAAATCTTTTACAGAGCTATTAAGCAAAGAAGCAAAAGTTTTTCCACCAAAACCACTTGAACCCGTGATAGGCTTACTTTCTTTACTTGAAAAGACAGAACCTAAATCTGTAATATCAGCTATTTTCATTTATTATCCTTCACTTTTTTTTCTTCTGTTTTTTGAACATTTAATTCACTTAACAAAGAGTTGATTTTCTCATTATTGTACTTAAAATCTAATTCCTCTTTGGCTTTATCCAAGTCAAAAAAAAGTACAATCAAAGAAAACATAAGATTGGCAAGGCCTTTTAAACCTATGGTTATAAAAATAATCCCAATAGCCATCTCTAAAGGAGTAAAGGTATTAGCATTTAAAACAAAAAATATCAAAGAGCCAAAAAAACCTGCGGCAATGTACAGCCTAAACAAGCCTGAACCTAAGATTCTTTGTGAAAAATTTTCTACTACCATTTTAAACTCACCATCAAAAAAAGCTTATTTAAATAAGCTAACGTTTTAATAAAACTAACATCCTATCGACAATTTTATTTAATTCTTCTGCTGCTTTTTGATTTGCAAATTCATATACATAAACCTTTCTCAAGCGCCCAGTTATTGCAATATTCGCAGATGAAGAAATATTACCTATATATTTTAGCACAAATTGGCTGGATAAGTCATTTTTTCTTGCTAAACTTATTAAAGAATTTGAAATACTTCTAGCTGTTTTATCGCTATCTGTTTGATTGAAGCATAAAAGCAATTCTGATTTATCTTTTGCGAGCATTTTCATTAATGCATATAAATCAGTTAAAGCACTAGGATCTGTGGTAGTTAAGGCAAGTACATTATCAGCTATATTTAAGGCTTCTTTAACATAATCGTTAATCCCTGCACCTGTGTCGATTATGACCACATCATAATAAGAAAGGTCTAAAATATCCCCAACAAGCCGTGGTATCACAAAGGCATTTGATTGTGAAGTATATTTATAATCATTTTTTCCTGCAAGTAGGTTAAGATTTTCAAACTTAGTTTTTAATAAAACGTCGTCCAAAGTAGCTCTTCCTTCTATATAATCAAAAAAAGTATTTTGTGGCTTAATGTCAAGAAGAACTTGTAAATTTGCTAAGCCAATGTCAGCATCTAGAAGAACAACTTTTAAGCCTCTTTTTGCCAATAAATAAGCAGAATTTACACAAAAGGTAGACTTCCCAACTCCTCCTTTTCCAGATGTAACAGTTAAAACTCTCGTTTTTGACTTTTTACTTGATATTTTCTTTGTAAGTTTCACTAACTTATTTGCTTGAGTTGATAATGGTTCGAACATGATTTTCCTAAGGTTTAGTACAAGTTTTGTTCATAAAACAATCTATTAAATATTTTGAATCTGCTGTAATTAGATCATCAGGTACGTTTTGCCCAACTGAAAAATAAGATATAGATTTCTTACTTTTGTGGACAAAGAAAACTAAATTTCCAAAACTCTTCGTCTCATCTAATTTGGTAAAAATTAGATAGTCAATTCCTAGTCTTGAATAATTTGAGTAGATATCTTGCAAATCACTTTGCTTTATGTTTGCAGGCAAAACTAAAGTTTTTTCTATAATTAGTTCATTTAGTTTGCTTTGGTATTCGTTTATTAACTCTATTTTATCGATATCATATTGGCTACTCCCAGCAGTATCAATAAAAACATAGTTACAGTCTTTTAAGCGTATCAAAGCTTCAAGTAAATCTTGAGGCTTTTTTACAATCTCAAGAGGCAAACGCATAATATGCGTATATGCTTGCAATTGTTCAATAGCGCCCACCCTAAAAGAATCAAGAGTGATTATCCCAACTTTGTAGCCATAACTTAGTTTATAAGCAAATCTAGCAGCTAGTTTAGCTACAGTAGTTGTTTTTCCAACTCCTGTGGGACCTACAAGCATAATTATTTTTCTTTGATATTTTCTAAGTGGAACTTCAAATTTTATTGGTATCATTCTACGTAAAAGCAATTTAAAAAAATCATTTATTTTTTCAGGATTTTTCTTTAAACTTAAAGGCAATTGTCTAATAATCTTTTTCATAATAGTATAAGTCATTTCTTGGTCAAATTCATTTTTTTCAAATAAATCATAAATATCAATAAATTCAGGAGGAATACTTAAATCATAAAGTCTAGATTTTGGTTCCCAAATTGTTTTTTGTACCTCTTTTAAGGTATCTTGCATTTTTGAAATTTCTTCTTTAAAATCATAAAAAGATTCATTAATCCTTTTTTGCTCAAGTTTTGATTCTTGAATTATCTTTTTTTCTTTTAATTCTTTTAGCTTATTTTCATTAATCTCTTGTTCTTTAATTTTATTAGCTCTTAGTTCTTCTGTTTTAAGGTCTTGATTTTTTTTTAGTTCATCAAATTTTTCTTTAGTATCATGAACACTTATATGTGTTCCTTTTCTATTAAATTCTGCTTTAATTTTTTCTCTTAATTTTTCTTCAATCTCTCCTTCAATCTCTTTTCTAAGCTCAAGTTTTATATCTTCTAAACTAACAACCACTTCATACATTCCATTATTTTTAGAAGTTCTATCGATAATTTTTTTCGTTGATATTAAAACAGCATCTTCACCACATTCATTTTGTGCATTTCTTAAAGCTATACTAGGAGTTTTTCCTAGAAATGACAAGGTTTTCACTCAGAAATTCCTTGCTTATAAATTGTATCTATTTTACCATTTGGTTCTCTAATTCTTACCAATTTATCATTCTCATAAATAATTTTTCCATTTTTTTCTATCACAATATTTCCAAAATCAAAAAATACTTTAGAAGATTTATAAAGATAAATATCTTTTTTACAAATTGGGCTAGACTTTAAAATATAATGCTTGGCCAAATAATTATTTTTCAAATTTTTTAATTTACTGCTATCAAATAAAACACAAGCAGGTGGTTTGCTTACATAAGTTTTCATATATACATCTTTTAATGCTATTCTTGTATTATAACCTATTTCATGTTTTGCGCTCATTATTTCTATTGCAAAAAGGCTAACACCTAAAAAATAAAAAATAAAAAATAATTTAAACTTTAATCTCAAAAATACTCCCTCCATTGCTTTGCGAAATTTCTTCTACTAAATCATGATACAACTCTTTAATTGGCATAACTAGTTTAGCTAATTTTGCATTTTTTTCATAAAGCTGTTTTAATTCAAGCTCAAGAGTATCAACTATGGGTTTGTATTTATCCATGTCTTCTTCATCTTCTAAAGCTTGCATTAAAGCAGCATTTAATTCTTCTTGTTTTGCTCCTAAATTTTGCATTAATTCTTCTTTTAATGCATTTCTTTCTAGCAAAGGATCATGTCGCGCTTTTTTAACATCTTCAATATCCAAAACTAACATTTCTTGCATTTTTAAAATAATATTTAACATCTCTACAACTAAAGAATTTATCATTTCTTTTTCTCACTTAAATGTTTATATAAAATCTCACTTATTCCAAAAGCGCCATTTGAACTATCTGCTACTCCTTGAGTAAATAATCCTTTTATAATATCAGAACCACTTCCTTTTCCTCCAATATTAGAATTTTTTAAAGAAATATCAAGCAATTGCTGAACAAAAAAGTTTTCAAAACTATTGCAAACTTTTTTAAGTTTTGCATCATGTATACTTAGCTTACGATTTGTGATTTTCGTATCACCTTTAAACATATTTGGCGTAATCTGTTGTGGCATTTTTATCATTTTTGCAACCTATCAAAGAAGTCTTCTTGATTTAAAAGATCTTGTTTATTATGACTTGAATAAAATCTTAGCTCAACCCTTTTGTTATCTTTAGGATTATCACTTACTGGATGAAATGAACCTCTACCTGAGACTTTTAAAAGTGCTGGATCTATATGGTCTTTCATAAGCTCTTTTGCAACTGAAATTGCTCTTAATACTGATAAATCCCAATTGTCCCTAGGTAACTTAGAGCTTGAATAATCATCTCTAGAAGTAAAGCCTGTAACTTCTATATTTAGTATCTGTGGCATAGTTCTAATAATCTTAGCTAGTTTAGCTATAAAACTCTTAATATCTTTATTGTCAAGTTTATAATCTTTTCCCTTAAACAAAACAGTTGAAGGAATATCAACTACAAATTCATTTTTACCTTTTTTCAAAGTTATCTGATCATTTTTTCGTTCAGACTGAGTATTTAACCGCTCAATCGCACTTGCTACACTTTTTTGCGCATTATCAAGCCCATCTCCTTGCTCCCCATGCAAGTCAACATCTTTTGTGCTTGGTGCTCCATTTGATGCATCTGTTTCTGTATCAAATTGAGTATTATCTGGCAAAAACCCCATTGACGCCTTTAGAATTTGAAAATAAGACTCAGCTTTTTTCTTATCCATAACAGACATAGATAAAAGTAAAATAAAAAACACCAATAGTAAGGACATCAAATCGCCAAGTTGTGCTAGCCATTCTGGTAAACATTTAGGACATTCAGGACATTTATTTCTAGCCATAATCTACTTACTCTTCACCAGCGTCTATTAAAACTGCTTTTAATTTCATTTTTATATTACCTATAGATTCTTCATTTGAAATCATAGTTGCGCCTGAAATTATCAGTTCACCCGCACTCACTTCAGAAGCATTTTTTTGAGATAATTTATTTTCCATAATACCTGCAAAAAAAGTACCGATTACTGAACCATATAAGGTAGTTATCAAAGCAACAGACATAGCAGGACCAACTGAGCTAGGATCAGCTAGATTTGTAAGCATTGCAATCAAACCAACAAGTGTACCAATCATACCCATAGAACCAGCAGTACCTGCTACATTTGAAAATAAATTTATGATTATAGCATGTCTTTTTTCAATAAATTCTAATTTACTATCTAATAAAGGCTCTAAAACATCTGCTTTAGTTCCATCAACTATTTGAGCAAAAGCTTCTCTAAAAAATGGATTATTTTCTTCTAAAACTCTTTGCTCTACATGTATTGCTCCATGTTTTTTAATCTCAGTTGCATAATAGATAATCTTATCAGCTAATTCCTCCAAAGGCTCAACCTTCGTTTTAAGAAAGGCTACTTTCATAGCAGGAAATACTCTTTTTAAATCTTTTGCTTCATATTGCCCAGCAGTTACAGCTGTAGTTCCCCCTATTACGATTAATACAGAAGGAATATCAAAATAAGGCCCAAAACCAGAGCCACCCATTGAAATTGCTAAAAGGAATAAAGACCAAGCTACAATAAAACCTACAATCGTCGTTTTATCCATGTTTTATCCCAAGCCTATGTGTTTTATTTTTTCTCTATCTAAACCAATACTTTTGACTTTCAAGCCAAATTTACCCTCTATTATCACAGCTTCCCCCTCGCCAATTTTAATACCATTTACTAAGATTTCCAAGGGCTCATTCACCATTTGATCTAGTTCTATGATTTCTCCTATATCCCAGCGCAATATATCTTTTAATAAAAAAAACTTTGTTCCAAGTCTGACACTCAGTTTTAGTTTTATGTCAAAAAGTAATTTCAAATTTTTTATTGAATTTTTACTTAAAAGTTCATTTAAATCATCACTAATCAAAGTTTTTTGAGAAGAAAAAGAAATGCTATCTTTACGTGGTTCAATATCTGAAGTATTAACAATTTGCGCTATATCTTTGATGTGTGGTAAAATAGGTGTATCAAAAAGTATAAGTATAGGAGTTTTTTCACCCTCAACATCAAGATAAAAAGTAAACAAATTATTTGATCTTAGCATTTCAGTACTTCTTACAATCTCGTTTGATAGATTTTCAAATTTTATATCTCCCAAGTCTTCAAAATTTTGTGCATTTACTGAAGTAGCTATGCTTCCACAAATATTTGATACAATCTCACTCATAGCGTCAGCGCATTCATTATCAAGCTCTTCTTTTTGATCTCCCGTCCCACCAAGCATTAAAAATTCAAATTTAGTTGCTACTTTAGCAGGAAAATAAAAAATCCAAGTACTTTCAAAATCTTTAAAATTAATTTTAACAGCAATTGCTATAAAACTATCACTTTTATTTTGTTCAGCACCATCTGAGCCTATATCTTCGAAAGTAGTTTTTTTAGACAATAATTGCCCTATTGTACTTGCTAATTCATTTGTGATTATATTTGATAAATCTGAGCTCAAAACAAAACCTTATTTTTCCGTATTTTCTTCATGACGCATATTCACCTTAAGTTGCATCATTTCTTTAGTTGGATATTGATATTCATTTCCATTTTTTATAACTTTTGTATAAAAAACACCAGATAGAAAATCATATCCAAATTTTACATTTGGCAAAACTATGCCTTTTAAATCCTTATAATCTATATTTGAATTTTTTTTATATTCTTCATCAGGCATTATTTTAGCAGATT
>JAACJU010000002.1:0-133936 GCA_021378565.1 Arcobacter sp. LC1 | reverse complement strand
CTTTTTTTCCTAATATTATCTACTTGCGACTGGTCTATTGAGGCTATTCTTCCTAATTCCATTTAAAACTCCTGCAAAATTATTATATTATACCAAAAAAATCATTCAAGATAAAATTCTATTATAAAGACCCTAAAAATTTATCAAAACCTTTCAATCTAAAATCTATTAAATTATTATAATAAGGGTAAGCAAAATTTTGCATAAGGCTTTCTAATTTTAATTTTTGAAGCAATTGAACACCAGTTAAAAAGTCTGCATCTTTATCATTATATTGTGCTTGAATCAAAGAAATTTCAACAGAAGCATGAGCATTATCATGTTGCAAAAGCATACCTGAAACTAAAATATATTTTGCTAGTCTTGTGTTGAAATTATATTTTCTTTTTAGATATCCAACAAGTGCAAAAGCTTCTTTTGGTCTATTTCCATAAAGAGCTAAAATAGCTCTAATTCTTATATATGAAGGACTTAAATCTCTAGCATTTTTTATATTTTCCCTATTCAAAAGTCCAACTGATCTCAAAACATCAAAGTAAACTTCAGATACTAAGAAAGAGCCTTCAATAAAATTTTTGTTAAACTTCAAAGGAACCCTTGCTTGTAAAGATGAATAATAAGAAAAATCTGATATTCCTTTGGGCTTTTGAATTAAATCAAGAAGATAAACCAAGGGATCTTTAATCTCATCTTTAAGTAAATCTGATTTGCTTAAATCTTTTCCTTGTTTCATATCATCTAAAAAAATAAGGGCTTTCCCAAATAAAGAATTTTTATATCGTGAGAGTTGTTTTATTCTAGTTTCTTTTGGAAGTTTATAAAATAAACCATACATTTTATATCCAAAATACTTATAAAGCCCATTCCTATTTAGTATGCTTTTTTTGATATATTTTTCATCATCTGTAAAAAGGTGTATTCTTTTAGCACTGAGTAAAGTCATCATTGCAAATAGTTTATTTCCAGGATTTAGCTTGTATGCATTATGAAAATATTTATATGCAGAGTAAAAATCAAAAGTTTGTGCACAAGCTAATCCTAGATTATAATACATATAAGAGCTATGATTGTATTTTATTATTTTCTTTAATTTTTGCACCCTTACTATTGGATCTTCTTCCATTGTTTTTATTAATGAAGCATTATATTTTAGCATTGATTTTAAAGATTTTCGATTTTCTTTATTTTTAAAAATAAAACCTTTTGAAAAATCATAGATATTTTGGTCATCATCAGAAAAAACATAAGGAGCAAAATAAAATATAAAATCTGTTGTTCTATTTGCACTAAAATGTAATAAATTTTTCAGATAATATCTAGCTTCGTATTTATCATTATTAAAATAAAGTTCTAAAGGCATATCTCGATTTGCCCTAAAAGTTCCAAGTCTTGAATCAAGCTCTCTAACATCAAGTTTAAAATTTTCTAGATTGTTTTCTTTTAAATCTAGATATAATTTTATCCAAAGTATTACATCTAATTTTTTTCTTGAAAATGTCTGTTTGGATAAGTTATTTAAAATATTTCTGACGTGTGAGTATTGTCTTATTTTTATTTTAAGCATAGCTAATTTTAGTAAGTTTTTTTGCTTGATTGTATTTAAAACTTTTATTGCCTTGCCATAATGTTTTAAGGTAATAAGTGTGGCAACAACTATGCTTTTACCCCTATCGCCTATCTCTTTTGAGTTAGTATAAGTTCTTAAAATATCATCTAAATACATATCTCTTTTTGTTATATTATAAAGATAATACGTTGCACTCATAAAAGCATAAACATTTGTTTTTCTTAATTTTGGATATTTATAAATATATCTAAAAAAAAGCTTTGCTCTTTTATCGTTACCTATATTGTGGTAACAAATTGCTATATTTAAAACCGAAGATACTCTAAGAACTCTTGCAGTTTTTCTAAATATTTTTATAGCTTCAATATATTTTTTTTCTTTAAGTTTTAAAACACCTGTGTTAAAATTTGATACTAATTCTCTTGTTATTTGGTTTTTGTTAAATTTTGCATAAGATCTTAAAAATCTATCTTGATATTCTAGAAGTTGATGAGCCTCAGCCTGACTTTGCAAAAGGTAAAAAAAGATAAGAAAAAAAGATAAGAATAATAGTTTTTTTTTCATTCTAAATCATTGTGTTAACTTGAGCATATAATTCATCAGCTTTTTTTTGTAAAACAACAAGTTTATGTTTTAAATCTGAATTTTCTACTCTAATTTTTTGCAAATCATCTCTAGCAACATCTAGATTATCTTGATTATCTCTCAAAGCTGAGACGCTAGTTTTTGATTTTTTGTCATATCTTTCAATCAAATCTTCCAATTTTTCAATCTGGTCTGCAAGCATTTTTTTTTCTTCACTAATTTTTTTGTATAAACTTTTGTAAACATTCATGCCAGAAAAAAAGAACAAAACTAAAACTCCAGAAATGAAAATAATAGCTATACTTTGCAAACCTTTTATCCTTACAATATTTAATATAAACGATTATCGTTTTATATTTATCAAAGTGGTTAACATTTGATCGCTTGTAGTAATAGTTTTTGCATTTGCTTCAAAAGATCTTTGAAAAACCATAAGATTAACTAAAGACTCACCCAAATCAGCCTTTGATAATTCTATCTCTTCGCCTTCTACTTGAGCTGATTTATTATTGTTTAAACTATACAAAGGATCACCAGATTCAGCATTTGATTCCAAAAGATTATCTCCAATTGCATCAAGCCCTCTTTGATTTGAAAACCTAGCGATTGCAACTTGTCCAACAGCGTATTTAACACCTTCTTGAGTTAGTGTGATTAAACCTGTTTTATCAACTTTAAAATCTGAAAATTTATTATCTGAAATTCCTAGATTATCAAGTTCTAATTGCAAAGAATTTTTTGATGAAGTTTGGTCAATATTAATATTCATTTCCAAAAATTCTCCACCTGCACCTTCTCTACCACTATAATCAAGATTAGCTCTTATTGGATATTCATTTATATTAGCATCTTTTAACTGAACTGCATAAAATCCAGGATCGATTGAAGCTGGTTTTTTCGGTGCTACTAAAGTACTAATTACCAAATCTCCATTTGAGTTTTTTGATGCTATCCAATCTGCACTAAATGTACTATCAGCATTTAACTGAGTTACCATAGCATTTATATCTGCTGGAGCTTTTAACGTTTTAGTCATAGTCATTGCTGTACCTTGAGCAGTGTTATATCTAAAGCCAAAAGTAAAATCTTTTATTCCATCAGGCAAAGGTTTATTTGAATCACTAAAACCAAATTGAACAATTTTACCATTTCCTCCTGTTTCATTTGAAGGAATAGAATCTGCACCCATAGAAGAATTAAAAGTATTATCAAAATCACTGTCAACAGTTTTTACAACTAATTCACCATTTAGGTTTAGTGCTTTTACATAAGGATTTAAATCTTTTGAAGCGTTTATTGCAGCTACAAAATCATCTACACTTTTAGGCTTAACAATACTTATAGCTGTTGGTGGAATAGTAACATCTCTATCTAAAGTTCTATCATAAATAGAAATTTGATATTTATAAGTTTTATCACCATTAAGTGTACCTAAATCATTACTTTGAGTAAATACATCTTCTTGATTTCCTGAAACTGCTTCAGCTAGGGCATTTCTTGCACTTTGAAGTGCACCCAATCCTTTTCCTTGTGTAGCTTGAACTATGGTTCCAAAAGTTCCTAGTGTAGTTGTTCCAGAAGAAACCATACCAACGCCTGTAACTTTAAATATTTTTCCAGGAATCATAGATTCAACTCTAATAGCACCCTTATCAAGAGGAGCCGAATCTGAACCATTTTTTTGATAAGGAGGTTTTGTACCAGGATCTGCTACATAAGCTTTCAAGCCTGTTACTTTTGAAGATATTTTATCAGCAAATAATCTCATAGTTGTATCATAGTCTGTATCCCAAACTTGAGATATTTTAACTCCATTTATATAAGCGTAAACTTGATCTCCATCAGCTCCAATAGAGTGCGTACTTGCTTTATCAGGTAAATCTAAATAAAAAGTTTGAGGCATTGAATCTGCTGAAAGTCCATTTGGATTTTTTGCATAATTATTTAAAGCTGTTTTATAGCTACTTTCTAAAGCCTCAACATCAGAAGTTTTTGCTTGTTTTGTTTTCCATGCATATCCTGAAAAAATTCTTTGACTATCAGATTTTACCGTTCGCGCATAATCAGTAGTTTTTGCTGTAATTGTTTTAATATTATTATTTGCATGAATGATTTTTGATGCTACTGATTTTGTATATAAATCTGTAAAAACACTTACCTTTGGGTTTGTACTTATAACATCATTTTTAGGATCAATTGGATTAAGCGCCCAACCTTGAACCTCGTCCCCATTTGCATCTTGCAATGTTCCGTTTTCACCTCTTCTAAAGTTTCCAGCTCTTGTATAATATATACTAGGAGATCCTGTATTGTTTCTAGTATCAGCTACTGTAAAAAAGCCCTCACCATTAAGTCCCATATCATGGCTAACTCCAGTTGGCTTCAAGTCTCCTTGCTCATAAAGTTTTTCAGTATCTGTAATTTTTGAACCTTTACCAATTCTGTTTTGATAAATTTGGTCAGCAAACACAACTCTTGATTTTTTATAACCTATGGTATTTACATTTGCAATATTATTTGCTTCATTATCCAAAGCTTTTTGATGTGAATCAAGTCCACTAATCCCCGTCCATAAACTATCCATAACCTATCCTTTTTTAAGAGCTATCTCTTTAACTTTATTGCTGTATTTAAAAAATCATCTGAAGTTGTTAATGACTTCGCATTTGCCTCAAAAGATCTTTGATATAGCATCAAATCTGTTAAACCTTCTGCTAGACTTGTATTACTCATTTCAAGATAATTGTTTTCCATAGCAACACTACCATCCATAGCCAAAGTTGCTGGCCCTGATTTAAATGTTCTAGCATATAGATTATCACCCATTGGTCTTAAACTCAAATTATCTCTAAATTGCACCAATTCTAACTTCCCAACTACAAATTTTGAGCCTTGTTGGTTAATAGTAATTAAACCATTTTTTGCTATGGTCATTTTACCTTTGCCCTCAGAACTAAATCCTAAATCACTTAGATTTAAATTCATAGCATCAAGTTTTGGCAAAGCTTCGCCATTTATATTTTTAACCCCATTTGTTATCTGCAAAAAGTTTGCACCAGCTTTCTCAACAGCTGTTTTTAATGCTTTTGCATAAGCTTTAAGTCCCGTAGCCCCACTTCCAGCTACAGCTTTTTGGACTAAATTTATATTTAGCATTTTGTTTGGATTTAGACTTGCATCGTAAACATCATGTTTTAAACCAGGCTCAAGTCCTTTTATAGTAACTTTTCCTGTTTTCACATCAACACTAGCGGTCATGCCAGTGACAGCTGATATTCTATCAGCAAAATCTTGCAAAGTTTTTTCAGGACTTGTATTATATTGTTGTTTTACAATTTGTTTTCCAATAGTCACTTTTAGTGTACTTGTTTTATCAATAGAGCTAGGATTTATAGTTATAGTATCGATTTGTGCAGTCGCAGCCCTAGCAGGTACATCTGGATTTCTTGAGAAATCACTTAAAGCCCTAGCATAAGTAGCTTTTAATTTTTCAATATCAGATACTTTTCTGCCTGCTGTTTTATAGCCATTTCCATGTAAACTTGCGTCATCATCTTTAGCAGTTGCTTTAAAATCAGTCGTTTTTACATTTATGCTTGTGAAAGCATTTTTACCATCAATTTCAACAGAAGCAATATTGTTTACATAAGAGCCATCAAATATCTTAGACTTTGGATCACTTGCTAGGACTTGTTTAGGTGTCGTGCTTGTGCTAACTCCCATAATATTTCTATAATCAGCACTTTGCAAATTACCATTTACTCCTCTTCTAAAGTTTCCTGCTCTTGTGTAATCATCTCTACCTCTTGGATTTTGAACTACAAAAAAACCATCTCCATTTAAAGCAACATCAAAAGAATTATGTGTATCTTTTATATCTCCTTGCGCAAAGCTTTTTTGCACATTTACGCCTTGAGTTCCTTTTCCCACACCTTTTTGATACATCATATCTGCAAAATTTAATCTATCAGATTTAAAAGAAGGAGTATTTACATTCGCTATATTGTTTGATTGTACATTTAAAGCTTTTTGAAAAGTATTTAAACCACTCAAACTATTATATAGTGCATCTATCATAAGTCTCCTTCCTTAGTAAATATTCGTCACTTTATCAAAAGGTATAGAAGTTTTTTCTTTTGATAAAGTATAAGATTTTGTTTTAGGATTATAAGCCATAATTTTATTAGCCGCTAAAATAACATCGCCATCATTAACAGAAACCGAAGCAACTACGTATTGGTTATGCTTATCTTTTGAAGATTTAGAACCATTTTCTACTTTATGATTTATCAAGCTTGTTGCTGTCGCTAGGTTTTCTTTTTTAAAGACCTTACGAATATCTTTCATAGTTCTAACCATTGCCAAGTTGCTTTCGATTGAAGACATTTTAAGTTGAGATTGCATAATCTTATCAGCGTCCATTGGCTTAGTAGGATCTTGATATTTTAGCTCTTCTAAAAGAATTTTCATAAAATCTTTTCTTGTTAAAGCTCCTTTTGCTATTGAAGAAGTAAAGTTGTCACCATCTTTTGTCTTAGATGTAAGTATCTTAGTGCTACCGTCTGAAAGAGTTTTTGTTTGCTCTTTAGCATTTTGACCAAGTGGCAAATTAGGAGAAATCATCTAAAAATCCTTTATTTTTCTTCAAAGAAATATCTAACAACATTATCAGAATCCATAACATCTTGAACCCTAACAGCTAATTTTTCATCCATGACTATGATATCACCAGTTCCTATAATTCTGCTATTAACATAAATATCTCCACCGTCTCCAGCATTTTTATCTAAAGTAATAACATCACCTTCATTAAGATCCAAAAAGTCCTCCACAGAAATCATCGCCATGCCCAAAATAACATCAGCAACTATTTGAGTATCGACTAATAAATCGTAGATTCTCTCATTAATTTCCATATTAAACCTAAATCATAAAGTCAATTTCGCCCATTCTATCATAAAACTTTAGCCATGTCTAGAATAATATTTCACTTTTTTAAAAAAACCTAAATCTAAGTTCAAGCAATATTCAAATCAAGCAAAAATACAGCTCTCAAGAGCTATTTTACGGTGCTTATTCTCTTTTTTAAAAATATAAGAAGATAAAGAAGATTATTGAAAAAAATATTTTTATTATTGATATTTATATATTTTTCATAGTTTTATTGAAAAAATGGGGATTGATCTTAAAAGAAATATTAAGAAAAAAGTAGTAATTTTATAGCCATATTTCTAAGATTTCTAAAAATATTTTTAGGTATTTTATTTTAAAATTTTAGCAAACAAAAACTAAATAACGGTTTCTAAAGATTCAAGTAAAGCTTCAATTTTTGCTTCAATTTTTCCATCAAAATTGCCCAAATCACTAGCAATTACAACGCCACCCAAACTAACATTTGCATCTTCATGTAATTGGATATAAGGTTTCAAATCAACTTCATCTTTTAGTTTTAAATAATCTTTTGGATTTAGGTGAATCGTAACTTTTGAAGCTGTTTTTATTTTATCCATAATATTTTCTATACTTTTTTTTGCAATTAAAGCTGATTCTTTACTAACTTCAATACTAATAATTTTCTTAGCCAAAGCCAAGGAAGTTTTTAAGATTTTTTCTTCAAGAGCAAAAGTAGCTTTTTCAAAAAAACTAGCGTACTGCTTTAGCTCTTTTATTGCTGTAATTACTTGTTCATCTAAATCACGCCCTTTTAAACCATCATTTTCTAAAAAAGTAATTTTTTGTTTTATAGTTTTAAGTTCAGCTCCTAAGTTTCTTAGCTCAAGCAAAATAGGATTTACTTGCCCGTCATCTTCCCCATCATTTTGTGTAGTTAGATTTTCTAAGTCTATTAAGCCATTTGAATTTTTAGGAAAATTACCTAGCTTAAAATCCTCAGTTTGATTATCTTTTTGCTTTACTATGGTTGCTTTTGTATAAATATTATCAGGCATCGACTTCGTCCATATCTCTGTTTATTATTCCATCTTCTATCAGTTTTTGAGCTACATCTAACATTTTTCTTTGTGCTGCTTCTATATCTTTGATTTTTACTTTTGTTAGCATCTCAAACTCCTCTTGAAATTTAGTTTGTGCTCTTTGACTCATTGCACCAGTAATTTTTTCCATATCCTCTTCAGGTGCATTTTTCATAGCCACAGCCAAATCAGCTGCATCAGTTTGTTGTAATATTTTTTGTATATACTCATTATCAAGACCTAGCAAGTCTTCAAAGACAAACATATTATCTTTTATATCATCAGCTAATTCTGAGTCAAGTCCTGAAATATTATCTAATACTTCTTGAGATTTTGGCCCTAGTCTATTTAACATGTCAGCCACAACTTTTACTCCACCAACATCTACAATAGAAGAAAGCAAAGATTCTAATTTTTTCTCCAAAACTATAGAAATAGTACGGACAACCTCGGGAGATACATCTTTAATAGTAGCCATTGCAATAGTTACTCTTACCTTTACATCTTCTTCTAGTGCACTTAAAACCTCAGCCGCAGCTGGTGGCTCCATATGCGAAAGTATTACAGCTATTGTTTGAGGAGATTCATCTCTAATAAAATCAGATAATTGCTTAGGATTTATAGAATCAAGATAAGCAAAGCTTTGATTTGCTAATTTTATTTTTGACAATCTTGATAAAACATCATCAGCTTCAGCTTTTCCAAGAGTTTTATATAAAATATCTCTTGCGTAGTTAAAGCCACCTGTACTTATAAAACCTTTAGTTTTACTATAAATGTGAAATTCATCTAAAATAGCCAAAGAAGTATCTTTGTCTATTGTACCTAATTGTGTAATTGAAGTAGATATTTCTTCAACTATTTCTTTTGAAAGAAAATGAAAAATTTTGACAGTAGCTTCTTCTCCTATCAAGACGCAAAACATAGCTATCTTGTCAAGCATAGGTACGCCTTTTAGTTTGTCTAAATCTACATCTCCTACTAAATCTGCCATTATTTTTTACCTCTATTAGGTTTTTTTGAACCCTCTGCTAATAAAAGCTCTATCATTTCAGCCATATCTTGTGGGTTATTGTTAACATTTTTCTCTAATTCCTCTATTAAAATCTCGTATTTTGCAGCAGATTCTTCATCGAGTCCTGTGATATTATTCATAATTTGGCTTTTAATCTTAGCCTTTAATCTATCCTGAGAATCGTCAAGATTAAATTCATCTAAAATAACTTCTTTCATATCAAGTCTATCATCAGCACCCAAAGGTTTTTTAGGAGGTCTTTTTCCCGATGGCATCAATAAAATATCTTGTTTTGCAATAAATTTTCTATAAAAAATAAACAATAAAATCATAGCTACTAAGTATTGAAAATACTCTCCAAAGTCCTTGATAAATGTCTTAACCATGATAAAAGTACTAGCACTTGAACTTATAATATTTCCGTTTTCGTCAGTTCCTTGCCCCCCTGCTCCGTTTGCTCTCAAAAATTTAAAACTTTTGACTGAGAGTTGGTCGCCTCTTTTAGGATCAAAACCAATTGTATCTTCTACTATGCTAGTAATTGAAGCTAAAATTTGTGCTTTATTTGGATTATTTTTCAAAACCGAAGAATCAAAAGTAACTGCTGTACTTACTTTTTTTATCTTCGCATAAGCATCATTTTTTTGTTTTATTATTTTTTTTGAAATCTCATAATTCGTAATATTTTTAGTAGCATCACTAGAAGATTTTTTTAGTGGGCCAACAATTTTTTCTTTATCAAGATTTTCAATATTACTTTGAACTCCTGGCACTCCACCTTTTTGTTTTCTTTGCTCACTTGAATTTTTAGTAATTTCACTAGTTTGCTGACTTCTTATAGTTCCATCTGGTGCATAAATTTCTTGACTTATATTTTGTTTGGTAAAGTCTAAATCAACTAAAACTCTAGCAACAACTCTACCTTTTCCTACAAAAGGCTCAAGTAAAGATACAATCTTATCTTCATAGCGTTTTTCTATACCTTCTTTATATTTATTTTGTTCGGTATATCTTAAGCCATTTATTTCTTCCTTGCTTTGCTCCAATTTTGCACCGTTTTGATTAATAAGCTCAATATGTTTAGTATCTAGATTTGGAACAGCTGAGGCTATAAAAGATTTAATCCCTTCGATTTGTTTTTGGGTTAGAAATACTCCAGCACGCAAAGTTAGTACAGCTGAAGCAGTTGGCTTTGGTTTATGCTCTGTAAATAAAGTATCTTTAGGAATTGCTATTGATACATTAGCTTGCAAAACTCCCGTTAAGGATTCTAAAGACCTTGATAACTCTCCTTCTAAAGCTCTTAAATATTTTATTTTATTTTCAAAATTTGTAGTTCCTAAAGATGACTTTGAAAATATTTCCCAACCAACATGTTTAGATGTACTTGCCTCGCTAGTTACAAGTTTTATTTTAGCAATATTAATAAAAGCTTTAGATGTTCTAAGTGTCAAGCTATTACCTGAACCACTCACAGCAAAAGGAATATTTGAAGCTTCCAAATCATTTCCCGCGTCCATCACTTGGCTTTTAGTTAAATTACTTGCTATTGTATAATTTAATTTATCGTTTTGTGCGTTCACACTAGAATAAACTAAAAATCCGACTAAAATAATAAATAATATAGAAAAACCACCTATAACAACAGCTCTTTGCGCAGTATTTAAGTTATTGATGAATTTAATCAATTGATCCAAAGCGTTTTCCTACTTATTAAATTTTATTTGAAGATGAAATAACAGCACTTAGCCAATTTGCATCTTTTTTTATAGAGCCTTGCAAGGCTTGAAATACAACAGTATTTTTTGCCATTTTTGACATTTGTTTATCTAGACTTACATTATTTCCATCATTTTGCTCATCTAAACCTTTTACTTTATAGACACTTGTTCTAAAAAGTTGCCCTTTTGGCAAAGTTGGAGAACCTATATGTTTGGGGTTTGTCGTAACTAGTCTTAAATCTCCTTTTTTATCTAGAAGATTTTCAAAAGACAAATCTTTAGTTTTATATCCAGGAGTATTAATATTTGCAATATTGCTAGCAATTACTTTTTGTCTTTGCGCTCTAAATTGCAATTGTGAATATAATAAATCACTTACTTCACTTGGTTTCATATTATTTAGCTATTATTCCCTACTTTATTTATAACATTAGAATTCATATCATTTATACTTGTAATTGCTTTTTGATTTCGCTCAAATTGTCTTTGTGCTTCTATTAAATCCACCATAGAAATCATTTGATTGACATTTGATTTTTCAAGTGAACCTTCAGTAATATCACCTTTTGCAGGGTTTACATATTTAAGCTTACTTTTGTCTAAGATTTTATAATCATTATTTCCATATTTGCTTAAGTTGTTATAAGGAGTTTGATAAGCAACAATTTGTTTTTCAAAACCAGCTTGAACTTGGATTGGATTACCTTGAACATTCAAGACATTATCAGCATGATCATTTACCAAAAAACCACCTAGATTTTTAAATGCACCATTTCTACTTAAATAAATTTTACCATTTTTTCCACGAAGTCTAAAAAAAGTATCTTGCTTGTTTAAAGAAAAATCCAATCTATTTCCAGTTTGCTCAACACCCCCATTTTCTTCTACTATATATTTTCCATCAATTTTAGGAACACTATTTTCAACAGCACTGAGTCTTGAAACTTTAAAGTGTTCTTTTTTAGCTCTAGCTAGGTAATTATTAAAAGTGCCCTGCTGAAGTCTTTCTTCTTTAAAACCATTGGTATTTAAATTTGCTAAATTGTTAGAAATATTAGCAACTCTATTGAGTTGATTAACCATTGAAGCGGCTAAGGCATAACTTGCATTCATTTGCTATCTCCTTTGTTTCCAAATTCTGCAATAAGTGCAGATAAATCTTCATCGCCAACTAACTCTTCGTTATCATCTCCGTGTATATGTTTTGCTACTGCGATATCAGGATGGGTATGGTCATCTTCAAATAAGTTACTTAAATATGAAGATAGTTTTCTAATAACTGCCATAACTCTTTCTATTTTTTGTCTATTTATGTCATGAAATTGCATAAGCTCCATAGCCTGAAAAAGGCTATTATTTTCATCAGTTACTCTTTTGCTTATATCTTCTTGAGATGTTTGCATAGTTGTAATTTGCTCTAAATTTGTTTTAAAGATATTAATATGTGGGAATTTACTGCTTAAAACTTCTAGAAGCACTTTTTGTCCTTGACAAAAAGTAGCTAATTTTTTTAAGTCTGCTTCAATTTCATTATTTTCATCCAAAATATAGCTTAATATATCAAAAATCTTTGATGCATTTTCTTCACTATCATTTGCCACTTCGCTAAGCTGGTTTACTACTTGATGGTTTTTTTCTACAGGCAAAGGAAACACTCCTTCTTCGATTTTATTGTTAGTCCAAGTTTTACCTATTGCATCATTTTTGCTTTTTTTCTTTTCCTCTTTAGTTGGAGTAGGTGTAGCTTGAACGAGCTCTTCTTGCATTTTTTGCAATTCTTTTTCATCTAAATTGTTTATTTCTTGGTCTTCTTCATTGCTCAAACTTGATGATTCTGGGCTATATGCTTGTTTTAAGGTCTCATCTCTTTTCTCTAAATCCCTATTAACGCTATCCAAAACTTTTTGAGCTTCTGAATTTAAAGATTCTTTTTTTGTATTTGCCAATTTTACCTCTTCGTCAGTATTTATTACATCACCTGTATTTAAAGAATCCAAATTTTCAAGCTCAAGATTTTCGTCTTTTGGTGTTTCAGTCCCACCCATCAAAGCTTCTATTTCTTCTTGACTCATACTCATAGCTTACCTTTTTTACTTCTTTAAATATAAATAATTATTTGTTTAAAACTCCATCTAATTTTTCTTTTAACACTTCTGCACTAAATGGTTTTACTATATAGTTATTAACCCCTGCTTTTAAAGCTGAAATCACTTCACCTTTTCCACCCTCAGTAGTTATCATAATTATAGGAGTTTTTAAATGCGCTCCTGTAGCTCTAATTTTTTGAACTAATTCAAGCCCATTCATATTTGGCATATTCCAATCTGTTAAAATAACATCATAATGCCCTTGTTCTAGTAAAGTCCAAGCCTTTACCCCATCTTCAGCTTCATCAAATTCATCTTTGGAAAATCCGAGTTGAACGACAACATTTCCAATAATTCTTCTCATAGTCAAGCTATCATCAACTATTAAAATCTTCATACAATACCTTTATAGACATTTAATCGTTATTATTATATTAAAATCCTTGTAAAACTATACTTAATTTTACAATTTTCTTTTTTTTCTTTAAGATATCTAATGTATTTAATCTAATTTTAAAGTTCTTTAAATATAATATCTAATTATGTTATTTTCGAAAAAGGCTTATTTATGATTAGAGGCTTATATGCAGCCGCAACGGGAATGAACGCCCAGCAACTTAGAATCGATGTTACATCAAATAATATCGCAAATGTTAACACCTCGGGCTTTAAAAAAGATAGAGCTGAATTTCAAGATTTAATGTATCAAGCATTAAATTATGCAGGGGGCAAAACGACACAAAATACTCTTAATCCAACAGGAGTAAATGTAGGTCTTGGTGTAAGATTATCAGGAGTGCAAAAAAACTTTTCGCAAGGAAGTCTAAAGCAAACTGGAAATCCACTTGACTTAGCCATAGAAGGTAAAGGCTTTTTTCAAATAACTATGCCTGATGGAACTATTGCATATACAAGAAATGGTGCTTTTAAAGTAGACCAAGATGGAACAATAGTAAATTCAAATGGTTATAAACTAGAACCTGAAATTGTAATACCACAAAATCTTACAAATGTATCAGTTGGACTTGATGGAACAGTTTCAGCTGTAGATCCAACCACAGGAGAAACTCAACAACTCGGACAAATTACCGTAGTTGATTTTGTAAATCCAGCAGGACTTAGACCTCAAGGGGATTCATTGTTTAAATCCTCAGATAGCTCAGGAGACCCAATAGAGGGTAATCCTACTGAAGATGCTTTTGGGAACATAAGACAAGGTATGCTTGAGACATCAAATGTTAAGCTAGTTAATGAAATGATTGATTTAATAACAGCGCAAAGAGCTTATGAAGCAAATTCAAAAGCGATTACAACATCTGATGAAATGTTAAGCACGGTAAATGCCTTAAAAAGATAGTAATTTAGTTAAAATATGAACTTAGAAGAATTAAAAAAAATACGAAAAAAAAATATTATTGACCATAAGAAGAAAAAGAAGGAATACTATTTAAAGAGAAAGTTCAAAACGCAAGCTCAAGAAAAAGGTAAATCTTTTATAGATTACTCAAGCGAGTTAGCTGATGAAAACTTTAAAGAAAAAATTAAGCAAATTGCAAAAGAACAAAAAAAATATGTTGATAGCAGAAAAGATAAAATAATCAGTAAGTTAAAAGAATATAGAGAGAAAAAACAAGAATATTATAAAGAAAATAAAGAAAGAAGGCTAGTTTACGATAAAGCTTATCAAGAAGAAAGAAAAGAAGAATTAAAAGAATATCGAAGAAAATATTATGAAAAAAATAAGAAATCTATTTTAGAGAAACAAAGACTACTTAGGAAAAGAAGACAAGAAAATGGCTGATGAAGAAGAATTAGAAAATATTTTTGATGATGTTAACGAGGAAGAAGAAAATAATGAATTAGAGAATGTCTTGGGTGTAATGGAAAAAGATAAAGAAGTTACACCTAGCGCAACTAAAACAAACGCAAAAGCCAAAGATAATGTAACTGAAAATTATGAAAATACAAAAGAAACAAAAAAAGAAACTAAGGTAACTAAAAAAAATATTCCTAAAAAACCAGAAACCAAAAGCACGCCTCCTAAGAAAAGCAAAGCGAAGGTAAAACATAAAAGTCCAAAAAGCCATAAAATTCTTATAACTTTAATAGTCATAATATTGCTTGCTTTAATAGGTGGATTTGCTACATATTATCTAGGATATTTTAAATTAAGCCAAATAAGCCAGCTAGTTCACAAACTAAATCCAAGAGCTAAGATATATAAAAAAGAAAAGCATGGGAAAATAAAACAAGGCAAGAAAAAGTATGCTTTTGATATTAAAAGTATCAATATAAAAAGATTAGATACTAGACTTTATGCCCTTACGAAATACAAATTAAGCAACTATTCTAAACCAAAATTAAAAAAAGGTCGTTATGATGATGAAGATGATCAGATTTTAAGATTATTAAATCAAGAGCTAAATGACACCACACAAATAAAAAAAGTCTACAAAAAACTTAACTCAAATCCACAAACGACTGCGATGGCAGAAGCAAGTGTAAGAGCAGAAGGAATATTAGAACGAAACAAAAAAGCAAAAATAGAACGAAGCAAAAAAATAAAACGAGCTAAATTAGCAAAAGAAAAAGCCCTAAGAGCAAAAGCAAGATTAAGAAATAAAAATGTCTCAAAAAGAAATGTGTCAAAAAGAAAGACATCAAAAAAGAATCATATCAAACAAAATAAATATAAAAGAAAAGCAATAGAAAAAAGACACAAAAGTACACATAAAAAAAGTAATAGAAAAACAATTAGAAGTTTATTTTTACAAAACTCTAAACATTTTGTAAAACTAATCCGTGTAGTTACTGTTAGATACAGATACTATAAACCATTTCTTAGAAGATTAAAAAGATTAAATGCTAAAAAAGCAATTTGCAAAAATGAATACCCAAAAATCACACTTTTGTTAGGACCTTTTAAAGATGATGCTTCAAGAAATAAAATGCTGAGATATATTTACAAAAGAAAAATATCAAGTTCAGCTTTTAATCTAGGACTAACAGAAGAAGAATTTAAGCAAATTTGTAAACCTCTTTAGTGCGTTAGGTTTATATTGATTTTAAGCGAGACTGTAAACTAAACTGTGTAAACCCACCAACATCTTTCATCTACTTTGTATATTTTTCCATAATTTCGCTGAAAAATATGCATAGTTATAGATAAATTTCAGGCCAATTTCTTGACTTGAGTTTTTCCATTTATTTTGAACCTCCTAAGTCGATAGATACATAATTTTAAAAATAGGCTCTATTTTGCCAATCTTTAGCAAGTTCTAATACTTTATTTGTCATATTGAAATAGTTTCGATTGATAATTCATAAGATATAAATCATCAAGATATAATTGAAATCTGTTCACTCATTCCTTTGGCTTATATTGAGATTATAAGTTCTTCACTTCCTTTTAATATGGTTTTTCTTTTTTTGATTAGATTTATTAAAGAGCGGTTCAAAGCTAGAATCTGTTTCTCTTAGTATTTCTAAATCTACTTGACCATATTTAGAACCCAGTTTCTTTTTGTTATATCCATTTCTTGAGTTTATATTGTCTGAGATTTTATTTTTCTCATGACCTAAGTGTGAGGTAAGTTCAACTTGTGAAGTAACTTGGAATACAAATTAAAAATGATTTAAACTCATTCTCAAGTGACTCTAAACCTGTAAAAGTTCCTTCTTTTATTTGGTATATAGCTTATATCCTAATTCTTCTAAAATTAAAATCGTCGAAATGAAATCCTTAAAATTAATTTACTAGATATTCTATCTAATAATTTAGGTTTTAAAGTTTACTCTTTAGCTTTACGGTCTCTATCAAATACATTTTTTGGATTTGTAAAAGAGTAATTTAATGCTTTAGTTGCACAATTAAAAACTATATCAATAGATTATATTTTTCAAAAATACAATCTATTGATGAACTGATTTCTAAATCATCTTTATAAAGTATAGCACCTTTTAAAATTACATCTTTAAGATTATCTTCACTTCTTAAAAAACATATTATCTATAATTATAACTTCTTTAGCCTATCAATAAGATGACTTCCAATAAACCCAGCACCACCTGTTACTACTATAACACTATTTGCAATTTTTGGTCTATTTTTATACTATCTGCTTATTCATATTTTTATCGGCTAACTCTAAAATTCTTTGAATTCTTAAAGCTTTGTCTGGATTTGAGATTGATTGTTTGCCATCTTTTATACATTCTCTAAAATGTTCTAAACTGTTATATAGTGCATCTTCTTGCTTTATATATGGCGCCAAGACATCGCCTTCTCTTATTTTCACAACATAATCATCGCACTCTATGTTTTTACCTGAAATTATATCTACACCTTTATCATAAATAGATAACTTTTCTGATTTCAAATCATCGAATACAAGCATTTTTTTAGTGCCTGCTATGATAAGCTTTCTCTCTTTTAATGGAGAAATCCAACTTGACTGAATATGAGATATAAATCCTTTGTATCTTAATGTTAAAAAGCACAAGCTTTCCTTGGGATTATAGAACTTTTCGCCAACAGCATTTATATAAAAAGGCTCTTTAGCATCCATAAGATAATCTATAATTGACAGATCATGTACTGCTAAATCCCACATTACACTCACATCTTTTTTTATTTGCCCTAAATTCGTCCTAATTGAATCAATATAAAGAATTTCTCCTAATGCATCATTTTCAATAAGAGATTTTATTTTTTTAATAATCGGATGAAAAATCATTATATGGTCAACATGTATAATAAGATTCATTTCTTTTGCTAACTTTTTTAATTCTTCTGCTTCTTTAACGGTGGATGTAAAAGGTTTTTCCACATATACATTTTTTCCAGCAAGCAAAGCCTCTTTTACGAGTTTATAATGTCCACTTGTTTCTACTGCTATTGCAATAGCTTCAATTTCTGGATTAATTAAGAGTTTTTTATATGATATTTCATAATTTGTTTGAGAAATATATACATTTTTTGCTTTTAAGAGTCTTTCTTTTTTGATATCGCATATGGTATGTAATATTAAATTTGGATTAACATGTATATTTTTAGCCACATTAGGCCCCCAATAACCATAACCAATCAAACCAATATTAATCATTTAACTAATCCTTCAATTTTATTTCCTTGCTTATTTATATAACTATAATGCTTAGCTGGATTTCCTATTATTAAGCTGTAAGCTTCTACATCTTTAGAAATAACACAATTCTCACCTATATCAGATTTTCTCTTATTTGTGAATTTATCCATATTTTTGTACCTTTTTCTATCGTAGATTCGTTTGACACATTTGCTTTGCATGGGCATAAATATTACTCATTTATCACCTTTATAATATACTCTTGTTCTTTATCTTTTAAAAATGCAGACATAGGCAAAGCCATAATATCATTTGATATTTTTTCTGTAATAGGAAAATCTCCCTTTTTATATCCAAGATAAAAAAATACTTTTTGTAAATGCAATGGTAAGGGATAATAAATAGCTGTAGGTACATCTTTTTCTGTACATTTTTTTATCATTTCATCTCTATTCTTAACTCTTATGCAATATTGAGCCCACACTGATGTTGATTTTTTATCGACAAAAGGTATTATAACATTATTTAAGTTATTGTTATATTTTGTAGCTATTTCTTGTCGTTTTTTTATTTCATCTTGGAAATATTTTAATTTTATATTCAGCACACCTGCTTGAATAGTATCCAATCTAGCATTTATACCTATGTGGCTATGATGATATTTTGATGCTTGTCCATGATTAAGTATAATTCTTATTTTTTCTGCTAATTTATCATCATTTGTAAAAACCGCACCCCCATCTCCGTAGCACCCTAAAGGTTTAGCAGGAAAAAATGAAGTAGTGCCTATATCAGATAAATTGCAAGATTTTTCAGAGTTATATGTAGCTCCAAAACTTTGTGCTGCATCTTCAATGACCTTTAGATGATATTTTTTAGCAATTTTATTTATAACCTCCATATCAGAAGTTTGACCAAAAATAGAAACAGGCATAATTGCTTTTGTTCTATTTGTAATTACCTCTTCTATTTTAGATGAATCTATATTATATGTTTTTTCATCTATATCAACAAATATTGGTGTAGCTCCAATAAAAGCTATCATTTCAGCAGTTGCTATAAATGTAAAAGGTGTAGTTATTATTTCATCACCCTTTTTAATATCAAGCGCCATGAGTGCCAACAACAAGGCATCTGTTCCACTGCTACAAGCAATAGCATGTTTAACACCTAAAAATTTTGTTAGATTTTCTTCAAGTAAATCAACTTTTTTTCCCATTATGTAAGAAGAAGAATCTAATACATTATGTAGTTCTTTGTCAATTTCTTCTTTATATTTTTGATATTGTGCTTGTAAATCAATAAAATTTATTTTCATTTATTTTCCTCATTACCTATACTAAAGTAAGAATTTCATTTTTTAGTTCATATCTAGAATTATCAAATGCATCTATTGCTATATTTTTTTCATTAAATTTTAGCTTATTTCCCAAAATAGAAACCCATCCTATTTGCTTTCCAGTAACATTAACTATGAGTGCAAAATCCTTTACTTCTTTATTAATTACTAATCCTGCACCAATTGAACATCCTTTTTTGAATAAAGTAGTTTTAAATTCTTCTTTCCTTGTTATAAAAGATCTAGGATTTATTACATTTGTAAAAACCATAGACGACCCTAAAAAAACATCATCTTCTATAACAACACCTTCACAAATAGAAATATTATTTTGAACTTTTGCACCTGATCTTATTTTTGCATTAGGTCCAACTACGCAATTTTGTCCAAAAGAACAATTTTTTCCTATACTTGAGCCTGATAAAACATGAGAAAAATGCCATATTTTAGTATTCTCACCAATTTTTATATTATCATCTACATATGAAGATTCGTGAAGAAAGAATTTTGCCATTATTTTACCTTTTTGCAAAATGGATGATAATCACCTTTTAATCCAATAGGTAAGGTTTGTCTAATTTGAGATACTATATCAATGGAACCATAAGCTTCATCTAAGCCAAATCCATTGCCTTTTAAGATTTTTTCATAAGATAAAGTGTGCAAGTCTTTAAAGCCATTTGAAAATTCAATTTCTTCACCCTCAACTTTTATTAATCTGAATGTAGTTTGACCTTTTTCTTTTATCTCTTGTGGCAAATAATCATAATTAATAGATAAAAACCATTTAACATTTGCATTTTTTAGAACTAAGGTTCCTGAATTTGTATCTTGTGTTTTAATATGAACTATATTTTCTTTAACTCCGCCAAAAATCCACGATAGCATATCATAGAAGTGAACTCCTATATTTGAAGCAATTCCACCTGATTTTGATTCATTGCCTTTCCATGATTCAAAATACCAATTACCTCTGCTAGTTAAATATGTTAAATCAATATTGTAAACTTTATTAGGGTTAAGCTTTAACTCTTTAGAAACTTTTTCTTTTAAAGCGATAATAGAGGGATGTAGCCTTAATTGTAAAATAGTATTAACCTTTTTACCAGTTTCTTTTTGAATTATTTTTAATTGATCAATATTGCGCGGATTTAAAACTAATGGTTTTTCGCAAATAGCATGACACTCACTTTTTAATGCAAATCTAATATGTGCATCGTGTAAATAATTTGGTGTTGCAATTGCCATGTAATCTATTTTATTATTTTTTCTATTATAATTATCTATAAACCTATCAAATCTTTCAAACTCTGTAAAAAAACTAGCTTGCGGAAAATATGAATCCATAATTCCAATTCCATCGTAAGGATCTAAAGCAACTACAAGCTCATTTCCTGTTTGAACTATGGCTTTCATATGCCTAGGTGCAATATATCCTGATGCTCCAATAAGCGCAAAATTTTTTTTATTTGTTATAATCTCCAACTTGGACTCCTGACAATACCTTTGATATCTATTAGTACTTTATTTCCAACTGAAATTTTATCATAATCATTATTTAGATAAGGTTACGAATTGTCTATGTGCAACAGCAATTACAATAGCATCTTATTTTTTATCATTTTCAAAAGGAATAGAGATTAACTTACTGAACAAAATGATGTTTAATTTCGCTTAAATCAACCCATGGATCATAAATGTCTACATTAATTTCATATTTTCTTAATTCATCAACAATATCAACTACTTTAGTATTTCGTAGATCTGGACAATTTTCTTTAAAAGTAACACCTAAAATTAAAACATTAGAGTTTTTAATCTTTTTATAATTTGTTTTACAGTTTGTTCAGCAATAAATTTACCCATCCCATTCATTGTTAATCTGCCTTCCTATTAATATAAGATTTGGTCTATACCCTAGTTCTTCAGCTTTAAATGTTAAATAATAAGGATCTACTCCAATGCAATGGCCATCTACTAATCCTGGTTTTGATTTAATAAAGTTCCACTTTGTAGATGCTGCCTCTAATACATCATTTGTATCTATTCCCATATGATCAAAGATTAATGCAAGCTCATTGACTAATGCTATATTTACATCTCTTTGAGTATTTTCAATTACTTTTGAAGCTTCTGCTATTATAACTGATTTATATAATTCATCAACTATAGTTGCTATTTTGGGTATTGAACCACTCTTTAATAAATCTAATCAAAAAAAGAGAAACCATATTAGAAGGAAGTGAAGAACTTATAGTTTTAATATAAGCCAAAGGAATGAGTGAGCAGATTTCAATTACATCTTGATGATTTGTATCTTATGAATTGTCAATTGAAACTATTTCAAATATGACAAATAAAGTATTGGAATTATCTAAAGGTTGGCAAAATAGAGCCTTAGAGCACAAGTATCTTATTATCTTTATGGATGCTAAGCTCTTAAAATAAGAATAGATAGTGCGTTAGCTTGGAAAAATATTATTTTTTTAAGAAGCATTGATAGTTAAAATGAGGCTACATATATAATGCTAGCTATCACAGCAGAGGGAAATAAGGAGATTATAGGCATTCAGGGCTAACAATAATGAAACTTCTAAATATTGGCTATCTTTGCTTAATAAAATTAAAAAAGCAGGTTAGAAGATGTTCTTATATTTGGCATTTGCAAGTATGAATTCCCTTGCACCTCATGTGGTCTAAATGCTTTTAATGAAACTATACAAGCTAAATATCTAAAAGCGAAGATTCAAAGATGCAAAAGTTTGTCAAATAAGAAGTTCTTTAAAGTTTGTGTCGCAAAGTGCCAGAAAAGAAATAGCTAAAGATTTAAGGGCAGTTTATTGTGCTAACGCAGATGTGCTAGCCTTAGAAAATTTGAATGAATTTGATAATATCTGGGGAAATAAATATCCTAATATTAAGCAATCTTGGATAAATCATTGGAGTGAATTATCATGCTTTTACCACAAATCCTATGAAATCTTAAATTCTACAATCAAGAGAAAGACTAAAACTAAAGGCACATTTGCTAAATAGAATCTGCTTTTAAAATTATGTATCTATCACTCAGGAGGTTCAAAATAAATGGAAAAATAAAGTCAAGAAATTGGCCTGAAATTTATCCCGAACTTGCATATTTTTTAGTGAAATTATGGACAAATATACAAAGTAGATGAAAGATGTTGGTGAGTTTACACAGTTTAGTTTACGGTCTCATTAAAACACCATTTTTACTAAAATCTAAGCTCCGAGTTTTGGGCTTTTCATACTTTAAACATATATCTTACCATACCGTTCATTTAAACTAAAAAAATAAAGTGTAAACTAAATTTAAAAATCATTCTTCATCATAAATATTATATCTTTATTACTTACCATTTCACTAAATTTTGAGAAATTTTAATAACTTAATAATTCAAAAAATACAATAAGCACAATGATATTTTAATATAATATTAATTTAAGCCTTATTTTTATAAAATACTTAAAGAAAAATAAATATAAATTTTATTTGAACATAAAAATACAAAAAAATAAGGAAAGAAAATGTTTAGAATACTCACAAAATACATAAAACTACCAAGTATCATAAGTCTTCTTAGCTTAGTTAGTCTTAATGTTATTTTACTTAGTTTTAATGCTTGTGGCTCTTCATCGGGGGGGGGGGGGTAATTCCAACCCAAACTCTAATGATGGCAATAATACAAGTCAGATTGCAAAACACACAGTAAGCGGAGAAAGTTATACTTTTAAAGGAACAACAAGTGCCAAGACAGGCACTATGATTTTAGGCACAAATGGTGCTAAAGTCCAAAACAATGGCAATATTACTCAAAGTGATGGTGCTTCACCCATAATTTCAAATTCCTTAGAATCGTTATTAGCTAACATTATTAAGCCTTTAAGCTTGACTACAAAAACAAAAGTTTTTAATGCTATAAAAGTTCAAAATCATTCAACAGCTACAAACCATGGCGAAATAATAGCCACAGGAAGTAATTTTATACCAAAATACTCAAATGACGAGCCAAGTTTAATAGGCATCTATGCAAGTAATAATTCTAGTGCTATAAATGCGCAAGATGGAACGATTAACTTCTCATCAAAAATAAATAAAAATATTAATTTTTTTAGTAATGATGATGATGCAAAAATATCTTATTACTTTTTCAAATCATTTCCTATGCAAATGTATGCAAAAAATGACTCAAATATTACAAATAATGGAACTATTATAGATAATTCTCAATTTAGCACAGCTATGTTTGCAAAAAATAATTCTCATGCTATAAATAACAATATTATAAAAATAATTGATAATAAAAAAGTCACCAATACATTAAAGATAATTTTTCCTGATGATAATGATTCTGATGGGGGTATGCCTCCTTTAAATGATTTACACGCCTCAATGTATGCTTATCATCATAGCACCTTAGTTAATAACGGAACTTTTGTATCAACAGAAATTGGCTCTTCAACAAATAAATCAAACCTAAGCATTGTGTATTTAATGTATGCAGTAGATTATTCTGCTATAACAAATAATTCAAATATTAAAAGCGATGGAACCATGAATTCAGGATCTTCAAATAATTTTCTTGATGTAGAGAGCAACTCTAAGCTAATAAACAATGGAAATATAACAATTAGCAATAAAAGTTATTTTGGAGAAGATTCTAATATTTTACAAGCAAGTACTAATTCTAAGCTAATAAACAATGGAAATATTTTAGTAAATAAATCTAATACTGATTATTTATTCTTACTATCTAGTTCTGACCACTCAAGCCTTGTGAATACTGGAAGTTTAACTATCAATAATTCTACATCAAAAGCAATGGGAGTAATTCACGAAAATCATGATGGTAATCTTACTAATAGTGGAAATATTCTCATAGAAAATACTAAAGGAAGAGCCAAAGGTATTAATGATGATGGCTCTTTTTCAAACGAAATAGAAGCATTATATGGAGACGATATTGCCAACTTAAATAATAGTGGAAATATTATTATAAAGTATTCTAGTTTAACTAGTGGTTCTCAATATGCTACGATAAACGCATTTAAATTTACTCATGATTCTAGGCACAAATATATCACTAATTCTAGCTTTAATAACAGTGGAAATATAGTTATAGAAAATACTAAAGCCAATTCTATTGGTAACAATAATTCTTACGGTGCTGATAGCGATATAGGTGCAATTGATTTGCAAAACTATGGTGGCGACTTTATTAATAGTGGAAATATAGCTATAACAAACGCTAAAGCCAATTCTACTGGTGGTAATAACACGAATAGCGATATAAGTGGAATTCTTGTTAATTATAGTAATAATGGTAGCTTTGAAAATGATGGTAATATTATTATAAAAAATTCCAATGCAATAAGCAATAGCAAGTCTAACAGCTACAGCCGAATAACAGCAATTGAAGTAGGTATGAATAATGATCAAGCTATTAATATAAATATGATAAACAAAGGAAATATTGTTATACAAAACTCTAGAAAGAGTAACAATCATGCTAGTTATCATAATTATGTAACAGCAATTGATTTAAGTGGCAATGTTGACTTAAAGAATAGTGGAAATATTAGCATAGAAGATTCCAATAATACCGTGGGAATAGTCTTAGGTTCAGGCAAACTTAACAATCAAGGAACTATAAAAATAGATTCTTCTTCACACAATTCTTGTGCTATTAGTGGTGGTAGGAATTCTATAATAAATATGGGTACGATTATAATAGAAAATAAAATCAGTGGAAACAAAACTTATAAGAATTTAACTACTGCTATGACTATTCAAGCTGATACAAATGGCAATCGCCCTTTTTGTAATCATAATGATCCAGCTCCAACTCCATCACCAACACCAAAACCGACACCAAAACCGACACCAACTCCAGCTCCGAAACCAGCTCCGAAACCAACTCCAACACCAACTCCAGCTCCAGCTCCGACTCCAAAACCGACACCTCAAACCATAAAACATATTGTAAATGCAGAAAGGTATGATTTCAATAGCACAGCGAATGCGACTAGGACAGGCACTGTGATATTAGGTACGAATTGGGCTAGTATTAATAACTATGGCACAATAAGCCGTAGTGAAAATGCTTCACCTGTAGCCTCAAATTCTCTAAAGGCAAATAGTCTTACTTCGCTTAGTCAAGATAGAATAATAAAAGTTTTTAATGCTATGAAAGTTCAAAATAATTCTCAAGCTATAAACTACAAAACAATTAAAGTAAACAATAGTGATGGAATCATTAATTATTTAGATTGGAATGAACAAGCTTATCTTAGATATCCTGATTTAATAGGAATGTATGCAGATAGTAATTCTAGTGCTATAAATGCAAAAAAGGGATTAATAGAATTGCATTCTTCTTTACATAAAACTATTAATGGTTATGTTGGTCGACAAATGCATGAGCTTACACTTGTTTCTACATTTGGTGCTATTCCTATGTACGCAAATAACTATTCTGGCATAGTAAATAATGGAACTTTAAAAAATATTAGTCAATTTGGTTATGGAATGTATGCAAACAATAATTCTAATGCTACCAATAATGATAAAATAGAATTTAATTCACATCACAAAGATGAAGCATATATAGAAACAATCAATAGAAATTTTATATATGGAGCACATATACAAATGCGTGCAGACAACAATAGCACTTTGATAAACAATGGAACATTTGTACAAAGTGATATCAATCATTGCAATGATGGTACTTTTGTGGGAATGATGAGTGCATACAATAATTCTCACATCATAAACAACCATGATATTATTTTACCTGAAATAACATGTAAAAAAAAGCTCGAGAAAGGAGAAAATCCCTTACAATTTGTTGTACTTAAGGCAGATAAAAATTCTACAATAGTAAATCATGGAAATTTCACCTTGTCAAATATAAACAATCTAGGTATTAATTATGATTATGTTTTAATAAAAGGAAAAGAAAATTCTACTCTTAAAAACTATGGAAATATTGACATAAATAACATAAACATAAATAACATAACAGTCAATATTCACATGGATTATACTCCTTTAACAGTGATGAATATTAAAGATTCTACGCTGTACAATTATGGAAATATTGATATAAATGGTCTAACAATTAAGCACAGTAATCAACAATATAATTTGTCTTTATACTTAATGGGAATTCATAATTCTACACTGCATAATTATGGAAATATTTCCTTGACTAATATACAAGACGACGGAAACTTAAATATCTTTTATCCTGATACATATGCTAACTCACATAGTCCGAGTAGTAATATTGAAAACTATGGCAATATAGATATAAAAAATATTCAAGAAACAAGTAACTCACATGGCTTACTACTAGAAAATTTTAGTGATGGAATGGTTTTTTCAAACTATGGGAATATTACAGTCACTAATTTTAATTCTCTTAGTTCCTCATCTAGCAACTGGTTAATTGATACGTCAGCAAAAATTATAAACAAAGGGAACATTTATCTTAAGGATGTTCATAATCTTAAAATATCAGATCTCAAATATGATTTCCAACATTTTGTAAATAAGGGAAATATTTATATACAAGATTCTAACAATACTAGCACAATCTTTTCATCCAGCGGATCGCCAATTGCAACATTTGATAACCAAGGAACTATCAATATTAATGCTAATTCACATAATTCTTGTGCTATATTAGTAAATCATTATGAAGGCAAGAGAGTAATAAAAAATATAGGAACGATTATCGTAGGAAATAAAACTTACACAGATATAGATAAAGCTTGGAATGCTAAAGCTGATAAAAATGGGAATAGGCCTATTTGTAAATCTGGTTATTGATGATAAAAAATAAAATATTTTAAAAGGAATTAATATGACAATAAACAAAAAATTAGAAGAGTTGTATGGTAAATACTGGGATGAATTGCAAAAAGAAGGTAGAGCACTAATCAAAAAATCAAATGGAAACTCCAAGATTTTAACCAATCCTTTTTTGATTAAAGTAGATGAAAAAGAGTTTAAAAATGCAGACTTAAAAGTTATGATTATAGGACAAGAAACTTGGAAATGGAGTGACTTTGGAAAATCTATTGAAGAAGAAATGAATGGCTATGATGACTTTTTTCTAAAAAAGGATTTTTATGAAGGTCATAGGAAAAGTGCATTTTGGAAAGGTTTTAATTATTTTAAAGATGAATTATCAAAGCATTATAAAGATAGAAATTTATTATTTATTTGGAACAATATTTCAAAAATTGCAAAAAATGACGGAACAACTGGAGTTAGCCCTGATATAAGAAACTTAGAGAGAAAATATTTTCCAAAAGAAGGAGATCAATCAATAATAAGCAAGGAAATTGAGATTATCAAGCCAGATATTGTAATATTTTTAACAGGAGGCAGAGATAATGATTTAAGATTTAATTTCAAAAATATAGAGTTCTCGCCTATTGCATTGACAAATCCTAAAATACCAAAAAGAAATTATAAAATAATCTCTTCGCTAAATTTAGAAAATGTAAACAAAGCAGTAAGGCTATACCATCCTGCTTATTATGGAGGATTTAACTATGTTAAAAAAGATGCGTTAAAGTATCTTATTAGTTAAATTATTTTTTATACAAATAGATTTTATCAAAAAAACTAAAATTTATTTGTATTTATTTGAAAAAAATTAAAAAAATAAAACCAATCTAAGTAAGTAAAAAAGTAAATAAGCCCTAAGAATTTTCTAAAATCTCTTTGGCTTTTTGCACTCTAATTAGCTTTTTTTCTAAATCAACATCTATAATATAAGTATCATTATAAGGTATCAAAAAAACTTTTGCTAAGTCTTTTTTTACTAGCTCTTTTTGGCTCGCAACTTCTAAATAATCACCCAAAGGATACCTAGCTACATCTTTAACTGTGCCTAATATTTCGCCCTCTTCTTGCACAACAAGCCCAATAATATCAAACCAAAAATATTGATTTTTTTTTAGCTTTATAAGTTTTTTGCTTGACTCTTTTGAAGTGTAAAGTTCTTTATTTACAAGTTTTTTAGCTTCGCCCAAGGTGGGTGCTTCAAGGCATTTTACGATATTTCTATCTTTTTTGTAAGTTTGAATAGTTATTTTTTCGCCATCATTTAAGAAAAAAATGGCGTCTTTTTTAAACTGCTCAGGAAAATCTGAAAAAATATTAAGTTTTAAATATCCATCAAGTCCAACACACCTTCCAAATTTAGCAATACACAGCTTTTCTTCGGAGTTTTTATTCAAGTGCTTTTACTTGTATTTTATAAGACTTTCCAGTTTTCGCCTTGCAACCATTTATCAAAGTTTTAATAGAGTTTATCATATTTCCATTTTTGCCTATTAGCTTTCCTACATCATCACTATTAGCAAAAACAGTAATCTGTGCAAAGCTTTCATCCACTTCATCTACTTGTATTTTTAAGTCTTGCGGATAGGCCACCACAAGCTTTGCATAAGTTAGTATGAAGTTTTCAATCATTTGATTATTTTTTAGCTACTAGCTTTTTAATTCTCTCACTAGGTTTTGCGCCAACACCTAGCCAATAATTATATCTCTCTTCATCAATCTTCATTACTTTTGGCACAGATACAGGATTGTAATAACCAATTGATTCTATCCATCCACTATCTCTTCTTTTTCTGCTATCAGTTACAACTATTCTATAAAAAGGTTTTTTATTTCTTCCCATTCTTGTCAATCTAATTACTGTCATTATCTTCTCCTAAAATTTTTTAGTACATAGCTTTGCATTCTTTCTAAAACATAAAGCTATGTACTAAGTTTAATCTACCTACCTAAACCCTTAGGTAAGCCACCAGCTCCTTGCATTTGACTCATCATATTACTAAGCCCTTTCATTCCGCCCTTGCCTGATAGTTTTTTTGCCATCTTAGCGGCGTTTTTAAACTGCTTTATAATCTTATTAACTTGAATTTCATTAAGCCCTGCTCCGCTTGATATTCTTCTTTTTCTTGAGAGATTCATAAGCTCAGGATTGTCTCTTTCTTTTGGTGTCATAGATGAAATCATAGCTTTTATTCTAACAATTTCAACAGAGTTTTCTAAATCCATATCTTTAATACCACCAGCCATTTGTGAAAGTCCTGGAACCATAGAAATCAAATTTTTCATACTTCCTAATTTTTTCATCATATTAAGCTGTTCTAAAAAATCGTTAAAATTAAATTGCCCTTTTTTGATTTTTTTAGCTATTTCTTTGCTTTTTTTCTCGTCCATTATAAGCGAAGTTTTCTCAGCCAAACCTTCAATATCACCCTCACCCATAAGTCTAGATACGATTCGCTCAGGAATAAAGACTTCCAAATCAGGCATCTTTTCGCCAGTTCCTAAAAATCTCAAAGGAACTCCGACTTGACTGGCAATTGATAAAGCTACTCCACCCTTAACATCTCCGTCATACTTAGTTAAAATTACTCCATCTATACCTATTTTTTCTTTAAAGGTGCTTGCAGTTCGTGTAGCGTCATGCCCAGATAAAGAATCAGCCACATAAAAAACCTCATCAGGGTCTAGCTTTTTCTTTAAGCCACTTAGTTCACCCATTAGCTCATCATCAATCGCAAGTCTTCCAGCAGTATCGACTATTAGCACATCAAACTGCTCTTTTTTTGCAAGTTTTTTTGCTTCAAGTGCTATCTTGACTGGATTTTTTTCTTTTTCATCAAAATATATTTCAACTTCGATAGAACTTGCTAATTGTTTTAATTGCTCAACTGCTGCTAATCTTTGCAAATCAGCCGCACAAAGTAAGACTTTTTTATTTCTTAGTTTCAAATAATTAGCTAGTTTTGCACAAGTTGTAGTTTTTCCACTTCCTTGTAAACCAGTCATTAAAATAACCGTAGGAGGCTTATTTGAATAAACAAAACCTTGATTTCCCACACTTGTCAAAATATCTGTTAAGCTATTTTTTAAAGCTAATAAAAAGCTTCCTTGTCCAATTCCTTTTTGTTTTGTATCAAGTTCAACTTTATTTAGCAATTCTTTAGTGGTTTTATGATGAACATCAGCTTTTAAAAGAGTTTTTTTTAGCTCGCCCAAAGCTCTTTTAAGTGCATTTGCATCATCTTTAAATCTTATTTTGTTTATAGTAGTTTTAAATGAATCACTTAATACCTCAAACATCTGTACTCCGAGAATAAAATTTGTAAATTATATTTGAATTTAACTTCAAAGCCTATTAATTTTGATTTATTTTTGCTTAAATTTTCATTAAAATATTCATTTTAATACTAGAAGAAATAAGGAGTATAAGCCAATTTTAGCTTATTTTAAGAAACAAAAAAATATATAGGCTATTTCATTTTAAGCTAAATATTATTAAACAATGTTTTTTGCTGAAAAATGAAAGCTAAAAATATAATTCAAGTTAAAAACCAAAAACTCTAAAATCTTTTGGCTCTTTTGCAATAAATTCATACGATAAAATGCGAGTAATATGAGAGTGCAAAAGCATTCTAGCAACAGTCTGACTAGATTTTCCATAAAGTTCATCGCCAATTACGGGCAAATTTGCTGACTTTAAATGTACTCTTATTTGGTGAGTTCTTCCATTTTCTATCACTAATCTTATTTTTGATTTTCTACCTTCTATAAGCATAGGAAAAACAGTTGTTTTCGCACTCTTGCCTTTTTTAAAATCTATTTTTGAATATGCTTTATTGTTTTGTTTTGAAGTTGAAATTGGTTTATCAATAACAAGCTCATCAATTACTTTTCCCTCAACAATCGCAAGATATTCTTTATAAACTCTATTACTTCTATATTCTTCTATGGCTTTTAGTCTAAATTCTTCATTTTTAGCTAGTAACATAACCCCGCTTGTTTGCTTATCAAGGCGATTTAATAAAATAGCATCTTTAAAAACTCGTTCAACTTCGCTTGAATCTAAAAAGGCAGGTTTTGATACAGCTAAAATATCTTCATCTTCAAATATAACCTCTATTTTTTCAAGTTTTTTGACTTTAAAAGTAAGCTCAGGCGATACCTCAGCCCTAGCAATTACAACTTTTCTACCTTCTAAGGTTACAAGTCCTTTGTCAATCAAGTCTTTTGCCTTAGAATTTGAAATCCCTTCTTGCAAGGCTAAAAGTTTGTATGCTTTAATCTTCTCCATTAATTTCTCCAATTATAGGTTTTATACTTCCTATATTTTTTATTTTTGTATTTTTCATATTTTTTGATTCTTTTATTTTTTCTAAATTTCTTTTTAAGTCTTTAGGCTCTATCAGGAAATAATTTTCAAGACAAGAAAAAAGTGCTTTTTGATTAAAAATATTTTTTCCACTCAAAACAATATTGTTAAATTTTGCAGGCTCAAGTGGATTATGTCCACCAATTGGCTCAAATGCACCACCTAGAATAACTACATCACTAATAGCGTAAACATTCACAAGCTCACCTATCTTATCAAGCAAGGTAATATTCGCTTCAAAATCTTTTCTTTTTGAAAAGAAAGAAAAACTAAGATTATTTTTTTTGGCATATTCTTTAGCAAGTTTTTCAACTTCGCTAAATCTTTCAGGATGTCTTGGAGCTAATATCAAATTTCCAAAGCTTTTGTCGTATGCATCTAAAATAAGTTTTTCTTCATTTTTATGTGTAGATGCCGCAACTAAAAGTCTTGAATTTGGTTTTTTGTATATCTTGGTTTGCTCTATTTTCATAACTGTTTTTATATTTCCACAAACTTTGATATTTTTTGCGCCTAATTCTACTAGCCTTTCTTTGTCTTTTTGGCTTTGAGCAAAAACTACATCGATATTTGAAAATATTTTTTTATATACCCATGAAAATCTTTTATAGGATTTGTAAGATTTATCGCTAATTCTTGCATTTATTAAAATGGTTTTAGTATTTTGTCTTTTAGCTATAAAAAAAAGCATAAACCACAATTCTGCTTCAAGAACTACCAAAACCTTAGATTTTTTAAGCCAAAAAGGAATCAAAACTTCAAAAGGCAAGTATCTTGTATTTTTACTTAGCTTATTAGCTTCTTTAAAGCCTGTGTTTGTGATTGTACTTATGTTTACCTCTTTAGCTCCATAATAAGAAACAAAAGGCTCTAAGGACTTAACCTCGCCTAAAGAACAGGCATGAAAAGTTATTTTATTCTCCTCAAAAGGAGGATTGTTTTTTAAAAAAAATCTTGCTTTTAATGCATTCTTGTATTTAGGAGTTTTTAGCTTATAAAAAACAAAGGGAAGTGCTAAAATATAAAGTAAAATCGCAAGAAGAAAATAAAAAAATGCAAAAACAAACAAATTATTTTTCTTCAGATTCAGCTTTTACATATAAAATTCTACCACAATGCGGACAAGTTGCAATCTCTTCTGCTTTTTTTACTTCAAGAAAAATTTTATCATTTATTTTCATATAACATCCATAACAAGCTTGTTTTTTGACTTCAACAACAGCGCTTTGCCCAGCCCATCTTTTGATTTTTTGATAAAAAGTAAGGATTTTGCCATCAATTACTTCTAAAAGTTTAGCTCTTTGAATATCAACCTCATGTCTTTGTTTATTTAATTCTTCGATTTTTTCATCAACAGCTATTTGAATTTCTTTTATGTCTTCTTCTTCTTTATCTAAATGCTCTTGTACTTCTTTTAACTCTTCCTCTTTTATCTCAAAACTTTTATCAAAGCGATTTAGCTCTTCATTAGCAAAAGCTATTTGGTCTTTAGCTACTTCTTCTTGAATCTGCAAGGCTTTCAATTCTTTTTCATTGTTTACTTCTGAATATTTTTTTGCTGCATCATCTAATTTGTCTTTTAATTCACCTAAATGGATATTTGCTTTTGACTTTTTTGTCTTAATTGCTTCCATTTGAGTATTTATTTCTTCAATTTTAGATTTTAGCTCATTTGCTGAAGATAAAAAAACTTCAAGTTTTGCTTTTTGTTCTTCTATTTTTGGCTCAAAAACACCGATTTCTTTGTCATAATCAGATAGCTCAATAATTTGTTCTAGGTATTTGTTCAAACCTTCTCCTTAAATTTTGTACATAAATGGATTTTTCGAATTTGTCATTATAGCTTTTAATTTATTTTTTTTCAAATATTTTTCTAAAAGACCAAATAACAAGGGACTAAAATACTTTTCACTCTCATAGTGTTTTATATCAATTAAGCTAATTCCTCTTGCCTTTGCCTCCATAGCTTCATGATATTTTATATCTCCAGTTAAAAAACAATCAGCTTGAACTTTGGGCAAAAGGCTCATTCCTGCACCTGTGCAAAATGCTATATTTTTTATCTTTTCTTTACATTTTACAAAAGGGCTTTGCTCTAAATCTAGCGCTTTTATTACTTTTTGATAAAATTTATCAAAGTCTTCATTTGATTTATCAGTTTTTGCATAAAGTAAAAAATCATCTTTTTTATAGCTTTTTAATCCCAAAACTTCGCCAAAAACATAAGCATTTAAATGGCTTAAATCAAAGTGTGTATGCAAGGCTATTAAACTTATATTTTTTCTTATTAACTCTTTTAAAATCTTAGTAGAATAAGAATCATAATTTATGCTTTTTAAAGGCTTGAAAATCAAAGGATGATGAAGTAAAACCAAAGAATTATCACTTAAATCTCGAACTAAGTCTAAATCTAAATCCAAAGAAATATAAACTTTATTAAACTCATCATCAAAAGAGCCAAGATTTAGACCTGAGTTATCCCACTCTTCTTGGGTATCAAAAGGAGATAATTTATTTAAATATTCATAAATTTCACTTACTTTCATTTTTTGCTAAATCCCTTTTTCTATAATTTTGCTCCATATTTTTATTCTGTACTTTTATTTATGCTTTTGCCTTCTTTATAAAGTTTAGCACAAGCACAAGCTAATTCTCTTATTTTTAAAATATAATTTTGTCTTTGCGTAACTGATATAGCTTTTCTTGCATCAAGCGTATTGAAAATATGACTAGCTTTCATACACTCATCATAAGCAGGCAAGCAAAGCCCAGCTTTAACACAATTTTTACTCTCCGTGCAAGCATCATCAAAATGCCTAAAAAGTATTTTAGTATCTGCAATCTCAAAATTGTATTTTGAAAATTCATATTCTCCTTGCTTATGAACATCGCCATAAGTATTTGAGCCATTTTCATTTTCATTCCAAACAATATCGTAAACGCTATCAACACCTTGTAAATACATAGCAAGTCTTTCAGTTCCATAAGCTAATTCAACTGCGATTTGTGAACAAGCTATGCCTCCAACTTGTTGAAAATAAGTAAATTGCGTGATTTCCATACCATCAAGCCAAACTTCCCAACCAAGCCCCCAAGCTCCTAAAGTTGGAGATTCCCAATTATCTTCAACAAAACGAATATCATGCTTAGATAAATCAAGTCCTAAATATTCCAAAGACTTTAAATATAAATCTTGAATATTTTTAGGACTTGGCTTGATAAGCACTTGAAACTGATAATACGCTCCAAGTCTGTTTGGATTTTGTCCATACCTTCCATCACTTGGACGCCTTGAAGGAGCAACATAAGCAACACTCCAAGGCTTTTCATCTAAACTTCGCAATATCGTAGCAGGATGAAAAGTTCCAGCGCCTGAGGGTATATCATAAGGCTGGATTATACTGCAACCTTGTTTTTGCCAATAAAGTTGAAGTTTAAGTAGCAAGTCGCTGAAAGTAAGCATTTTTTTCCTTTAAAGTATTTTAGAGTTCTAATTCATGTTTTTGAAGTATTTTATCTTCTTCAAGCATAGCGTAAAGTTCTTTGTCATTTAATGCCAAAATCTCTAAGCCAAGATAAGCGCAATCTCTTGGCTTAAAATCTTCCCCAAAAACTTGTGGTTTCAATAAAATATTTTTTATTTTATTTGCAAAATCTGTACTTTTCTCAAAATATTTTATAAAAAAAACTACGCCTTCTTTTTGTAGATTTTCTAAAAATTCTGTCAAATTTTTATCTTCATTTTCTTTTAAAATATCTACGCGGTAATGTACTCCAAATTTATCAAATATTTTTTTGTATATTTTCATATTGTCTTCATCTAAATCTTTTTTTGTTAAGAGCGAAATAAATTTCATATACCAAACTCCACTTTTCTTTACAGCTTTTACGCAATTTTGCATATTTTTTATGTGCTATTTTAGCAAAATCTTACTAAATTATTTATTATCTTTTATGTGTTTAATCTCAAAAAATTTAAGATTTTCTTAACCTTAATATTTTTCCACATATTAAGCTTAGCTAAGATAAAAGTTCCATCATCATAATCTGTTCTAGCGAAATTTTTAAGACTTGATTTTAAATAATATGGCTCAGTAAAATTATAATATTTTATTCTTTTTTCATAGTCTTTGTCTGTAAAAAATACCAAACTAGGAATCAAAAAAGCCTCAGCTATATGGTACGTTGCAGTATCCACACAAATAATAGCGTCAGCTTGAGAAATTAAATAAAAAAAGTCAAAAGCACTTTTTGAAAATTTTTCTAGATTTAAAATATCTTTATCTTTAGAATCCCCAATATTTAAAACAGTAAAAATCTTAAAATCTAAATCTTGTTTTAGAAGCTTTTTAAGCAAAGCGTTAGCTCCAGCTTGAGACATACTCCTAGCACCCTCAGCTGAAAAAGGATGAAAAAGCAAAAGTTTTGAATACTTTTTTTCTTTCTCAAGTAATTCTTTTAAGTGATTTTCAGGCTTATAGCTTGGAATATTTATTTCATTTTGTTTAAATTTATCTGGAATTTTTTTATAATCAAATCCAAACTTGTGTAAATAAGCATCTACAAAACCCAAGCTTTTATAAAATGATAATTTACTTAAAGAACCCATATCAAAATAAAAATCATATTCAAGAATTTTTTTCATAGAACACGCCATAGGGAAAATATCGCTTATATAATTTTGAGTACTTAGGATTTGCTTATCTCTAAAATAAAAAGTATTATCACTAGCTTCTAAGCAGATATCAAAACAAAGCACTTTATATTTTTTATTTAAATAAAAAAATAATATTTTTAAAGCAGGAAAGGCTGAAACCATTTCGCCTATATTTCTTCCAAGACCTGAAAAAAGTAAAACCTTAATACCCTCTTTTTTGCTTGTAAGCTCTTCGCTTAAATTTTGAAATTTTTCATTCAAAAAAAAGCTTTTGTCTTCACTAAATCTTAATATTAGATTTTTGGAATCTAAAAGATTATATTCTTTATTTTTTATTCCAAGTTCTCTCGGAAAGCTTTTATAAGCTTTTACTAAATCTTCTTGAATGATTTTTATTTTATTTTTTTTTCGCTTTTTTAAAAAGTTTCTTATGCTTTGCAATTCATCAAATGAAGCACAGTAAACATTAGCTGAGGATATTTCATTTTGATTTTTTTCTTCATTATATTTTATCACAGTACCATCAGCTAGTTTTATAGTAATGCTTTGACTCAAAGTAAAAAATATCATGAGATTATAGGGCTTTTTATTCTAAGCATACAAAGATAGGGCAAGGGCGCAGGCAATTTTATTTTATTCGTATTTCCACTATGTACACTTGGAAATTCCTTCCCTTCTTTAGTAACGATTTTATAAAAAACTATATAAAACTTTTCATTTTTTTCAAAAATTTTTCCTATTTCATTATCCACACATCTTATCTTAGCATCTCTTGGAGCAAAAATTTCTATTTTTTCATTTGGATAAGTTTTATATTTACAATAAAAATACTCTTCATCTTCGCATACCATTCCACTTACTTCATAAGTACCCTTGCTAAGTGCGTAAGAATGATTTTGAGTATCTGTTCTTTCAAAAGGTTTATGAATCAAATAAGCATCACTAAAGCCACGATTTTTTGTAGTATTTAGCTCAGCTTGATAAATTCTCACATCAAAGCATTTATTGTAATAATCCTTCACAGCACTTGAGTATGCAAAAGCAGTAACTGCTGCGTAATAAGATGATTTTGTTCGCCCTTCGATTTTGATGCTATCAACTGCATTTGAGTCAAGTATTTCTCTTAAATGCGCGCTTAAATTCATATCCTTTGCATTAAAAATATAAGTGCCTACACCCTCTTCTTCTTCAAGCCTAAATAGTGTTCCGTGTTCTTCATTTTTAGCATATAGTGTATAAGAAAATCTACAATCATTTGCACAAGAGCCTCTATTTGGGACTCTTCCCATCTGTACAGCACTCACTAAACATCTTCCACTATAAGCAAAACACATAGAACCATGAACAAAAATTTCAAGTTCCAAATCAGGTAAACGCTTCTTTATTTCAACAACATCTTGCAAGCTAATTTCTCTAGCTGCTATGATTCTACTAACCCCCATATCCCAAAAAACTTGCGCGTCAAGGTAGTTTAAAACATTTGCTTGCGTTGATAAATGTATGGGCATATCAGGTGCTAACTCTTTGCAAAGTTTTACAACGCCAGGAGTTGAAACTATAAAAGCATCAGGATTTAACTCAGCCATTTTTATAATATGCTTTTTTAAAAGCTCAATTTGTGAAGAAAATGGAAAGCCATTTATCGTAGCATAAAGTTTTTTACCTCTTGCATGTGCATAATCAATGCCTTCTTTAAAACTCTCAAAAGAAAACTGCTTAGCACTTCTAATTCTTAAACTAAAATGGCTAACGCCACCATAAACAGCGTCCGCTCCATAAGCAAAAGCGATTTTTAGTTTTTCTAAATTTCCAGCAGGGCTTAGAACTTCAACTTTTTTTGTATTCATCCATTTCTCACTTATCTAATAATTTCTTAGCGAATTCAAGAGCTTCACTTGTGATATTTTTACCACTTATCATTCTAGCTATTTCTTCTTTTCTTTGTAAAATATCTAGTTCATTTACTGATGATTTGCCATCTTTTTTATCTACAAAAAAATGTTGCTGGGCACTTGCACTAAGTTGTGGTTGATGGCTTATTGCAAAAATTTGATAATTTTTAGCAAGGCTTAAAAGCAAACTAGCAATTGCACCACTTTCCTTGCCAGATACATTTGCATCAATTTCATCAATAAATAAAATACCATTTTGCTCTAGCTCAAATGATGAAATTGCAGCTATTAAAGCAAGTCTTAATCTGCTTAATTCTCCTGTGCTTATTTTTTCTAGTTCAAGATTTTTCATCTGCAAACTTGGTTCATCAAAACCTTTAAAAGTAATTTCTTTATGGCCAAAAACAATAAGCGCATCTTTTAAATATAGTTTTTCTAAAAAATAATTTATTTTTTCTTCAAGTTTTTTTGCAAGTTTTTTTCTTGAAATACTTAGCTCTTGACCTTTTTTATCTAGTTCATTTGTTAATCTTAAAACTTCTTTTTCTAAGTCTTGTTTTTCAAAACTAAGATTTGCATAATATTTTAACTCATCTTCTTTTTTTTGCTTGTACTCCAAAGCTTGTTCTATTGAGCCAAATTTTTTTGTCAAGGCTGAGAGTTTTTCAATTCTATCAAGTATATTTTCAATATCAACATCTTCAAGCTCAAACATTTTATCACTAAATCCCTCAAAAATATTATTAAGCTCATTCATGGTTTCATCATAAAAAGCACTATCAATTTCTAAAAGACTTAGTGCCTCATTTATTTTAGGGCTAAGAGCAAAAATATCTTTACTTTGACTTAGCAATTCTGATATTTTATCTTTTTTTGAAATTTGTTTTTTTAAGCTTATTAGCTCTTCATATTCTCCAACTTTTGGATTAAGATTTACGATTTGTTCTAGCTCAAAACTTGCAAATTCTTTTAGTTCATCTATTTTTTTTTCTTTATTTTCAAGCTCTTCAAGCTTAGCTTTTTCTTCGCGGTAATTTTTATAATTTTTAAAATGCTCTTTTAAAAGTAAAATATGATTAGGCTCTTGCCTTATTCCAATTCTATCAATATAGTCTAAAATACTAGAATTTTTAAAATCGCTAATATCTCCAATATGCAAATACCTAACCATTCCTTGAAGATAAAAATTTAGATTTTTTTTGGATATATTTTGATTATTTAGCGTGTATCTTAATTTATCTTTTTTTAATTGTTTGATTAGAATTTCATCATTTATTTTAATATCATAATCAATATTTGGCTTAGATGCTTTATCAATAAAAGCCTCACTTAAACTAGCATTTGCATCTTTAAATCCAAAAATCGCAAGCATAGCTTCCATAAGTATAGATTTTCCACTACCACTTGGTCCACTAAAAACTATAAGCCCATTTTTAAGCTCAATTCGCAAGTTTGAAAAACTTAATAAATCTTTTAGAAAAAATTCTTTAAGCATTTAATTTCCCCAATTTAATTTTTCACTTAGAACTTGGAAGTAATTTTTTGTTTTTGTGTATAACAATTTTGCCTTAAATTTACTATCTTTGATGCTAATATCTTCACCATTTGATAACTCATAAATATCTTGTCCATCTATTATTAGTCTTGCACCATTTTCATCATTTATTCGAAAATTTAGCTCAAAATCCAAGGGCAAAACCAAAGGTCTTTGAGTTAGTGAATGTGCACAAATTGGTGCTAAAACTAAAACATCTGTAAGAGGATAAACAATAGGTCCTCCTAAAGATAGATTATAAGCTGTTGAACCTGTTGGAGTTGAAATTATTAAACCATCTCCGTTGTAGGTGTTAAAAAGCTTATTATCTATGCTAGCGTCAATCGTCACCATATCACGCGCTGATTTACTTCTTAATACTATATCATTAAAAGCATAAAAATGCCTTGTATTATTTTGACCTTCTAAAATTATTCGTTCTTCGATTTTAAACTCACCTTTTAAGAGCTCGCTTATAAAACTTCTTAATTCTTGAATATTAAGGTTTGTTAAAAAGCCAAGATTTCCTAGATTTATGCCTAGTATTGGCTTAGAAGAACTAAAGCTTCTTCTAGCTAAAGAGATTAGTGTTCCATCTCCACCTAAAGAAATTAAAAAATCAGATTTTATGCAAACTTCATCAAAACTAGCACCATCTAGTCCTATCATTTTGGCACAAGTGTCTTCTAACACTACTTTAATATCAACTTCTTTGAAGCATTGTTCTACTAAATCAAATGATTTTTTAATATCTTTGGAATTTGGTCTTAAGAATATGCCAACTTGTTTTATGTTTTTTAATTCTTTTATTATTGGCTTGTTTTGTTTTTCTTCTTTTGTAAAATTTTCTTCTTTTTTAAACTTTTCTAGTTTTTCTAGTTTTTTTATCATATTAAATTCTCTTATAAAACCCCAAAGTGGGGTTTATTTAAAACAAGAATTAAGAATTTCTTGTTTTAATAATCTCTTCAGAAACATTTTTTGGAACTTCTAAATAATTTTTAAAAATCATAGAATAAGTAGCTCTTCCTTGAGACATAGATCTTAAGTCAGTAGAATAACCAAACATTTCAGACAAAGGTATCATCGCAGTTACAAGTTTAATGCCCGCTCTATCATCCATAGAATTAACTTGTCCTCTTCTTTTGTTACAATCGCCGATTACATCTCCCATATATTCCTCAGGAGTTTCGATTTCAACTTTCATAATAGGCTCTAAAATAATAGCATTAGCAGCCGCAGATCTGCAAGCTTGCTTAAATCCCATAGAAGCAGCAAGCTTAAATGCCATCTCAGATGAATCCACATCATGATAAGATCCATCATAAAGTGTAACTTGAATATCAACCATAGGATAACCTGCTAAGATTCCTCCTTGCATAGCTTCAAAACAACCCTTTTGTACAGCTGGAATATATTCTTTTGGAACAACTCCACCTTTGATTTTGTTTATGAAAACAAAGTTTTCTTCGCTATCAACTAAAGGTTCAACTTTTAGATAAACATGTCCATATTGTCCTTTACCACCAGATTGCTTAGCATATTTGTATTCTTGATTAACAAGATTTTTAATAGTTTCTCTGTAGGCAACTTGTGGAGCTCCAACTTCAGCTTCAACTTTAAATTCTCTTTTCATTCTATCAACTAAAATCTCAAGATGAAGTTCACCCATACCAGAGATTATAGTTTGTCCTGATTCTTCATCAGTAGCAACTCTAAAAGAAGGATCTTCTTCAGCTAATTTGCTCAAAGCTATTCCCATTTTTTCTTGGTCTGCTTTTGTTTTTGGCTCAACCGCAACTGAGATTACAGGATCAGGAAATTCCATTCGCTCTAAAATTACAGGATCTTTTTCACTAGCTAGCGTATCTCCTGTTAGTGTAGATTTTAATCCCACAACAGCTCCGATTTCTCCAGCGTATAATTGCTTGCACTCTTCTCTATTATTTGCGTGCATTTTAAGAAGTCGTCCAATTCTTTCTTTTTTCATTTTACTTGAATTCATTACATAAGTTCCAGCTTCAAGAACTCCTCTATAAATCCTAGTAAAAGTTAATTGTCCAACAAAAGGATCTGTCATTACTTTAAAAGCAAGTCCAGCAACTTCTCCATCATCAGTAGAATCAACGATAACTTCTTCACCATCTTGAGTCTCACCTTTAATAGCAGCAACTTCAGTTGGAGCTGGTAAATAAAGAGCAACTGCGTCAAGCAAAGTTTGAACTCCTTTATTTTTAAAAGCAGTTCCACAAGTCATAGGAGTAATTTTCATAGCCAAGCATCCTAGTTTTAATCCTTGGATAATCTCTTCTTCGCTTAGCTCTTCACCTTCAAGATATTTTTCCATCAAAACATCATCTTGCTCAGATGCAGTTTCAATCATTTTTTCTCTATATTCTTTTGCTTTTTCTAGTAAATTAGCAGGAATTTCTTCTACATGATAATGTGAACCCATAGCAGCGTCATCATCCCAAACAATAGCTTTCATTTGAACTAAATCAACAATACCTTGAAAATCCTCTTCAGCTCCAATAGGTAACTGAATAGGTACAGGATTTGCTTGAAGTCTGCTTGATACTTGTTCTTCAACAGAATAAAAATCAGCTCCCGTTCTATCCATTTTATTTACAAAAATCATTCTAGGAACTCTATATTTATTTGCTTGTCTCCAAACTGTTTCAGACTGAGGTTGAACCCCACCAACTGAACAAAATACTGCAACAGCTCCATCTAAAACTCTCATAGAACGCTCAACTTCAATAGTAAAGTCAACATGTCCTGGAGTATCTATAATATTTATTTGTAAATCTTCTCCATTTCTTGGGTGTTTCCAATGGCAAGTCGTAGCAGCTGAAGTGATTGTAATCCCTCTTTCTTGCTCTTGTTCCATCCAGTCCATAGTAGCAGCACCTTCATGAACTTCACCAATTTTATGAGAAACCCCTGTATAAAACAAGATTCGCTCAGTAGTTGTGGTCTTACCCGCATCAATATGCGCTGCAATTCCTATATTTCTAACCCTGTCTAGTGGTGTTTTTCTTGCCATTATTTAGCCCTTACCATCTATAATGAGCAAAAGCTTTATTAGCTTCAGCCATTCTATGCATATCTTCTTTTTTCTTAAATGCTCGAACCTCTTTCGTTTGCAGCTTCAAAAAGTTCATTTGCAAGTCGCTCTACCATTGTTCTTTCATTTCTTTTTCTTGAAGCTTCAACTAGCCATCTAAGTGCTAAAGTTTGTCTTCTTACTGTTCGAACTTCGACAGGAACTTGATAAGTTGCTCCGCCTACTCTTCTTGATTTTACTTCTAAAAGCGGTTTAATATTTTCTATTGCTTTTTCAAAAAGTTCAATACCTTTGTCTTCGCCTCTACCTTCTAAGTTAGCAATTGCTCCATACATTATTTTTTCAGCTACTGATTTTTTACCATCAAGCATAACTGTATTTATAAATTTTGTAATCACTTTAGAATTATAGATAGGATCTGCCATTATTTCCCTAACTGGGGCTTTTCTTCTTCTCATTTTACACTCCTACCTTATTTTTTAGTTTGCTTTTTAGTACCATATTTTGATCTTGCAACTGTTCTGTTTGCAACACCAGCCGTATCTAATGCACCTCTTACGATATGATATTTTACCCCAGGTAAATCTTTTACTCTACCGCCTCTTACTAAAACAATTGAGTGTTCTTGAAGATTGTGACCTTCTCCACCAATATAAGAGATAACTTCAAAACCAGTAGTTAATCTAACTTTTGCAACTTTTCTAAGTGCTGAGTTTGGTTTTTTTGGTGTTGTTGTATAAACTCTAGTACAAACCCCTCTTCTTTGTGGACATTTATCCAAAGCTGGTGATTTTGATTTTTTGATAAGCTTTTTACGCTCTTTCCTTACAAGCTGATTGATTGTAGGCATATTTTTCCTTTATGTTTTGGTTTGAGTAATTAAAGCAATACTCAAGCTTCTCGCTACTTGTCATAGGACAAACGATACTACCATTTAAAAAAGTATATTTTTTAAAAAGTTAAAGATTATATTTAAATTTTGCTTAAATCTACTTTAGGCATTTTTTGAAGGTTTTGCTAAGGCTATTTTCTTAAGCCTTCATGGGGTTTTCCGTAGTTCTATTTAAGCAAAATAAGCAAAAATAAATAAAATGCCATAAATAATAAAACTCAAATATCTAAGCCAAAAAGTCATCTGTAAATTAATAGGAAATACTTCTTCTAGGCTAAGTCCCTTGTCAAGTTTTTTCATCAAACTTAGGCGATAAGAAATATCAATAAACTTTAAAAGCACTAAAATATCCATAAAAAAAGAAAAATTATTTAAAAAAATAGCTAGAAAAAGTACATAAATAAAAGAAGGATTAAAGGCAAAATAAATAAAAATATTTTTCTTATAAATAAGATAATTTTTTTCAATCAAGCCATAAAAAGTATCTTCTTTTTGCCAAGAGACTTCAAAAATCTCAAGGCAAACAAAGATAATAAATAAAACAATAAATAAATTAATTAGCATTTGATGTGTAAAAAATTTCTAAAAAATCCTAATCTTCACTATAAGAAAATTTAACTTTTTGTTCTTTATAAATACCTGTTCCAACTGGTACAGTTCGCCCAATTACAACATTTTCTTTTAAATCTTCAAGCATATCCATCTTAGCACCAATTGCAGCTTCAGTTAAAACTTTAGTTGTTTCTTGGAAAGATGCTGCTGAGATTATAGAATCTGAAGTTACAGCTGCTCTTGTAATTCCTAATAAAAGAGGTTCTGCAATAGCTGGTTCTCCTCCCATTTTAACAAATTTAGTATTTTCTAGTCTAAATCGTTTTTTTGAAATCATATCTCCAGCTATAAACTTAGTATCTCCACCATCTACGATAAGCACTTGTCTTAGCATTTGTGAAAGAATAACTTCAATATGCTTATCAGCTATACTTACTCCTTGAGAACGATAAACTTGTTGGACTTCACTTACTATATAAGTATGCAAAGCTCTCTCACCTAAAATTCTTAAAATATCGTGTGAAGCTTGAGAACCATCTGTTAGTGCCTCACCCGCGTGAACAAATTCACCTTCATGAACTAAAACTGTTTTTGATTTTTCTATCAAGTATTCAGCTTTAACGCCTCTATCATCAGTTACAATCATTCTTTGTTTATTTCTTAATGGTTTTCCAAAACTTACAATTCCATCAAAAGCTGTCAAAACTGCTATATCTTTTGGTCGTCTTGCTTCAAATAATTCAGAAACTCTAGGAAGACCTCCAGTAATATCTTTTGATTTTTTTGTAGCTTTTGGACTTTTTCCTATAACATCAGCTAAGGCTATTTTTTGTCCTTCAGTTACAAAAAGTCCTGTTTTTGGCTCAAGTTGATATCTAGTTGTTTCTTCTCCATGAGTCAAAATAACACTTGGCTTATATCCACTTGGAACATATTCATTTACCACAAGTTTAGAACTTCCTGTTAATTCATCATATTCCTCAGCCACAGTTAATCCAGGAATTATATCTTCAAAAGAAATAGTCCCCGCAAACTCAGCAATTGTAGGATTTGAATAAGGATCCCATTCAGCAATAACAGTTTTTTCTCCACTTGACGCTGAGGCTATTAGCTCACCTTTTGCAATCACAGAGTCATTTCCAACTTCTATGATTGAGCCTCTTGCTATATAATATCTTCCAGCTTCTCTGTGTTGTTCATCAACAACAATAGCAAAAAGACCTTTATCAACTACCTTAGAACCTTTTGTTATTTCTTCTCTTTTTTCTAAAAAATCACCTTTTAGTTTATAGTATTTTAAGCTTCCGTTTGCACCTGATTTTAAATCTTTTGTAACTGGAGCTCCATCTTTTACTTTTATTTCACTAGCATAAGGTATTCGGTTTGGTACGTTCCATCCATCTTTTATAATCTCAACAATAGATTCATTTTCTTCAACTTCATCCCCTGAAACATATGGAAGATAAAGTTTACCATCAATCTTACCAGAGACCCCTGCAAGCTCATTTGCTTTAGCAACATCATTTTTTCTTAGATAAAAAGTTTTTTCTTCTTTTGGTGAAGTGATTGTTATCACAGTTTCTTCATGCTTAGTTTCTACGTTTATTTTACCTTTAAATGGAGCGTTGATTTTTGGCTCAACCAAAAGCACACCCGCATTTCTTCTGTTTGCTACTATCTCAGCAGAGCTTTTAGAAAGGTAAGTTTTTATATTATAGTATCTTATAAATCCTTCTTTATCTGCTTTTAATTCTCTCTCAGTTTGAGTTGCACTTGCTGTCCCACCAACATGAAATGTTCGTAAAGTAAGTTGAGTTCCAGGCTCTCCGATTGATTGTGCTGCTAAAACACCCACAGCCTCACCAGGATTTACCTTTTTTTGTTCGCCAAGATTTAGACCATAACATTTAGCGCAAAGTCCAACTTTAGCTTTACAAGTAAGAGGAGTTCTAATAGTTACTGCTTTAACTTCTGCTTCACTTATTACTTTTGCATCTTCTTCAGTTATTAACGTTCCCTCAGAAAATAAAATCTCATTTGAAATTGGATCAATTATATCTTTTACTATAACTCGCCCTGTAATTCGCTCTTCTAAACTTTCAATTAATTCATTTCCTGAACTAATATCTGATATTTCTATACCTTCATGAGTATAACAATTTTCCATAGTGATTCTAACATTTTGAGAAACGTCAATTAATTTTCTAGTTAAATATCCTGCACTTGCTGTTTTTAAGGCAGTATCCGCAAGTCCTTTTCTAGCCCCGTGAGTTGAAATAAAATACTCTAAGACATTTAGTCCTTCTTTAAAGTTTGAAATAATTGGAGTTTCTATGATAGAACCATCTGGACTTGCCATTAGCCCCCTCATTCCTGCTAATTGTCTAATTTGCGCAGAAGATCCTCTAGCACCTGAATCAGCCATCATATAAATCGAGTTGAAACCATCTTTGTCAGTTTTTACTAAATCCATCATTTCGATACCAAGTTTATTATTAACTTCAGTCCAAATATCAATAATTTTATTATATCTTTCTTGCTCTGTTAAAAGCCCTGAAGAAAATTGTTTTTGTACTTCAATAACATCTTTTTTAGATTTTGCAATATGCCCTACTTTGCTAGGAGGCACTCTAATATCATCAATTGAAATAGAAATTCCAGCTTCGGTAGCATATTTAAATCCAAGGTTTTTTAAGTCATCCAAAAATCTTGGAGTTATTTTATAGCCACCATATTTATAAACATAATCAACTAAAATACCAATATCTTTTTTTTGTAAAACTTTATTCCAAAGATTTTGAGGTACAAAATCTGGCAAGATTGAATGTATGATTAATCTTCCAACTGTTGTATGAACGATTTTTCCATCTATTGCAGTTCGTACTTTTGAATGCATATCAATTTTGTGCATTTCTAAAGCAACAATAGCTTCATTTACTCCAGTAAATAATTTATTCTCACCTTTTACACCATCTTTTTCTAAAGAAATATAATAAAGTCCCAAAATCATATCTTGTGATGGAACTGCTATAGCTCGCCCTGAAGCTGGCAAAAGTATATTCATAGAACTCATCATTAAAATCTTAGCTTCAGCTACAGCTTCTTGAGACAAAGGAATATGCACAGCCATTTGATCGCCATCAAAGTCAGCATTAAAAGCAGAGCAAACCAAAGGATGTAATTGGATTGCTTTTCCATCGATTAATACAGGGTGAAAAGCTTGAATTGACAATTTATGAAGTGTTGGCGCTCTATTTAGTAAGATTGGATAATCTTTTACAATCTCACTAAGGCATTCCCAAACTTCATTTGTTTGCGCTTCAATTAATCTTTTTGAAGATTTTAATGTAGTTGCGTAACCTTTTTCTTCAAGCTTAGCCATAAGATGTGGTTTAAATAATTCTAATGCCATTTTCTTAGGAATTCCACATTGATCCATATTTAAGTTTGGTCCAACAACAATAACAGAACGACCAGAGAAATCCACTCTTTTACCAAGCAAGTTTTGTCTAAATCTTCCTTGCTTACCTTTGATAATTTCTGAAAGCGATTTTAAAGGTCTTTTGTTTGCACCTTTTACTGCATTTGCTGTTTTCCCATTATCAAATAAAGCGTCAACTGCTTCTTGAAGCATTCTTTTTTCATTTCTTGTGATAATCTCAGGAGCATCAAGTTCAGTTAATCTTTTAAGTCTATTGTTTCTGTTTATTACTCTTCTGTATAAATCATTTACATCTGAAACTGCAAATTTTCCCCCATCAAGTGCTACAAGTGGTCTTAAATCAGGTGGCAAAACAGGTAATTTTGTAAGCATCATCCACTCAGGTTTATTTCCTGAATTAATAAAATTTTCAACAACTTTTAATCTTTTAACTATTGTTTTTCTCTTAGCTTCAGATTTAGTGCCTGACATTTCACCTTTTATTTTTACAAGTAAATCAACTAAAACAATTTGTGATAAAAGTTTTTGTACAGCTTCCCCACCCATTTTAGCTTCAAAACCAGTGTGTCCAAAGTGGTCTGATACAGCTCTATATTGTTCTTCATTTAAAATATCATGTTTTAAAACTGGTTTAGTTTTTTCATTATCATAAAAAGCTTCTCCAACTTCATTTACGATATAAGCTTCATAATAAAGTACTCGTTCTAAATCTTTTAATTTAACACCAAGTAAAATACCAATTCTTGAAGGTAGGGATGAAACCATCCAGATATGTGCAACGGGTGCAACTAAATCAATATGCCCCATTCTGTGTCTTCGCACTTTTGATGAAGTAACTTCAACCCCGCATTTTTCACACACAATTCCCTTGTATCTCATTTTTTTATATTTTCCACAAAGGCATTCATAATCTTTTATAGGTCCAAAAATCTTAGCGCAAAATAAACCATCACGCTCAGGTTTTAAGGTTCTATAGTTTATTGTTTCAGGTTTTTTAACTTCGCCATTTGACCAAGAAAGGATTTTTTCAGGACTTGCTAATCTAAGCTGAAAAGCTGAAAAATCTTGAGGTCTTTCTAGCTCTTTTATTTCTATTGCTTGTAAGTTTACTTCATTATTACTCATTGTCATCTACCTCACCAAAAATTTCAACATCAAGTCCAAGTGCTTTAAGCTCTTTTGTTAATACAAAAAATGTCTCAGGTACTCCTGAGTCAGGTACATTTTCTCCGTTTGCTATGGCTCTATAAGCTCTTGTTCTACCATCTACATCATCAGATTTAATAGTAAGCATTTCTTTTAAAACATTTGTAGCCCCATAAGCTTCAAGTGCCCAAACTTCCATCTCACCAAATCTTTGTCCACCAAATAATGCTTTACCACCAACTGGTTGTTGTGTTACTAAAGAATACGGTCCTGTACTTCTAGCATGAACTTTTTCATCAACTAAGTGATGCAGTTTTAGCATATACATATAACCTACATTTACTCGCTCTTGCATTTTTGCACCAGTTTTTCCATCATATAAAGTGGTTTTCCCATCTTTATCAATCTTAGCTAATTCAAACAATTTAATAAATTCTTCTTCTTTAACTCCATCAAAAACTTGAGTTGCAAAATAAACACCTTTTGACCAGTCTCTTGCATAATCAAGAAGTTTTTCATCACTTAAATTTGCCATAAATTCTTGACCATTCATAAGCTTAGCGCTTGAAGCTATTTGAGTCATTTTTTCTCTAAGCTGCGCTACAAAATCACTTTTCTTAGCATCAAAAATACCTTGAATTTGAGCTCCTAATTTCTTACCAATAAGCCCAAGATGTACTTCAAGAATTTGACCTATATTCATACGAGAAGGCACACCCAAAGGATTTAAGATAATATCAACAGTGCTTCCATCTTCAAGATAAGGCATATCAACTTTTGGAACAATGTTTGAAACTATACCTTTGTTTCCATGTCGCCCCGCCATTTTATCGCCGACTTTTATTTTTCTTTTAGTTGCAATATAAACTTTAACTTTTTTTATTACCCCACTTGGTAAAATATCATCATGTTCTAGCGTTTCTAATTTTTCTTCGTGTTCAGTTCTAAGGGTAGTTTTTTGCTTGATGAAATATTCTTTTATATTACTATATGCTCTTTTTGTGTCATCATTATAACAATCAACCAATCTTTTCATAGCAAATCTATTTACGGTATCAAGTTCAGCAATACCTACCATATCGCCACTTTTGTAAACTTTTTCATTTACAGTAATTTCTGCATTTAATTTTGTTGATGATAATAAATCATTTATTTTTAAACCTTCTTCTCTATCAAGCATAAGAAGTTTATCATTGTGTTCAATATGTAATTCTTCTTTTTCAAGCTCAGAACTTTCCAAAGCTCTTTCATCTTTTTCATAGCCTTTTTTTGTAAATACTTTTACATCAGCTACAATCCCTTCCATAGAAGTCGGACAATATAAAGATTTATTTATAACGTGCCCAGCTTTTTCTCCAAAAATTGCGCGAAGTAAGCGCTCTTCAGGAGTTGGCTTAATCTCACCTTTTGGAGTAACCTTACCTACTAAAATCATTCCAGGTTTTACATAAGTTCCTATTTTTATAATTCCTGAATTATCCAAATGGCTCAAAGATTCTTCTTTTGCCCCTGGTATATCTTTTGTTATTTCTTCATTTCCATGTTTTAACTCTCTAGCTTCAACTTCTTTTTCATAAATATGAACTGAAGTAAAAGCATCTTCTTCAAGCAATCTTTGAGAAAGAATAATAGCATCTTCATAGTTATAACCATTCCAAGGCATAAAAGCAACCATTGCGTTCACTCCAACGCCAAGCTCACCTTTGTCCATAGAAGGACCATCTGCAATAACTTGCCCTTTTTCTATCAAATCGCCATTTTTAACAGCAATTCTTTGTCCAAAACAAGTATTATTATTTGTTCTAACATTTTTGCTAACTGTGTAATGGTCTATAAAAGCGCCATCATTATCCTCACCTCTAACGTAAATATTTTTAGCATCAGCTTTTTCTATAACTCCGCCTCTTTTTGCTTTTATAGCTTCCCATGCATCTCTTGCTACGATTTTTTCTAATCCTGTTCCTACAATTGGTGCAGTTGGACGAAGCAAAGGCACAGCCTGACGCATCATATTTGAACCCATTAAAGCTCTGTTTGCATCATCGTGTTCTAAAAATGGAATCAAAGAAGCAGCTACTCCCATAACCATTTGAGAAGAAATATCTATTAAATTTACTCTATTTTTTTCAACTAATAAAATCTCTCCATCAATTCTAGCCTCAACCAAAGGCTCAACGATTCTACCTTGCTCATCAACTTTTGTGGATCCTGGTGCTATTACTAAACCTTCTTCTAATGTAGCTGTTATATAAATAATCTCATTTGATACAAGGCCATCTTGGACCTTTTTATAAGGCGCTTCAATAAAACCTAAATCATTTACTTTTGAATAAGTTGATAAGGTATTAATAAGCCCAATATTTTGTCCCTCAGGAGTCTCAACAGGGCAAATTCTTCCGTAATGTGTTGCGTGAACATCTCTTACTTCAAAACCTGCTCGCTCTTTAACTAGCCCGCCTTCTCCAAGAGCTGATAATCTTCTTTTGTGTGTAACTTCTGAAAGTGGGTTTGTTTGGTCCATAAACTGAGATAGTTGCCCACCTGTAAAAAACTCTGTTATAGTTGAAGTTATCATCTTAGAATTTACCAAATCATGTGGCATTAAATCTTCTAGCGTTCCACTCAAAGTTGTCATCTTATCTTTTATAGCTTTTTGCATTTTGATAAGTCCACTATGAAGTTCATTTGCAAGAAGCTCACCGATTGCTCTAATTCTTCTATTTCCTAAGTGGTCTCTATCGTCAATCCGCCCGTGTCCTGATTTTACTTTTACAAGATATTGCACTGTTTTAATAACATCTTCATAAGTTAAAATAGTGACGTACTCAGGCACTTTAACATCAAGCTTATGATTCATTTTCATTCTACCGACTTTAGTTAAATCATATCTCTCAGGATCAAAAAATAATTTTTTAACAAATTCTTTAGCAGCTTCTTTTGTAACAGGCTCACCTGGACGCATAACTTTATATATTCTAATAGCGGCTAAATCATTTTCATCGTCTAATTGCTCAGTTTGTTTTAGTAGTTTTAAACTCTCTGCGTCAGCTTTAAAAGCATTGATTATAGAATTATCAACGCCAGTTGCTAAGTCATTTGCAATATCAAAAGATTCAAAACCTAAATCAAGAATTTTCTTTAATTTTATTTCATCTAAACTAGCAAGCGCATCATATAAAACTTCTCCACTTTCTGGATCATAAATAGTATTTGCTGTACATCTATCAATCAAAAGTTCATTTGGATATTCAACTAATTTAAGTCCACCCTCAGCCAAGGCCTTAGCTTTTCTAGTAGTTAGCCTTTTTCCAGCAGGTAAAACTACATTTCCTTTATCATCTTTTAAATCAAATTCGATTCTACCTGTAAAATCTTCAGGATTAAATTCCATTAAAAATTTATTGTTTTTTATTTTTATATTTATAATTGGATAAAATAATTTAATTATATCTTCTTTAGAATAACCCAAAGCCCTAAATAAAATAGTAACAGGAACTTTTCTTCTTTTATTAATTCTTACATATAAAACATCTTTTGCATCATACTCAAAATAAAGGAACCTCTATCAGGGATAATTTGCCCTGTGTAGATTAGTTTATTTCCAGAAGTCGCACTTTCTTCTTCTTTAAAAATAACCCCAGGAGATCTGTGCAGTTGATTTACAACAACTCTTTCTACTCCATTTACGATAAAAGAAGTTCTATCAGTCATTAAAGGAATTTCTCTTACAAATAAAGATTGTTCTTTCATTTCCTTAACGCCGATTTTTTCGCCAGTTTTTTCGTCCAAATCCCAAAGCGTAAGTCGAATATTTATTTTTAATGGTATAGAATAAGTAAGTCCTCTAACCATAGATTCTCTTACATTATATCTTGGCTTGCCGACATCACTTCCTAAATATTCCAATGTCACTCTATTTTGTGCATCATGTATTGGAAAAACTGATTTAAAAACTTTTTCTATTCCAGCCAAGCTTCTATCGTCTTCGCCTATCATTAAGAAATTATCATAACTATTTTGTTGTAATTGTAATAAATTAGGTACTTCTATTTGTTGTGGATTTTTCGCAAAATCAACTCTAAGTCTATTACCAGATTTTAAAGAATTTAGCATTGTTAACCCTATATTATTTATTTAATTTTTCTAAGCTATTAAAGCCCAAAAAGCATCTCGTTAAAATAAAAATAATTTTTATCTTAAGGAGATGCACGAAGATAAGCAAGGCAAAAACCTTACTTATTATAAAAGATATAAATCTTTTTATTTTAATTCTACTTTAGCGCCAGCAGCTTCAAGTTTTGTTTTAGCGTCTGTTGCATCATCTTTAGAAATTCCTTCTTTAATAGTTGAAGGTACATTTTCAGCAGCTGCTTTTGCTTCTTTTAATCCTAAACCAGTAATTGCTCTAATTTCTTTAATTACATTAATTTTTTTAGTTCCTGGATCTGTGATTATAACAGAAAATTCTGTTTGCTCTTCAGCAGCTTCAGCAGCACCTGCACCAGCTCCACCACCACCTGCAACAACTGTTGGTTGAGCAGAAACTCCAAATTTTTCTTCAAATTCTTTTACTAATTCTGATAACTCTAGCACACTTAAACCAGAGATATAATCTAATACATCTTTTTTAGAAATTGCCATTTTTAAACCTTTTTATATTTTTTAATTTTTATTTATTGTCTTTAAATTATTAAACTGCACTAAGCAGCGTCTTCTTCTTTCTTAGCTCTAAGATTATCAAGTCCTGTAACGAAATTTCGAGCAGGAGCTGTCCAAACAGATAAAAGCATACCAATAAGCTCATCTTTAGATGGTAACTTAGCAAAAGTATTAATAGTTTCAATACTTGCAGTTTTGCCTTCAACAATCCCAGTTTTCAAAATAAATTTTTCTTGTTCTTTTGCAAATTTTGCTGCAACTTTACAAGCTGAAACTTGGTCATCTGACCAAAGATAAATATTTGCTCCAGTTAGCTCTAATTGCTCTAATTTTATATTTTTAAGTGCAACATTAACTAATCTATTTTTAGCAACTTTAACACTTGTGTTATTTTCTTTAGCCATTTTTCTAAGATCTTCTAGATTTTTGTGACTTAGCCCTTTATAAACACATACAATTATTGCCTCAGAGGCTTTAAATTGTTCTGCTAAAAAGTCTACGACTTCACTTTTTTGCTCTTTTGTCATCTTTTCCTCCTTTCAAAACATCAAACTTATGCAGGTTTTACAAAATGCAAAGCATTTTACCGACAGTCTTTAGTTTTAAGATAAATACTTATAATTTAATATCAAATAATTCTTGTGTGTCTAGCATAAGTGAAGGGCTCATTGTCAAAGAAATTGCACAATTTTTAATATATTTTCCCTTAGCACTTGCTGGTTTTGCTTTATTTATTGCATTCATAAATGCTTTTAAATTATCTTCAATTTCACTCTTAGAAAAAGAAACTTTTCCAACTCCTGCGTGAATATTACCTTTTTTATCAACTCTATAAGTAACTTGACCACCTTTGGCATCACTTACAGCTTTTGTAACATCCATAGTTACTGTTCCAGTTTTTGGATTTGGCATTAAACCTTTTGGCCCTAGAATTCTTCCTAGTTTTCCTACAAGTCCCATACAATCTGGAGTTGCAACTAATACATCAAAATTGATATTTCCAGCTTTAACTTCATCAACCAAATCATCGTTTCCGACAATATCAGCTCCAGCAGCTTTAGCTTCATCAATCTTAGCGCCCTTAGCAAACACAGCAACTCTAACAGTTTTTCCAGTACCACTTGGCAAAACAACAGCGCCTCTAATCATTTGATCAGAATGTCTTGGATCAACATTTAGATTTAGTGCAATTTCTACACTTTCATCAAATTTTGCTGATTTTAGCTCTTTTATTTTAGCACAAGCTTCACTTAAACCGTAAACTTTACCTTCTTCAACTTTTTCTAATAGTGATTTATATCTTTTTGAAATTTTTCCCATTTTTTACTCCGCAAATTTTTTCTTGCTTCCACTTTTTAAAGCCATAGTGGTTTAGGCTAAATCTGTAGTTATTCCTATACTTCTTGCACTTCCTGCTACTATTTTAGCAGCTTGTTCTTTGTCATCAGTATTTAAATCAATGATTTTCAAATCAACGATTTCCATTATTTGCTCTTTAGTTAAATTAGCAATTTTATTTTTCAAAGGATTATCACTTCCTTTTTTGATGCCTGCCACTTTTTTAATCAAATCAGTCATTGGAGGTTGTTTTAAAGTAAAAGTAAAACTTTTATCTACATAAACAGTAATCTCAACAGGTATAGTAAAGCCTTTTTTATCTTTTGTTTTTTCATTAAAAGCTTTACAAAACTCCATAATGTTGATACCTCTTTGCCCAAGTGCAGGTCCAACAGGTGGTGAAGGATTTGCAGCTCCAGCTGGTATTTGAAGTTTTAAAGTACCTTGAACTTTTTTAGCCATTTTTTCTTCCTTTTCTTTATTTAAACTATTTTTTCAACTTGGGTATAAGATATTTCAACAGGAGTATTTCTTCCAAAAATAGAAACATTTAGTTTAAGAACTCCCGCAGTCATATCAAAATCGTCAACCATTCCGTTAAAGTTTGCAAATGGTCCTTCATTTATTCTTACCATTTCACCCTCTTCAAAAGAAACTTTTGGTTTAGCGGCTGCTCGATTATTTACTTTTTCTAAAATTAAATTTATATCTTTATCATCTAAAGGTGTAGGCTTTTTCGACTCGCCAATAAAACGCCCAACTTTAGGCATAGATTGAATTCTATGCCAAAGTGCTGTGTCTAAGTCAAGTTTTACAAAAGCGTAAGCTGGGTATAAAGGTCTCTCTACAATATTTTTTTTACCTTTTTTTACCTCAATTAAGTCTTCAGTTGGCACTAAAACCTCAGCAATTTTATCGCTTTGCATTTCATCTGCTAATTTTTCCAAAGCACGTTTAACTGATAATTCGCTACCAGAGTGTGTTTGTATTGCATACCATTTATGTGCCATAGCTTTTCCTTTTAATTTATTATAGATGATAAGCTTAAAGACATTATTAAATCAATCAAAGCCAAAAACAAAGATATTACAGCTACAACAACAATAACAGAAATGAATGCAGATCTTATTTGTTCTTTTATAGGAAAAATAACTTTATTAAGTTCATCTTTCACATGTCTATAATAGCTTTTTATTTTTTTCACAATATCTGCCTTTGGTGCTTTTATTTATATAACTCATTCCATGGCAGGCCAGGAGGGACTCGAACCCCCAACCATCGGATTTGGAATCCGGCGCTCTACCATTAGAGCTACTGACCTACAAAAAACTCAAACCTAAAAAAAATAAAGAGGTTAAGATTTTAACTTAACTTCTTTATGAATGGTGTGTTTTTTTAGTCTTGGACTATATCTTTTTGCCTCAAACTTATCAGTATGAGTTTTAGGATTTTTTGTAGTAGTGTAGTTAATATCACCACACTCTTCGCATTTTAACCCTATTTTAATTCTTGTCCCGTGTGCCATATTTATCCTTATTTGATAATTTCTGCAATAACTCCAGCACCAACAGTTCTACCACCTTCTCTAATAGCAAACTTAGTACCTTTTTCAAGTGCAATTGGTGCAACTAACTCAACAGTCATTTCCACATTATCTCCAGGCATTACCATTTCAGTTCCCTCAGGAAGTGTAACAGAACCTGTAACATCAGTAGTTCTTACATAAAATTGTGGTCTATATCCACTAAAAAATGGAGTATGTCTTCCACCCTCTTCTTTTGAAAGAATATAAGTTTCACATCTAAATTGAGTATGTGGTGTGATTGTTCCTGGTTTTACAAGAACTTGACCTCTTTCAACGTCTTCTCTTTTAACACCTCTTAGTAAAACACCGCAGTTATCTCCAGCTTCACCCTGATCCATCTCTTTTCTAAACATTTCAACACCAGTTACAGTTGTTTTTAATGTATCGTGAATTCCGACAATTTCTATTTCTTCTCCGACTTTAACTGTACCTCTTTCGATTCTACCAGTTACAACTGTACCTCTACCTGAGATTGAGAATACATCCTCAACAGGCATTAAGAAATCTTTATCAGTTTCTCTTACAGGAGTTGGAATATAAGTATCAACAGCGTCCATTAATTTAATAATTTTATCTGACCAAGGTCCAAGAGTTCCAGTTTTTGCTTCTTCTAATGCTTTAAAAGCTGAACCTGAAATAATAGGAGTATCATCACCTGGAAAATCATATTCTGATAATAATTCTCTTACTTCCATTTCAACCAATTCTAGCATTTCGTCTTTGTCTTCTTCATCAAGCTGATCTTCTTTATTCAAAAATACAACTATATAAGGAACTCCTACTTGACCTGCAAGTAAAATATGTTCTCTAGTTTGAGCCATAGGCCCATCAGTTGATGCAATAACTAATATTGCCCCATCCATTTGAGCAGCACCTGTAATCATATTTTTAACATAATCAGCATGTCCTGGACAATCCACGTGAGCGTAATGTCTTTTATCAGTTTCATACTCAACATGAGAAGTAGCAATAGTAATTCCTCTTTCTCTTTCTTCTGGAGCATTATCGATTTTATCGTAATCCATAAATTCAGAATCATTTTTTGTAGCAAGTACAGCTGTAATTGCAGCAGTTAGTGTAGTTTTACCATGGTCGACGTGACCTATTGTACCAATGTTAACATGTGGTTTATCTCTTTTAAATTTTTCTTTAGCCATAGGAATTCCCCTTAATCTAGATTTATTTTTTTGCCCTCTGGGCAGATGAGCCATAGAATCTTAGCTAATCTGCTCAGAGGGATTTTTATTATTATAACATATTTGTCCATGGAGCCCATGAGAAGACTCGAACTTCCGACCTCTTCCTTACCAAGGAAGTGCTCTACCCCTGAGCTACACGGGCAAAATCTTTTAAAAAATTTCGTTAATTATATTTATTTTCATTTGGAAGACTATACTTAAATGGAGTTATTGCGCATAACTCAGCTCCCAGTATCAATAAATATAAAATGGAGCGGGAAACGAGACTCGAACTCGCGACAGTCTGCTTGGAAGGCAGAAGCTCTAGCCAACTGAGCTATTCCCGCATCAATTTAATATGGTGGTGAGAGAAGGACTTGAACCTTCGAAGCCATAGGCGGGAGATTTACAGTCTCCTGGATTTGACCACTCTCCAACCTCACCGTTGAAAATTATTAATCTGGTCTAGCGCTGTTTAAAAAACTTACGCAGGACAAACAAAAATGGAGCTGGTGAGGGGACTTGAACCTCCGACCTGCTGATTACAAATCAGCTGCTCTAGCCAACTGAGCTACACCAGCTTATCCAAAACCAAAGTGGTGGCGCGAGACAGAATCGAACTGTCGACACAAGGATTTTCAGTCCTTTGCTCTACCGACTGAGCTATCGAGCCCTCCAAAATGGAGAGAAATTATATAAAAACTATAATTAAATATAGCTTAACAAGCCCTATAAGCTTGGGTAATTTTTTCTATTTATTTTTATGTGCTCAGTTTTGATAGATTTTTTACTTTTATTGATTATCTTTATTAAATAAATTATTTAATAAATAAGTTAAAATATACATATCTATAAAAAAATTAAAAAACTTTATATCCCTAGCAAAATCATGTTAGAAACTATAAATAAAATTTATTTAAAAAGTTTATAAATATTTTTTACTAATCGACTTTTTTAATATTTATGCTACTTTTTCACTCAATTTTAAAAATTCATTTATTTTTTTATGTATTTTTAAGTTTACTCTCAGGGGGGGGGGTAAAATACTCCTATGTTTAAAATTAAGGAGATTAGATGGGTTTATGGTCAAATTATAAAAGTGCGATGACACAATATGCAAAGTTTTCAGGTAGAGCAACACGCTCTGAATTTTGGCTAGGATACATCATGATAATGATTATTATATTTTTAATGAGTATTGTGATGGCAGTTATTTCAATAATAATAATGAGCATAATGACAGCTTATAATGTTGAAAAATCTACAACAATCTATATAACTGGATTTATTGAAAATATTCCTCTTATTATTCATATACTTCCTATACTTGCTCTTTCTAGCAGAAGATTACATGATAGAGGTCATTCTTTTATATGGTGGGGACTCGTACCAGGAATAGCCTTAAGTGCTATTATTATTGGATGGGCAAAATTCTTTATACCTTCAAACAACCTCCAAACCATTATGCATTCATCGTCTTTTTTATCCATGGAAGGAATATGTGGTATCATTGGTTTTTGGTTTGCAATACAAGTTTTTTTAGGAAGCAAAGAAGATAATAAATATGGAAAAAGAAAAATAAAATAAGGGCTAAAATAAATTTCATTTTAAAATTAAGGAGTTTAGGTGGGCTTATTATCAAGTTATAAAAGTACGATGACACAATATGCCAAATTTTCAGGTAGAGCAACACGCTCTGAATTTTGGTTCAGTGCAATTACTATAGCAATTATTATATTAGTACCCGAAATTTTATCAATATTTTTTGGATTATTTCAAATTTATGTAGCACAATTTTTTTTTATAGGATTATACTATGTATTTATTATAATTCATTTTCTTCCAGGACTGGCACTTCAAAGTAGAAGATTACATGATGCAGGACATTCATTTGATTGGATTTTTGTAGTAATAATACCCGTAGTTGGCTATATTATATTATTTTTATTTTATATACAAGGCAGTAAAAAAGATAATAAATATGGGAAAAGAAAATTTAGAACAAGATAAGGGTTAAAATGGCTTTTGATTTTAAAAATTCTTCCAAAGTAGAATTAAATAAAAAATATGAAGAAATTGCAAATAAGATAGGCGATGAGAAATTTTTTACAAAAATAGAATTAAGTTATCTACCTGAAATAATAAGTGATAATGAGCAAATTTTAGCATTTACCTCAGGTTTAATGGATGGGAATACATGGCTAATAACACTCACAGACAGAAGAGTAATTTTTTTGGATAAAGGTATGATATATGGGCTAGAACGAACGACAATAGACCTTGATAGGGTTAATTCTATTTCAGGGAAAACAGGAATATTTTTTGGAGAAATTTTTATAGAAGATGGCGTAAGAGAAAGGCACATAACAAATGTATGGATAAAAACTGTAAAAACCTTTACAAATATTATGCAAGATGCTGTAGAAAATAGAAAAAATTTACACCACAATGCAAACATAAAAAAGCAAGAGCTAGACACATATGATAAGTTAGCAAAACTAGCAAAACTAAAAGATAAAGGGATTATTTCTCAAGAGGAATTCAACAAAGAAAAAGAAAAAGTACTTGGGTAGAAAATGGACTTTTTTATTGTAATCATTTCCATAATTTTATTAGGCTGGTTTGTAATTGTAATATTTTTAGCAGGCATTATCATAAAATTTTTATTACGCTGGTTTTTGCTTGTAATGTTTTTACCAATCAGTATATATGTTGGTTTTCTTGGAGGAATTTTTCATGCCTTACTTGGAATTACCATATTTATTATTTCTATTATAATAACTAATATGTGGCAAGGAAGCGGTTTTTACTATTTTTTCGAAAACATAATAAATAAAATATTTCATTTTGAAGATTAATTATCAAAAGAATAAAAAATAAATTGTGTATCTGCCTTAATGAAATTAAAATGTGATTACTATATGTATAAAAATATTTTACAAATACCATAACTTAACCTTGCTACTGGTGGTGATTCTGAAGATGATAAATATACATATGTAACTATTACAAATTATGGTTTAGCTATTTAATATAGTTTTTGATTTTAAGGACTTAACAAACTCTTTAAAATCATCCCCTCTATTTCCAAGAGGGCTGAACTTGCATAAGTTTAATATTGCAAGATTTTAAATATCGAGTTTATATTTTATTTTTAGAATATTACAAAGTTTTTTTGGTATTATAATCTTAAGGATTTTGCTTTGAAAATTTTAGGAACTTTAGGAAAATTAACATTCGGCTTTTTTATTTGTCTTGGCTTTGGTGCTTGTTCACAAAAAATCTTAATGACAAGACTTGAACCAGCACTCATAACAAATCAAAATATTAAATATATAAAAATAAACTCTTTTAAAAATGATGATATAAATCAAAGCAAACAAATTTATAAAGCCTTAAAAAATATCAAAATAAAAAATAAAAAATATTTTAATTTAGTTTTAGAAAATACAAGCAAATCAAGTGAAAATCAAAAAGTTAAAACTATATTGAATGGCGAAGTGCTTTTAAATAGTCTTGATATATATCCTTATTTTAAAAGAAGAACTGACTTTGGAACTTGTTTAATCGTAGTTTTAAGAAATGGTCAAGAAATTTGTATAAGATTTGCAAGGTATGAGATATTTTGTAGAAAAAATACCTATAAAGTAAAAACAAAAATAGAAGTAAAACTAAAGACAAAGAAAATCTCAACTTCAAATATTATTTTTAAAAAAATTTACAATGCTAGTAAAATACTAAAACATTGCGAGGGTGATTTTAATATTTTACCTAGTAAGAATGAACAAAATACTATCCTAGCGCAAAATATTACAAAGCAAATCTCTCGAGATTTAGCCCCATATTACAAAAGCTATAAAGTCAAACTTTTAGAAAATTTAGATTTAAAAATAAGCAAGACTAAAGAAAAAAAATTAAAAAAAGGCTTTAGAGAAAAAATTGAAAAAGAGTTTAAAAAAGCTCTTAAAGAAATCAAAAACAAAAATTACAAACAAGCAAAAAATATTTTAGAAAAACTAAATTCCAAAACTTTTTATAAATCATACGCTATAAACTATAATCTAAGTTTATTAGAAGAATATTTTGACAAACTAAATAAAGCCCAAATTTATATGCAAAAAGCATCCAGTCTTGCACAAAGTAAAAATAAAAAAATAGATGAAATAAAGCAAGGACTAAAGAGGCTGAAACGGGAACAAAAAAATAAAATAATTTTAAATAAGCAAATTCGAAATAATACCTACAATAAATAATTTTTTAGTCTAAATATTTATTGGGTATACTACTTTTAATAAAATTAAAAAAATCATTCAATTTTAAGCTTGATTTTTCAGCAAAGAGTAGAAGAATATTTTTAATAATAGGAATTAAAGTGAAAAGAATTTTTTTATCACTCATAATATTTATTAGCTTTTTGTTTGGAAAAATACAGCCAAACACACAAATACTTTTCCCCTTCATAGGTTTTGAGCTTAGTGGTGGCATTCTTGGCACGAGAAACACTAGTGAGGGATTTTTGCAATACTCTGTATTGGGAGGTCTCATTGTCAAACCTAAACATCAAGATAATGTCTATAAATTAACAGCCATTTATTCTAGTTTTAATAAGAATAAAATAAAATCATATAATTTTTTAATTGACAAATTATTTATAAATGTCTCTACCATTCAAACTTTTTTAGGGCTAGGTTTTGGGCTAGAGACTATGGATTTACATGAAGATGCATTAAGCTATTCCTTGTCAGCTAGAGCAGGATTTGATTATTATTTTTCAAAAAATGTTTTTACTGATTTTGTAGTAAATATGGGTTTAAGTACACCAATTCCTAGCTTTTCAAACGCAAATTATGATTTATTAGGGAACTTAGCTTGTGGAGTATCGTTAAACTATAAATTTTAAATCCATACCAATATTATCTCTATAAAAATAAAAAACTCTTCTTAATTCTTATATCTTTTATAAAATAAATAATTTTTTTAATCTAATTTTTTAATAATATGCTACTTTTTTACTCAAATAATAAGTATATATAAATATCTTTAGATTTTTATTCTATTTTAAGCTTGGCATTTAGGGGGGGGGTAGAATTAGTCCATATTGAAAAATAAGGAAAAAAATGAAAAAAATTGTTTTATCGCTCATATTATTAGTTGGCATTTCTTTTGCTCAAACAAATCAACAAACGAATAAGAATTACAGTAATGGTGGAAAAAAACAGAAGACATACAAAAAACCAAAAACAATTTTCCCTTTTATTGGGCTTGGATTCGGTGCAAATAACCTTACAGAAGAACTTAAAGAGCCTGGATACTATCCACTTACTGTCAAAGAAAGCCTATCTCAAAAATCCTTACTAGGTGGAGTTATTATAAAATCACGCTACACAAATAGAGTATATAAACTAACAGGATATTATTCATACTATAATAAAGAAAACATGAGAACCTATGGACTTATGTATGACTATATGTTTAGGGGGCATTCTTCGTTCCAACCTCTTTTAGGAGCAGGTTTAAGTTTAGATACTATGAGTTCAAGTGAAGTGAAATTGACTTATGTTAATTTATTGGCTCAAGTTGGTTTTGATTATTTTGTTACAAAAAATATTTTTACAGATTTAGTTTTTAAAGTAGCTTCTGGTTATGGTTCATCTTCTCCTTCTATAGATGCAGATATAACACTAGTAAATTTAGGTTATCAATTTTCATTAAATTATAAATTTTAAGACAAAAAAGGATTAAAATGAAAATGAAAAATCTTGCACTTAGCACCTTGAGTCTAATATTTATTATTAGTTTTTGCTCTTGTAGTGCTAGAGGTAAACCATTTAATAGTTTCATTAAGCCTTCTTCAAATAAGGCAATAGTATATATTTATAGACCTCCAGCACTCATGGCTGCTGGTTTTTCGTACAATGTTTTTTACAAGGATAAAGGTCAAGAATTTCTTTTAGGAGACATAGTTAATGGAGGCTTTTTATACAAAATATTTCCTGTGGGAAAAAGGGTATTTTTTGCACAAACTTCAGATAGATTTACTTTAAGCATTAATCTTCATAAAAATAAAATCTATTGCATAAGAGCTATACTAGATGAAGGATTATTGGGAATAAATCCTATTTTAAAATTAGTTAGTGAGCAAGAATGCTCCGAAGAAATACAAGGTACAAACCATATTCTTCCGCAAGATGGATATTAAAAAAATACTATAAATATGATTATTTTAAAGCCCCAACAAACTCCTTAAAATCATCTCCTCTTTTTCCAAAAGAACTGAATTGGTCAAGGCTTGAAGCTGCGGGGCTTAAGATTGCTAAACTTGAAGTATTGTGTTTTTGATTTATTTTTTCTAGTGCATTTTTTAGCAGAAAACATTCTTCACATTTTATCTTAAAATCTTTTGCCATATTAAAAAGCTTTTTTGTATTTGTGCCTATGGAAAAAATCTCTACTTTATAATTTTTTAAAAGCTCAAACAAAGGATTTAAATCAGCTCCTTTATCATCGCCACCCAAAATAAGATAAATATTTTCATTTTTTAAAGGCTTTAATGCTTCAATAGTAGCACAAACATTTGTAGCCTTGCTGTCATTTATCCAAGTTCGCCCTAGTTTATCTTTTAGCTTTTCCATTCTATGTGGAGCTAGTTTAAAAGCATTTATTTTATCGTAAAACAAGGTATTGAAAAGGATTTTTTCTAAGCTTAAAACCAAAAGAGCATCAAGTAAAAATGGCTCAGGAAAATGCACCTTTTTTTTATCAATTTTAAAATACTCACACAAACTATCGCTATTTTCATAAGGTATTTTTAAAGCACTTGTTGGATAAGATAAATACTTACTAGGCAAGATAACAGTGTCACCCTGCTTCATCTTATCAAGTGGGGATAATTTTGCTTTCTCATAAGCTTCAAAACTTCCATGCCAAGAAATATGGTCTTCACTTATCGGAAGTAAAATATAAATACTTGGACTTGCGGTTTTTGTATAATGCAGAGTAAAAGAGCTAAGCTCTAATACCCAAAATTTAGCATTTTTATCCATACTTGCTAGTGGCGTTCCTATATTGCCTCCAACTTCCACGCCACGAGATAAAAAAAGTTTTTCACACATTTGCACCGTAGTTGTTTTTCCATTTGTTCCACTTACCCAAATATTCAAAGGGGCATTTTTGCAAAAGTAATCGCAATCACTTATAATATTTTTTGAAGCCTTAACCATAAAATTATTAGGAGGAATTCCAGGGCTTACTATCGTAAAATCATTTGAGTTTTTATCATATTTTTGAGTAAAATCATCTTCATCATAAAGGCAAACTTCTTCTTTTAAAATGCTCTGCAAAGCTTTTATAGCTTTTGCAGTTTTGCCTTTTCCTAAAACTCTTAACAAAAACTAATCTTATCTTAGTTTTAAAGTAATCAAAGCAGCAAGATTTGACATAAAAGCAATAATCCAAAATCTTATAATGACTTTATTTTCTTTCCAGCCTTTTTTTTCAAAATGATGATGAATAGGCGCCATAAGAAATACTCTTTTTTTTCTTAGTTTAAAAGAGCCAACTTGGAGAATAACAGACATTGTTTCAAGCACAAAAATAAAACCTATCAAGATAAGCAAAATTTCATTTTTTGAAATAATCGCTAAGTAGCCCATAAAAGCGCCTAAAGGCAAAGAGCCAGAATCACCCATAAAAACCTCAGCGGGATAGCAGTTATACCAAAGAAAAGCAAGTAAAGAGCCTATAAATGCCGCGCCTATTATTGCCACTTCCCCAACTTCAACAATATGTGGAAGCAAAAGATAATCACCCAAAGTGCTATTACTTGTAACATAAACTAAAACTGAAAGAGTAAAAAAAGACATGATTGAAGGCACAGTAGCGAGCCCATCAAGCCCATCAGTTAGATTTAGTGCATTTGAACTTGCGACAATTACCAAAATCCAAAGTAAGAGTGCAAAAAAATGCATATTTATCAAAGGATGTTTATCAAAAGGCACAAACAAAGTAGTCGAATGTCCATAAAAATACAAAAGACACGAAACTGCTAAGCCTGCTAAAATCTGCAAAATCAGCTTAGCTCTTGGACTTAGTCCTGCTGTGTTTTTTTTATGTATAATTTTTGATAAATCATCTTTTAAACCTATAAGAGTAAATGTTATGATAACTAGCAAAGCTCCGTAAACATAAAAATTATTCCATTTCACGCTCAAAAGTGAAGCGATAAGTGCAGAAAATACAAATACCACGCCACCCATACTAGGAATTCCTTTTTTCAAAAGATGTGTACTTGGGGCTAGTTCATAAATTGGTTGAGAGACTTTTTTATTTTTTGCCCATTTAATAAACTTTGGCATAAGATAAACACAAAGCAAAAAAGAGATAACAAATGCAAGAGCCGCACGAACTGAAATATAAGAAAATAAATTAATATGTAAGTAACTATAAAACCAATAAAACAAATTTAAACCTTAAATTAGATATAATTTTGCTATTGTACTATACAATTGTTTTCAAAAGGTTTAAAAATGAACAAAAAGACTATATTAATTATAACAGATGGTATAGGTTATAAAGAAAATAAAGAAAATAATGCCTTTGAAATGGCTAAAAAACCTAACTATGATTACTTATTTAAAAATGCACCTTATAGTTTGTTGCACACTTACGGCGAATATGTTGGCTTACCAAAAAATCAAATGGGAAATAGCGAAGTTGGACATATGTGTATAGGAAGTGGCAGAATCTTATATCAAGATTTGGTCAAAATCAATAAGGCTGTTAAAGATGATACTTTAAAAGATAATAAGATTTTAAACAAAACTATAAATAACTCAAATAATATGCACCTAATAGGAATAGCCAGTGATGGTGGAGTGCATGGGCATATAGAGCACCTTATCGCACTTGCAAAAATCTGCGAGGCAAGTCAAATCTGCAAAGCAAGGCAAAAAAAAGTATTTTTACATCTTATAACTGATGGTAGAGATGTAAGCTTTGATAGTGCTATGGATTATTTGGAGCAAATAGAAAAAATCACAAATGAAAATATCCAAATTGCAAGTATTAGCGGAAGATATTACGCAATGGATAGAGACAATCGTTGGGAAAGAATCAAGCAAGCCTATGACGCGATAAGCTCTGCTTTGCCAAAAACAGAGTCTAGCTTTAAGCAATATTTAGAGCAAAATTACAAGCATAATATTTATGATGAATTTATTGTTCCTAGTGCTTTTGGAGATTATGATGGTTTTATGCCAAATGATGGAGTAATTTATTGCAACTTTAGAAGTGATAGAGCAAGAGAGCTAAGTCACGCTTTAATATCAAAAGATTTCAATCATTTTGCCCAAAATAAAACAAAAATAAATCTAACAAGCATGACGCAATATGATAAAAAGTTAAATATTGATGTTTTATTTACAAAGAAAAAACCTGAAAATACTCTAGCTGAAGTTATAGCAAGCAAAGGACTAAAACAATACCACACAGCTGAAACTGAAAAATATGCTCATGTTACATTTTTTTTCAATGGTGGGGTTGAAGAGCCTGTTTTAAATGAAGATAGATGTTTGATTCCTTCGCCAAAAGTAGCGACTTATGATTTAATGCCTCAAATGAGTGCCGAAAAAGTTGGGCAAAGTGTATTATCTGCACTTGATAAAAATTATGATTTTATAGTTGTAAACTTTGCAAATGGAGATATGGTAGGTCATACTGGAAAACTAGAAGCTAGTATAAAAGCTGTTGAAACTATTGATGAGCAACTAGGAAAAATCATAAAAAAAGCTAAGCAAGAAGATTATAATTTTATCCTAACAAGCGACCATGGAAACTGCGAACAAATGATAGATAAAAATGGAAAAATACTAACAAGCCATACTGTCGGAGATGTATACTGCTGGGTTTTAGCTGATGGAGTTAAAAGCATAAAAGCAGGCGGATTAAATAATATTGCGGCAAGCGTTTTAAAACTAATGGATATAGAAAAACCAACGCAAATGGATGAAGCACTTTTTTAGATGCAGACTTTAAAAATAAATAAACTAAAAATATCAAATGCTAAAATAGCAGATGATAAAAAATGCTTAGTTGATATTAATTTTACTTGCCCAAGTTCTCTAGCTTTAGTAGGACAAAGTGGAAGTGGAAAATCACTTACCATAAAAGCCTTACTTGGTTTATTGCCTAGCAATTTAAAAGCAGAACTTGAAACAAATATGATTTTAGAAAAAAAAGACATAGGATTTGTTCCTCAAAATCCTTTTAGCTCTTTATCTCCATTAACTAAAATAAAAAATCAATTTTTTTGCACAAAAAGAGAAAAAACAAGAGCATTAAATCTTGTAGGCTTAGATGAAAAAGTTTTAGAAAAATATCCAGCTTTTTTAAGTGGCGGGCAGATTCAAAGAGTCGTTTTAGCAATAGCACTTTGCCATGAGCCAAAATTGCTTCTTTTGGATGAGCCAACAACTGCGCTTGATAAAAATACAAAAAATGAAACAATAGGGCTAATTCATAAAATCCACCATACTCTTAATATAAATTTGATTTTTGTAACTCATGATATTTTTAGTATAAAAAATTTATGTGAGTATATTTTAATTTTAAAAGATGGCAAAATAATAGAGCAAGGTAAAACAAAAAAACTTTTAAGTGCGCCTTGCAAAGAGTACACAAAAGCTTTATTAGAAGCCAGTTTTCAGAAGAGGAGTTTTAGAATATAATGTATAAAGTTTTTTTAAGTATTGTGACGATAGTTATTATTTTTGTTTTAGTTTTTTTAATTTATGTCTATGCTAATATTCGTTTTGATATAGATAAAATTGTTAATTATAAGCCACTTTTAACTACTAGATTTTTTGATAGAAATGGCAAATTAGTAGCAAATATTTTTTCTAAACAAGATAGAATTTATGTAAAATATGATGATATTCCTCCAAGAGTTATTGAAGCTTTGATAGCCATAGAAGATACAACTTTTTTTGAACACCATGGAATAAATGTTGATGCAATATTTAGAGCTATTATAAAAGATATAAGGCATGGCAAAATGGTTGAAGGTGCAAGTACTCTTACGCAACAACTTGTAAAAACTATGGCCTTAACAAGAGATAAAAAACTAATGCGAAAAATAAAAGAAGTGCTTTTATCGCTAAGGTTAGAAACGGTCTTAAGTAAAGAGCAGATTTTAGAAAGGTACTTAAACCAAGTTTATTTTGGACATGGATATTACGGCATAAGAACAGCTTCTTTAGGATACTTCAAAAAAGAATTAAGTCAATTATCTTTAAAAGAAATCGCTATGCTTGTAGGGCTTCCTAGAGCGCCTAGTTTCTATGATCCCACAAGAAATCTAAAATTTTCTCTAACAAGAGGAAACCAAGTAATAGCAAGAATGTACAAACTAGGCTGGATTAGCAAAGAAGAATATATAAAATCTTTGCAAGAAGTACCAGTAGTTTACAATCAAACGCTAGCTTTAAATAAAGCACCTTACGCTGTTGATTTTGCTATAGCAAAACTAAAAGGAAATGTAGATGATGTCAAAAAAGGTGGCTATGATATTTATCTTAGTATTGATTTAAATGCACAAAAACTAGCTAGAAAAAGTTTAGAGTATGGTTATAATAGGATAAAAGCAAGAGATAAAAATGTTGATGACAATCAAAGCATGACAAAAACACTAAACGGAGCAATGGTAACAATCAAAAATCATACAGGAGAAATCTTATCCTTAGTTGGAGGAGTTGATTATGCGAAATCTTCTTTTAATAGAGCCTATCAAAGTGAGAGGCAACCAGGAAGTACAGCTAAACCTTTTATCTATCAAGTAGCACTTAATCTTGGCTATTCGACTGCTACAAGCTTAATGGACTTACCAAGAATTTATCATTACAACACAGATGATGAAAACAAAACATGGGAGCCTCAAAACTTTGAAAAAAACTTTAAAGGAATAATGAGTTTAAGAAACGCATTAACTTACTCAAGAAACTTAGCTGCGATAAATCTAGTAAGTGATATTGGTATTGATATAGTTTATAATAAACTAAAATTCTTTGGCTTTGATAATATACCTTATGACTTAACGATGACCCTTGGAAGTTTTTCAATCTCACCTTTAAAAATGACTCAAATGTACACTATTTTTTCAAACAAAGGAGTCGAAGTTGAGCCTTATATAATCAAAAAAATAGTCAATCGCTATGGGCAAGTTATGCATATGGGAACAAAAGATAGATATATCACTTCAAAAGGACAAGCATATTTGATAACCTCAATCTTAGAAAATGTTGTTACAAATGGTACAGGAAGACTCTCAAGAGTAAGAGGCTTACAAAGTGCAGGAAAATCAGGAACAACAAATGAAAATAAAGATGCTTGGTTTTGTGCCTACACACCCACTATGGAAAGTGTGATTTGGTTTGGAAATGATGATGATACTCCTATGCGAAAAACTGAAACGGGTGGGCGAAGTTCTGGAGCTGTATTTAAATACTTCTACACTAGGTATTTAAAACTACATCCTGAACTAAAAAGGCGCTTTAGTATTCCAAAAAGCGTCAAGTCAAGTTTTGTAAACGGAAAAAAAGAATATTACACAAATATTTCTCCCCTACCAAAGACAAAAATTGGAAAAAAAGAAAATATGAAGCTTATTTTTTAGGCTTTATGTTTTCATATTGATAGCAAATATTTAATAAATTATTTCATTAAAAAAACTAACAAAAAAATCAAAAATCAAAATCTTAGAAATATTCGAAATGAGCAAAAAAAATCTCTTGATATCAAATTTATATAGATTTTTTATTTAAACATTAAATCGATACAATTAAAATAGTACACAAATTAACAAAAAAGCCCTATAAATCGCACTTCTTACAAATTAATTTTTAACCAATAAATAGAAAATACCCTAAAGTGTGTAAGATTTTATACACAAAAACTGCACACCCAAGCTCACAAATAGATATATTAACTAAGTAAATACTTTTAACAATTTAGATAAAATAAAACTTTAAAGGATAAATATGGAAGATAAAAATATAGTAAAAGAAGCTTGCAAAGAGTTAAATATTACTCAAGCAGAGTTAGCGAGCATTATGGGCGTAAATGATGTTACGGTTAGAAGTTGGTCTTCTAAGGGTAATATCTCTGATATAGGAAAAAACTTTATAAAACATTTACTAAAAAGTAAATCAAATGAATATAAACTAAATAAATTTAAAAAAGCATTTTCTCTTATAGATGAAGCTAAAAAGTAAACTTAAACTACATATTTACTACTAATATATAAAATATAATTACATTACTACTTGACAAATGTAAAAAAATAATATATAATTCCTAAAATTTTGTAGTTTTAAACTACTTTAGGAGATATAATATGCAACAGCTTATCACAATACAAAACAACAAACCAACAGTTTCAGCTATAACAATAGCAGATAATACAAACAATCAATATAAAAGCATTAGAGATTTAATAACTAAATTTTCTAATGAGCTTGAAGAATTTGGGGAACTTAACGTCACCGATTTAAAATCGGCAACGGACGCACTAGGCAGAAAAAACAAACCTAAAACAGTAGCACTCTTAAATGAATCACAAGCAATTTTTTTAATGACACTATTAAAAAATAGTTCTAAGGTAGTTAAATTTAAAGTCTTATTGGTCAAAGAGTTTCATAGTTTAAAAAATAGCAAAGGTCTTCAAGGAAGAGTTGGAGGACTGACAAGAGCAAATTATTCTTATAAAAAATATATCAATAAGCTTTTAAATGATATTAAACTTTTAGAAAATAAACAAAAACAAATACCTAACAAATGTGTGCTAGATTTTAAAGTTTATGGCAGAAATGACCTTTTAGAATTTATCGCAAGTGTTCAAAGACAAGAACAAGACTTAAACGATTGTTTTAAGATTATGATTCATAATTATAAAATAACTAATAAAATGATGAATAATTTCTTAAAATTATATCCTGAAGTTAATCCAGACTCAAAATCAAGAACTTTTACTGATTATTAAATAAAATATTTTCCTTATTTCAAAAAAACTTCCTATTGTTAAAAAAATGACAATAGGAATATTATAATTTGGTATGAGTGCTAATATGTAAGCTCATAGCTATCTTAGTACACAATTCTAAAATTAATATCGAAAGGACAAGCAATGCAAGAATTAATCAAAATAAACAAAAACTCAATAGGTGCCAAAGAGGTTAATAGTATTAATGCTAGAGACTTATGGCAAAAATTAGAAATCAAGCAAGAGTTTGCGAGTTGGATAAAAAAGCAAATAATTAGCTTAGGACTTAAAGAAAATACAGACTTTATCCGCTTTGACATAAAAGTCAAAGGGGATAATAAGGGATATGGAAATAAAACCTTAATTGAATATGCTTTAATTTTAGATATATCAAAACATATAGCTTTAGCTTCACGAACTGACAAAGGTAGAGAAATAAGAAACTATTTTATAGAAGTAGAAAAACAAGGCAATATGCCTAAAGCTTTATCATTAGCTGAGCTTCTAGAAGAAAATACAAAAGTTATTAAGCAACTAGATGAAAAAGTAGTTCACCTAGAAACCAAGATACAAAATGATAAACCAAAAATAGTCTTTGCTAATAGTGTATCACAAAGCTATTCAAGTATTTTAATAGGACAATTTGCAAAAGCAATTAGCAAAGATGGATTTTCAATAGGACAAAATAGACTTTTTACTTGGCTTAGAGAAAATGGCTACTTATGCCAAAACGGTGCAAATTACAATCAACCCAAACAAAAATATATAGATAATAAGTATTTTGAGATTATAGAACGGACTGTGAATAGCCCAGATGGAAACACTAGACTTACAATGACAACCAAAGTTACAGGTAAAGGACAAGTTGCACTAGCTGATAAGATTTTAGCTTCAGGTGTTGGGCTAAGGTTAGTAGTGTAGAGATTATAAAAAAGTAGTTGAGTAAATAAAATAAAAATATTAAGTAATAATTTAGTTTATTATTGGGGTGAATTGTCAACTTCTTAAATATGCAGAAGCTAATAAAAAGCTAATTTATACTACAAATCCAATAGAATCTGCTTTTAAAATAATGTATCTAGCCACACAGGACTTCGAGATAAATGGAAAAACTCAAGTCAAGAAATTGGTCTGAGATTTTTCCACAACTATATATATTTTTCAGCAAAGTTATTGAAAAATATACAAAGTAGCCAGAAGATATTGGTGGGTTTACACAGTTTAGTTTGCAGTCTCCTCTCTGACTCCATTATGGAGGAGTCGCATTCTTTCAGCAAGCCGTTCGCATCTTTCTGGAGTTTGCCTGTGCCATGCAGAATCAAGCATTTGTTTACTGGCCTCTAAAAAGTCTCCGTTTTCTAAAGCATTAAGCATATTTTTAAATTTTAGAACTCTTGGAACTCCAAGTTGATAAGCCATTTCATATAAAATATCCATAGCTTTAGTTTCTATTTTTCTATTTTTTAATTTCTCATCTAACTCTTTTTGCATTATTTCAAATCTATATATTAAGATAAGCTCTGCCTCTTCTTCGATTATTGGCATCTTTGTGCCATATCCCAAAGTATCAAATCCTAAGCTATCTTTGTATACTGTACCTCTAAAGCCTTCTTCTCTTTCAATATTTTCTATTGCTTGACTTGCCATTTTTTTGCCTTTATTTTTTTATACTCAAATCTTCTTTTTTGGCATTAAAACTATGTATTGCACCATTTAAAAGTCCACCGCCAAAATAAAAACCTACTATTAAACTATTAATAGCACCTAAATCAAATTGCCCCAAAAGCCTATAAAAGCCCTCCAATTTGCCAATATGATAAAAATACAAATCTATCGATACCCAAAGTACAGCTATAAAATTTAGACTAAACAAAATAGCTAAAAATCTTTGAGTAATCTTAAAGGGCTGATATTCTTTTAATAAATCTGTCTTATGCTTTGCTTTTTCTTCTGGAGTATAAGACATATCATCAATCATATCTAAACCTTTCTTAATAACCTTACTACTACCAAATATATTTTTTATGAAATCAAACATCTCCATCTCCTTTTACAAATATTTCAAAAAGCTTATAGACAATTCCACTTAAAATGGCAATTACACAAGCTAAAATAAAAAACTTCATTTACTCTCCTTGTTTTCTTTTTCTTCTTTAACTACTCCAAAAGTCTTAGGTGCTCCTAATCGTTCAGCAATTACAAGTTCAAGTAAATATATACTTCTAGCTCCGTGATGTCCTACAAGCCCAGCTATGCTTAGAGATACTAAATCATTAAAACCGTAACCATTAAGCCCAATAAAAACAAGCAATGTTAAGGTCAAAAACATAAACATATCTAATATCAAAAGTCTTATTTTTTTAAAAGCTGAATACTTTTTTAAATCTCTTCTAATAAAGTTTAATACAGCTCCCCAAAGTCCTAAAAAAACAGCAATACAAATAGATATATTATTTAAATCTTGCGGTGTTCTATGTATCATTAGATAGCTCCTTGATATGATTTAAAAGCTCTTGTTTTGTGCTAGCTTGCCTTATGGATTGTTTATAATTTTGAAATGATATAAAAGCTTTTTGCTCTCTTTCATTAATTAGATTTATGATATTTTGCAAATCAACATAAGATAAATCTTGAAATTTATTTGTACTATCAAGCCATTTATAAGTGCTTTTATTTTGTTTCAAAGCTAAGTTTGAAAATAATACACTTTGAATTTTTTGAAAACTTTTATTGTCAGCTTGATAGCTTTTGCTTTTATATAAGATATTAGCTGATATTGTGTTTTGATAATTTTGTCCTAGTTCTTCTAGTGACTTATCTTTTTTTAAATTCAAATCAAATATCCATGTATTGGTTTTATTATCCCAAACACTAAAGTCATTTGGTGGGTTTTCTTTTAACTTTTCAATATCCCAAAGAGATTTTAAATTCTCAAAATCATCAAAACTATTTTTTTGAGTTATTTTGTTTTCTTCATCCCAAAAATAATACTTAGCATTTTTAAATTCAATTATTTTATACTTTTCAAAATCAAAATTTTTTAAAGAAATATTATGCATTTCTCCATCTATTCCAAAATCTCCATTTTTAAATAAAATAAAATTTTTCATTAGTCTGTTCCTTTCATAATATAAGCTAACTTCATAAATGGGGGTAAATTTTTATTAGTTCCACTTTCTCCACTTTGTGAGATAGAAACTGAGTGTGAGTGTTGTCCCCTATTGTTGGTTTGGGCATACATTAAATAATAATTTGAAGTTCTATCGCCTGAGCCATCGGGATAGCCATTGTTGGCACCTGCAGTCCAACCATGATTATGATTGCCTGTTGAATTAGTTTGTCCGCTGTGATTATGCTCCACCACAACAGCATCAGCACTTCCACCAGTAGCTTTCATATCATCTTCCGTGCCTGTTCCATAAATAAATCTATCTATCATATTTGGTGTTTTATTTGTGCCATCGCAAAGAAACCAGCCTTGTGGAATATCTACTATTTTTCCACTCCACATTATAATCCCACCATTTGGCACAAAACTTTGTGAATTTTCAAAAGCTTTTGACATCTTAATTCTCCTTTTGAGTTTGTATTTCTCTTAAACTCTTATCTATATAATTTTTTATGTTTTGTTCTAGGCTCGTGTTTTCATTTAAAACTTGAATTGAGCCCAGATTTGTGATATTTATAGTATCTTTGATTTGAAGCTTATCTTTTATATTTTGAGATAAAGAAATAAAATACTTTTTATTGTCTTCTATACTAGTATCTTCTTTTAAAGTATAGTCACTTGAAATTAGCAGTTTTAAGCCATTAAAAAATACACTCAGACAATCATCTTCTAAGTAATAATTTGCTTCTAAAGTGTTTATAAAATCATCTTTACTTAAACTAGCTTCAAAAATAAAAGTTTTTTCACTTTGAGGTGAGTACCTTGGAACACTTACACCTTGCCAAAATGAACCATCATAAACTTTTAATATTTTAGTAGAACTATCAAACCAAAATGAACCAATATTTGGACTACTTGGCTCTTGAATTGCACTTGTAAAATCTCCTATAATATTTTGTAATATTGCTAGCGTAGAAGCACTTTGCACTCTTAAATTATCTAAAAATACTCTATCATCTTGGACTATTTTAGTATTACTAGAAGTTTGAACCTGTTTGCTAGTTAAATCTAAGCTTAGAGCATTTGTTTGATTTATCAAAGTATTAAAAGCTTTTAAACTATTTACAAAAGTTACCCAAGCATAAGTAGCATTTGCTCTAAATGTAATATTGTTTTGCCCCTCAATCGGCAGCTTATCTTCATCAAAAGTTGCTAAAGAACTTAGTTGCAATGCTGGAGTTTTTGTTATTTTTGTATTGTTTGGCATATTTATCCTTTTATGTTTTTATGCTTTGGATTTCTAGATTGTAAACTGACTTTTGCAATCCAATAGGTACATCAAAATCTTTGTGAAAACCATAAATGATTAAACTCTCAAATCCCTCATCAGTTTTATCAGCTACAAATAAAGCAGGTTTTGAACCTAGTGCTTTTAAAAAATTCCTTAGCTCTTGCAAGCGATTTGTGTCAAAAAGTATTGAGCAAGTAACTTTTTCATATGTTTGAAAGATAAAAGATGAAGTTAAGCCCTCAGCATTTTTAGTATTTGCAATTATATTTCTAATACTTATACTAGGCGCTGGTTCTACTAGGGTAAGTCCTAAATCTTTTGAATGCCCAAAAACAACATAAGAGCAAGAGCAAGTCACTTCTAAATCTTGTATCTCAAATTCAAGTTTTGCATCAAAGATTAGCGGTAAGTCTAGAAAAACAAGACTAGTTTTTTGGTGCAATCTCTCATAAGTCCAGCTCCACCAGTCAGATACATATCTAACTTGTGCATTTTTTTCTTTTTCATAAATCAATTCATCATCAGCATTATAAAGTTTAAGAGTTATTTTTTGAGCATTAAGTCCAAAAAATGCAATGGAATCAATATCACTTGTTTTTAAAGTATATTTAATACTATTTAAGTTCTTTGTACTTGTGTTTTGCTTATGGTCAAATATTGCAAAGTATGAAGATTTACGAATAAATTCATAGTTTAAAGCATTGTCTTTTGGAACTAAATCTGAACTAGTGTCTACAAGAACTTTATAAATACTAGTTTCATCTTGAATAAGCTCACCTTTCTTATAAGTCTTTTTAGCTTTAGAATTATAAATCTCAATATTAGCCTCATATCTAGAAATATTTGAGTCTAAAATAATTGGCTCTTGCTTTTGAACTATTTTCATTTAAACAACTCCTTGCATGGGAGTTTTATCATTTAGTAAAATTAGCTCTTTTTTCATAGCTTTTATTTCATTTGCTTGAGCTATTGTAATCGTAGTTAAGTCATCAAGCTTGTTAGCCACTATATTTGGCTTTGATGGTTTTACTTGTTGCTTGATAGTAGGTATTTGAGCTTTATAGCTTGTTCCAAAGGATTTTAAAATCTGCATAGTGTCAGCATAAATATCTTTATTGCTAGCTTTTAACTTTTGTAAATCTGCACTTGCACTTGCTTTATCCTCTAAAGATAAAAAACTAAGTTCTTGTTTTACTCTTAGCAGTTCTTTTGCTTCATCTTCTTTGCTTTTTGTTTTATAAGAAAATAGGCTTTGAAGTTTTAAATCCTTAATAGCACTCAAATCTTTTCCACTTTTAAAGTCTTGCAGATTTAAAGAGGTTTTTGCTAAAAGAGCTTTTAAATCTTTTGTGTAAGAATTTTGTTTTTTGACTAAATCATCTAAGCTAGAAGATTTAACTAAAAGTCCTAATTTATCTAGACTAGATATTAATTTAGTATTTTGACTTTTTGAAAGATTAAGTTTTAACAATTCAGCTTGAGATATTTTTCCAAGACTTAAAAATTTAGTCAAGTCTTTTGTTTGATTTTGGTTTAGGCTTGCAAGTTTAACTAAAGAAGTTATAGCATTTTTATTTAAACTATTTTTAGAATCTGCAATAGCTTTTTTCAAATCTTGAAGTTGAGCTAACAAATTACTTGTAATCTGTGCTTTATTTGCATTTGTGCTTTTACTTTGAATGTTTGTACTTAAGCTTTGTATCTGAGCCACTAAATCTTTTAAATGTAGCTTTTCATCTTTAGATAAACTACCCTTAGCTAAAAGACCCTTAGCTTCTTTTTCTTTACTCCAAAAAGAGCTAATGAGTGAAGTGTTACTTGTGTTTGCACCTGTTTTTAATTTGTCAATAGTTTTATCAATACTTGCATTAAAACTATCAAGAGAGTTCACAAAACTATAAACTGCTTGTGTACTATTTAAAAGGCTTAAATCTTGAGCTTTAAAAGCATTTTGTTTTAAGACTAATTGTGCCTTATCATAGTTTTGATTTTTTACAAAAGCATCATAAATAGCAGATTTTAGCTCCTTTTCTTTTTTATAAGCAAGGTTTAGCTCTTTAGTAGCTTTGCTCAAATCACCAATATTTAAAGAGCTATCTTTTGTGATTAGTTTTGAGATGTTTGCTTGATTTAAATAAAAACTCATAGAGTTTTGAGTCATCTTATTTAAGTCAAGTCCTAAACTTTCAAAATCACCTTTATACTTATCAATAAAATTTGTTTTTAAAGCACTTAGATTTAACTTGTCTAAGTCTTGTTGTAGACTTTGAGTTTTTGTTAATCCATTTTTAGAAATATTATAAAAAGTGTTTGTTAAGTCACTAAAAGCTTTGGTAAATTTAGCTATTCCATCTTTTGTCAGTTTGCCTAATTTATCTATGCCAAATTGAGATAAAAAAGCCATAGTTTGAATGTGTTTTTTAGTAAAAGTCTTCATGATGTCTACTGTGTAATTATAGTTTTCATGCCCAATGCCCAAAAATCCTTTTTTATAAACATGATAAGTCTTTGTGCCTATTTTTGTCAAAACTTCTTGATTGGCATTTTGCATATTTGAATAAAGTTTATCAAATCTATTAGCAATATCTTGTGCGTTAAAGACTTTTTGAGTTCTTAGCTCATAGTATTTTTGTTTAGGTATGGCATCTCTTGAAAATGAATAAGGCATAATATTTCTATATTTTGGACCTGATAAAATACTTTGTTGTTTTGCATTTTTTAAAAAAGGATTTGAAAAAATATTACTAGAAAAATATCCATTAAGACTTTTATTTATATCTTGTCTTTGTCCTAGATTTTGTGTGTTTATTACTATTTGACTTAAATAGTTTTCACTTTTTATTAAAGTCTTTGTTGCTGGAGCCATAATATCGCCAAGTGCAGTAAGTGCAAGACCAGCACCCATAGTATATAGATTACTCATGCCAAAGCCACCACCACTTAGCAAAGAGCTAAAACCTGAACTTAAAGAACTTGATATTTTACTTTGCCCACTTTGTTTTAAAGAATTTGAAGCAATAGTTAAAAGCTGTTTAGAATTAAGATTGCCTTGCATTATAGCTTGTGTTAAACTTTTAGAAAGAGCATCACTAAAACTTTTATTTAAGTCTATAAAAAATTGTTTATTTTGTTTGTCTCTTAATTTTTTTAATTTAATATCGTGATCTTTGTTTGCTCTTGTCTTGGCAAGTTCAAATTCATTTCCCTTTAATGTTGTTTTTAATTTTTTTATTAAATCATTAGTATTTTTAGTAAGATTTTCTAAAGAAGAACTTTTTATAGTTGAATCAATATTATTATAAATATTTTCTTTAAAATAATCTTTTTTATCTCTATCTAAAGCTTGATTTACATCTTTTTTACTTAAATTCATTTTTTGGTATTTTTGTTTTAAAGTCTCTTCTTTTAAATACCAAGATGCACTAAAATCTCCTAGTTTTTCATAATAAGCTTGCCAAGAAGCTAAATCTACTTTATGAGAATTTTCATATTTTTTATGCAAAGACTCAATAAGTTTAGTTTTTTGTTTAAAATTTAAGCTATCATATTTTTGTTCTAAAAGCTCTTTTTTAATAAGCCAAGCTTTTGCATATTGTGCTTGACTTTCATAATAAGTAACTAGTTCACTAGCTTTTTTATTTGGCATATAATCGCTAGGTGATTTTAGTTGTTTTAAGTTTATTTTTTCTTGTAAATTTGCAATTTTTTTAGTTAAGCGCTTTTTTTCATCACCATTAGAAAAAGCATAAGATGCTAAGCTACCTTTTGGCATATTACTAAGTTTTTTTAATTTATTTTTAGTTTCATCAAGTTGTTGATTTAGGCTTTTTATGCCTTTGTTTTTACCTAATTTATCTAAAGATTTTGAAAAATTATCAGCACTTATTTTGGCTTTATCGCTTTTATTTAAAAAATACTCAACAGCAAATCCAAGTCCTACAACTATTGCACCTATACCAGAAGTTATCAAAGAAGCTTTTAATACATCTGTACTTATAGCAGTCAATCTCATTGCCCTTCTTAAGGCTACAAGTATTTTTATATTTTCTTTAGAAGATATGGCTTGAACTCTTGAAGCAACAAGCAAAGACTTGCTAGTTACCAAATAAACTTTTGAAATAAGATTTATACCAATAATCGCTTTTTTAAGTCCAAAAATAGCTACTTTATAAGCTAAGTAATACCCTACAATTTTGCTAAGGATTTTAATATCATTTACATAAACATCATAATTTTTATTTAGATTGTCCCCTAAGGCATTTAAAGTAGGAAGTAATTTAAAAGCTATTTTGTTTCCTAAACCCTCAAAATGCTTATGTAAAAGATTTAAAGTATCATCAAGTTTTGCTGCTTTGTTTGCTATATCATCACCAAAAACAAGTCCAAGCTTTTGTCCTTCTTGGCTTAATTTTTTAAACTGCTGTGTTGATAAATCAGAAATTCTTAGAACTCCTGCAGCATTTTTTGAAAATATATCTTGAGCTATGGAAGTTTTTTCAAACCCTCTTGGTAGCTGGTGAAGTCTTTGCATAATAATACTAAAAGTTTTATCTACACTTGTAAAGCTATGTCTTGCAAATGAAGCAGAAATGCCGAGCTCATGCATAGCTTTTATACTTGCACCTGTGCCATCTCGTTTGAAGTTATTCATTCTACGAACCATAGCACCAATAGCTTTGTCTAGCTTAACTATGCCAACATCAGCATAAGAGCCAACATATTTTAACTCACTTAATCCTTTGGTACTCATTCCTAAAGCTTGAGCCATTTTTCCTAAACTATCAGCACTAGTAATGCTATCAGATATAAGATTTTTAAATGCTCTAACTCCAGCAAATCCCATATAAGCACCTGCTAAGCCCATAAGAGTACTTTTCATAGCACTTTGTGTTTTTTTAACTCTTCGCTCAGCTCTAGTAAAGCCCTCAGTTAGTTTTTGAGTATTGGCTTCAATATCTATAACAACTGAACCTATAGTTTTACTCATTGCTTTTATTCACCCTTTACTTCAAAAATATCTTTTAATGTTTTAGCTAGTGTTTGAGAATTGTTATTTTTTGTTTCTAAATTTTGTTTTCTAAATTCTTTTGAAACAAAAAAATAATCATCATCAAGTTTTAGCTCACTCATGCCACTAAGGGCTGTAACTTGTCCTAGTCTTGCCAAAATAAGCTCAAGCCTATCACTTAAAAATGGCTCTTCTTGATAATATTCTTGCCAAGATACAAACTCACGGTAAGAAATACTATGCTTTAACTCTTCTAATCCTTTGTGCAAAGCAAGTGCGAGTTTAAAGCAAAACCTCTTATCAAGCTCTAGGGCTTTTTTAGCTCTTTTCTCGCATCTTCTTTAGACTCTTCATCTTCTAATATCTGCTCAGCTTCTTTTTTAATATTTTCATAATATGTATCTTTTTCATTTTGACTTTTTCCAAGAATAGGTAAATACATATAAAGCTCATAAATCAAAGCTTCACCAGTTGCATTTATATTTTTAAGCTCATCTTCTGAGAAAAATTTAGGCTCAATCATCGCACACTCAAGTGCAAAATACATAGCTTTTTTATCTTGCTTTTGTGAGAGTAACTCTCTAAAATGAAGATTTTGAGCAAGATTTAATTCTCGCATTTTTATCTCAGCTCCATCTAAGCACTTTGGCTTAAATGTTTCTTCTTGCACCATACAAGAAGCTAAAATATTACTAATAGGCATTTATGAAGCCTTTAAAACAGTAGCAGAACCAATACGCTCAGCTTCAAAAGATGCCTTAAATTTACCCTCAGCTTCACCTTCTACTTTAAAGCTAGAAACTTTGCATTTTTGAGTATAAGTTGTAGCATTTTTAGCACCTTTGTCATTTAATACAATAATCAAGCAAATATCTGTACTAGCATCAATGCTTTGCTCAATTACATTTATTCCCTCATTCGCTTTTGGATCATAAAGCACAGTAGCAGTAAATTTTCCTTGAGTCATCGCACCCATTGCGACAATTTCTTCATAAATACTCTCATTTAACGGAGTATATTTTTTACTAGCTCTACTTTTATCAACAATAGCTCCAACAGTGTCAAGATGTCCTACTTCTTTAGGACTTCCGTTTAAAACTCCTTTTGTGTAAGTATCGACTTTGACACTAATTCCTGTGTATTCTGGACTTGTAGATGTAGACTTTGGCATAAAAGCTCCTTTTTTTCTTTAATTATATTATTCCTATTGTCACTTTTTTAACAATAGGGATATTTTTTAATTTATTTTAAAAATTTCTAGCTTTTTGTATAATCTCTATACCACCAACCTTAACCCAACACCTGAAGCTAAAATCTTATTAGCTAAGGCAACTTGTCCTTTTCCTGTAACTTTGGTTGTCATTGTAAGCCTAGTGTTTCCATCTGGGCTATTTACAGTCCGTTCTATAATCTCAAAATACTTATTATCTATATACTTTTGTTTGGGTTGATTGTAGTTTGCACCGCTTGAGCAAAGAAACCCATTTTCACGAAGCCAGGTAAAAAGCCTATTTTGTCCAATAGTAAATCCACCTTTGCTAATTGCTTTGGCAAATTGTCCTATTAAAATACTTGAATAGCTTTGTGATACACTATTAGCAAAGACTATTTTTGGTTTGTCATCTTGTATTTTGTCTTCAAGTGCTAGATTTTCAACTTTAAGCTTTTGATTGTCTTCTAAGCTACTAACTAACATTTTCGCTGTTTCTAAGTGATTAGGCATTTTAGGCTTTTCTGTAAGCTCTTCTAATCTATCAATTACTTTCATTAATAAACTATTATTCAACTTCGCACCTACTGCGATAGCTTGTTTTTTAGTTAAAGCATAAGTTGCAGTAGGTCTTCCGCCAATAGCTGAAGAGGTAATACTCAATTTTCGTAAAACCCCAAAACTAGGCACTTCTCCTAGCTTTTTAGTACTTGTCATTGCGTCATTGTGTCTTACATCTAAAATATCTGTTATTTCTTTTAATGTGATAACTGTTCCTATTGGCATTGTGCCACTAAAATATAACTTATTCTCCACTTTTTCAATATTAAATAAATTTTCCATGTTTTACTCCTTTTTTGATTTGTGCATATAAAATAGCTATGAGTTCTTGCGACTCTTCAACTTTTATATTATCATTCATACCAAATTATAATATTCCTATTGTCACTTTTTTAACAATAGGAAGTTTTTTTGAAATAAGGAAAATATTTTATTTAGTAATCAGTAAAAGTTCTTGATTTTGAGTCTGGATTAACTTCAGGGTATAATTTTAAGAAATTATTCATCATTTTATTAGTTATTTTATAATTATGAATCATAATCTTAAAACAATCATTTAAATCTTGCTCTTGTCTTTGAACACTTGCCACAAATTCTAAAAGGTCGTTTCTACCCCAAACTTTAAAATCTAGCACACATTTGTTAGGTATTTGTTTTTGTTTATTTTCTAAAAGTTTAATATCATTTAAAAGCTTATTGATATATTTTTTATAAGAATAATTTGCTTTTGTTAGTCCTTCAACTCTTCCTTGAAGTCCTTTGCTATTTTTTAAACTATGAAACTCTTTTATCAAAGCCTTTTTAAACTCTCTTACTTTGTCATTGTTTCTAATGTAGGTTATAAGTAAATAAAATTGATATTCATTTAAATAATAAGTTACTTGTTTATTTGTTTTATTTTTACTATTTTTTATAGCCTCATTTTTAAAATGAAGCTTTCCAAACTCTTTTAAATCATCTATATTTGATGTAATAAGATTTTGAATACTTACTACTTTGTTAGCTGTATGCTCTGCTATCACTCTGTGTGAAACTAATAATTCATTGCCCAAAACTTCAATTAATGCTTTCATCTTTTTATCCTTTTATATTTCTCTTATTCGTGTGTATTTATAAAAGAAGTATAATATAAGAGAACTTAAAGAATACTTAATATTTCGCTTATTCGTGATTAAATTAAATTTTATTCATTTATAAGGTTTATAATTGTAAAATTTGCACTATGAAAGATATAACATATAAAGAATTAGCAAAAGACTTAAATAAAAGTGAAGCAACTTTGAAAAATTGGAAACAAAAATTCCCTATTTTATTGGAATATGTAAAGACAGGTGCATTTTGCAAAAAGAATAATCTTGATATTGAAAGAATAAAAAAACTTGCTGAATTGCAAGAGGTTATTAAGGGTAAGGATTAAATAATGAATAATACTATTCAGTGGATAACTTCAGTAACTGCTATTGCAGGTTTTGGTATGGGTATTTGGACTCATTTAAAAAAATATATTCTACCACCAAAACTTAAGCTTTCTTTTAATAGCAAAATTTGGCTTACGCATACAATAGGTGATCCACGGATTAGCTTAGGTTTAACGATTAAAAATGTTGGTGCTAGAGAAATATTAATTAAAAGCATAAAGGCTAAATTAGCCAGCAATGTTGAAAAAAAAGTCTTTAAACTTGATGAATTTACTGATGACTTGGAGTCTAAAGAACTTATCTTATTTAGAGAATTTACATTAGAGCCAAACGAGGAATGGAGTCATACTCTAATATTTCAAAATTATTTTGAAGAAGATGACCTAGCAATTTATAAACCAGCTTATAGAGAACTAAAAAATATAATTGATAGAAAGAGGAAAAGTTCTGATCACACATTTTCTGCACATCAAGATTTAAGAGTAGAAGATAAACTAATAGAACCTTTTCGGGTATTGTTTAAAAAATATTTTATTTGGAAAGAAGGGAAATATAATTTAGAAATTTTTATAAAAACAGATATTAAAAAAGCAGATGAGAACCAAAAGTTTTCTTTTTCTGTATCCAAAGCATTAGAAAAAGATTTTCTTGAAGATGTAGAAAGATTTAAATCAGGAGACAGAATTTTGGAAGACCTAGACGAAGAGTCTGGGGAATACATAAAACTTTCCAAAGAGAAGAACCCATAAAAAAGATTAATTATGAATACTGACAATGAATATAATAAGTGGAATGAAGTTAAGAAATTAACAAATGATAATAAAAGAATTTTAGGGATAAAAGCTCGTGAAATTTTTTGGGCAAGAATAGGACAAAATATTGGATTTGAGCAAAACGGAAAAGGTAAAGAATTTATAAGACCTGTGTTAATTTACAAAAAATTTACAAAAGATATGTTCTTGGGTATCCCTTTAAGCACTAGCATTAAAGAAGGAAATTTCTTTTATAATTTTACTTTTATTGAGAATAAACCCAGTTCGGCTATTTTAGTACAAACTAAACTTTTTTCTACTAAAAGACTCTTAAATAAAATAGGTAAAATAGATGAAGAAAACTTTGATAAATTAAAAAAGAAGTATTTAAAATTGATTGAATAATGTTACCCCACTTAAAAAGTGGGTGTGCCGTTAGGCGAATTGTAGAAACATTATATATTATTTTTGCAATTAAGTCAAGCACTTACTATTGAAAAATAAAAGTTAAAAGAAATTTTAAGTATAATTAATATATCCATTTAAAAGGTAATATTATGAAAGGGATAAGAAATATTAAACAAGCTTTAGGACTAATTTTTGTGATGATTTTATTTAATGCTTGTATATACCAAACTTATATCAAACCGTACGACCCTGTAAATACAAGTATAAAAGATGTAAGTTTAAATACTTGTTTAACTTTAAAATTTAAAAACAATCTAGACTTAAAAAGCTTGAAAACTTTAACTAAAAAATATCTAAAAAAATATAATATAAAAATTTGCAAAAAACCAAATTTTGCAGTTCTTAGAGTCATATCAGATATAGATGATGAAACTTGCACAGAAAAATATAATATAGACTATACTAATATAAAATACGGACATACTACAATAACTCCTCATCAAGAATGCATAGGAGGCAAAGAAGAAATATCCTTTGATATAGGTAATTATCGCTCTACAAAATATGATTTGGATTGGAAACTTGAGCATAACGATGTAATGGACTCAATGGCACGAAAATTAAAAAATGGCATAGAAGATAACAAACTAAAGATTTTTGAATATAATTAACGATTAATAAAAAAGCTACAAACTATTCTAAAAAGTTTTGTATCATTTTCATACATATCTTTTGAATTAAATTCAAAGCTTTGGAATTTGAAGTTATAAACTGCTGATTTTAAAAGCTCTTTTAACTCTCTTGCTTCTAGGTAAGTTCTTGAAAAAATATCTATTTGAAAATGTAAAGTATTAGTATAAATATCACCTTGTAAGTCTTGCTTAGTATCTTCATAAATTATAAAAAATCTAAGAGCAGGAAACAAGCAATCTTGCTTTAAATTCATAGGATAAATTCTAGTATCGATAAGCTTTTTTAAATCAATATCATTTTTTAAATGCTCATACAGTAAGACTTCAAGGCTTTTAGTATTTTTTGCATTATTCATTATAAACCTTTTGCTTTTAAAATCTCTTTATCAATTCTAAGTTTTAAATACTCTCTTGCTTGATTAACACATTCTGGAGCAGTCTTTATAAGTGCTGGTCTCATAAAAGGCTCAGGCGGTATTTTAGAAGTTCCATACTCAATAAAATTAGCATAAAATCCATTATACTTTTTATTTTTATTTGTTATTGTTACTTTTATTAAATTTGAAACTCTTTGTTTCCTAGCTACTATACTCCAAGATTTTTTTAGATTACCATATCTAAGAGGCGAAGTTGCCTTTAGCTCTTTTAATGTTTGCTTTGCACTTGCTCTTAATGCTCCTTTGACTACATTTTTTTGAATATTTTTAGGAAAGGTTTTTAAAGCTTTAATAAGTGCTTTTGAGTCTATTGTTGTATCAATCATCTTTAATCTCTTTACAAATTAATCTTAATTCTTTATCTCTTAGTCCTATATTTTCTAAGCTAAGGATTTTGAAGTTTTTATTTTTATAAGATATTTTTTGAGTGATTTTAACTAAGGCTGAATATCTTAATTTTATTTTATTGAAATTGATAAATTCATCTAAAGGCTCTTTGATAAATTCTTTTTCACTTTGTGAAAATATATCGCAAAAACATTCATATACTTGATTCCAAGAGTTTGTAATTTCTCCTAATTCATTTGTGCTAGAAGTTTTTTCTAAAAATTGAATTTTATGTTTTAATCTGCCAGCTCGCATTTAGATATTCCTAACTCTATAAATATTTAAAAACTCATCTATAAAACTAGGTGAGTAAATATTTGTATTACTTGTAAATTGCTCTTTATATTCAAACAAAGTAGCAACCTTGACTTTAATCCAAGATTTGATAGGTTCAGGAATATTTATATAACCAGCTTGATATTTTATAGTTATTTTTGAAGTTTTTTTCAGTATTTTGATAGAACTTATAATGTCACTTTCAAAAAGCTTATAATCATCTTTTTTTAGCGCATTTCCTAGCTCATCTTTTATACTCAAAACTTTTATTAAAGGATTTGTCGGAATATTAAAATCTTGACTTGAAGTTATAAACTCAAATGTAGTAGGACTAAGTATTTTATTTGTATAAATACTTGCATAAGTTGTAGCACTTTTTATCATGCTTGTTAGCATAGTATCGTTTTCATCATCAAGAATTTTTACAAAGTCCTTAGCCTCAGCTAGGCTAATACCTAGCTGGGAACTTGGGCTTATTGTATTTAGTTTATCTAAGATATTTTTCATAAATATTCTTAAAATTTACCTTAAACACTAGGTGTGTTTTTAGCACTAGAGCCATCTAAAGCAACAAAAGGACTATAATCAACACCTTTTATATTCATCTTATCAGTAGTTGCTACTTTACCATCTACAAACTTAGTAGCTTTGATTAATGTTTTATCAGAGCTAAAGTTTTCATGTGAGCTCATAGACAAGACTATTCCTTGTCCATCTTTAATATAATACTTAGAAAAATCAGCCAAAATAACATCAGCTACAGTTCCAAGTGTTGGAATATAATCGCTAAATGTCACAGGATAACCAAAAATAGTACCTTTAAAGCCATTGATTACATTTTGTTGCCAAAGCAAGTTACCTACGCTATCTTTTAGATTTGCTATTTGGATAAAAGCTGTTTTTGAAATAATCCACTGAGGGCTTTTACCTCTAAATGAGCTAATCATTTGCAGTAAATCATCTACGCTAATTTTATTTGATTGAAGTCTTTTACTTTTTATAAGACAAGCACTTTTCAAAAATCCAGTAGGTTTACCAACTCCATCACCACTAATAAAAGCTTCATCCTCAGCAAAACTTAGAGCTTGTCTTAAAAGAGTGCTAGCAAGTTTTGAAGAAGTCGCGGTATTTCTTAGAAGCTCGTTTGATAAAGGAATCAATCCTTTGATGCCCTTCGCTCTTAGGCTAATTTCTTTTAATTTCCAATTACTAGATGGAATTTGTTTGTTTTCATCAAGCCAAGAGACACTAACACCTGCATACATATTATCAGCACCACTTTGGTCAAGTGAAGGAAATCTAATCTCAGCTTCACTACTTCCTGAGGCTGGCAAAACTGTAGCTCTTGGTCTTACTAAACTTTGGTCTGGATCATAATCAATCAAAAGCTTACCAAACTCAGGCGGTACTAAAAAACCTCCCTCTTTGGGAACTCCTAGACTTTGGTCTGCTGTGAAATTTAAACGGCTATCTACACCGCCTTGAACTGCTTGTAAATATTCTCCAAAGTTTTTAAAGCCAGTGTTTTCTAAAACTTCATCATCAGCTACATTTTTTGCAATGTTTACATCTTTAAAAGCTTTTGATGTTGGCTTACTTAACTCTTCATTTAAAGAACTTAGCTTTTCACTTCTTTGGATTTGTGCTTTTAAATCTGCTTGAGACTTATCAAGTGCATCAAAGCTTTTTGTTTCTTCTTCACTTATGTTTTCACCTTTTTTTAAAAGTGCATCCATTTTCTCTATTTTGCTTAATCTTAAAGCTCTTAATTCTTCTATACTCATTTTTAAACTCCTAGTTTTAATAATTTTAATTTTCTTGAACGATGTTCAAAGGACATATTTTTAGCTGTTGTGTTTTGTGCTTGCATATAAATTTGTGCTACCTCCTGCAAACTTGAGATTTCATCTATTAAACCTTGTGTTTTTGCTTGCATTCCAAGCATTACACCACCTTGACCAAAATCACTCTTTACTTTTTCAAGGTCAATACCTCTAGCTTTTGCTACATCTGTAGCAAAAATAAGTCCTAATTCATCGACTATTTTTTGTAAAGATTTTAAGCCCTCAGGTGTGTTTATATCTTCATTTTTTTTAGGACTTACACTTGAGATAATATTTATATTTTTGATGCCATCTTTTTTTAATGCTTCGCTATCATCGCTTATGCTAAGCATCGCACCAATTGAGCCAATAAGCGCAGTTTTATCAGCATATATCTTTGAAGTTGCAGAACATAGCCAATAAGCTGCTGAACAACAAGAGCCACTAACATAAGAAACAATATTTTTTTTATTTCTCGCTTGGTAGATACTATTTGCTAATTCACTTATGCCTTTTGCTTCACCTCCTGGACTATCACTTAGAAAAATAATATTTTTAATATTTGGATTTTCTAAGCATAGATTAAAATCTTGTGTTAAGGTATCTAAGCTTGTGCCTCCACAAATTTGTGTGAAGACATTTGCATAAGCAAAAATCGCACCTTTAATACTCAAAAATGCAGTATCACCTTGCACGGACATAGCACTAGAGCCACTATCTGGAGTAAAATCCTTTGCCTCGTATTTGTCATTTGAGTTTAAAAACTCTAAAACTCCCTTAAAATATTCAGCCTCAACTGCAAATATTTTATTAGCTAATAATTTACTAGCTCTCATTTTTTACCTCCTTGTTTTTTAAATTTGTGCCATTATGAATATCTTCTAAAGTTGCGAAATTTAAAGGAAAATATCTCTTATCTCCTAAATCGGTAGGATTTCTATCTTCAAGTTCTAAGACATCATTTATGCTAAAGATTCCATTTTGGATATAGTTTTTATACAACTCACTTCTACTTGCTTGGTCACCTCTTAAAAGTGCTGATAGGTTATGTTTTATAAAATATCCATCTGCTCTATCTGCTACAGATAACAAATCTCTTTGCATAGCTTGTTCTATTCTAGTAAGCCAAGGCAATAAAGAATAAATCACAAATTCTAGGCTCATCTGCTCTATGTTTGAAAAAGTAGCTCGCTCTAAATCTCCAATCATGTGCGGCGGTACTCTAAAAATACTTGCAATATCTGTCTTTTGATATTTTCTTGTATCTAAAAACTGACTATCTTCATTGCTCATAGATATTTTTTCAAAAGTTGAACCACCTTCTAAGATTAAAGGCTTATGTGCTGAGATTAAGCCTGTATAACTTTCCTCAAACTGCTCTTTTAATCTTTTAAAGGCATCTTCACTCAAAGTTCCAGCCACGCTTAAAGCTCCGCTTGGTGTCGCTCCATTTGCAAAATATTTAGAGCCAAACTTTTCAACTGCGCAAGATAACGATATAGCTTCTTTATTATATGTTATTGGGCTAAGTCCGTAAACACCATCAAGACTTAAGCCTTTTACATGTAAAACTTCTTCAAACTTCAAAGGATATTCGTTCACATCATCATATTTATAAATATAGACTAGCTCTTTTGATTTTTCTAATCTTTTAATGCTCATTCTATCAGTGTCTAAAGGCATAAGTTCTAAAATATTATTTTTACCGTCTCTGATAATTTGTGTGTAATGATTGCCTTTTAGATTTAGGCTTGTTATCATCATTTCTCGCCATTCTAGGCTTGTGTTTTCGCTATTTGGGTGTTTTAAAATATTATAAAGTGGATGTTCTTTTGCTTTTTCTTTGTTTTTGCCATCTTTTTTATATAAAACTAACGGTAAACTTGCGATACTCTCAGACAAAATCTTATTACAAGCAAAAACACAAGTGTGAGCTAAGGCTCTTGAACTTGTAATATTTTCACCAATCGAGCTAAAGGGATTTAGACTTTGAAATAGCCCTCCGTTTTCTTCAACTCTTGGCTTGAATGAATTTAATAAATTTATCATTGTTTGTTTTCTTTATAAGAAATTATTAGAGTGATAATAATTAGTGATAAAGGAATAAAAAATAAAATTAAGGAAAAAGCTATTTTTGCAAAGCAAGGAAATATTACATAAATCCCAAGACAAGAAACTGCAAGATTTAAAAGTATGAAAAAATGTAAAATTATATTTGCTTTTATATTATCACTCATGCCTTATTATAATATTCCTATTGTCACTTTTTTAACAATAGGGAATGAATTTAATAAAATTATGATAAAATGTTCAAAAGGAATTAAAAATGGAAAATGTAGAGTCATGCTCTAAAAATAATGCTGTAAAATCAGTGAATTTCGTTTTAATATTTAAAAGTAGTATTGAAAATTTTGAAAAAATAATAGAAATAATAAATAAAGATGATTTTTTTAAAAAAGAGTTTGATAATACTAGCATTGAAAATGCTACTTCTTTTACTGCTATGTCAAATAATGTAAAAATAGATAAGATAAAAAAAGTAAATGTTATTTGTACTAAAAAAGAAAATAATGGTAATGTTGTGACATTTGGAATGGATAAAAATGTACTTTTAATATCTTATAATTATTATACAAAATGGAGTAAAATTTCAGAAAAAACTTATAAATATATTGAAAAAGCTATGAACTTAGTTACAGAAGAATATGAAATAAATAAAATTATTTTAGATTATTTTAATGAATTTAAAATAAATAAAACATCAGGATGGAAAGAAAGACTGTTTAAGAAAGATAATAAATATTTAACAAAAAACATTTTAAGTTCAGATGATTTTTGGCACGTCAATCAAGGATATTTTTCTAAATTAAGCAATTACAAAGAACTTGATAACATAAATATAAATTATTTTGCTAATCAAAATGGTAATTCACAACACAAAGTTAACTTGAAATTTCAGCATACTTTGTTTTATAACGAAGTATTTGATCTGAAAAAAATAAAAGATTTTTTTTCAGTTATGCATAGTCATAGTAAAAAGATTTTTGCTGATATAATACATGAAAATATTATTTTTGATTTTAAAAAAAAGAGCAGTTATGAGTAGTAATTTAGAATTAATTAAATATGGCAAACTAAAAGAATTAAGAATAGAAAATTTTTCTGATTTTTATAACGGTAAAGAAACAAAAATAGGCTATAACAATAATAATTTTGATAATTCATTTAAAGCTTCATTTATTCAACAGTCTTCAATGACTTTGAAAGACCTTCAAAAAGGATATGAAAATTTATATAGAAAACTAGAAAAATTTAATAATTTAAAAAAAAATTGGGATGGATATCAAGGTGTTGTCCCTAAAAAAAAGATTTTAAGCACAGCAAACTTTTTTTTAAAACTTTTACAAAAAACTAGAGTTCCTTTTCCAGAGATTATGTTGGCAGGCAATGGGATGATTGGTATTTTTTGGGAAAATAATTTAGACTATATAGAGGTAAGTTTTGATGTAAAAGATAAAATCACTTTTTTCAGTGAAATTTCAGATGTATTTTATGGGGAAGATGATGTAACAATGTATAAAATACCATATAAATTAATGAAAAGTTTTGAAGTTTTTTTTAAAACTACTTTTAGCGTAAGTCATGTTGAAAGTAGTTCAGAAGAAGCTAATTATATGATAAGAAAAATTGAAAATAATAAAAAAGAAAATATGGATTTAACCAAAATGATAAAGTTTAAAGTTTCTATATGAATGCTATGGGAGACAATTATGATCTCAATATAAAGAAAGAAAGCGAAGTACAAAAAACTTTATATTCTCCTGGTATTGTCAAAGATGAAGAAACTTTAGTAAGGCTTGCATTCAGTGGACAATGTACGAAAAAGGGAAAACTTGCATCATTTTCTTTAATTTCTGTATTTGATAGAATTTCTGCTTTATCCGTATTGAGATGTGATTTTGATGATTTTATAAAAGATTTTAAAGAAACTGAAAAAGGTGCAAAAAAGAAAGCTGAGGCTCAATTTATTGCAAATGTTGGAGAAATTAGAAAAATGGAGGATGATAAAAAGAATCAATTATTTCTTGTTTTAGACATAGCTACTAAAAATAAAAAAACTCATGCTGAAATTTTTACATCACTAAATCATAATAAAACTGGGAAAAATAATAAGAATCGAATTCTAAAGAGACTTTCTAGACTTTTTAAAAAAAATTACAAAACTCTCATCCCCCTTTCTTCATAAATATCAACCTCAGTTGATTTTGCTTCAAAATAACTAAGTGCATTGATTAAAGCCGCAAAGGCATCTATTTTTCTATTTTCATTAGCTTTATCTAATTTTATATTGCCACTTGCATCTTTTAAAATTGCAAGGTTTGATACTTGCCAATTTAAAACTGGGTCATTTTGGTGAATTATTTTTTTATCTTTTACTAAATCAAGTAAAAATTTAGTAGGACTTGATAGGGATAAAAATCCTTGTCTTAGTGAAATAGTATCGCTAAAGCCCTCATCTTCAAGTTTTTTAATTAGATATTTTGCTTTATACGGATCATAAACTAAAGCTTCGCAAGTATTAAGAGATTTTTTTATATCCTCGTAAATAAAATCGTAATCAATAGCTCTTCCATTTGTAGCTATGATAACTTTATCTCTTGCCCAAGCAAACAAAGGCACTCGCAAAGTTTTTTCTCTTTTCTCAATATTTGCTTTAGGCACATAATGAAAAGCTTTGATTAAATACTTATTTTTTTGCTTTTGAACTTTTACTAAAGCAGAGAAATCATCAGCTATAGATAAATCAAATCCTAAGATACAAGGCAAGTTATCATCAAAAATAAACTCTCCAGCACAGCTAAGCCAATCGCTATAAGATATAAATTCCTCGCTTGAGTTAGTCCAGATATTTAAATTTTTTACTAAAAAGTTATTTTTTAAACTTGGTCTGTTTTGTGCTTCAAGTGCAGTGTTTTTCATGTAATCTTTTTTAATAGATATTCCATAATTTGGATTTGCTTTAGCCCAAGTGAGCTCAGAGAATACATCATCATCTTTACTAGCCTCAGCTATAAAAGCAAAGAAATTATCATCTTGTATTTTATTTTCTAAGATATTTTTTGCATATTCGTACATATCGTAGCAAGGGCTTTAAATATTAAAACCAGCGGTAGTAATAATTAGCATACAAGGTTGCTTTCTAGCTCCTTGTGAGCTTTTAACGACTTCAAACAAAGAATTGTCAGGGTGAGCATGATATTCATCAGCTATGCCAAAAGAAACATTCAAGCCATCTTCTGTGTCACTATCTCGACCTAAGGTGCTAAAGCTTACATCGTTAGTCTGTAAAGTTATTACTCCGTAAGTATTTTTTGTAACATCTTTTAAATCAGGATTTGAGTCTATCATTTTTTCAATACCATGCCAAGCTAGTTTAGCTTGTTTGTTTTTAGTAGCAAATATATAACAACTTCTCCGCCAATCTCGCCAAGGATTATGCTATCAGCTAAGCCTAAAGCAGATGCTAAAATTGTTTTACCATTTTTTCTAGGTAAAAAAATAAAAATAGTATTAAATCTTCTAACCCATTCTTTTGTGTTATTTAATTTTTGCCAACCAAAGGCAATGGGAATCATCTTCTTTTGCCAAAGCTCAAGTTTGATTTTCTCTCCTGCTAATTCTCCTTTGTAGTGTTTTAGTTGCTCGATAATTTTTATGTAACTTAATGCTAAAGCTTTATTAAATCTAAGATTTTTTTTAATTCCTAGTTTGACATCAGCTAAGTCATTTTGATGTCTAATAAAAGTTTTTTCATAATAAGCTTCGTAATTTTTGTCTTTAAATATCATCTAAAAAGCTCCCATCAATCTTATTTACTTCTTTTGCTATATCAAACAAGGTAGGAGTTAGATCTTGTTTACCTAATTTTAGATTTAATTTTTTCTTGAGCTTATGCTAAGTCCTAATTGATTTGCAATAGTTACTAAATTTTTTTGAATTGCTAATATGGCTGTAAAATTTGGAGATAGATACTCAGTTCCTGTTTTAGTTGAAGTTGATAAAATTCCAACGGATAGTTTTTTTTCTAATTCCAAGTATCTCTCATAATTTTTTGCATAAATCACGATTAAAGGTTCATCAACATTGCTATAATTTTGCCCTAGCTCTTTTTTAATTTCATCTATTTTTCTTAATGCTACTTTACCTATGATTTGCAAATGGGGCTTTTTGTCAACAATGCTTGGGGCTTTTTTGTTGGCTCTATGAGAAACGTTCCAATTTTCTTTTTTAACTTTTTTTGATATGGTGCTATGGTTTAGCTTGTATTTCTTAGCAATGCTTCGATAGGGTAGCTTTGTAGTTTCAACTTCAACTTTGATTTTATTCCAATTCAACATTTTAACCCACCCCTTGATAAAAGAGTTTTCAAAAATTTAGTAGACCGTTCGGTGAAACAGACAAATTTTATAAGGATTTTGATAGCCCCCGCTTGATTTAAAATCATTTTAAAAACCTATTTCCCTCTTGAAATTCTTTGATATTATGACAAACTTTGCACATAGATTGAAGATTATCAAAGTGTAATTTATCTCCACCATTTTTTATTGCTTTGATATGGTCAACTGTATCAGCAAGCTTTCCACACATAACACAAAGTGGCTCAATGCTAAGTTGTAAAGCTCTTGTTTGTTTCCAAATTTTGCTATGATAGAATTTATTCATTTCTTTGTCTCGATTATTTTTATCATAAATTTTGTTTCTATTTGCTTTACATCTTGGACAAGGTGTATAATCTTCACCTATGTTATAAATGCCGTGGATAGGACATATTTTTTTAGCCATGTTAATATCCTCCTAACAAAGTTTTTTTAGAAAGCCTAAATATAAAATCATAATCTTTTGTTTGCTCTTTTGATATTTTTGCAAATACACAAGAATCTATCTTGCCTTGCAACTCTCTTGGAAGTTTGATATATAAAAATTTATTATCAAGTTCTAGAAATTCTGCATTAACAGAAATATTTTCTTTTAAAGCTCTTTTGAAATAGTTTTGAGGAAGTCCTAATTTTACAGCTAAATGCTTAGCTAGAATAAAACCCTCAGGTACAAAATTATACATAACCAAACTTATCAGCTTCTAGAAGCTCAGCTATTTTTTTAGAGTCTAAACAAAATTCTTTATCGTTTGTTTCAAAAATATTTTTATTCTCAAAATAATTTCCTCTTAGCTTCAAGCCTTGTTTATCGATTATCCAAATTTCTTTAGGTAAATAGCTATCAATCAAACCATTCAAAAATCCATCAAAATCTTTAATAAAATTTATATCAATATTTTCTTTATAATTCTCAATTGCTTTTTTAAAATTATTTATATTAATATTTTTAAATCTTCGCTTATATATTTCAAAACTTCTTTTTTTGTTTGAAGTTTTCTTATCGTATAAATTCCAAATAATATTAAAATCCCTAGAATATTTATTTTTAATATTATCTTGTTTACTCGCCGAATTTTCCAAATTCTGCATATTAATATTTGTAGTATTCTCTGTAGTAGTCTTTGTATATATAGTATGTTGGTGTAAATTCCCCCGCACTGTTGGTGCTTTTTCCTCCACACAGTTGGTGGGATTTCCCCCAACTTGTTCGGGTAGATTATTCAAAGTTTTTTCATATTTTTGTCAGTCAATTTCATAAAAAGTTTTAGCAGGTAAACCCTCTAAAGACACCGTAATAAATGCTAGGTTTTTGATTTTTCTTTTAGCACTTTTAAGCTCATCTTGAGTCAAAAAAGTTTCATTTATCATCTCCTCATTTGTCTTAAAAATCTTATCTTTTTTAGAAAACCAATACATAAGCTGAGATAATAAAATACCTCCAGTTGTAGAACCTGTCAATTGTCTATAAATTGGATAATAAGCAATTGGTCTTTGATTTAGTTGCTTTAAAATTTTTTTCATATTAATCCCTTTAAAAATTATTATTTAAGTTCTGTGGCAAGCAATAATTAATCACCTCAGGTTCATAATCTCCAGCTCCAGCTTTTGGAGTTACCTGCCTTATAACATCAAACTTATTTAGATATTTTATTGCACCATAATTATCTTTTGCTAGCTTGATAGTTCGCTCATGCAAACAAGCTCTATTTAATGCCTTGCCATCCTTTAAGTACACTTTGTCTAGCTCATAGCTTATTCTACAAGCATCTACAAAAGCTCCTGCACCTCTTGCTTTGGTTGTATTATTTGAACCTTTAGAAGCGTGATGTAAAAATATAATAGATTTATTTTGCTCACTTGACCAATTCAAAAAAGGTTGCATAAAAAGCCTTGCTTGGCTGTTGTCGTTCTCATCTGCTCCATAAAAAGCTAGCAAGGGGGTCAAATACTATAAACTTATAGTCTTTTAGCTCTTGTTTCATCTGTTCTAATTTAGAGCTTATTTGCCACACTCCTTTATTTCTATGAAGCAAAGCAAAAGGAAAATCTGAGCTAATATTTAATCTATCCAATAATTTTAAATCAAAATTCAAAGCATCACATAGCTTAAGTACCCTAGATTTTACTAAACTTTGTCTATCTTCACTAAGCCACAAAAAAGCTTTTTTATCTTTGTTTTGTTTTAAAAATCTAAGTGCAAGTTGCAAGGCTAACCAAGTTTTACCAACGCCACCAGCTGAGCTAATAAGACTAATCGTACCGTTTGGAATAGGTAAAAAATCTTGGCAATAAAACTCAGGCTCACTCGCACTTAAATCATTAGCATTTGATATATTTATTTTTTTATATCCCAAAGCTCTTATATTTTCTTCTTCTTGTTTCAGCTTTTCAAAAATATCATCATTACTAACATTTTCATTATCTATATTTTTTTTCAAATCTAAATTAAGATTTATAAGTTCTCTTCTTTGTCTAAGCTTTTTAAGCTCATTGATATAAGCTGTAACATTAACAATAGCATTTGGAGTAAGTATTTCAATCAAAACAACATCAACTCTAGGGTTATTTATCTCTTTTCTTATAAACTCTTCATCAAGTGGTAAATCTTGCCTAAAAAGCTTTTGCATTGCTATAAAAATAATCATTGAGCTTTGTGTATAAAAATCCTTAGCTTCTAAGCTAGAAAATATTTCCTCACTTAGCTCAGACTCGTAAATAGCACTTGCTAATATGTTTTGTTCGATTGCTAAAACAAAAGTATTATCCATTACAGATAATATTCCACTTCTCTTGAACCAATCATATAAGGTCTAGTTTTTATCGCTAAGCCATCTTTTTTAAGCTCAGAAATTCTAGAAGATAGATTCATACCAAAGCCATTTTTAAAAGCTCCTAATTTTGTCAAGCCTAAGCCATCTTCTAAATACTCTTTTATATTTTGTTTTTGAGTCTTTATTTTATTTGAACCATACATTTTTACTCCTTTTAAAAATTTTTGTTTAATCTTTAGTAACCACACTTAAAATCCTAGATTTAAGTTGTGCATTTGCTTTTTGTGCTTTTTCAATATCGCTCAAAATTGTCTTTTTTTCTTTTTTTGTTATGATATTGTCCTCTATTGCTAATTTTACATCCTTAAATACTTCGCTATTGTCCATATTAGCTATATCAACACTTAGATTTATATCTGCATTGCTTTCTTGTACTTTTAAATTTTCTATAATATTTAAGTCAAATTCTTTAGCAATAGCTTCTATAATTGCATTATCTTTTGTTAGCCTAGTTATTGCTATAATTCTGTCAATATTTAAAGGCATAGTTAAATCTTTTGGATTTAATTGCCTATAAAGTACACCTACCGTTGTTTCAAGTTCCGCAGCAACTGGATTGATTTTGCAATTCTTCGCTTTCATATAATCAGCTACAACCTTTTGAGCTATTTCATATATTTTATAATTTGGTAACTCATCTGTATCAAAAATTTCATCCATAATTATTACTCCTTTAATTTTTATAATAATCCATTAGCCCAAAGTATTGTAAGTACACATAAAATTGAAATATACATATAATTATGTTCCATTTTCTACTCCTAAATTTTCTTTTTTGATTGCACTTGTGTTCTGTTTGTCTTTTTTTGTATCATTCTCTATATAGGATTTTATATCTATCCAAGCAGTGCAAGGAATGCCATAAAGTTTTTGCAATTTGATTGCTTTTAAAAGTGTTGGTCTTGTTTTTAACTGAAATATTTTTTTGTAGATATTTCAGAATAACCAAAATTTAAAAGAATTTGTTTAATTTTTTTTCGTTCCATGATAAAAGTATAAAATAATTATCCTTAAAGTTATTTTAAAAGGATAACTATTTTATCTTAGATTTGGGATATAATTATTATCCCTTACTTAGAAAAGGATAAAGTTTGTTTGATTATTTGATATTTTCAAAAATTGTAAAAGATAAAATAAAAGCTGAAGAGCTTAGTAAAGAATTAAAAAAAAGAGGCATTGAACTAAGCGTTGCTTCAATAAAAAAATATAAAAATGGTACTGTTAAAAATCCACCTTATGAAATAATAACGACCATAGCTGACATATGCGAAGTTAGCTTTTTGGATTTTTTTACAGATGGACAAATTCAAAAAGAAAAAATTGAACAAAATATTAGTTATGATAAAAATAATCATAATTCGCTATCGCCTAAAATTGTGCTTCCTGAGAATGTTAAAAAAATATCGCTACTATACGGATATGTAGGTGCTGGAAGCGGTGGTTTGGTAGAAGATATTGTGTTAGATGAAATCTATATTGATATTAATCTGATACTAAGTAAGTATAAAAATAATGATATTTTTGGAATCCAAATTATAGGTGATAGCATGACACCTTATGTAAATGCTAAAGACATAATCCTTTATAGTCCAGTTGAAGATAATTTTGTGAGAAGTGATGGAAAATATATTATAAATAAAAACGGTGATTTGATGCTTAAAAATATAAAATTTTGTTTAAATGGAGATATTGTTATTTCGAGCGAAAATAAAGCTTATGAAAGTGAAACAATCTCTAAAGAAAGTCAAGAATTAGACAATTTTAGTGTCATAGGCAGAGTTGCAGGAAGAATTTTAAAAGGATAAGTTAGATATTTTACAAAAGAAGTTAAAACACTTTGCAAATAAAAATTAAAGAAGGTTTTTATGAATTCAAGAAAAATTATAAGAAGATTATATATAAAATATTCTAGATTAACAGAAAAACATAAAAAATTCACTAGAAGTGCAAAATGGAAAAAAATACAAAAATATGAACAAAGAAAAAGATATAATTGCAATAAAGAACACACAAATAAAAAACATAATCATGATATGATTGTTTTTCCTAATTATATAGATTTTGAAAAAAATTTAAAAAATATTCAATTTTTAACAAAAGACATAAGAGAAAAAATAAAGAGAAATAATTATTCTATCAACATCGAACTAAATCAATTAAGAGATATATCATTGAATGGGCTTCTTTATTCTATTTCAGAAATCGATATGTTACAAAAAGCAAAACCAATTAAAAAACCTGGAAGCAATTCAAAACGATTGAGATATAATAAAAAACATGGTATCGATAAAAATAATGAAAAATTAAAATACATGTTGTATAAAATTGGTTTTTTTAAAAACTTTGGAATAAAAAAACCTTATAAAATAAAAGAAAAAACAAAAGAAAAATATTTTCTTTCTATTAAGACTAGTGTATTTGCTGAAACAAAATATATAGCCGATGTTAGAGATTTTATCACTGATCAGATAAAATTCCTAGAAGATAAAGAAATTCAAGATTATTTTGATGATGCAATTTCAGAGGCAATGGCTAATAGTGTTGAGCATGCCTATATAGAAGAAACACCATATAGAAAAAAAGGTAAATGGTGGCTATGCGGACATTATGATAAAAGTGCAAATTTTATAGAATTTTCATTTAGAGATTATGGTGTAGGATTAAGAAAAACTATCGAGTATAATTCAAATGGTAAAATAAAAGCTTTTTTAAGACAAACTATAAATAAACTAAATAAAACTGATGCTGATATTATAAAAATGCTAGTAAATGACGAATTACCGAAATACAAAGGAAAGCAAGGTAGAGCAAGAGGATATGGTTTTAAGACATTTAAGACTTTTGCAAAGAAAATATTGTATAATTGTGAAATGCAAATAATGTCAGGCAGTGGAAATTATCAGTATAAATATTATAATGGTAAAGAGTATGAGAATATGGCTGATATGGGATTTAAGATAGATGGTTTTTTGATTAGCTGGAAAATATTTATGAAGGATAAAAAATGTTAGAAATAATACCTTATGATTTTGCTAAAGAATTTAGTCCTTATCCCGGACCAAGATGGATAAGATTGGGGCCAAATTCAGGTGAAAAATTTCGCAATGAAGTTTTGGATAAAATGTATGATAAAAAACAACCCATATTGATAGATCCAGATGGAGCTAAAATTTCTTATGGTCCATCTTTTTTATCAGAAGCTTTTGGACAGTATGCACTTCATCATACCATTGAGGATTTAAATACCTTTATTAAAATAAAAGATGATACACCAAATTCTAGAAGATTTAAAAAAAGAATGATGTCTTATGTTGAAAGAGAAATTGAAAAAAATAAAAAATAATGAATTATGTTAGTATTTTATTAGCTTTAATAGCTATTTTTGTTTCGTCATACACACTTTTAGAAACTTTTAAAAGAGACAAGCGAACAAAAACGATTGATAGAGCAAATTTTATTGACGTGTTTAGAGAGATTTTACAAGAAATAAAATCTAAGTTAAATCAATCAATCAGTGAAAAAAGAGATATATTTATTGAAGATAAAGAAAAAATAAATAGATTTTTCGATATGTATAGCAAAGAGAAATTAGAAATTTATTTGAAAAAAGAAATTATAAATGGTTATCTTGATTTAACTGTTAAAATTGATGATGCAATAGCATCAAAAAAAAAGATTAGTGGTGCTATCAGAGATATTCAATGCTTTATCAATAAGTTAAATAAACATTATTAAAATTATTTTTATTCTAACTTTTTACACCACACCAACTTGTCTTGGTCCCATTATGCAAAGGAATAATTCATAAAAAAAATTATTAATGATTACTACATTATTATTTTTTCAGCTTTTTGCATTAAATATTAATTCTTTTATAAATTTAAAATCTTGTAGCCAAGTAATTAAACAAAAAATATTTTAAAATTTGTTATTCATATAAAGATATAGGAGCCTTAGCTGTTAAATTTGGAAGCATAGAGGTTATTAATTTAATCCATTATTCAAAAAATCTAAAGAGAATAAAAAATAAAATTTCTATTCCTGCATATTTTATAAAAATATTCTATAATTCAAAAGGAAATTTTAAAGAATGTCTAAAATATTATAATATTAAACATATTAATATAAAAAATGATAAATTAAAACAACATTTAATAAAGTATTCAACATTGTATAAAAATAAAGTAAATTAAAAATATATCTTATTTAGTCTTACTCATTTAATAGCTCCTTTATTTCATTATAATACTTTAATCTTTCTTTCAACCCATTATCCCCGCCATTTATTGCTCTAGTTTGAGCTTCTATATCATCATTATCAGCATATTTATTAAGATTATTCTTATTCCAATACCATATCGCGCTTTTAATTGATATTTCTTTGTTTGTGGCAAGTTCTTCTAGTTTAATATCTAAATCCATATCTTTAATAAAAGAATTATAATTATTTTTACCTGTTATTTGGATTGGCCCTCTTCCTCGATATTTCCATCCGTCCCCTGATGCTTCATTACCATTACCCATTCTATTTTCATAAATAGCATTTGCTATTTTTTTTGGTTTACGAGCATAATCTTTAGCATCCCACCCAGCATCTTTAAAATGCTTAGGAAATAATAAGTTAAGTGCTTCCTCTGAATAGTTTAGATTTTCTTTAAATACTCTCCAACCCCCCAGATTCATGTCCACATTGAGCAATAAAAGAACTTATTCTATTTATTGTATTTATTTGATATTTTTTTAATATATCGAAAGCTTATACCCATTGCTCTGGATCCTTAGAGTTTGGAAATACTTCTTTGAATTGATCTATAGATAACATTCCAATATCCTTTTTATTATATTCATCAAATTAAATTATAATATATGAATTTACATATATACAGACCTTAGTATTTTTTATATTAAAATTTAAGATATCTAATTTTATTTTATCAAAAATTAAGATATTTTAATTAGAAATTACCAAATGTATCATCTTAGGATTTATCAACGATTGGTTTCTATGTGATTTTATATATTCCTTTGAACTCCATACCTTGCTCCTTAATTTTTAAAAGTATAGCATAAAGTATAATAATATTATACTTTCAACATAACAATTTAAAAGTTTCTAAACTTTTAAATTTTGTTAGTTATTTAAAAACTCAATGTTCAAATCCCCAAGTTTAAAATGTAGCAAATAGCATTTAGGAGGTACGAGATAGCCCAAGGGTTAAATATTTCGTTTTATTTGTGAGGTAGTGGCACACCAAGAAAAGAAAGTTGCAAAATTTTAGTAAAAGAATAAGTAGTATTTTATTATAATGATAATACAAGTATTATATAAGGATAAATTATGAATGAAATGTTTGATGTAAAATTTAAGGGGAAAATATTTGAAAATGTTTTAGACTTAAGGGATATTGTTTTTTTAGGTAAAAAAATATCAAATATCACAGACAAAGCATATAGTGCATACACTGGAAACAATAGCGATATAAAAAATAAATATCAAATTATTACAAAAGAAATTAATCACGCATCTTTAGATTTTCAGCTTCTTCTTGATTATGGTGCTTTTATAACTCCTCTTCTTATGGACAATCACACTACAGTGTTAAATACAATAACCTTAGCAATAGATATGATACAAAAAATAGGTAAGACTTTTAGTAAAGATAAAAGTATCAGTATTAACAATAAAAATTCAACTATAACAGATTCGATTATAACAAATGGAGATGTTAATATTATTATGCCCATACCAGCATATACAACGATGTTAGGTATAGATAAAGATGTCAAAGATATAAATAAAAAAATTTCTTTGCATCATATAGATAATTTTTCTATAAATAATAAAATTTTTTTAAATAGTGAAAGTATTGACTATGTAAACAAAGGTCTAGAACTTATCGAAAATCTTAAAGAGGAAAGACTTAATACTCTCTATAAAGCTGAATTGTCTATTTATGAGTGTAATAAAAATTCGATGACTGGTAAGGCAATATTGGGGAAAAATGATTTATTTGGAATAGAAACAAAAGATACAATAGATTTAGATATTCCACACGATTGCATGAAATATATCATACATTCCATGTCAGGAGATAAAATATTAGTGGAATTTGAGGCAGTCATAGAAAATGTAATTAGTAAAAAAATTTTAAAAAGGATTATTATTAAAAACCATCTAAAGGAAGCATAAAAATTATTTTTAAAACATATTTATAATCTACAAAAAATTCTATTAGTAAAAATAGTAGAGCCTTAGATAAAAACAAAATTCCTACAAATACTCAAAATTTTTAAATACTAATTATTTTAATAGAAAGGAAAAAACTATGTCAACAGCAAAATTAGAACCTTTTGTCATAAAAAAAGTAGAAATTATCGAACAAATTGAGTCTTTAAAAGAAAAACAAAGAAGTATGAGTTTAGCCATTTTAAAAGCAACTAGTCAACTAAGAGAAACAAAAAAAATGCTAGAAGACAAAAAGACACTTACTGGTTTTTTCTTAAATATTGCAATTATAAGGATTGAAAGAGTCGCTAAAGATTTAATATATGAAGCTAAGTTTTAAAAAGTTATATGAAGTACCATAGCAAATTGTAGTAGTGTAGCAGTATAATAGCAGTATAATGTTACAATAAGTTTAACAAAGAATACGATTTAAAGGATAAATATGGAAGAAGATTTAATAAAAGCATTTGGAAAGTATAAAAATGCAAAATTTGATTTATCAGAAAAAAAAGAAACCAAAGGAAGCAATCTCATACAATTAAGATTAAGCGATAAGACAAAGCAACAGTTAGAAGAACTAGCAGAAGCAACAGGATTGGCATTAAATACATATATGTATCATTTAATAGCTGAGAAAATTGAGAAAAAGACTGAGTAAAATATACTAAATAAATACAAATAACTATTTTAAAGATACTTTTATAATACTTTAAGTATTTAAATACTATCATTCAATATACAAAATACATATAGGAGTATTTAAAATGAATGATAGACAAAACTTTCAAGACACACCTAACAGCGAAGACTTTAATTTTGAAGTTACAGATAGACTAAGAGGACTAACAGTCTTATTAGTTGCTATGCAAGACTTCACTGAACATAGTAACAATTCTTACGAATCACAAGCATTTGGCATTTTAGAAGATTCGTTACAGTTTATTATCGAAAAAGCTAAAGAAAATCAAGAACTCATAGCCAATCTAGATATACAAATCAAACAGTTGTCTAACCAAATAGACTTATCAAATATGAATAAGGATAAATAATGCAAGAATTAATCAAAATAAACAAAAATGCAATAGGCGCTAAAGAAGTCAATAGTATTAATGCTAGGGACTTATGGCAAAATTTGGAAATAAAGCAAGAATTTGCTAATTGGATTAAAACTCAAATCAATAGTTTGGGTCTGAAGTTTGATATTGACTTTTTGACGATTGACATAAAAGTCAAGCGTCAAATATTAAAAGAATACATAGTAACTTTAGATATAGCCAAACACATAGCTTTAGCTTCAAGAACTATTAAAGGTAGAGAAATAAGAAACTATTTTATAGAAGTTGAAAAACAAGGCAATACACCCAAAATTGAAACATACGAAGAAGTTGTACAAAAGGCACTCAATATGTCAACTGAAAGAGTAAAAGCCTTGGAAAACAAAATAAAAGATGATAAGCCTAAAGTGCTGTTTGCAAATAGTATAGCACAAAGTAAAGCAAGTATTTTAATAGGTGAGTTTGCTAAGCTTATTAGTAAAAGAGGTTTTATTATAGGGCAAAATAATCTTTTTAAATTGTTAAGAGAGAAAAATTATTTAATAAGCAGTGGTGGAAGAAAAAATCAACCATATCAAGTTTATATAGATAATGGATATTTTGGAGTTATAGAAAAAGAGCTTTTTAAAAATGATGAAGATATATATAATAGGATTATTTTAACTACAAAGATTACAGGTAAAGGACAAATTGCCCTAGCAGATGAGCTATTAGGATTAGCAGTATGAATATTATTATAAATACGATTTTAGGAGTTTTTAGCTTAGCTGTAATAGAATTTGATTATTTTTTGATGCTTCAAAAAGAAAATAAGAAAAATAAAAAGCTTGAATTTAAGATAAGAGAAAGAGGCAAAAAATGAGCTATGTAATAAATACTAGTGCTTTTAATAACCTTGAGCTTTTACCACAGATGTACGAAGCTATAAACTATTTAAAAGATGAAGTAAAAAATTTAAATAAAAAGCTAGATGAAAAAGTGTCTTTTCAAAAAACTAAAGATGTAGCAAGATATTTAAACATAAGTCCAAATACACTTTACAGCTGGATACAGACAGGCAAATTTATCAAAGGAGTGCATTATAACAAAGTTGTTAATAATAATTGTGTTAAGATTGTCTTTATAAAAAGTGCGATTATGGAGTTTCAAAGGAAACGAAATGAAATTTTATAATCGAAATGGAATGTTATATATCAGCATTTCAGGCAAGAGAGTATCTACAAAATTACAAGATACTCCCAAAAATAGAGTCTTATTTGCTAATACAGTAAATGAAGATGAGTTCTTTGACAAATTTAATGTTAATAAAAAAGAAAATATACCGAGTATTTTAGAGCTTTGTGAAGAGGTATTGCAAGAAAAAGAGAAAATCCTAAAGGGAACTTCCCTTTTAGCTTACAATTCTTGTTATACCAATAAAGTTATACCATTTTTTAAAAATATTAAACTTAAGCAATTAAAGCCAAAAGATATTTTTGATTGGTACAAAACTTTTAGCGGTTCATCATCGATAAAAACTTCTGAGGCTATTTTAAAAGAAGCTATTGAGAAAGCACTAATCGCTGAATATATACAGGCTAGTCCATTTGTAATCAAAAAACCTAAATTTTTAAGTACCTATGAAATGAAACCTTTTTCATTAGATGAAATAATGAAAATTTTAAACTCTAAGGCAGAAAAAAGTTTTTTAAATTTTTTAGGAGTTTTATTTTTTACAGGTATGCGAATAGGTGAAGCCCTAGGTTTACAATGGCAAGATATTGATTTTGAAAATGATGAAATTAGTATCAATAGAACAATTACTTCAGGATTAATACAAAGTCCAAAAACTCCTAGTTCGAAAAGAGTTATAGACCTATTGCCTCAAGCAAGATTATTTTTAGAAAAACAAAAAAGAATTAATGGTCTTTGTAAATATGTTATTATTAATAAAAAGACAAAACAACATTATAATACCTCTTCAACTTTGAGACTCACTTGGAAAAGTTTATCAAAACAGCTAAATATGGAATATAGAAATATTTATCAAACTAGACATAGTTTTGCTAGTAATATGTTAAATAATGGTGAAGAACTACTTTGGGTTAGCTCAATGTTAGGACACAAAACAGCTGATATAACTTTAAAAAAATACTCTAAATTTATTAAAGATAAAAGAATTAGACGAGCAATTTTTTTAGATAAAATGGATTTAAGCATTTCTTAATCTACACAAAAACTGCACAGTCAGGCTGTAGAGCCGATGGTATCGTTATGTTCGTTAACTAAACATTAAAGAATATTCTAATAAGTCAAAATAGGTTTTTAAAGCGTAAAAGCATAAAGAGAAAATATAATTTTAACCCCAAAAATCTTGGGGTTAAATCTAGCAAAATTCTAGCAAGAATAAGTGCTTAAAAATTCAAAAGGTGTAGGTCTAGCTTCCATTGGCCAAACTTGAGTCTCAAACTTATGAGCTTGATAAGTATCAATAAATTCTTTAGTCATAACAGGTTTTAAGAAATCATTATCTCTAATCAAAGCTTCCAAAGCTCCCCTTAAAGTATGAGGCATTTGCGGAATATTTCTTTCTCTAATTTCATCAAGAGATAATTCAAATAAATCTTCATCCATAGGAGGTGCTGCTTCAAATTTATTTTTAATTCCATCAAGCCCTGCTAAAAGCATAGCCGCAAAAGCTAAATAAGGGCAAGCTGTTGAATCAGGAAATCTAAGTTCAATCCTAGTAGCTGCTTCTCCTGAGCCATAAGGTATTCTACAAGATGCTGAACGATTTTGCGAAGAATAAGTCAAAATACAAGGTGCTTCAAAACCTGGAATTAATCTTTTATAAGAATTTGTACTAGCATTTGTAAAAGCTGCCACAGCTCTAGCATGTTTAAAAACTCCAGCTAAATACTGCTTAGCTACTTCGCTCAAATTGCCATATTCACCTTTTTTATAAAATAAGTTTTTACCATTTTTCCAAATAGATTGGTGCGTATGCATTCCACTTCCGTTGTCCCCATATAAAGGCTTAGGTATAAAAGTAGCAGTTTTACCGTTTAGATGTGCCACCATTTTAATAACATATTTATATTTTTGCACATTATCAGCAGCTTCAACCAAGTTAGCAAATTTAATACCAATTTCGCCCTGCCCTTGACTTACTTCGTGATGCCCTAAGATAACATCAAGTCCAACTTGTTCAAGTACTTGCATCATTTCAGCTCTTAAATCCACCATAGAATCTGTTGGCTGAACTGGAAAATAGCCACCTTTTGTTCTTGGGCGATGTCCTATATTTCCACCATCAATATTTTTGTTGTCGCTCCAGCATCCTTCATCAGAATCAACTTTATAATAAGATTCATTTATCCCATCAATTATTTTTACATCATCAAAAACAAAAAATTCATTTTCAGGTCCAAAATAAGCATCATCTCCAATGCCTGATTTTTCCAAATGCAATAAGGCTTTTTTAGCAATCGATCTAGGGCATTTTTCATATAAAGCGTCTTTATAAATATCATAAACATCACAAAAAACAATAATAGTGCTATCAGCTGTGAAAGGATCTATAAAAGCACTTTCTATATCTGCTTTTAAAATCATATCAGATTTATTAATAGGTTGCCAAGCTTCAATAGACGAGCCATCAAAAGGAAAACCTTTTTCTAAAATATCTTTATCAACTGCGGTCATTTTATACGTTAGATGATGCCAAATACCTTTTAAATCTGTAAATCTTAAATCAACAAACTCAACTTCATTACTCTTACAAAAGACAAAAAAATCATCAATATTTTTAACAAACTTAGCCATATTTTCTCCTAAAGTTTTATTTTATTGTATCCCAAATTAGCAAAAACTAAAGAAAATTTCTGTTTATTTTTTGTACAATATTTAAAAACTTAAAAATCAACTAGCTCTTTTTCTTTGTTTGAAAAAATTACGCATTTTTTATATCCAATATCTTTGGCTAGTTTTGTGCATTTTAAATAGTGTCTTCCAACTTGTGCAATACTATGGGCATCACTTCCAAAAGTGATATTAATACCAAGCTCAAAGGCTAATTCCAAAATATCTTTTGAAGGGTACTGCTCTTTTATAGGCTTATCAAAACCAGCTGAATTTATTTCAAGTACCATATTTGCTTTTTTTACTTCTTTTAAAGCTCCCAAAGCTAGACTTTTTATTTCTTTTTTCGGCAAAAATTTAAATAGCTTCAATAAGTCTATATGTCCTAGCACATCAAAAAGTCTTGATTTTGCAAGTTGCTCAATAGCTTCAAAATATTCAAGCCAAAGCTTATCAATATTTTTATTTTCATATCCGCCTATAAATTCAGGATCATCAAAAGACCAAAAAGACTTTTTATCTCTTAAGAAATGAACTGAACCTATCAGATAATCAACTTTAGCATTTTTAATCTCATCTAAAACAAGGTCTTGCAAAAAGTCTACTTCAAAAGATTTTTTTATTTGTATTTGTCCACTATATTTTTCTTGCAAAAATTTTATGCTTTCTTCATAAAAAGGCATATCATCTAAACTCATTCTGTATTTTTTATCATATTGCATAGGAGCATGCTCACTAAATCCAAAAACATCAATACCTAATTTTATAGCTTGAATAATATATTCTTCCATATTTCCACTAGCGTGGTTGCACAAACTTGTGTGATTATGCAAATCTACTCTCATTTTTACTTCTTTGTTTTGTATTTCTTTTTCTTTATTTATTTTTATATTTTCTAAATTCTAACTCAAAATTCCAGCACCACTTAAAGCGGTACTTCTCTCTTTTGCATAAATTCTTTTATTATTTATTAAATCATATTTCCAAATCGGTGCATTTTTTTTAAAATCTTCAACAAACTCATCTATTAATTCAAGCCCTACTCTTCGCTGAGGAGAACAAATCCCTGCGATATAAGAGCTTTTATGGTTTGGCACATTTCCTAGGCTATGTGCCATAAGCACTATAGCTTTTTGTTTTTTTGCCTTTTCTTGCCATGCTTTAAACCATAAATTTAAAATAGGTTCATAAATGTCAAAGCTAAGCCCTTGTATGCCATTTTCTTCTCTTACAACTCCAATAAAATTAATCAAAGCACCATAGTTAGAAGTTTTGTATTTTTCATACCAAGATGATGTTATTTTTTGTACATCCAAATCGCCATCATAAATACAAAGTCCTTCCATTTTAACCGCCACAAACAGGAGGTAAAATTGAAACTCTATCTCCATCATTTAACTTGCAACTTTTTGAAGATACCAATACATCATTAACAGCCAAAGCAGAAATATCAAGCCAAGCATTCATATCTTTATCTTGTTTTAAATGCTTTGCTAATTGCTCTACATTTTCAACATCAAGCTCTATACCATCTTTTCCAATTGGTCCTAAAAATTCAACACGTACCATACGCTATCCTTTTTTTATTTATTTTAGCATATTTTTTCTAAGTAAAAGCATTAAAATTTAAATACCTCCTCAAAGCTTTAGCTAAATCGTTTATGGTGTTGTTTTTATCCTCAAATATCAATAAACAAGTGAATCAAGTCCTCTTTTGACTTTTATCATTTGCTTATATCTTAAGCTTTTAAAACCTTTGTATTGGACTATATAACCAAGCATAAATAAACTAGAAATTTTTGAAATATGAAGACTTGATAGGATTTATAATTTTATGTTAAAAGTTTTTTATTGAGTTTTTATGTGTTTAAATTTTTTAGATTTTTTAGATTTCGTATATATTTGATAGTTTTTGAGTAAGTGTATAAGTAAATAAAAAAACAAAGAGCTAAGCTCTTTGTTTTAAATTTTGAAGATATTAATCTTCTATTTTACCACTTTTCATTCTTTTATTGTAAATGGTTCTAATAACTCTAATGTCTTGTTGAAGTACGAATACTCCATTCCAGTGAGCAAAATCAGATCCACCCATTAAAGCGCCTTGTCTCATTCTTCTACCTTCATGATGCCATAAATGGTACCAAGTTTTAAATACGGTATCAGACCATTTGTCTTTTTTGATAAGCCCTCTTTTTTTAAGAGTATCAAACATTTTTTTAGCTTCTTTAGCATAAACATTGTAAAGTCCTACATGTTGATCTGCCATTATAAAGAAGTTATTAGTAAATGTTTTTACGTGACAAGATTTACAAACTAATTTCATTTGCGCACGTGCCGCTGCACTACCTTTTGGATTTCCAGCTAATGGATTTCCTTTAGTAAATTTACCTTTTTTCAAATAATTTGGAACTGCAGTTTCATAACCGCCATTTCTTAATTTTGAAATTGGTGCCCAAAGATTCCATTTTAATCTCAAACTTACATTGTGAGTTGATTTTAAAGAACCTATTCCACTCATATGGCAAACCGCGCAAGTTGGAGCTCTATAATCTCCTGCTTCCCAAGCGTCAGGTGCTGCAGTATAATTCCAAGTTGAACCTTCAGAATTAAATATGTGTCCATGTTGAGAGTTGTTATAAATCTCTTTATCTGGATGATCAGGTCCCAAGTGACAAGATGCACAAGCAGTTGGTTTTCTTGATTCTGCTATAGAGAATAAATGTCCACTATGGCAAGAAATACAATTTCCAACACTTCCATCAGGATAAACGTTACCTATACCAATATTTGGCCAAGTAGCAGGATCTGGAACTCCATTTTTAACTTTAACAACTGTACCATGACATTGCATACAACCAGTTGCTTCAGGAGAATTTATAAATTTATGGTCTCCCATAGCTTCAACTTTATGCATCAAAGCTTGCATACCAGCTTTAGATTTAATTTGAATAGCTGCTCTTGCGTGTCCACTTTGGTCAAATTGTTTGACTTCATTTGGATGGCATCTTTTACAAGTTTTTGGAGTAACTACAACTGAGATATAAGTGTTAGTTCCTTTTACACCTGGGCAATTTTGTCCAGCCAAAGGACTGTCTTTTTTAACCACATGGCAATCAAGACATGAAACCCCAACGTGTCCGTGTCTACTTTTTCGCCACTCATTCACCTGACCAGGTGTTTTTTTGGCATGACATTGTACACATGAAGCTGCTAACTTTGTCATATTCATATCGACTTTTAATGTTTTAGTCCCCGTAACATCGCCTACTTTAGCCGCAAATAACAAGCCACTTGTTACAAGCATGACTAAGATTATTTTTTTAAACATTTTCTCTCTCCTTATTTTTTTGACATTTTATCTAGATAAATACCTAGATTTTTATGTCCAGCACTTGGATGACAAGATACACAAGTTTGTTTTGTTGTTTTAGCAAAATATGCTCTGTGTCCATTGAATGCTTTTAGGTTTGACATAGTCGCATTTTCAAGATTACTATGACATTTCAAACATGCACTGTCATAAGTAAAACTTTCTCTATGCTTTCTATTTTCCTGCCAATCAAATTTTTTCAAGTTATAAAAACTTTCCGCATAAATATGATGAAGCCCTGTTTTAGCTTTTACAAACAAATAAGCTAAAGTACTAGTCTGAGGTAAGTGACAATAAACACATTCAACCCTAAGGCCTGTTTTGTTATTTCCACCATGTACATCAGCTTCGTACGAAAGAGCCATAGGTTTCATGCTATGACATACTGTGCAAAAATTCTTAGTCCCCGTCATTTTCACAGCTCCAACTCCGAGTAATCCTAAAAATATGAATACTACGATAGCTATCACTACGACAATGAGGTAAAATTTGAAATTTTTACTTCCCTTATATTTATCCATTGCTTATCCTCCCTTTAGAATGAAACAAATATTTTAAACTTAGAAAATCTAAATACTAAAATACTTGTTTTGCAAAAGATACCTTTTAAAATAAAGCTCGAAACTCAAGCTAAATCTTAAACTAATCCTACAAAATAACCCTTTTATTGTCCTCTTTTAAAATTTCTCTAAAAGAAATCTTATCTTGCATAAAGCGATTTTACTCCAATTATTATAAACTAATACTTTGTATAATAATGTAATATTATTCTTAATCTTATTTAATTATAAATAAAAACTTAATATAATAATTAGTATATTATTTAACAGATAAATTAAGAACGAAGTAATAAAAGCACTTATTTATCATCGTATTTCATAAAAAAATATTGTAATAACTTGACTTAACTATTATTTTATAAAAATTTTATTATTATAAGAAAAAAATTAAGGAAATATTGATGATTTTCGCAAAAATAGATTATATAAATCTATTGCCTTTTGAAACTTTTATAAAAAAATACATAAGTTCTTCTCAAATAAAAGGAACAATTAGATATAAAAAAACTTATCCAGCTAAAATAAATGTTCAAGTAAATAAAAAAAGAGTAAATGCAGGCTTTATTTCATCAATTGCCTCACAAAAAGAAAAATCTTTAAATGTTGGCATAGTGGCACAAAAAGAAGTTTTATCAGTTTTAGTACAAAAGGGAGCTTATGAAAAAGACAAAGAATCAGCTACTTCAAATGCCCTTTGCAAAGTTTTAGGACTTGATGGCAAAGTTATTATGGGGGATAAGGCTCTTTATTTTTGGCACAACAATAAAGAAAAGAAAGAAGATATTATTGATTTAGCTAAGTTTTGGCATGAAAAATACAATCTTCCTTTTGTCTTTGCAAGGCTAAGCTACAACAAGCACGGAGAATATTATAAAAAACTTACTCATAATTTTTTGCAAACTAAAGTCAAAATTCCTAGATATATCCTAGATAAATATGCAAAAAATACAGGAGTTACGCCAAAACAAATCTTAAGTTATTTAGAAAAGATTAGTTATAATATCGGGCCAAAAGAGCAAAAAGCTTTAAGAAAATTTTTTATTTTGGCAAGAAATGTAAACAAAGGTTTTAAATGAATATTTTTGATGCAAGTATTTTAGGAATTATTGAAGGTATCACAGAATTTTTACCTATTTCTTCAACAGGGCATATGATAGTTGCTTCAAAATTTTTAGGATTAGCACAAAGCGATTTTACAAAAGCTTTTGAAGTTATTATCCAGCTAGGAGCTATTTTAGCTGTTTTGTTTTCTTACAAAGAAGAATTTACTTTTAAAAAAGTTAAGTTGTGGACTAAAATATTTGTATCATTTTTACCTATTGCAATCATTGGATTTTTACTAGCTAAGCAAATAAAAGAAATCTTTAGCGTAGAAATTGTAGCGATTATGTTTATAATTGGTGGTGTGATATTTCTTATAGTTGAAAAATTTTATAAAGAAGATAAAGATACGCATTTAGATGATATAGAAAAAATATCTTATAAACAAGCACTTTTTATAGGTCTTGCCCAAGTTTTTGCTTTAATTCCAGGCACAAGTCGCGCAGGAAGTACAATAATTGGCGCTATGCTTGTAAAGCTAACTAGAAAAGCTTCTGCAAAATACAGCTTTTTACTTGCCTTTCCTGTGATGTTAGCTGTAACTGCTTATGATTTTTTAAAACATTTTCACGAATTTGTAGGTGCTAGAGCTGATGTTTTAGCGATAGGTTTTGTCATAGCTTTTTTAGTTGCCTTAATTTCTATGAAATTATTTATGAAGTTTTTGGGAAAGTTTACTTTTGTAGGCTTTGGAGTTTATAGGATAATTTTTGGAATATTTTTATTAGTCTTTTTTCAATATTTCTAAGCTATAAAAATAAATAAGATTATTAGTTATAAACATCAGGTCAAATAAAGTGAAAAAATACTTTAAATATAAATTACTCAGGGCTTAAACAAACTATACCTTTATCTGAGCCAAAAGGTTTACTTACATCAACCCAGTCTGAAAAATGCTTCATAAAATCATCGGTAAAGGTCAATCTCCAACTTGTGGCACCATTTGGTCCATCACTTGCTAAAAATACTTTTTTTTCAAGTTCGTCTAGTTTATTATTTTTTTGTAAATAATTCCATAAAATCTGATATTGTGCTCTTGTAGCCAAAGGTTCGTTTATATTTGAACATATTTTTATAACATCTCTCGCACTAGCATTTTTATTTAAAATTTCATTTTTATCTAAAACAGTATATTTAATGCCACCGATATAATATTTTTTTAAATTTGCAAATTTAGTATGTTTTAATCTTAAGGTTGATTCATAGGTATAATCTTTTGAACTTGAGCGAATATACAAAGGAATTTGCAAATAATTGCTTAAAGATATTTTTATTTCATTGCCACTCACACTCATATTTCCACTTATTGGAGTATTTGCAATAAGCTTAACATCTAAGTTATCATAAGCAAAATTAGTAGGTATGTAATAGTATTTTAGTATTACTTGATTTGAGCCTGCTGATTCTGCTTTTACAAAAATCTTAGGCACTTTTAAAGCTGAAATTCTATCTTTATCTGGGTTTGATTTTTGCCATTCTCTAAACATTTTATCAAAACCGTATTGATTAAAAGAATTCATACCACTAGCACCGTTACCTTTGACATATTTTGAGTCACCTGCTGCATGATTAAAAAAATAACCGTGACAAATCTCATGGAAGAATCCATAATAGTTCCAGCTATCATCATTTGAAGCAAGCTTAGGAGGATTTACATGTGCTTGATAAAGACTTGCATAACCGCTCGAATTATCTTTATATAAATCAAGATTTGGTCTTCCTCCTGAACCTGCACCCTCATATGCATAATCTTGTGTAACGTATAAGTGCAAAGAATGCTTGTTTGAGCCAAATTGCAAGGTACTTCTAGTTGCATAAGATAGTTTTGGATCTACTTTCATATATTCAACACACAAATCAAAATTTTGACAATTATCCTTAAAAAATGAATGGATTTTTTTTGAAAAAGCTAGTTCATTAACAGCATTATGAATATTTAAAACAATAATTCTATAAAGACTTTCTTGGTATTTAGTAGGAGAAGACTCACATCCTGCTATTCCTGTGCAATCTCTATTTATTCTATCAGCTTGTTGAATATAAGGCAAAAATAAACTCATTTGATTATCGTATTTTATATTATTAAATTCACCACTATCTAAAATAGAAAAACTAGCGTCATGAAATGATGGAATTTGCTTAGAAAATTTTAGCAAAGCTACATCAGATTTATTATAATCAATCGTAAGCCCATTTATAGGTGTTGGAGTATTATTTAATATTGTATAAGTATTGCCATGCTTTTCAAATTTTATATCATCATAAGAATATTCAGCAAGTAAATCTGCAGTTGTGTTCATATCTTTATTGTCTTCTTTTATGGAAGAAACAAATCCATCAATGACTTTTAGACTTTGGGGCTTAAGTGGAACATTTGCAGTAAATTCTTGAATATTTGAAAATTTTACTATAGTTTTTGCATCGTTATCTCCACCAGAATTACCACAAGAAGAAAAAACTATGCAAATAAAAAATGCTAAAAAATAAATTTTTGTTTTAGTTATAAATATACCTAACATATTATCATTATAACATTTTTAATTATTTTTTCTTTTACCTCGATACTAACTATTTTATTTGTAAGTATTTTTTAAGTTAAAATTGGACAAAAAAATATTAGAAATACTCAAAATCATATAAACTATTTTAAAATATTATTAACTATATCTTTTGTGCCATTAGGGTTTATTTGTATTTTCAAACCCTTGCTTAAAGCTTCTAAATCAGAGTTTGGAAATTCTAAGCACTTCAAAAAATACTCTTTACTAAGGTTTTTTTCACTTTGCAAAAAAGCCAATTTTTTATCCACTAAAAACTTTGCATTAAAATATTGATGATTTTTCGCGGCATATGGAAAAGGAATAAAAAAGCAAGGCAAACCTGAAGCTACTAATTCCCAAAGACTAGATGCACCAGCTCTTGCACAAGCAAAGTCTGCCTTAGCTATTTTTTCTACTAAGTTTTTATCAAAATCAAACACCTCAGCTTTTACACCTAATTTTTCATAAGCTTTTTTAACTCTTATAAAATCATTTTTTCCTGCTTGATGAATGATATTTATATTCTTTGACTTTAAATCCTTTGCTAGGCTAAGAGCAAAATCATTTATAGCCCTAGCACCTTGTGAGCCTCCTAAGAAAATAATATTTTTAAGTTCAGTTCTGATTCTTGCGTTATCAAAAAATTCTTTTGATACAGGGTATGCTTTTAACTTTGAATTTGCTAGATAAGAGCTAAAAACTTCTTTAGCAAAAAAACTTGAATATTTATTCAAAGTTCCAAAAACACTATTTTGTTCATGAATATATAAAGAGCATTTAGGGCTTAAAATACTAGCAAAAACAGCAGGCGCAGCGCCGTATCCGCCTACTGAAATAAGCTTTTTTATTTTATATTTTTTAAATATTTTTTTCACTTCTCTTGCTTTTTTAAGCATATTAAATAAAGAAGAAACTTTGCCTAAAACGCCTTTGTTTACCACTCCTGAAGTATCAAAAAAATAAGCCTTTTCAAAAATTTTATCGTGTTCAAACCAAGCCTTGTCTTGCCCCTTGCTTGAGCCTAAAAAAATAAGTCTTACTCCTTGTTTGTGAAATTCATCTCCTAAGGCTTTGGCAACTTTTAGATGTCCGCCTGTGCCTCCTCCACTTATTGCTATTGCTTCAGTCATTTTTATCCTTATTCATAATCTTTATTATAATCTTCATATTCTTGAGGGCTATAATATTCATTTTCTGCATCTTCATCATCAAAATCTTCATCAAATTTTTGTTCTTCTTCTTCATCATATAAATATTCTTCTTGCGATAAGTTTATGGGTATTTCTTTTGATATTGACAAAACCATACCGACAGAAATAGAAACTGAGATTAAGGCTGAACCACCATAGCTTAAAAATGGAACTGCTATTCCTTTTATAGGAATCAAGCCTGAAATTCCGTAAGAATTAATCAAAAAAGCAAGTATTATCATAAGTCCAATTCCAAGACAAAATAAATGATAAGTAGCGTTTTCTATCCTTCTGCTTATTCTAAAAATTCTCCAAACAACAGCTAGTAAAATAAAAATTACAATTCCGAGTCCTATAATTCCTATCTCTTCTGACATTCCAGCTAAAACAAAATCTGTATGAACTTCTGATAAAAATCCAAGTTTAAATACTCCGTTTGCTACGCCTGTACCAAAAAATCCTCCATGATAAATAGCATTTAAAGAGTTTGAAACTTGATAAGGTTCAGGTAAATTTTGCACTCTTAAATACTGCTCAGCCCAAGCAGGTGCGATAGATAAAATCTTGTCTTGAACCATAGACCACCAAGAATAAAATCTTTCAATCCTATGTGGAGCTATGACAATAAGTGTAAATACTCCTAAAATTGCAATTAGCCCAAGGCTAAGAAAAATCTTAAAACTCCTATTTGCAAAAATAAGTAAAATGATTAAAATAAGTCCAAGAAGTACAACTTGCCCTAAATCTTTTTGCAAAAATGCTAACAAAAAAACTACAAGCATAAAAGCAACAAAATAAGGTAAAAGCAACATAAATTCTTCTTTAAGAGGAATCTTTTTAGCGACTTCAACAACCCTTCTTCTGAAACTCCAAGCTAGAAAATATATAAAACCTATCTTGAAAAATTCTTCAGGAGATATAGAAATCCCAGGAAGTCTTATCCAGCGATTTGCGCCCCCTGCTTCGTTTATAAGTGCAGTTGGCAAAAAAGGCATAAGTATTAAAATAAATAAAAAAATTATGAATATGCTAAGCCCTAAGGTATTTACTATTTTTTGAGGATTAATAAAGCAAAAGCCCCACATAATAAAAATAGAAATAATTCCAGCGATTAATTGTCTTAGAAAAAAATGAAATTGGTTATAATCATAAATCGTAACTGTATAAATGGACAAAGAATAAGAAAATACTATGCTAATAACTATAAGTAAAGAGGCTAAGATAAAAAGTGGATAATCTGCTTTATTCAAGGAAAAACTCTTTTTTTATTTGATGTTTTCTTTAATTTTTATATTCATTTTGTTATAATTTTATATTATACTATATTATGGATAAATATGCCTTCAAAAGAACTTGAAAAAAATAAATTAAAAAAAATTTTTATACTTTTTATGCTTATCTTAGTTTGCATTTTTTTGCTACTAGCCTCACTTACTGATACTGTGGAAAAGCCTAGACACTTGCCGTCTTTAAAAAGTGAAAAAAAAGACTTGGCTATTAGAGGCGATATTATAAGTAGTGACAATTTTAAAATAAGTTCCTCAAAAAAATTATACAAGGCTTCTATTGATACAAGATTTTTAAATCCTAAAAAATTAGATATTTTCATCAAACTTTTTGGGATTTATAGTGGAATTTCTACTAAAACAATAAGAGATAAAATCCAAAATATGAAACGAAAAGGTACTTTGATTTTATCTTATAATATAGACTCAAAAACTGCAAAAAATCTAAAAGAACTAGGCTTCAAGCTAAGACGGCTTGGAGTTTTCAAAGCTCGCAGAATTGGAGATGACAAGATAACGATAGGATTGAACATACACGAAAGTGGTGAAAAAAGAGTTTTTTCTTATAAAAATACCCTAACGCCTGTGATTGGATATATCAAAAAATTTGAGACTAAAGATGGAATTACTAGGGTAAGAGGCGTAAAAGGACTTGAAAAATACTATAATTTTTATTTACAAAATACAACAAATGGTGTCTTAAAAGGTGAGCGAGATGTACTTTCTTATATCTCTTTTAACAAAAACTCTTTGATAGTAAATAGAAAAGATGGCGATAGCTTGATTTTAAATATCCCTCTAAGACTGCAAAGAAATATAGAAATACTACTTGATAAATACAAAAAAAAATATGATGCTTCAGAAGTTATCGCTTGTGTTATGGAAAGTGAAACGGGCAAGATTTTAAGCCTTGCTAGTTCAAACCGTTTTAATCCTGATAATATTTTGAAAAAAGATATTCCTTATTTAAATGTAAATGCTATTGAATACCAGTTTGAGCCAGGCTCAGTAGTTAAACCTATCACTATGGCTCTTTTACTTGATGAAAAAAAGATACAAAGAAATGACTTAGTTTATGCTCACAACAAAGGCAAAAAAGATAAATTTGGAAGATTTCCAAAAGGCTCTTATAAAATAGGTGGTTTTACAATTCACGATGACCACCGATTTAAAAAGCATTTCTTAACGCTTGATGATGTAATTATGTATTCAAGTAATATTGGTATTTTACAACTTGCTCAAAAACTTGATGGCGAAGAATTTGCTGATGGCTTCAAAAAATTTGGGCTTATGAAAAAAACGGGTATAGATTTACCCTATGAAAAAATAGGTTTTATTCCTATAAGTAAATTATATAAAAGAAAAAATGAAAAAAATGGAAATGTTTATAAAGCAACCGTTTCTTATGGGCAAGGAATGACTACTACTTTTATGCAATTAATGCAAGCTTATACAACTTTTGATAATGATGGATTTATGATTAGACCTAAACTTGTATCAAAAATAATTGATGATAAGGGTAAAATAGTTCATGATTTTGATAAAGAAATTGGTGTTAGAACTATCAAAAGGCAAACTGCAAGCACTATAAAAAATATGCTTATTAAAACAGTTGAGTTTGGTACAGCAAGAGATGCGAAGATTAAAGGATTAGAAATTGGGGGCAAAACAGGAACGGCGCAAATCGCTTTAAAAGGGCAATACCAAAAACAATATATTAGCTCATTTTTTGGATTTGTAAATGACAAAAACTCAAAATATACCGTAGGAGTAACAATTTTTAAACCACTTACTACAGGAAAACATTGGTATTATTATTACGCTTCCCACTCAGCTGTTCCTATTTTTAAGCAAATAATTAACGCTTTAATAAGACTTAGATATCTAGAAAAAACAAGCCCTTAGAAAAAGTGAATTAAGTTATTTTATAAAATTTATGATAAAATTTATAATAACTTTATAAAAACGAAAAAAGGATTAAATATGTTAAAAACTTATGATTATACTAAAGAAGAATTAGAAGATTTTGCTTATGCAAAATTTGACACAGATGAAGGGATTATTTGGATAAAATTATTTCCAAAAGATACTCCAAACACAGTAGCGAACTTCACAAACTTGGTAAAATCTGGCTTTTATGATGGCTTAAATTTTCATAGAGTAATTGACGGGTTTATGGCTCAAGGAGGTTGTCCTGATGGCACTGGTATGGGTGGTCCTTCTTGGGCTATTGCTTGTGAAACAAACGAAAATCAAGAGCATAAAAAAGGAAGTATTAGTATGGCGCACGCAGGAAAAGATACAGGAGGAAGCCAATTTTTTATCTGTTTTGTGCCTTGCCCTCATCTTGATGGAGTGCATACTGTTTTTGGTGGAATTGATGAAGATGATGCTACTAGCTTTGAGACTTTAAGCAAACTAAAACAAGGAAGTATAATAAATTCTATTGTTATTAGCAAAAGCAAAAATGAAAAAAGCAAGAAGAAAAGTAAAAAATAAGAAAAAGATTAAAAGTCTAGAGTATTAAAGTGCTAGAATACTAAAAAATAAAAGCTTAACAAAATCTAGGTAATTTAAAAAGTCCCTTGAGATTAAAGACTAAGGGGCTTTTAAAAAATAAATTATAAATTTTATAAATACCTAGAAAAAATCTCAAAACCCTATCTTGGAAGCTTAGGATTTTGCCACCAAATAAGGATTTCGCTGAGCTGTTGGCATAATATTTATATCTTGAATATTTACATGCTTTGGAGTGTTTAAAACGTAAAATATTAAATCAGCAATATCGTAAGCTTCTAAAGGCTTATAACCCTCATAAACTTCAGCCGATTTCTTTTCATCACCTTTAAATCTTACACTTGAAAATTCAGTTTCTACAGCTCCAGGCGCAATATTTGAGACTTTTATTGCACTTCCAAATAAATCAGCATTCATAGCCTTGCTCAAAGAATGCACAGCAGATTTAGTAGCGCAATAGACATTTCCATTTGGATAAGAATACAATCCTGCGACACTTCCTAAGTTTATGATATGGCCTTTATTTTGCTTTAACATTTTTGGAATAATAATTCTTGAAATATATAAAAAGCCTTTAATATTTACATCAATCATTTTGTCCCAATTTTCTAAAATACCATCTTGAATACTTTCTAAGCCAAGGGCTAGACCTGCTGAATTTATCAAAATATCTATATTGTAATTTTCTATTTTTTTAGCAAAATCTTGTACCTTTTCTTTTTTACTAACATCAAGAACAAAAATCTCAACTTTTACTCCATAAGCATCTAATTCTTTTTTTAACTCTTTAAGTTTATCTTCTCTTCTTGCAAGAAGTAGTAAGTTTACTTTGTTTTTTGCCAATACTCGCACACACGCTGCACCAATCCCTGAACTAGCTCCTGTAATTAGAGCTAAATTATTTTCTAAAAAATTCATTTTTTATTCCTTTATCATCAAATAAAATCAAAATTATTATAAATAAAATTTGCTTAACAACTCCAAAAATTTTAAAATTAATAAAAAAGCAAATTAAGCATTATTGTTAAGATAAGTTAATTTATATAAAAAAATATTAGAAAATTACATATACCTGCATTACTTTAACTGTTTTTAAACAAAATAAAAATATACTAAAAAATCAGAAATCTTCAGACCTAAGTTTTAGGTACACATAAAGTAAAAGATTATAATTTCATACTTTTAGTGCTTTGGATTCTAAACAAACAAAAAAAGGAAAAATATGAAAAAAATTCTATTAGCTTTATGTCTTTTACTAGGGATTGCTCAAGCTACCCCAAAACTAACTTTTTACTTTGACGCTGGTGGTCCAGTTGGTGGAGCGTATGACAGCATAGTTGTAAATGGCGCTAGAATGGCGGCTAAAAATCTTGATATAAATCTTAAGATTTATTATTCAAATTGGCAAGCTTCAAAAATGATAAACAACTTCAAAAAAGCCTTAGCAAGCTCTCCTGCTGGTATAGCGATTATGGGACATCCTGGAGATGACGCTTTTTCTTTGCTTTTAAAAAAGGCAGAAAAAAGAGGTATTATTATAACTTCACTAGATACTCCTTTGCCAAGAGCTGAGCAAAAATATGCTCCAAAAGGTTTTGGTTATGTAGGCACAAGTTATTATAAAAGTGGACAAGCCTTAGTCAAAGAAGCGATAAAAAGAAACAAAACAAAAAAAGGAAGTCTTGCTTTGGTTTGGGGATTATTATCTCAACCAACTCGTGGAATGCGTGCTAGAGGTATGTTAGATGAACTTAAAAAAGAAGGAATGAAAACAATATATATAGAGATTTCAAATGAAATAAACAAAGACCCATCTTTAGGCTCTCCCGTTTTCACAGCTTATATAACAAAATATCCACAAACAAAACTAATCTTCATAGACCACGGTGGACTAACTGCACAAATGGAAAATTTTTCAAAAATAGCTGGCATAAGTGCAAAAGCTTACTATATTTGCGGTGGCTCACTTTCATCAGCAACAATACATGCAATAAAAAATGGTTATGTTGATTTAGTCTCAGATGGGCAACCATTTTTACAAGGTTATTTAGCTGTTACAGGACTAGTTTTAAGTAAAAAATATGGCTTCTCAGGATTGCATATTGATACAGGAGCTGGTTTTATAAGCAAAGATAATATAAAACAAATTGAGTCTTTAGCTAAACAAAATATAAGATGAGCAAAGAGCTTTTAGCATTTGAAAATATTTATAAATCTTATGGTAAGGTAGATGTCCTAAAAAACATCAGCCTTACTTTATATGAAAACGAAACCCTAGGACTTTTAGGAGACAATGGAGCTGGCAAATCAACACTTATAAAATGCCTAAGTGGCTTAGAAGAAATAGACAAGGGAAGTATTTCTATAAATGGAAAAAAATTAAACCCTAAAAAATACAATATAAAAAAAGCTAGAACTTATGGGTTAGAAACTGTTTATCAAGATTCAAGCCTAGCAAAAGAGCAAGAAATTTATAAAAATATTTTTCTAGGAAGAGAGCTTGTTAATTTTTTTGGATTTATAGATATTAAAAAAGAAAAAGCCATAAGCCTAAATTTACTTAAAAATTTTCTTGGTCTTAGAGGTTCTGGAGTTTTAGCAGATTCAAAAGTAAGCACGCTATCAGGTGGAGAAAGACAAGGACTAGCGATTGCTAGAGCTGTGCATTTTAACTCAAAAATCATAATCTTAGATGAGCCAACCACAGCTTTAGGAATTAAAGAAGTTAAAAAAGTTTTAGATTTTATAAAAGCATTAAGAGAACATAAAAAATCATCAATTTTTATAACTCACAATCTAGCTCACGCTTATGAGCTAAGCACAAGATTTTTAATAATCGACAAAGGTGAAGTTAAAGAAAATATTTTAAAAAAAGATATTTCTTTACAAGGTTTGCAAAATACACTTTTAAGAGTTGCCAAATAATGTTTTATAAATACAAACAACAAATCTCAATATTTTTTATTTTAGCATTTACAATAGGTATTTTTATGGCTCTAGCTCCTGAAGTTTTTTTGCATTTTAGAATTTATTTATCGTACCTTTCCATAATCCCCTTCCCGCTTCTTTTAGCTCTAGGATTAACACCTTTAATCATAGCAAAAGAAATAGACCTTTCATTTCCTGCTGTTTTAGCTCTAAGTGGTTATGTTTTTGCCCAAACTTATCTAGGTACTGGAAGTGGTTTCTTAGCCTTTATTTTTTGCCTTGTGACTGGTTTTTTAGCAGGACTTTTTAACGGCCTTGTAGTAGTAAAAATTGGAGTCCCCTCAATAATAGCGACTATCGGAAGTCAGTTTTTATTTCGTGGACTTGCTATGATTTTAAGTGATTCGCACGCTCTTAGTGTCATAAAAATGAAAGGCGAAATTATAGATAAAATTTTCACTGCTAGAGTCTTTGGTTTTTTGCCAGCTCAAAGTTTGTGGGCAATTTTACTTGCAATTATTTTATATTTTATTTTATTTAGACACAAGTTTGGAACTAGTGTTTTATTTATTGGTGACAATATAAAAGCTGCAAAAATGATGGGAATAAATACTTCAAAAGTAAGAATTATACTTTTTGTGCAAATGGGTTTAATAAGTGCTTTTTGTGCTGCAATTTTAAATCTTGAGATGGGAACTTGGTGGCCTACAAACGGAGAGGGTTATTTACTTCTAGTTTTTGCTTCGATTTTTATCGGTGGAACTAGCGTTTTTGGAGGTAGCGGAAGTGTTTTTGGCACTGTGATTGGCTCAGTTATAATTGGTATTATTGAATCAGGAATTATAGCTATCGGGCTTGATGGATTTTATACTAGATTTATTTATGGCATTATTATTTTACTAGCCGTTAGTGCTTATGCAAAACTTTCCAAAAAAAGAGAAACTTAAAAAATAAAAAGATTCAAGAAAGAAAATGAATAATAAATTAAATATATGAATGTAAATATATATAAAAAGAAATATTTAGAAGGAACAAAATGAAAAAAATAACTTTAATAGGAGCAGGAAGCTCTGCTTTTGCAAGACAACTTTTATCTGCACTCTTTTCTTACGAAAATGTAAAAGACTGCTTATTTTACTTACATGACATTGATGAAAAACGATTAAATTTTACCTATGAATTTACAAAAAAATTAATCTCACAAGAAAATACAAAAGCAAAAGTTGAAAAAAGTTTAGACTTAAATGCTAGTTTAAAAAATAGTGATTTCGTTATAACTTGTATAGCAAAAGGTGGACTAGAAGCTTGGGAATATGATATAAATATTCCTGCTAGTTTTAATATTGCGCAAGAAGCAGGAGATACCATGGGTATCGGTGCTATTTTTAGAGCAGCTAGAGACCTGCCCGTTTTACTTGATATTGCAAAAAAAATGGAGTATCTATGTCCTAAGGCAATTTTATTAAATTATTCAAATCCACTTGCACCTATTATCAAAGCACTAAGCGAAAATACAAATACAAAAGTTTATGGACTTTGTTATGGAGTGCATTACACGCTAGCACAAATACTAGGATTTTTAGGACTTGGAACATGGATTTATCATCCAAGTGAAAACAAAAAAAGACAAGATATAATAAATTCTAAATTAAAAAGTGAATTAAAATATGACTTTGCAGGAATAAATCACATGACTTGGATAACAAAACTTGAACTTAATGGCAAGGATTTATATCCAGATTTAAGAAGCTTAGTTAATGATAAAAAAGCTAAAGAAGAAGATTTTATAAGATTAGAAATACTTAAATATTTTGGCTATTTCAGTACTATAAACCATTGGCATATGAGTGACCTTGTTCCTTATTTTAAGAAAAATCCAAAACTTACAAAACATTTTTTACCAAAAAGATGGAATTTACTTGAGCTTGAAAAACAAAAATTAAAAGAAATGACAAGAGTAATTCAAGCAGAAATTTCAGGAGAAAAAAAGATAGAAGTAAAAAGAAATATTTTTAATGCGCCAAAAATAATAAATGCTATAATAAATGATGAAAAAACAAGAGTAAATGTAAATGTCTTAAATAAAAATTTCGTTCCAAATTTACCACAAAATTCTTGCGTGGAAATTCCAGCTCTAGTGGATAAGGACGGAATAGCACCAAGTATTTGCGAAGCCTTGCCCTCGCAATGTGCAAGTTTAAATAAAACAAATATTATTTTTCAAGAAATGCTTTGCGAAGGAGTTTTAAAAAAAGATTTAAATCTATTAAAGCAAGCCTTGTATTTTGATCCACTTAGTTCTGCAATTTGCACGCTTGATGAACTATCTGCTCTTTTTGATACAATGCACGAAAAACAAAAGAAATTTTTAGAGTTTTAAGATGCTTAAAAGAGTAAGTAAAAATATTTTTTTAAGAAAATTTAAAAATTTACTCTACCCCCCCCCATTTTAAGCTTGGCTTAACATCTTAAAAGATAATATTTTGCACTAAATATTCCAAACATAAAAAAGGAGCAAAATGTTATTTAATTCTTATGGTTTTATTTTTGTATTCTTACCTATAGTATTCTTCATATACTTTTTTCTAAATTACAAAAAACAAACAAAAATCTCAAAAGCATTTTTAGCCATAGCTTCAATATTTTTTTATTCGTGGTGGAATATTATATATCTTCCTTTGATATTAGTATCAATGATATTTAATTATAAATTAGGAAATATTCTAGCTAAGCCTGTAAAAAGTGGGGGGGGGCGAAAAGCTCAAAACTAAAATTCACTAAAAAACATCTCCTTCTTTTTGCTATTTTTTGCAATCTTGCACTTTTGGGCTATTTTAAATACTCTGATTTTTTCATAAAGAATTTTGACTTTTTTACATCATCGCATATCAACTTAATGCACCTAGTTTTGCCACTCGCAATATCATTTTTTACTTTTCAACAAATTTCTTATTTAGTTGATAGCTACAAAGGCGGAACAAAAGAATATGATTTTTTGAATTATTCTTTGTTTGTTACTTTCTTCCCTCAGCTAATAGCAGGGCCAATAGTACATCACAAAGAAATGATGCCACAATTTGCTGACAAAAGTAACTCTAAAATAAATTACAACAATATAGCTAAAGGGCTATTTATATTTTCAATTGGCTTATTTAAAAAAACTGTTATTGCTGATACTTTTGCTACTTGGGCAAATGCTGGTTTTGATACTCACGCTACACTAAATTTCATTGAAGCTTGGGCAACTAGTTTTACTTATTCATTTCAATTATATTTTGATTTTAGTGGTTACACGGATATGGCGATAGGCTTAGCACTTTTATTTAATATAGTCTTGCCGATTAATTTCTTTTCTCCTTACAAAGCGACAAGTATTCAAGATTTTTGGAGAAGATGGCACATCACACTTTCTAGATTTTTAAGAGATTATATTTATATTCCTCTTGGAGGAAGCAGAGAAGGTAAATTTAGAACTTATGGGAATTTGATGGCTACTTTTATTTTAGGTGGCTTTTGGCATGGAGCTGGTTGGACCTTTTTATTCTGGGGATTTTTGCATGGCATTGCACTATGCCTGCATAGAGTTTGGCAAGCTCTAGGCTTTAAGCTTTGGACTTGGTTAGCTATATTAGTAACTTTTATTTTTGTAGATATTACATGGGTATTTTTTAGAGCAAAATCTTGGGATAGAGCTTTAAGTATTCTACATTCTATGTTTGACTTGTCAAATATTGTCTTGCCTGAAAGAGTTGAAGCAAAACTAGGGTTTTTAAGCTCTTATGGGATACATTTTGGGAATTGGACAAATATAGGTGGTAGTGCTAAGATGCTCATTTTAGCTATTATTTTTGGTTTGATTTTAACTTTTATGTTTAAAAACTCCATGGAAATGATTGATAGATTTAAGTTAAATTATGGGACTTTGCTCTTAACTGCTTTTTGCTTAGCACTTAGTTTTTTAAATATGTACAAAGTATCTAATTTTCTTTATTTTAATTTTTAAAAGGTGTCGTATGAATAGTAAAAAATGGATTTTTATAAGCTTAGCACTTGTACCAATAATATATTTAATAATAACTTTATTCATAATATTAGAAAATAATCTTAATAATATTCCCTTTCGTTTTTCTAATTCAATCTCTTATGATGCTAAAATTAGATTCTTAAGAAAAAATATTAAACTATTGCAACAATCAAGTACTATAGTTATTGGCTCTTCAATGGGTTTAAATAATATAAATTCAAGAATATTAGAAAAAAATCATAGGTTAGGCAAAGTAATAAATTTGTCATCTTGGGGTTTACAAGTTAGCGAAGTCTTCCAGCTATTAAAAATTATTAGCTTAAAAAATAAAAAATATATTATTTTTTCAACCCAATATATTGACTTTGCTAGCAATAGAAAAAAATCTATTAATTCAATAGAAATTCACATATATATATATCATATTAATTCTATATACCCATATTACCACACATTAAAAACCCTTACCTCGCATATGACAGATACATTTTTTTATAGAGAATTATATAAAAATCATAATAGATATGCTTATTTAAATTATGATGAATATGGTGGTGTCAATTTAAATTTTGATAACAAAAGTTATATAAAAAAAGGCAGGTGGTCTAAAATTCCAAAAGATACAATAGATAATAATGATTTTGCGACTTTAGAAAAAATGAATGCCTATCTTAGGAATAAAAATATAAAATTAATAGTAGCAAGCGTGCCAATCAGACAAAAAATATTAAAATATAGAATAGTTAAAAAAGAATCTTCCTTATTTACAAAAAAACTACATTCTCTCGCTTTAACAAATAATTTTATTTACATCAATTTAACTAAATCTTTAAACTTAAGTGATAAATATTTTGTTGATAAATTTCATTTAAATTATTTGGGGGCAAAGAAAATAAGCACATCAATCAATAATATTTTAAAAAAGTAATTAATATCTAGCATCCAAAGATAACGCATAAGAGCCAAGCTAAATGAATGCCAAGCTCTTAATTTAAATTTTTAGGTAAGTTTTACTTAGCAAGTCTTAAAGTAATTCCCCCACCGACTGCTAAAAGTACAATCCGCGTAGCATCTCTTAATCCATTCCAAGAAGCTGATTGCCAAGATACAAACCATTCACCGCCTCCTGCTTGGAAAATAAATCCCCAAATAACAACAGCAAAAAACATAGCTATAAAACAAAGAGTTTTTTGTTTTTCAAATACATCACTTGACTTGTTAATATTTTTCAATAAACGATAAAGTCCCCAATACCCTGTGATTGCAACCAAGGCTTCAAAAACAACAATAGCCCAAAAACCAAGCCAATGCATAAGGTTTGAATCAATCGCTCTATACATTACTCCAGGACTATGATAAGTCGTGTCCATTTCAAAAATATGATAAACAAATTTCATATTTGAAGTGCTGTCTGTAATATTTCCAAAACAAGCAATCGCCGCAATTGTTGTAATCGTTAGGATTATCATCAAAGAAAATAACCTAAAAGCTTTTTGTGAATCTAACATTTCTTACTCCTTAAAATTAATTATAAAAATTATACAAAATAAAAAATAAATATTTTATAAAAAATTTATATAGATAATTTATTTAAGTTGTAAATAAAAAAGATAGAATATGAAAATCAAGCAATTATGAAATATTTTTAAGTCTTAACATGCTCAAGATTTCTATTTATTCCGCCTTTCTTAAGATTTTTTTCTAATAAATATCCAATAAAAATAAGTATAAAGTTAAGTGTTTAGGATAATAAACCATTAAAAGGAACATCAAAATCATAGCATCAGCTCGCCTATTCATAATAACAAGAGTATCTTCAGAAGTTAGAATTTTGCATGTTTTTGTTGTTTTTTATATAATTGTCATTTCAGTGATTATTATATCACTTCCAGCCTAAAACACTGAACAACCTTTTAATTTTACGCCCATTGCCCTACATATTCCTTGCAATATTCACATCAAAACAAATAATTTTAGCTCTTCTATTTCTCACATTAAAGGACAAGTATTATAAATCACTCCAACTTTTAAAACTCCTCATTGTATAATCTTGTTTAGCATTGAACTTCACCATAGATTATTGCTACTAGCTTGTACATTTATTCCACAAAGTAAGATATAAAATTTCTAACATGAATATTTTTTTAAAAATACTTTTGCACTATTCATATTTTTATTTTTCCTTTTTTATTTTAAATTTAAAATTTAAAATTTAAAATTTTCCCTATTCTAACTAATTTAATTATAAAAAAGTCTTTTGGTGATTATTTCTCGCGTATCTATCTAAGAATTGCTTTTCTTTGCTTTTTTTGATAGAATTTTAAAAAGGGCAAAAAAGGAATGCTATGTTTTTAACAATAAACGGAGAAGAAAAAGAACTATCAAACAATCTAACCTTAGCTTGCATAATAAAGGATTTAAAAATCGAAGATAAAGTTATGGCAGCTGCACTTAATATGAATATAGTTAAAAAAAATGAATGGCAAACTTGCAAGCCAAAAGATGGGGATAAACTAGAGCTTTTACAATTTGTCGGTGGAGGCTAAAGTAAAGTCCAAGATGATAAAATCCGAAGTGATAAGCTCCAAACAAAAAGGCGATAAAGCTGAAGCAAAAGCTAGGTTTTATCTAGAAAAGCTTGGATTTGAAATAATAGATTTTAATTTTTATGCTAAAAAATTAGGTGAGATAGATATAATCGCCAAAAAAAATAATACCTACCATTTCATTGAAGTTAAAAGTGGAGTAAATTTTGAACCAAGCCAAAATCTAAGTCCAAAAAAAATGAAAAAAATACTTAAATCTGTTGATTTTTATTTGCAAAGCAAGAGTATAGAAAATGCTTTTTGCATAGATGCCTTGCTTATAAAGAATGAAGAAATAACTTTTTTAGAAAATATTAGCATTTAAAATAAAACTATAATAAAACGTGTTAAATACAATATTGAAATTAAAATCACTGGATTAAATTTTAATAGAATGCCAAAAACATCTAAAATTTGGCAAGTGAATAACTGCTCATCAGAGCAAGCTATAAGTATTATCGGCGCAAATGCTATGCTCAAAGGGTGGTGCTAGAAATTTTCACTTTAATTATGGCAAATACTAGCTAACAAATAATTTCTCATTTAAAAATTATAAGGCGATGAATATATATTTAGTAAAATATAGTATAATAAAGTTAAAATCATTAAAAAAATAAATAAGATTTTGAAATAAAAAGAATAATAAAAGTAAGTAATAAATTAAGAATAGAAATAAGAATAAATTATATAAAAACATCTCAAATTTGGCAGCGACTTACGTTTCCATCAGGGCAAGCTGTAAGCACTATCAGCGCAAAAGTGCTTTGACTGCAAGGTTGCTATGGTACTAGGTATTTCCACTTTAATTATAACAAATAATAGCCACCAAAAATTGAGAATAAAACAAACAATCATATTTTAAAAAATAAATTCTGTAAATAAATACATTATAAGATTACAATTAAAGTCAAAAAGTATAAAAAGTAATTTTATGAAAACATTGCTAAAGTCACTAAGAAAATAAATAAGATTTTGAAATAAAAAGAATAATAAAAATAAGTGAAAAATTAAAGAATAAGAATAAATTATATAAAAACATCTCAAATTTGGCAAGTGACTTCACTATCAATCAGGGCAAGCTGTAAGTATTATCAGCGCAAAAGTGCTTGACTGCTAGGTTGCTATGGTACTAGGTATTTCCACTTGCTTTTGTCCTCAAAAAAAATTGAGAATAAAATAAACAAACATATTTTAAAACAAACATACATAAAATAAATTATATATGCAAAAAAAATATAGCATTAAAGATAAAGTCATAAAATAAGATTTTAAAATCAAAAGAAATAAATAGATAATAAAATAAACAAACAAATTTAAATATAAATATAAATAAATATATTCAAAAAAAAATAAAAAGATTAATAGGATAAATGATATTTTGAAATAAATTAAGAATAGAAATAAGAATAAATTATATAAAAACATCTCAAATTTGGCAAGGGACTTGACTGTCCATCAGGGGAACCCTGTAGTATTATCAGCGCAAAAGTGCTTGGACTTTAGGTTGCTATGGTACTAGGTATTTCCACTTGCTTTTGTCCTCAAAAAAAATGATAATAAAATAAACAAACATACTTAAAAGAAACATTTAAAATATAAACATATCACAAAATAAACAAACATATTTTAAAATAAACATACATAAAATAAATAAACTACATTATATATGCAAAAAAATAAAATATATAGCATTAAATATAAATAAATATATTTTAAAAAAGATAAAAAAAATAATAGGATAAATGATATTTTGAAATAAATTAAGAATAGAAATAAGAATAAATTAAATAAAAACATCTCAAATTTGGCAGCGACTTACGTTTCCATCAGGGGAACCCTGTAGTATTATCAGCGCAAAAGTGCTTGACTGCTAGGTTCGAGATGGGACTAGGTATTTCCACTTTGCTATAGCCACCAAAAAATTGAGAATAAAATAAACAAACATACTTAAAAGAAACATTCCTAAATATAAACATATTCTATAAAAAGACATTCCAAAGAAACAAATCTTTTAAACAAACATACTTAAAAGAAATATTCTTAATATAAAACATATTCTAAAAGAAACAAATCTTTTAAACAAACATACTTAAAAGAAACATTTCTAAATATAAACATATTTCAAAGAAACAAATCTTTCAAAAAGAAACATTCCTAAATATAAATAAATCTTTCAAAAAGAAATATCTCTAAATAAAAAAACACATTTACATATTTACTTTATTCTCAACTCAATGAGAATTATTGTTAAAGTCTTAAAAAACACAATAAGCATATAAAAACATATACACTTAAAAAGATAGTAATCCATAGAATACTAAAAAATAAGCCGAACGACCTATTAGTACTAGTCAGCTAAACATCTTACAATGATTACACACCTAGCCTATCAACCTCTTAGTCTTAGAGGGGTCTTCAGGGAAAGTTCATCTTAGAGTTGGCTTCGAGCTTAGATGCTTTCAGCTCTTATCACATCCGT
>JAACJU010000019.1:14375-16675 GCA_021378565.1 Arcobacter sp. LC1 | reverse complement strand
TAGAGTTTGAAGCGTAGGTATTGTTGTTATTTCTATTTGGATTATATCTTGGATACCTTTGGCTATTTCTGTTGTTATTAGTGTTACTAGCATATCTTGGATATCTCGAAGAACTTACTCTATTGTTTGGATTTGAGTAGTTTCTTTGATTATTATAATTTCTGTTAGTATTGTTATTACTAGCATATCTTGGATATCTTTGGCTACTTACACTTCTATTATTTCTGTTGTTTGGATTAGAATATCTTTGATTAGTATATTTTTTTTGATTTGAAGCATAAGTATTTCTAGAATTAGAATATTTTGGATATCTTGAATTATTGTTGTAGTTTGCATATCTTGGATTACTTTGGCTACTTACTCTATTGTTTGGATTTGAATATCTTTGTCTAGAATATCTTTGATTGTTATAGTTTTTGTTAGAATTACTATTACTAGCATATCTTGGATATCTTTGGCTACTTACTCTATTGTTTGGGTTTGAATATCTTTGATTAGAATATTTTTGTCTATTATATTGTGTTTGTCTAGCATTTTTTGCATATTTATTTGCATTGTTATAGCTTGAATATTTTTGACTAGAATATCTTTCATTATTATAATTTCTTCGGCTAGTATTTGAAACATAAATATTTCTACGATTTCTAGGATTGTCATATTTACTTAGATTATTATAATAATTGCTATATGCTAAAGGATTATAGAAGTGTCCTTGTTTATCGTATTGTCTTTGATTGCCATTACTATAATGACTGTGATTGCTATAATAAAGGCTTCTTAAATACATATGATGTGCATTTACATAATATCTTGCATTATTTGCATTGCTTGAACTATCTCTTTGTGGTGCGTAGCTTCTACGATAGCTATAATAATTTACGTTTGCAGACAAAGCAACGGACATTATAGATGATAAAAGTATCAAAAAAATTATATTCTTTTTCATTTTTTCCCTTTTAACTAATTAATTTAGTTATTTTTAAGGCATAAAGTAAAATATTTAAATTGTTACTAATGTCTTAAGGAATAGCTATTCACTCCCCAAGTTAAAGCGAGGAAAACTAGCTATTTAAATCAACACAGGATTCCTTTGTATAAATTAGCTAATCTAAATCTAAGAAAAGTAAATTTACTCTATGGTTAAATATATCAAAAAAAAGCTTATATGAAACTTAAATATTTAGTATTTTAAAAAAAAATTAAAATTTTTAAGCTAAAATTAATATAAATGTTATTTATTTTGAAAATAAGTATCGTTATATATGCTTCAAAAAATAATGATTTTTATTATGAATTTGATGAATAAAATAATTAATTAAGCATATTAAAAATTTAGGGAGGGTTAAATATCACTCTAGAAAATGGCAGAGAGTGGGGGATTCGAACCCCCGGAGGCGTGAACCTCGCCGGTTTTCAAAACCGGTACATTCGACCAACTCTGTCAACTCTCTACATGGTGCGAATGGTGAGAATCGAACTCACACTCCGAAACCGGAACGGGATTTTAAGTCCCGCGCGTCTACCTATTCCGCCACACTCGCACAAAGTATTTTCTAAAATGAGTGCAATTATATTTAAATTTTAAATCTTTGTCAAGCAAAGCCAAGCCCTGTGTTAACTTTGGATATATTGCTTCACTTATCTTAGGTATTATCAGCAAAAAAAAGCAAATTATAACTTTAAAAACTTACAAAAAATACAAGCCTTAGCAAAATAAAAACTTATATTTTCCATTATCTGCTTTTTTATACCTTTTAGCCTCTTGTTGCATATTTAACTTCGCCTTTGAAAGTCCTATCAAGTGGCAAATAAAAAGATTTTTTAGAAAAATCTACTAAAACCATACCTAAAAATTTATTCTTTTTATAAAATTCAACTCTAAAAATCTTAGCACTTCTATCTATTGAGTATCGTTTTAACAAATTTGCTAAATTGACTCTTATGCCCTCTTCATTGCTTCCTCTCACTAATCCTATAATATTTGCTCTGTAGTACCTGCTTCTATGAATATAAAAAGTTCTTTTCACTTTTATGGTATCGCCAAAATGGACTTGTTGTCTATGCCCATCAATATCAAAAAATACTTTGTCTACTCTAGGGTTTATTTTAGCAAAATCTAAATATTCGGGGTGCAAGTGGCTGAGTAAAGAATTTCCATCATGAAGCTCGTAAAGTCCTCTTTTTTTTACAATGTCTAGCAAATAGTTATTTCCTTTAAAAGTAAAAAATTTATTTTTTCTTATTGGAAAATATTTTAGATTATTTCTAATATTGGCTAGGGGCAAAATAATTCTTCCCTT
>JAACJU010000019.1:0-14279 GCA_021378565.1 Arcobacter sp. LC1 | reverse complement strand
CTTATAAAGCTTGATAAAAACATCTGTATCTATTAGTTTTTTTATATTTCTTGGGCTTAATTTGAAGTCTCTTTTATATCTTATGCCCATAATATCCATATATTTTTCTAGTGCTAAAAGATGGAAGTACACTCTAGAAGCTGTATTTAGCGATTTACTAGCTTCATCTGCAAAAGCTGCTTTACCGTGGTTTATCGCATAAAAAGTAAGTGATTTTTGCATATGCTTATCGCTTTTTTTTGTATTTGTATTTCTTGTAGCGTAGCTTATACCTTTGTTTCCTAGCTTTTTGTTTACATATTTACAGACTTCTTGTGAAATTTCTTCTAGATTTCCGTATTTCTTGGTATTTGTAGTGCTTTGGTCTATTATAGAGCTTTGCCCCCACCTAAAAGGCGAATGCAAGCTATCTATATAAATTTTTCTGTAAAAGCCACTGCCATCGTGAAGGTTTACTATAAGCTTAACTCGGCTTTTATTGATAATCTTTTTTATAGCTTGAACAATATGATAATCAGGGTCATGCTTAGAAATCTTTTCAAATTTTCTATTCATATCCCCTCTAGCGCCCCTTAGTCTTTTTATGATGGAATAAAAGTTAAGATTGGGTACCACCCAAAGGCTACCTTTTTGGATTTTGTAGTGTGTCAATAAAATAGAAGGAGCGACAAAGGCACCTGGCTCATCTCCATGGATACCGCCAATTATTAGTAAAGTGTTGTTGCTAGGTATGCCTTTTTTTACTAGGTCAAAATCATTAGCAAAAAGACTTCCTAGGCTTGAAATTAAAATTAATAAAAAAACAATTTTTCTCATTGTATCCTCCTTTTTTCTTTTCTTATTTCTATTTTAAATAGTCATTTTTATATCTTTATGCACCTTTAATAGCTCGTAAAGCTCTAACCTTTGCTTTTCGCTTTTTACAATAAGCTCTAAGGCGTAGCTTTTGAACTTGCCTTTTTTGCTAACTTTTGAAGCTTTTAGCTTAAAATCTTGGCTAATCAAGTCATCTAATGTTTTTGAAATATCGTGGTCTTGAAGTACGACTAATTTATAAACCCAAGGGCAAGGATAGTTTAATTTGAGCTTTTCTTTAGATAAATCTATCATCTAAGCTCTTAAAAAATCGCCTGATTTTCCACCACTTTTACGAAGTAGCTTAATATCGCCTATTAGCATAGTTTTATCGATTGCTTTTACCATGTCATATATAGTTAACAATCCTATGCTAACTCCACTCAAGGCCTCCATCTCTACACCCGTTTTACCTTCTAAGGAAGCAGTAACAAAAAGCTTAAAAGAGTTTTGTTTGGGTATTTCTTCGACATCACATTTTATAGAAGTAAGTAGCAAGGGATGGCACATCGGTATAAAATCACTTGTTTTTTTAGCACCCATAATAGCTGCTATCACAGCAGTTTGTAAAACAGGCCCTTTTTTTACTTCATTTGATATTATGGCTGTATAAGCTTTTTCACTCATAGTTATTATTCCGCTAGCTTGTGCTTGTCTTTTTGTGTCTTTTTTGCCTCCAACATCAACCATTTTAGGTCTGTCTTTTTCATCTAAATGTGTTAAATGCATTTTGCTCCCCTTAGACTTTTAAGTTTAATATATTTTCTTTAGTATATAGTTTAGCATTTTATCAGTTAATTAATATTGAAGTTATAAATCTTATTTTGCCCAAATGCTCTAAAAATTATTAGAGCTAGGAAAAAATAAAAATTTATTTTTTGTATATTTTATAAGTTTTTGCTTCTGTGTTATGTGTTTTTATAAGCTTGTATAATCTCACTCCATCAATTAGCCACCAAACAAATTCAGCTAGAAAAATCAAAAATCCAAGCCCAAAAAATAGTGTCAAATAGCCAAGAAGACTCAAAATGATATAAACCCAAGCAAATCTTTGATTTGAATAAAATCTATGAATACCTAAAAAGCCAAATATTAGCCAAAGTCCGTATGCTAAAAGCATATTTTTTTTAGCTAGTTTTGCATTTTCTTGGTAGTAATTGCTCAAACAAGAAATAAATTTTTCTATTTTTTGCATCATTTTTTTATTTTTCTTCTTTTTTAGATTTTGTATTTACTTTTTTACTTACTATTTTTTTTGGCACTTTTTTTGCTTCTTCTTTTGGTGCTTCTTGTAAATTTTCTTCCTCTTTAAGCTTATCAAGTAATGCTAGGTTAAATTTTTGTACTTTAGAATTTAGTTTAATTCCATCGATTAGCCACCAAACAAAAATGACTAGGAAGAAAATAAGTCCTACAACCATAAGAGGAACTCCACTTGTGCACATAGACATGCTAAGAGCGATACCAAAAATGTAAAGCACATATCCAAGTACAGTCAAAACAATAAAAAGCCAAGCTAATTTTTGCTTAGTGTAAAATCTGTGTATACCGATAAATCCTAGGAAAAACCACAAAAAATAAGCCAAGAGCGAACTTTTTTGCATAATCTTCATCTTTTCTATTTCTATATCCATTATAAACTCCCAAATAAAACAAATCGCTTAGCAATTTATTAGAGTGCAATTATATCGAAGGCTAGCTTTAAAAAATCATATAATAAAACAAGGTTATTTCAAGCACCCTACTTTGTTGTTTATTGTTTCACTTAGCTTATTATCTGAAATAAACTCTTTTTAATATTTTATAAAGGAGCTTATTCGCATATCTTTATCTATAAAAAGGGATTTCTTTTCTTAGAGTTTTTATTGTAGTTTTTAAGACTTTTAAGGCTCTAGCTTAGTGCTTAAAAATAGCACAAGCTAAGACAAGAGTATTATTTAAAATATTCACTTATCTAAATCATGCTATTAAAAAATTTCAAAAGCTTAAAAACTTGGCATTAAAGAGCTTTTTATAAAACCGTTATAAACTCCTCCACGAACTATTTTTATAGCTTTTTGTATATCATCTGTAAAATACCTATCTTCATCATAAAATTTTACTTCTTTTCTAATTATTTTTTTTGCATCTTCTGTTTTTTTACTTGATTTATGTGGAGCTCTAAAGTCCATACCCTGCACAGCTGCTAAAAGCTCAATACCTACAATACCAGCAGTGTTTTCAGCCATATCAGCCAATCTTCTACTTGCGTATGTAGCCATAGAAACATGGTCTTCTTGATTTGCTGAAGTTGGAAGAGAATCTACACTTGAAGGATGGGCTAAGCATTTGTTTTCACTGGCAAGTGCTGCGCTTGTAACTTGAGCTATCATAAAGCCTGAGTTTATGCCTCCGTTGTTTACCAAAAATGCGGGCAAAGAACTTAGGTGTTTATCTACAAGCAATGCCATTCTTCGCTCAGACAAAGCGCCAATCTCAGCAATAGCAAGGGCTAGATTATCACTTGCAAAGGCGATAGGCTCAGCATGAAAGTTTCCACCTGAAATAACATCTCCTTCATCTACAAAGATTAAAGGGTTATCAGTTACTCCATTTGCTTCAGTCAATAATGTATCCGCTGAATTTCTAATTTGAGATAAACAAGCGCCCATCACTTGAGGCTGACATCTTATAGAGTACGGATCTTGCACCTTATCGCAATTTACATGCGTTAAAGAAATCTCACTTTGTTTTCCTAGTAAATCTAAATACATAGACGCTGTATCAATTTGTGTTTGGTGTCCTCTAATCTCATGAACTCTTTTATCAAATGGTGCTCTACTTCCCAAAACTGCTTCAGTTGTCATGCAACCAGCTACAATAGCTGAAGCGAATAAATCTTCAGCATAAAAAAGCCCCTCTAAAGCAAAAGCAGTTGAAAGCTGTGTTCCGTTAAGTAAGGCTAAGCCCTCTTTTGCACCTAAGATTATAGTTGAAATTCCAGCTTTTTCTAGGCCTTTTTTTGTAGGGAGGATTTCGCCTTTATATCTAACATATCCAAAACCTAGTAAAATAGCTGCCATATGTGCTAGGGGCGCTAAGTCCCCACTTGCTCCAACTGAGCCTTTTTTTGGAACGCAAGGATAAACTTCTTTGTTGATCAAATCAATCAAAGCATTTATTACTTTTAATCTAATCCCTGAAAATCCTAAAGAAAGTGAATTGATTTTTAATAAAATCATTAAACGAACACTTGCGTTTGAAATATAATCCCCAATCCCAGCACTATGTGATAAAACTATTTTTTCTTGTAAGGCTTCCAAGTCTTCTTTTGCAATTTTAGTGTTTGCTAGTAGTCCAAAACCTGTGTTTACTCCGTAAACTGTTTGCTCTTTTTGTACAATATCCAAAATAGTTTCATTTGAAGCTTTTATTTTTGCTTCGGCACTTTTGTCTAATGTTATAAATGTTTGTTCATTTTTTACTCTTCTAATATCTTGAAGAGTTAATTTTCCAGGTACTAACTTTAGTTTAAACATTTCTTCTTTCCTTGTATTCTGCTTTTTTCTATTTATTTCATCATAGGCAAATCAAGATTTTGCTCTTTTGCTTTTTTTACAGCGATATCATAACCAGCATCCACATGTCGCATAACTCCAGTTGCAGGGTCATTTGTCAAGACATTTCTTAGTCTTTTTTCAGCCTCTTTTGTGCCATCAGCTACGATAACAAGCCCAGCATGTTGAGAATAACCCATACCAACTCCACCACCATGATGGATAGATACCCAAGTTGCCCCACCTGCTGTACTTAAAAGTGCGTTCAAAAGTGGCCAGTCGGATACCACATCAGAGCCATCTTTCATAGCTTCTGTTTCTCTGTTTGGGCTAGCTACAGAACCTGAATCAAGATGATCCCTTCCTATTACGATAGGCGCTTTTAGTTCCCCGTTTCTAACCATTTCATTAAAAGCAAGTCCTGCTTTTGCTCTATCGCCTGCACCAATCCAACATATTCTAGCAGGAAGTCCTTGAAATTGTATTCGTTCTCTTGCACCATCTAGCCAAGTATGCAAGCCTTTGTTATTTGGAAACAATTCTTTCATTTTTTTATCTGTTTTATAAATATCTTCGCTATCTCCTGATAAAGCCACCCATCTAAAGGGTCCAATTCCTTCACAAAATAAATCTCTTATATATAAAGGTACAAAACCTTTAAAATCAAAGGCATTTTTAACCCCAGCTTCAAGCGCCATTTGTCTAATATTGTTTCCATAATCAAAAGTAGGGATTCCAAGTTTTTGAAATCCTAACATAGCTTCAACTTGTACGCCCATAGATTTTTTTGCTTCGTTTACTACTTCTTTTGGATTTTCTTTTCGCATTTTTATCGCTTTTTCCAAGCTCCAATTAAGAGGTAAGTATCCGTTTAATGGGTCATGCGCTGATGTTTGGTCAGTTACTGCGTCAGGCATAAAATCGCCTTTTAAAATTTGAGGAAAAATTTCAGCAGCATTACCAAGCAAACCAACTGATATAGCTTCTTTATTTTTTATAGCTTTTTTCAAAATATCAAAAGCCTCGGTCAAAGTTTTTGCCTTATAATCACAATATTTTGTCTCAATTCTTTTGTCAATTCTAGTTTCATCACACTCAACTGCTAACATACAAGCCCCAGCCATAACTGCGGCTAATGGCTGAGCGCCACCCATACCACCAAGTCCTGCTGTTAAAATCCATTTTCCGCTTAAATTCCCACCAAAGTGTTTATTTCCCATAGCCAAAAAAGTTTCATAAGTTCCTTGAACTATGCCTTGAGAGCCTATATAAATCCAAGAACCAGCTGTCATCTGCCCGTACATCATAAGCCCTTTTTTATCAAGCTCATTAAATGTATCCCAAGTTGCAGCGTAAGGCACTATATTTGAATTTGCTAATAATACTCTAGGTGCGTTTGTGTGTGTTTTAAAAACTCCTACGGGTTTACCTGATTGAATAAGCAAGGTTTCATCTGCTTCAAGTCTTTTTAATACTTCAACAATCTTGTCAAAGCATTCCCAGTTTCTTGCTGCTTTTCCAATTCCACCGTAAACTACTAAATCTTCAGGTCGCTCTGCTACTTCGGGGTCTAGATTGTTCATAAGCATTCTAAGTGCTGCTTCACTTAGCCAATTTTTAGCACTTAGCTTAGTTCCTCTGTCTGCTCTTATAACTCTTTTTTCACTCATAATTTTCTCCTAATGTTAATATAAACCTAAAATAGTATAAAATATCTTAATGACATTTTATACCAAAACTAAAAACCTACAAAAATAAATACCCACTAATAACAGCCAAAATCAAAGAAAGAAAAGTTCGCTCAAACCAAATAATCACAATATCACGCATTTTTAAAGGTATGCTAGTTGAGATTATGCAAGGTATTGAAGCTGAAAAAAACAAGATTGATGAAACTGAAACTACAGCTATTACGTATTTTGAGAATAAAAAACTATGCTCCATTAGTAAAGATGGCAAAAACATTTCAGATACTCCAAGTGCGGCTGCTTTTGCTGTAAGCAAGGCATCAGGAACATGAAAAAGATATGTTATTGGATAAAATAAATATCCTAAAACATCAAAAATACCTGTGTATTTAGCTAGTATTAGCCCTAAAAATCCTATTGAAAGAATAGAAGGTAAAATCACAAAAAGCATACCAAAACCATCTAATAAGTTTTTCCAAATATCTTTTTTGATATTTGTTACTTTAGAACTTGCTTTTAAACCCTCATAAATAGCGTGAGTAAAAATATTTTTTTCGATTACATCTTCTTTGATTTTTTCTTCTTTATTGTTTAAGTTTGATTTTCCTCTTAAAGGATAAATTCGAACAGTTAAAGCAGTTACTATAAATGTGATAACTAACGTTGAGAAAAAGTAAAAATTCCATCTATCCATAAGCCCCAAAGTTCTAGCGACTATTACCATAAAGGGTGCAGAAACTGTAGAAAAGCCCGTAGCTATTACGCAAGCTTCTTTTTTGCTGTATCCACCTTCGCTGTATAATTTATTTGTGATTAAAAGCCCTATTGAATACGAACCTACAAAAGAAGCTACCGCGTCAATAGCTGATTTTCCAGGAGTTCTGAATATTGGTCTCATAAATTTTTGAGCAAAAACACCGATAAATTCTAAAAGCCCATAATTTATCAAAAATGTAAGAAATATTGCACCAATGGGGACAATAATCCCAACAGATATAACCAAAATATTAAACAAAAATGGCAACATATCGTCTTCATAAGCCCAAGCAGGTCCAATTTTGAGTATAAATAAAACAGCTACAATAAGTCCTATTACTTTTGCGATTGAAAAAGTAACATGCAAGGCATCTTTATTCCAAGTTTTTCTTATAAAAGGCAAAACTGCCCCTAAAAATATAACAATTAAAGCATAATAAGGCATAACGCTTGAAGCATTATTTTTGAAAAATCCAACCATATGGTCAAGTGATATAGTGTCTCTTCCTCCTATTGTTATAGGAACAAAGAAAATAAACACCCCTAAACCACTTAGTATTACGAATTTAAGCCAAAGTTTGTACGATTTAAAAATCTTTATTCTTTCTTCTTGCATTTTCTCTCCTTTTATTTTTATGATATAATTATACATACAAATATAATTATTGTCAATACAATTATAATTGAATTTATCAATATATTAAAAAAAGGTTAAAAAATGGAACAAATAGATACAATTTGGACAAATGCAAGAATAGTAGTTTTGGATGAAAATCAAAAAATCAAAATTCTTGAAAATAGTTTTTTGGCAATTAAAGATAAAAAGATTATAAAAATCGCAAAAATGAGCGAATTGGGAGACTTTAGAAGTCAAAAAATCTATGATGTAAACAACAAACTAATAACAAGTTCGCTAATAGATTGCCATACTCACTTAATCTTTGGAGGAAATAGAGCAAATGAGTTTGAAAAAAGACTAAACGGAGAAAGTTATGCACAAATTGCCAAGCAAGGTGGGGGTATAATTTCTAGTATAAAAAGCACAAGAGAACTTAGTTTTGATGAGCTTTACAAACAAGCTAAAAAGAGGTTAATCGCTCTTATAAAAGAAGGTGTTGGCACTATTGAGATAAAGACAGGTTATGGGCTAGATTTAAAGAGTGAAATAAAGATGCTAAAAGTGGCTAAAAAGCTTGAAGAAGACTGCTTTATTCATATAGAAAAAACTTTTTTAGGAGCTCACGCTGTACCACCTGAGTTTAAAAATGATGCTGATGGATATATTGATTATATTTGCGACACTATGCTTGATGAAGTCCACAAACTAGGGCTTGTTACTTGCGTTGATGGCTACTGCGAACACCTTGCATTTTCAACAAAGCAAATATCTAAAGTTTTTAAAAAAGCAAAGTCCTTAGGGCTTAATGTTAAACTTCATGCTGAACAGTTTAGCTCTATGGGGGCTAGTGATTTAGCTTGCTCTTATGACGCAATATCGACTGACCATTTAGAATATATAGAAGAAAATAGTATAATAAATATGAAAAAGTCAAACACAGTAGCTGTGCTTTTACCAGGTGCTTTTTATTTTTTAAGGGAAACAAAATTGCCTCCTATTGAACTTTTTAGAAAGCACAAAGTTCCAATAGCAATAGCAAGTGATTTAAACCCTGGAACTGCAACTATTTGCTCTATGCAAATGATGATGAATATGTCTGCTGTATTATTTTCTTTGAGTGTTGATGAAGTGTTTTTAGCTGTTACGCTAAACGCAGCAAAGGCACTTGGATTAGGTGATACTAAAGGTAGTTTAGAGCTTGGCAAAGATGGGGATTTTTGTGTTTGGGATATGGAACATCCTAGAGATTTAGTCTGTGCTTATTTGCCAAATAGGCTAGATTTATTAGTAAGAAACGGAGAGATTATTAATGTATGAACAAGCAAACCAAAAGTTATGGCAAGGAAGATGTGATGTTGAGGATAAAGAAGATGGCAAAAGATGGCATGAAAAAATCCAATTTTTAAACCCTTGCGCTACTAAAGACAAGGCAGGTCTTGCTTTGTTTGGATTTGCAAGTGATGAAGGGGTTAGAAGAAATAAAGGGCGTATTGGCTCAGCATCATCTCCTGATAAGCTCAAAAAAGCTTTGGGAAATTTTGCTTATCATTTAGAAAATATTATACTTTATGATGCAGGTAGTGTAATAGGCGATAGAGACTTAGAAAAAAGCCAAGAGCAATTAGCATTGTATATTGATAGCTTACTAGAAAAGGGGCATTTTCCCCTAATCTTAGGCGGTGGGCATGAGATAGCTTTTGGCTCTTTTATGGGCCTGCATGACTATTTAAAAGAAGAAGGAGATATTGCGATTATCAACTTTGATGCGCATTTTGACTTAAGAAAAAGTGACATTGCAAGCTCAGGAACTCCTTTTTTACAGATTGCAAAGCTGTGCGAAAAAGAAAAAAAAGCTTTTTCATATATGTGCTTAGGAGTCTCAAAACCTTCAAATACAAAAGCACTTTTTAAAACTGCTCAAAATCTAGGGGTTAGCTACATTGAAGATACGAAGATGAACGAAACTAGGCTTAAAAAAATCAAAAAAAGTATTGATATTTTTCTTGAAAATAAAAAAAACTTATACATAACTATTGATTTAGATGTTTTCAAAAACCTTCCAGCGGTTTCAGCTCCAGCTGCTAGAGGCATTAGCTTTGAACTAGTATCTGAGCTTTTAGAATATTTGTTTAAAAAGCATAATTCAAAGATAAAACTGCTAGATTTGGCTGAATTTAACCCTGATTATGATGAAGATGGGATGAACGCTAAGCTTGTAGCTAGGCTTATTTTTGATATTGTAAGCTTTGTTGATAAATATAAAAAAATTGGCTAAGGCTAGTTTTGCTATAATATTAAATATAGGCAAAATAATATAAGAAAGTTAAGCTACTTTTGAGCACTCCAAACCAAGGATAAGTTTTGAAACAAGCGTTATATAAGCAAATAAAGCAAGATATAATAGCTAAAATAAAAGAACGAGTTTATGAAGTAAACACTAAAATCCCTACAGAATTTGAACTAACTGACATCTATAATACAAGCAGACAAACAGCAAACAAAGCACTAAGCGAGCTAAGCCTTGAGGGATATATCACAAGAAGCCCAAGAAGTGGTAGCTTTGTAAAGCAAAAGCAAGATAAATCAAGCTCTATTTTGCACCTTAGAAGTATAGCTGATGAAGTCAAAGAAAGAGGAAATAAGTATTCAAACGAACTTATATTTTTAGGCGTTGAAGCTGCTGATGAAGAACTTGCAAATATCTTAGAAGTTGTTAAAGACCAAAAAATATTTGTATCAAAAATAATACACAAAGAAAATGATGTGCCGATAAGATTTGACTTGCGATTTATAAAGCCAACTTTGATACCAAGATATCTTGAACAAGATTTTTCAAAAATGACACCTACTTCATATCTACAAGGAGTTTGCCCAGCTTTTAAAGTAGAAAATAGCATAGAAGCAAAATTACCAAGTAGTGAAATACAGAAGTACCTAAATATTAAAAAAGATGAACCTTGCTTGTTAATCTCAAGAACAGTTAAAACAAAAAATGAAACTGCAACTTTTTCAAAGATTTATTATCCAAGTTCTAGATATAAGCTACATTCTTCTTTTTAATCTAAAGACAATTCTATAAATCTGATTAATCCCAAAAATCCTCTAAATCGTTTTTATCTTTTATAAGTTCAGGAATTTCCTCAATATCTTTCAAGGCTTGCTCTAAATCTTCTTTGCTTATTTGTTCATCACCAAGTTGTCCAAGCAAATCTCCTTTTAAACTAATTTCTTCTTTTTTTCTATTTTTGTTTATTTCTTCGCTAATCTTAGCTTGTCTTGCTATCACTCCTAATTTTTGATTGCTTACTTCTTTTTTTTCTTCTTTTGGTGCTTCTCTTAAAATTTCTTGTATTTTTTCTTCTCTTGCCTCTTCATCTGCCTTTTGGCTTAATTTTTTTCTTAGCTCTTTGGCTTTTACTTCTTCTTTATATTTTTCTCTTTCTAGAATTTTTTGCTCTAAATCTTTTTGTTCTAAATCTTTTTGCCCTAAGCTTTTTTCATCTAAAATTTTTTGCTCTAGTCCTTTTGTTTCTAATTCCCATTTTTCTAATTCTTTTTCTAATTCACTTTGAGTATTACTTAAATTGTATTTTTTTAGTTTTCTAATTTTTAAAACTTTAGATTCATCAAGAGCTTTTAAAGCCTCTTTACTTTCTTCTATAAATTCTTGACTTCTTGTTTCGTGTAAATAAACAACTTTTCTATTTTGCTTATTTTTTGTATTTTCTTTATTTTCTCTAGTGTCTTTTGCTAATTTGGCTTTAGTTCCTATTCTTTCCTTCTTTTCTTTTTTTTCTATAGGAGGTAAAATATCTTTAATATTTCCAAAAACTTCTTCTTCATTAAAAGTTTTAAGTTCTTCAATTTCTTTTGAAATGCTATTATTTTTTATATTTTTAGGTCTTAGGCTTTTTTTGATTTTTTTGATTTGTTCGAGGTTACCACTATTAGTATCAGTATTGGCTTGGATAATTTCTTTTTTATTTCCAACTTTTTCATTTATTTTTATATTTTTTAGATTGGTATTTTCTGTATTTTTTGCTAGGCTTGCTTCAAGGCTTTTTTTTGTATTTTTTAGATTAGTATTTTCTGTGCTTACATTTGGATTTTTTTCTAGATTTTTTTCGTGATTTATTTCTTCTAAAATTTCGCTAGTTTTTGGCATATCATTTTTATCTTCTAAAAAAGTTTTTAGCATTTTTTCATAGCTCTCAAAGTCCAAAAGTACAAAAGCAGGTTTTGCATCTCGCAAGATTACAGCCTTTTGTATTTCTTTATTTTTAAGCTTATCAAATATTTTTTTTGATTTTCTGATAAGTTCAGTAGAAGAAAACATTTCACTTGATAAGTATTTTAGATAGTCCACTTTAAACTCCTATAATATTACATACTTAAATATGTATTTGTATACATATTATATCACTTTATTTGAATAAATTCAAAGTTTTTTTATTTTTCTCTAGCTTTTTAGGCTTTTCTACCTAGCTATTTTAGGCAACTTTATATATTTAGAATATTAAAACAAATATTATTTGTCTTTTCATTCGTAATATTTATGCTTTTGATATTTTTTTATAATGTATATTATATTGATTTTTAGTAATTTATTGAAGTTTTTTTAAATTTTTTTATTAAGTTTTAATATCTTATAATACGCTTTTTTATATGTATTATAAGATATTTTTTGGATTATTTGCTCTTACTCTGGTATTTTATGGCTTTTTTTCTAGCATTTTTTAAACAATTTTATAGCGTATTTTCAAATATTTTTTAGTATCTCTTATTTAGGATACACTTCTATCAAAGCATTTTTTATACCTGTTAAGGTTTTTACAGTTGTAACTCCAGCTCGCTCAAGTGCTAAGTATTTTTCTTTTGCACTTCCTTTTCCACTATCGATTATTGCTCCAGCGTGACCCATCCTTTTTCCTTGTGGCGCAGTAATTCCAGCTATATATGAAACTACAGGTTTTGTGATATTGCTTTTTATGTACTCCGCAGCTGCTTCTTCTTTTGCTCCACCGATTTCACCTATCATTACAATAGCTTTAGTTTGCTCATCTTCTTCAAACATTTTTAAGATATCTATAAAGTCACTTCCAGGGATTGGGTCACCACCAATTCCCACGCAAGTACTTTGTCCAAAACCAGCAAGACTTGATTGGTTTACTGCTTCATAAGTTAATGTTCCTGACCTTGAGATTATTCCCACCCCGCCAACTTTGTGAATAGCTTCAGGCATTATCCCCATTTTGCATTGCATAGGAGTGATGACACCAGGGCAATTTGGACCAATAAGTCTAACTCCATTTAAATCAACACAAGCTTTTACCTCAAGCATATCTAGAGTTGGGATACCTTCTGTTATACAAACAATAATCTCTATACCATTATCAGCAGCTTCGATTATCGAATCTTTACAAAAAGGCGCAGGTACATAAATAATAGATGCATTAGCATTTGTTAGATTTTTAGCACATTTGACACTATTATAAACAGGTAGCCCCAAATGTGTTTGCCCTCTTTTGCCAGGAACTACCCCTGAGACAAAATTAGTTCCATACTCTAAGGCTCTTTGCGTATGAAAACTTGCTTGTGTACCTGTTAAGCCTTGGCACAAAACTCTTGTATTTTTATCTATTAATATAGCCATTTTAGTCCTTTGCAAGTTCTACGATAAGTTTTGTAGCCTTGTCTAAATCTTTTTCATCATATATTTTAAAAGAAGAATTTTTGATAAGCTCTAATCCTTCTTTTGCATTTGTCCCTTCTAACCTTACGACTAAAGGCACTTTTATATTTGCAGTTTCCACAGCTTTTATAATACCTCGCGCTATGATGTCACATCTTACGATACCACCAAAAATATTTATCAAAATACCTTTTACTTTTTCATCGCTTAATATAATATCAAAAGCTTCAATAACTCTTTTTTCATTTACACTTCCGCCAACATCAAGAAAATTAGCAGGCTTTGCGCCATAAGTTTGTATCATATCCATAGTTGCCATAGCAAGTCCTGCGCCGTTTACCATGCAAGCAATATCACCTTCCAAGCTAACATAATTCAAATCAAGCTTTTGCGCTCTTAGCTCTTTTTCATCTTCTTGCGTTTCATCTCTTATCTCGTTCATCTTAGCTTGTCTATAAAGAGCTGAATTATCAACTGAAATCTTACCATCAAGACAAAGTATAATCCCTTGCTTTGTGATAACTAAAGGATTTATTTCGACTAACTCTAAATCATTTTCTATAAACATTTTATATATCTTTTGCATAATATCAATCATTTGCGCACTCAAAGTCTTATCAAGCCCTAAATCATCACAAATCTGTCTGCATTGTGCAGGCATTATTCCAACTATTGGGTTAATAGCATTTTTAAGTATTTTTTTTGGATTTTTGTCTGCGATATCTTCAATCTCCATACCGCCTTCACTTGAACTTATCATCATAATTCGCTCTGAAGTTCTATCAATCATAAAAGCTAAATAGATTTGCTTAGACATATCGCAAGGTTGTTCTATGTAAATAGAGTTTATAGCTTGTCCATTTTTATTTGTTTGCTTGGTTACCAGTCTTTGACCTAGCATTTTTCTTACTTCTTCATCGGCGTTTGCTTTACCCTCGACTAACTTAACCCCACCAGCCTTACCTCTGCCACCTGCATGGATTTGTGCTTTGATAACCCATGAGTTACCACCTAATGTTCTTAGTATATCATCAAGTTGGGAAGGGTGGCATAATAACTTACCTTTTGTTGTAGGAATATCATATTTTTTATACAAGTTTTTTGCTTGGTATTCATGTAAATTCATTTTAAGC
>JAACJU010000018.1 GCA_021378565.1 Arcobacter sp. LC1 | reverse complement strand
AAAAGACTCTAAATATCCTAAGTCAAATATATGACTTAGGATTAGATTTTTAAGATTTAGACGTTTAAAATACTTGGGGCTTATCTTGCCCCTTCCTAAAAACAAAGATAAAACCTACAAATAAACACAATCAAAGTACTTTTTTCTTTACTTTTATTTAATATAACTTTTAGTATATTATGAAAAAGTGTAGTCTATTTTCTTATATTTAGATTTTTAGATTATCAAAAGAATTTATTTTAATTAAGAAGCTTTTCTTGATTAAAAGGGAAAAAATGAAAAAGATATTTATTGCTTTAACTTTTATTTTATTTTTAGGTATAAATTGTGATGCTTACGATAAAAATTATCCAAATGACAAAGATGGGATTTTAGCTAATCTTTTTCAAAATACAAAATTTTACAATAACAAGGCGATAATTTTTCCAAAGAAAAGATTAAATTATAATACTTTGTCATCATATAAAACAACAAATATTCTAAATACAGCCTTAAATAATCTAGCAGATATCACAACAAAACAAAGATATTATTCTACTTTTAATGCTATTTCTTATGCTCTAATCGCTCATGATACAGATGTGCTAAAAGCAAATGCTATAAGCAAAACAAATAAAAAGGGCTACTCAGCAATTGCAGGTATTAATTTTGGAGATAATTTTTTTGAAGATAATCTAGATAAAAATATTCAAGGATACAATACATCTTCATATAATGCCTATTTTGGATTTACAAAACGACTTAGCAGACATACAAACTCAGGACTTATAGGGGCTTATTCCTTTGCAAATACTGCCTATGCAGACAATCTAGGCTCAAGAAAAGATTCATTATTTCAACTATCTTATTTTACACATTATGTCAAAAATTATGCATTTTTTACAGCCATAGAGTATCTAGGGTTTGATAATATTTCAATAGATAGATTAGCTGGAAATACATATTCGCAAGATGTAAGAGCTGTTACTTCTTTTAAAGCAGATACTAAAAATACTTTTTTAGGAACAAGCTTGGAATATAAAAAGAAATTTTACTTAGGACATGCAATTTACTTGTCGCCTTTGAGTGGACTTGACGCTTCTGTAATCTTACAAGAAGCTATAAATGAAGATGGTCAAACAGTAGTAAAGCTAGGAGCTTTACGAATAAATACAAATATTACCTTCTTGCTTAAGCCTTATTTGGGGTTTGAACTTGGGAAAAACTTAATGCAAAACAATCTTAATATCTTTTTGAATGCAAAAGCTAATTATAGTCTAGATAATATGAGCAAAGATGTGTCATCTTTTGATGAAGGAAGCAAAACTTCAGAAGATATAAGTTTGTATTCAAAAGATAGTGCAAATTCTTATGAAGGAGATTTTGTACTAGGGGCTAAATATTCAGTTGCTAAAAATCTTTTATTTCAAGCAAAAGCACAAGTTAATATAGGAGACAAACAAGGCAATGCTAACGGTGGAGTTAGTTTAACTTATTACTTCTAGCCTTTTGGTTTTAGACTAAACTTATTATCAAATTTGACATATTAAGATATTTAGGCTAACATAATGAAAAGTATTAGATAAATGTCCTTTTAGTCCTACAACCTAATCCAAAAAGTAGGCTTGGACATTTATCTAATACTTTTTTAGTTTTTGGCAAGGTCTGAATATGAAGAAAGTTGCTTTTTTTGTTGATTGGGATAACCTTAGAAAAACAATAGAACAAATCAATAAAGTTGTTAAAATTAAAAATTTTAATTTCAACAATGCTTCCCATATATCAACTTTATTCAAAAATTTTTTATGCGAAAATGAAGAGTTTTATAGAATATTTTTTTATACTGCAAAGCCTTTAAGCTCTGAAGAAATAAAATCTCAACTCTCAAAAAAAGATAAAGAAATTTATAAAAATGAAAATCAAATAAATAAAGTTTTTGATATTGCATCAAAATTCCTAAAAGATATTGTTAGTGAAGATTTTATTGCTCTTAGGACTGGAAAATTAAAAGTTAGGGGTCTTAAAAATTCGAAACCAGCTATAATACAAAAACAAGTTGATATGCTAATTGGACTTGATATATCTGAAATATCATATAAGAAACTTGCAGATAAAATAGTTGTATTTTCGAAAGATACAGATATGATTCCAGCACTCAAAACAGCAAGAATTAACGGACTAACGGTTTCAATAGCAAATTTTAAAGAGAGCAATTTTATTTCAGATGATATTATTTTGCACTCTGATTTGGTATGTGAAAAATCACTTAAAGAAATAGCAAATAAAATAAAAAAACCTACAAATTAAAAACTAAGCTAAGAAAAATATTTTATTCTTTTCTATTAGCTTTTTCTTCTAGTCCACCCATGCCAAACCGTGAAGCTAATTCTTGTTTTATTCTATCAGGGGATATATTTTGTGAGCAAAGTCCTACCAAGATATGATAGCACAAATCAGCACCTTCATAAATAATCTCTTTTTCATCTTTATCTTTTATCGCTAAGCAAAATTCACTAGCTTCTTCTGCTATTTTTTTAAGCATTGAATTTTCTTTTCCTTGAAGAAGTTTTGCTGAGTATGATTTTTCTGGGTCGCCGTGTTTCTTCGCTTCTATTATATGAAAAAGCCTATCGACAACTCCATATATTTGGCTTGTATCTATGCTTTTAGATTTTTGTTTGTCATTTTTCGTATTTTCTTCTTTAGAGATAGGAGTAAAAAAGCAAGTTTTTTGCCCAGTATGGCACGCAAAACCTTTTTGTTTTACAAAAACTAATAAGGTATCTTTATCACAATCTAGGAGAATTTTTTTAATCTCTTGAGTATGTCCTGAGCTTTCGCCTTTTTTCCAAATTCTTTGCTTTGTTCTGCTAAAAAAATGAGTAAAATTAGTCTCTAAGCTAAGGCTAAGCGCTTCTTTATCCATAAATCCAAGCATTAATACTTCTTTTGTATCTATATCTTGAATAATAGCAGGTATTAGTCCGTGTACTTTTTCCCAATTAATTTTTATAAAATCTTGCATTTATATTTCCTAAAAAGTTGTTTCATATCTAAATTTTATGCCTACATCATTTTTTAAGAAGTCATTTAAATCTTTTATATTTTTGATATTTCTTAAATTCTCAAATCCATCATTTCTTTGCTTAAATTTAAATTCATCACTTACATAAGGCGAAAAGTTCCAACTATCCTTAGCTTCTTCGGGAGGTTTTTTCTTCTGCTTCAGAAAAGAAAAATCATATTCATCAAAATCTTTGCTAGTTGTAACATTGGCTTCATTTTTTTTGATATCAATATTATTTTTAAGTTTCAAAGGCTCAAAGATATAAGATTTTGTTAGATATTCTTTTTCCTTTTCTTGGGCTTGCAAGGCATTGTTAATCTTATTTATTTTATTAATCCTCTTAAGTTTTTTTATCTTTTTATCTTTTTTTTTGTAAGATTTGCTTATCCACTTTGCATAACTACTTATTTTTATATTTTGATAAAAAGAATAACTAAGGGCTAAAAATAAAATAAGTATCAACAGATTTTTAAGCATTTTTAAAGAGCCTCCCTTGGCTCTTTAATGGTTTAGCGAAGAAGTTCTTTTTTTACTTTGTGAATTTATCCAAAGATTTGGAACAACTCCTCCAGGAGTTAAAAATATCTTAGCATCTTTGTTTACTTTTAGTGCTTCGTTAAATTTACCTTGCACTTGAATTTGTTTTAATTTTAACAATCTTGGTGTTAAAGATTTTGCGATTAATTTATTTGCTTTAGCGTGGGCATCAGCTTCAATAGTTACAGCACTTGCTCTACCTTGCGCTTCTATTTTAACAGCTTGAGCAGTTCCTTTTGCAAGAGCAGCTTTTTTCTGAGCTTCTTGTTGCGCTCTTAGCACTTCATATTTTACTCTTTGCGCTTGTTGATTGGCGATTTGTACTTGCTCAATTTGTGCTTTTATTTTAGGAGGCAAGACAATTTGTCTTAATTGCACAGATTCGACAACGACAGGTTCGCCTTTCAGAGATTGTATTTGTTTTCTAATTCTTGTTCCAATCATAGTTGCGATTTGATTTCTGTGAGATGGAAGTTCCTCAGCATTAAAGCTACCTACTACATTTCTTACAATATCACGAACCACAGGATTTACGATTTTATCTTCCCAAGAAAGTCCCCAAGTAGCTATAGTTTTTGGAGCTTGCTCTGCTCTTAGTCTATATTGAACAGTTATTTCAATCGATACAGGAAGACCTCTTGCATCTAAGATACTAATAGCTGGGTTTATCTTGATACCACTATCAGAACCTGAGATTTTTTCATTTGTTCTATAATTTATTAGCCTAACTTTTGTATCAACTAAGATAATTTTTTGAAGAAATGGTATGAAAAAATGCAATCCTGGTTGCAAAGCTTGTTGTTCAAACTTCCCAGTTGTTACTTCGATACCTACTTCACCTGAGTTTACGATTGTGAAAGGTCTTGCAATTATTAAAATAACAATTATTATAATAATTGCATAAATAAATCCTGCTTTTTTTCCAAAATTTTTGAAAAAATCAGGTGCATCAAAGGGTGCTTGATACTTTTTGTTTGAGCCGTCGCCACCATTTTTTTGTCTGTTTTTAAAATAATCATTATCAATTGGCATTAAAGTCCTTTTAGTTTATGTATGTTAAATCTTTTAAATATTTTTCATTTTTTCCAGCTACTACATCAAAATACGCATCTTGCAAGACTTTTGTAATCTCACCTCTTTGCCCATCTCCTATAGTTCTGCTGTCGATTTCTCTAATAGGGGTAACTTCAACAGCAGTCCCTGTAAAAAACGCTTCATCAGCTATATATGTTTCTTCTCTTGTAATTCTTCTTCTCACAACTTCATAGCCTAAATCTTTTGCTATGTCTATAACTGTAGCTTGTGTTATTGATTCTAGGCTTGTATCATTTGGAGGAGTGATTAAAACCCCATCTCTTACTATGAAAAAACAAGCTCCACTAGCTTCAGCGATATAGCCTTGATCATCTCTTAAAAGTGCTTCATCATATCCCGCCTCAACAGCTTCAAATTTTGCCATTTGAGAATTTAGATAATTTGCAACAGCTTTTGCTTTTCCCATTCCTGAAGTGTTTGGAGTTCTTGTCATCGATGCTATTTTTACTCTAACACCTTTTTTCATTCCTTCATCTCCAAGATAAGCTCCCCATTCCCAAGCGGCAATCGCTACTTGCGTTGGCGCTTCTTTGTGATATAATCCCATAGCTCCATATCCTAGAAAAATAATAGGCCTAATATATGCACCATTTATAAGTTTATTTTTTTGAATTAGCTCAATTTGTGCAAGCTCTAGCTCTTCTTGAGTAAAAGGCGAGTTTATTAGAGTCATTTTTGCTGAGTTCAATAATCTTTTTGTATGTTCTTTTAGCTTAAAAATCGCACATCTTCCATCTTGTGTTTTATAAGCTTTAGTTCCTTCGATTACACCATTTCCATAGTGCAAAGTGTGACTTAGGACATGGATTTTTGCTGCATCCCAATCTACAAATTGTCCATCCATCCAGATATATTTTGCTTCAATCATTTTTTACTCCAATATTATGTAAAAATATTCCTTAGTTTATCAAATATTTTATTAAAAAAAAATGAATATATTTTATTTTTATGATGAAATGGTTAAAATACTAAGAGCGAAACTAGATTGGGGAATAAAATGGACCAAAAAGAATTATGGAATAAAAAGTTTGAGAATGAAGAATATTTCTATGGAACTAAGGCAAATAAGTTTATTGAAAAATCATCAAAAAAATTTTTACCTTCAGGAGATATCCTTTGTTTGGGCGAGGGCGAGGGCAGAAATGCAGTATTTTTAGCCAAGCATGGATTTAATGTAAGCGCTATTGATATCTCAGAGCAAGGATTAGAAAAGCTAGAAAAATTAGCAGATAAGAATAGTGTAAAGATAAATACAACTTGCGAAGATTTGCTAGAATGGGAGCCAAAAGAGCGATATGATGTAGTTTTGAGCTCTTTTTTACATATCCACAAAGAGCAAAGAAAAGAATTTTTTGAAAATATTGAAGAATCTTTGAGAGAAAATGGACTTTTTGTTGGAGAATTTTTTTCAGCAGGGCAATTAGTTTATGAAACTGGTGGACCAAAAGAAATAAATTTGTTGTATACCTTAAAAGATTTTGAAGAGAATTTTGAAGAGTGTGATATTATAAGACTAAGCGAAGATATTGTAAACCTCGATGAAGGAAAAGCTCATCAAGGTGAAGCTTGTGTTATTAGAGTAATATTAAGAAAACAAGCAAATATTTAGTAGTATTTGACAAATTTTAGAAATATTCAAAAATTTCTAAAATTTCTAAAAATACTTAAAAAAGCAGTCTTTCCATACCTAGTTTTTGGATTTTACTTAAAAAATCTTGACTAGCTTTTATCAAAGCACTTTGCTTTGATTGGCTTGAGCGTCCTGTGCTTTTAATAAGAAGACTTTTCATCACCTTTGTATCACCTTGCTTGTCTTTGTAGCTTATGCTAAGCGTAGAGCTTGCTTTTGCGATATACCAACCTTTAAAATTAAAGTATTGAATACTTGGCACTATATTTATAATCATACCATCATTGTGACTTTTATTTAGTTCAAACCCTGCTTTTGTAAGCAAGGTGCTAAGCGCTGTTTTAAAATAATCCCCATTTGCTTCAATAGATAAAATTTTAATTGATGTAGAACTTTTTAGATTGTTTAATTTTGCTGTGTAGCTGTTGTATTTACTTATATATTTTGAATAAGCAAATTTATTATTTAAGGCATACAGTTTTAAAGCAAGGCTTTTATTTGCATTTATATCATCTTGCATGGATTGCAAGGCTTTTATTTGTTCTAGATTATTTTTATTTTCACTTTTTTTGTAAGTATGTTCTAGGCTGTTTTCTCTTGCGTGAAAATTTCCATTTAGTTGTTTTAGCAACGTTTTTTTATTTATACTAAATTCTGTGTAATAAATATTTTTATTTAAAGCACTTCGCTCTAATTTTGGATTTGTAAATTGCATTTGTTCGGTGCTAACATTTAAAGTATTTGTAATATCTTTTTGATAGTTAGTACCTGAGCTTGAAGTTTGACTTTGAAAACTTGAGCGAATTTTGACTATTAGTCTTTTTGAGATATTATTTAGAGCGTTGTTTCTAGATTCATCAAAACTATGTCCTTGCCCCATACCAAAAAGTTTAAGTTCTGTGTTTGGCTGTGGATTTAGATACCAAGAAGGGATAGCTTGACTTTGACTACCTTCGTTCATATTATAAGCTGTTTTTTGCCCAGTAGGTGCACTAATTTGCTTATTTGAAGCACAAGAGCATAAAGTTATTCCCATAAGCCCAGCAAGTACAAAAAATAAAATATTTTTCATATTTTTTTCATTTTTAATATTCATAGTTTCTCCTGAATTTTTTTAATTTTTAATCTCTTCTTTAAGTCTAATTTTTTCTAACAATCTCTAAAAGCTTAGGCTTAAAATCTCCATCAACTCTAGCCCAAGCAAAATGCTCACTTATTTGATTTGTTACTATAAGTTTAGAATCTGTTTTTAAAATATTACAATATTTTTTATTTGTCAAGGGATTAGTACCATAATCAAAGCTATAAATATTCAAAGCTTGCCCCTTAACTAATCCATCTTTTGTGCCTAAGTTAATCCTAGTTATTATAGCGTCATCATTACTTTTGATAGTAGTTACATAGCCTTGAACAAAAAAGTATTTTGAAAGTTTGCTTTTAAACAAAGGAAGGGATTTATCAATGGCTGTTTTTATAGCGCCTATTACTTGTGAATAACTTGGATTTTTTATATGTCCAATTTTTACAGAGTTTTCTATACTTTGGATAAATAAAATCTTGCCACTTGCTACATCTAAAACCTTTATAGTTATTTTTGGAGTAATACTCATGCCATCTGTAAAGTATGAACCAAGCGCTAAAATATCTCCACCTAAAGCGATATTACTTTGTCCTGAGTCATAGCCTGTGCGTCTTACTCCGTTTGCTAAGGTACCTAAATCCGTGTAATCTTGCTTAACATAATCAATAGAGCCAGTGACAAGATAATCAACTCCTGAGAGTTTACCAAACTTAGTAAGTGTGCCTTCATCAAGTAAGCCTGAATCTTGGAGTTTTAGCTCATTGCTGATTTTGTCAAAATCACTTCTGCTATAAAGCCTTAGCCCTCCTATTTGGTTTAATAAATTTTCAAGCAAAGAAACTACAGATTGTGAAAGTTTTGTTTTTACAACTCTTGTATTGCCTTGTGTGTTTGTAATAGCTCTAACTTTGCTTGTACTTACTCCTAAGCTTGCAGATAAGTGGTGATTGTATCTTCTTGTACTTCTAAGTCCTAGCGTGTTTATTCGTGCTTTTGTATGACTTACAGAGTTTTTTACTTTGGCTGTTCCGAAGTTTGAATTATTTGTAAAATTAACCACAGCGACACTTGGAGTTTTTATAGTGTATTGTTTTTTGCAAATTTTTGGAATATAAACTTTTGTATAATCATCTTTTTTAAAGTTTTGTAGCTGTATGTCATTGCTAGCACAAGCATTTAGCATGAAAATAAGGACACAAACTAATAAGATATTTTTAAATAAATTGGGAAAAGGGTATTTTTTCATTTTCTCTCTTTTTAATCTAGCTAGATATTTTATAAACTCTATGCTTAGGCTTGTCTTAAACACTTTCTTGATTTTTAAAATACTTTTTGATATAATCAATTTTTACAAAAAAGAAGCAAAAGAGCAATAAGAATATATAGGTATTTTTATTGCTCTTTTTTAGACCTTCGCAATTAATTTTTAAGGCATCGCCCCAGGATGGGAACATAGCAAGGCACTTTAAATTTTGATGTGCTTAGGTATCTGGAAAAGGGTGCTTAACTCTTTTTAAAAATCTAAAAAATATTATAGCAAAACCATAAAATCTTAGCATTTTAAAAATAGTTTTCTTATTTATCTTTTTTGTCTTTGTCTTTTTGTAATTTCATAATCACTTTAGCAGTTGGATTTAAATTTATTTTGATTTTTGTAGTTATATTTGATAAACAAAAGCAAAAGCTTTTATTTATTTATGTTTGTAAAATTTAGCCTATCTATAAGCTGGATCTGTTAGATTTTTTGTATTTACTATGTAAGGAACAAGCGCCATGTGTCTAGCTCTTTTAATAGCAGTTTCTACCATTTCTTGAGCATTTTTAGAGTTTCCTGTAAGACGTCTTGGCATAATTTTGCCTCGTTCACTTAGAGATATTTTTAATAAATCAATATTTTTATAATCAATATATGTAACTTTCATTTCTGTATATTTGCAATACTTTTTTCCGTATTTTCTTCGTTCTGCCATTTAATTTACCTTTCTAAAATGGTATGTCTTCGTCGCCGACATCAATATTAGGTTTATTATTACCACCATTATTTGCTTGTTTCATATCACTATTTACATCATGTTCTGGGATATTTTCATTATATGAGTTATTTGTTTGTTTCTGTGTTTGCTGTGTTGCTTGTTGTGTTGGTGCATTATTTCCGTATGATTGGTTTTGGCTTCCTTGCCCACCACCATAAGAGCTTTGCGAATTGCTTTGGCTGTTTTGTCCATTTTGGATACCACCTTGAGGCATATCATTTTTTGAGTTTAGCATTTGCATAACTTCAACTCTTAAAGAATGTCTACTTTTTTTAGCTCCATCATTTCCTGTCCATTGCTCAAATATCAAACGCCCTTCAAGTAAAACTCTTGAGCCTTTTTTTAAGTACTGGTTTGCAACTTCAGCAATTCTTCCAAAAATATTAAACTCTAAAAAACAAACTTCTTCTTTTTGTTCTCCACTTTGAGTTTTATATCTATGGCTTGTAGCTATACTTGACCTAGCAACTGCTGTGCCACTTGATAAGTGTCTTAGCTCTATATCTCTTGTAAGATTTCCTACTACTATTACTTTATTATACATTTTAAGACCTAGTTAGAACTAGCTTTTTTATTTGCTTCTTGACACAAATTTTCCCAAGCAGCAATATCTTTTTTACTTTCATATTTTATAAAAATAAATCTAAGCATATTTTCGTTTATTCTATAATTTCGTTCAAGCTCTAGGATACTTGTTCCTGATGCTTTAAAGTAAATTACATAATAATAACCTCTTTTGTTTTTTTCGATTTCGTAAGCTAGTTGTCTGCTTCCCATATCATCAAAAGATACAATCTCTCCGCCATTTTTTTCTATATTTGCCCTAACTGTTTCAATCTGCGCTTTTATTTCTTCTTCGCCCAGCGTTGGTTTTAGGATAAACATAGTTTCGTAATGTTTAATTTTCGTCATAAAATCTCCTTATGGATTTACTAATCTCTTAGCAAGGTTTTTTCGTAAATGTGGCATTTTATCTTAAATTTACTGATATTTTTCTTATGTGTGCTTGAAAATAAGAAGTTTTATCTAGTCCTTTTAAGGTTTTTAGTTCAAGTTCAAGCCCTAAAAGTGTATTTAAAAGATAAGAAAATTTACCTTTTTTAGAACTTATAAAATTCGCAGTTTGTAACTTGCCTTCCCAAATATCTCTTGGAGGGGCAAATCCTAAAATATCTCTTGCATTTGCATGTCCATTTACTCTGATATAGCAAGCTATCATAAATAGTTGAAATAAGTTTGAAGTAATATGTCCTAGTAAATAAATCTCGTTTATCCCTTCTTCAAGCAAGGTGCTCAAATCATCTCCTATATCTTTTGCATTAAATAAATCTTGTGTGAAATTTTCAAGATTAATAGGACCTATACCAAAACAATGCAAGTCTATATCTTTTATTCCAATTTGAGTATCAAAAATTGCTAGTTTTTGTAAATCATTTATACATAAACTCAAATCTTGATTGTGCATAGAATGCAAGTGGCTTAGAGCTGAAGAATTTATATCTAAATGAAGCTCTCTTGATTTTTGCGATAATATCCCTAAAGCTTCTCCAACTTTAGGATTAAAAAATCTAACACTTGAAGCCGATACTTTTTCATTAAAAGCATTTTCTAGGCTTGTTACCTCTTTGCCATCTAAAAAAAGGCAAAAAATAAGCGTGCTAGCTGGGTTTGTATTACTAGCTTTTATAAGCTCTTGAAGCTCTTTTTTTGGAATTTTTTTATCTCTTTTTATGAGCAAAATATTACTAGTGCTAAAAAGTGAGGATTGAAGCAGTTTGTTTTTTGCGTAAGCAAAATCATAATCATCATAATATAGTTTTTCTACATCTTCCAGTTTTCCGTGTAAAAGACAAGTTTTTTTTGCATATTCTTCTATCTCAAAAGCACATTGCCCATAAAACATATAAGCTTTAAAAAGTTTTTTTTCATTTTGTAGTTTATCGAATACATTTTTATACATAAGATATTTTAGCTAAGAGTTGATTAATTTTTTATATCTGCGCTTATTTTTCCTGTGATTATATCGCTTGATTTTATGATAATCTTGCATTTTGAAAAAAGCTTAGCATTTTTGCAGTTTAGCCCAATCGCTCTAAGCCCTAAGATTTTTTTATCATAAACTTCAAGTATAGAGTTTTGTTCATCAACTAATCTAGCTTTTAATTCACAGCCAATATTGTCTTTTGCCCATCTAGCATATTTTCTTGCTAAAAAATCAAAAACTACACCATCACAAAGTCTTTGTTTTTCTGAGATTTCTTCACAAGTTTTAGCTAAATTTTTTGGCATTTGCTTTGTTTTTAAAATCCTATGCAAGATTAAATCTGCATATCTTCTTATGGGAGATGTAAAGTGCGAATATGACTCAAAGCCTAGCCCAAAATGCCCTAGATTTTTAGGCGAATAGATAGCTAATTGTTGCGCTTGAATGATTAGCTTATCAACTTCTTTGCTAAGCCCTAAATACCTAGCTTTTTTTTGTATTTGCATAATTGTTTCATAAACACTACTTTGGAGTTTTACTTGGATTCCTAGGCTCGTCACTTCATTAAGAAGTTCTCTTATCTTTGCATAACTTGGCTCTTCGTGGATTCTAAAGATTCCTAGTGTATTTATCTTTTTTGAAGCTTGTACATTTGCTAAAAGCATAGCTTCTTCTACTAAAAAATGTGCTAAAGAATGATTGTCTGTTTCTTCGATAGATTTTATTTTACAGGCATTATCAAGGCTTATTTTATTTTCACTTGCTCTAAAATCAAAGCCTTTTTCCATTCTCTTAGCTCTTAGTTTTTTTGCTAAAAAATTAAAATCTTTCAAATAAGCAAAAACCTCTTCATCTTTTTTATCAAAATTATCGTGCTTATTTTCTAAAACTCTATCAATTCTACCGTAAGAATATTTTTTTTGTGAGATTATAAGTGCTTCAAAAACTTCACTATGAATTACTTCAAGATTTTTAGTATCAAGTTTCATCTTAAAAACAAAAGCAAAGCGTTCTTCTAAGGGTTTTAATGAACAAAGATTTTCGCTAAGCTCAAAAGGAAGCATTGGCAAGACTTGATTTGGAAAATATATTGAAGAGGCTCTTTTAAGCGCTTGCTTGTCTAGCTCTGTGCCTTCTTTTACGAAGTAAGAAACATCAGCAATAGCTACATATAAAGTAGAAGTTTTTGTATCATAATAAATAGCGTCATCATGGTCTTTTGCAGTTGCTGGGTCTATGGTGCAAAAATCAAGCGCAGTTAAATCTACCCGTTTTTTATTTTTACTCGCATCTTTTTTTGCATTCTCTTTTGAGTTGTCTTTCATACTAGGCATTTCGCTCAAAGTATAAGGTTCTAATCTATAAGCTTCAAGACTCAAAAATAAAGATAGTTTTTTATCAACACAAGCATCAGAAATATTTCCTATAAGTTTGCTTTTGTCTTGGCTTACTTCTAGTATGTCACCATCTTCATAAGATTTTGGGCTAAGATTTACGCTACTTGGAATATTTTCTTTTAAGGTAAAAAACTTATCATTATTTTTATAAACTAATCTTGCTTTCATTGAAGATTTTAAAATTTCAATTACTTGTCCCTTGCTTTTTGTTCTTGGTTTTATAAATCTTTTCACCAAAACAAAATCTCCATCACTTGCCCCTGCTAAATCTTTGAAATCTAAAGAGAAATTTTTTAGTTCATTTTCGCTTTTATCTTCAAAAATCGCAAAAGTTTTTCTAAATTTGATTTGTCCAATTCTATATAATGAATTTAAAATATAAGCATTTTTTTCTTGTTTTAAAATATTTTCTTTAAGAAGTTTGTTAAGATAAAGTTTTTGGTCTGCATTTGGAATAAAATCTTTTTTATTTATTTTATTAAAAAAATCATATTTCATTTTTTGTCCTTATCTAAAAATTAAAGAAATCATATCTAAACTTTATAAAAACTAAAGAAGTCTTTTTTGAAGAAATTAATTTTTTTTTAGCTATAATTTTTGAAATTATACTTAGGGATAAAAAATGGCATTAAAAATATACTACGATAAAGATTGTAATCTTTCTTTACTAAAAGATAAAACTGTTGCAGTTCTAGGCTTTGGAAGTCAAGGACATGCTCACGCGCAAAATCTAAGAGATAGTGGTATTAGTGTAATTATCGGACTAAGAAAAGATGGAAGCTCTTGGGCTAAAGCTAAGGCAAAAGACTTTGAAGTTTTAAGCGTGTCTGAAGCTGTAAAAAAAGCGGGGATTGTTATGGTTTTGTTACCAGATGAACATCAAGCTAAGGTTTATAAAGAGCAAATCGCACAAAATTTACAAAAAGGTGCTTATCTAGCTTTTGGACATGGATTTAATATCCATTACGGACAGATTGAAGCACGGGCTGATATAAATGTGATGATGATAGCACCAAAAGCACCAGGGCATACTGTAAGAAACGAATTTGTTCAAGGTGGCGGTATTCCTGATTTAATAGCAGTAGAGGCAAACCCTTCAAAAAATACAAAAGAAATAGCTCTAGCTTATGCTTGCGCTATTGGTGGTGGACGAACAGGAATAATCGAAACTTCTTTTAAAGATGAAACTGAAACTGATTTATTTGGAGAACAAGCAGTTTTATGCGGAGGCGTAACTGCTTTAGTTCAAGCTGGTTTTGAGACTTTGACTGAAGCTGGGTATCCTAATGAAATGGCTTATTTTGAATGCATGCATGAACTAAAACTTATTGTCGATTTGATGTATGCTGGAGGAATTGGAGATATGAGATATTCAGTTTCAAATACAGCTGAGTATGGCGATATTGTAAGTGGACCTAAAGTTATCAATAAAGAATCAAAAAAAGCTATGAAAAAAATATTAGAAAATATCCAAAACGGAAGTTTTGCAAAAGATTTCATACTTGAAGGGCAAACAAATTATCCAAGACTAAATGCTTCAAGAGCAAATCTTGCTAATCACCCACTTGAAAAAACAGGCAAAGAGCTAAGAGCTTTGATGCCGTGGCTTAAAGCAAATAAATTAATAGACAAAGAAAAAAACTAATATAAGATAAATTCTTATATTAGGGTTTAAAAATGCCAAAAAAGCACCATAAAAAACATAAAAAAACTTCACACAAAAAAGAAACAAATAAAAATCTTACTACTATAAAGTTAGTTAATGTACTTTTATTTTTGATAATAGCGCTTATAGCGTTTGGGGCTTTTGTCGAATATAAATATGTAGAAAAAAATAATACAAAAATAAAAGTCATTGAGAAAAAAAAGCAAATAACAAAAAATGACAAAGTTGAGCTTAATACAGGAATTTTTGATGTTTTAGATGAAGAACAAAATCATAAATCCAAAACAAAAGAGTTAGATAAAAAAGTCAAAAAAGTACTTAGCTCAGCTAAGGCTGAAAAAATAGCAAAAGAACTAAAAGAAAAATCTGAGAAAAAAGCAAAAGCGTTAGAAGATAAAAATAAGAGCAAAGTAAAAGAAGAACTACCTAAAGAAGGCAAGGCAAAAAAAACACAAGAAAAAGAATACAAAAACTCTAGTGTTTCAAAATCTATCAAAAATAAAGCAAATATCAATTTAAAAGTTAAGCCAGTTGTTGCCATAGTTATAGATGATGTAACCACCCAAAGAGAAATAAATCAAATAAAAGCCTTAGGTTTGAAGGTTACCATGTCATTGATGCCACCTACTAGTGAACATACAGATTCAGCAAAAATCGCAAAACAATTAAAATTTTATATGGTTCATCTCCCCCTTGAAGCCATGGCTTACGCTCATCCTGAAGCAAATACTTTGCATATAAATGATAACTATGACAAGGTTTTAAAAAGAATTAAGCAAGTTAGAGCGTGGTATCCAAAAGCTAAATATCTAAACAATCATACAGGAAGTAAGTTTACAAGCAACTCTGTGGCTATGGACAGACTTTTTAGAGCCTTGATTAGATATCATTTTCATTTTATCGATAGTAGGACAATAGGCGGAAATGTAGTTAAAAATATTGCTAAAAAATATCATCAAACTTATTTAAAAAGAAATATATTTTTAGATAATCTACAAAATTATTCTTATGTCTTAGGACAGATAAAAAAAGCCTTAGCTTTTGCAAGAAAAAATGGCTATGTTATAGCGATAGGACATCCTCACTCTGTAACTTTAAGAGTTTTAAAAAATGAAAAAGGAATTTTTAAAGGTTATGACTTAGAATATGTAAGTAAAATAGCCGCAGTTGAGTATTCAAAAGCTAAGTTAAACAACAAAGCAAGCAAAGAATTGCAAAAAAAGAATAACCAAGAAGAAGTTATAGAAGAAGAATGATGAAACAAAAAAGCAAAAACAGTCAAGAAAATGCTCAAAAATCCTCCAAAAAAAGTATTAAGGGATTGCTAAAAAAGTACCTAAAAAAATATCTAAAACATATTTTTAGTTTCTAAAAACAAATTTTAAAAAACAACTTCTTTTTTAGTTCTTATTTTTCTTTTTATCTTTTAGATTCCAACTTTTAAATTTTAGTAATGATTTGCTAAGATAAGAATGAAAAACATCAAAAATATAAAAATATATAAAGAGTTATTATGATTAAAAATATATCTCAAAATATCGAAGAATTAAAACTTATGAAAAAATACCCTAAGACTCTTTTTTACTTAGGAGATGAAAAGTTGCTTTCACGAAGGAAAATATCCATAGTAGGCACTAGAAGACCTTCAACATATACAAAAAATATGACTTACTCTTTATCTAAGGCTTTAGTAAATGCTGGTTTCATTATCGTGAGCGGGGGCGCTATGGGAGTTGATTGTTTGGCTCATCAAGGTGCAGGTGCAAGTGCGAGTATAGCAGTAGTTGCAAGTGGACTTGATATCCGTTATCCTGCTATAAATAAAGGGCTGATTAAAGATATTGAAGAGCAGGGTTTAGTTCTAAGTACTTTTGAAGCAGGGCAGAAACCTAGACCTTATAGCTTTGTCCTTAGAAATGAGCTTGTCGTAGCTCTTGGCGAAGTGCTTATAATCTGTGAAGCTGATATGGATAGTGGTTCTTTGCATAGTGCAAATTTTGCTAGGGCTATGGGCAAAGAGATTTATGTTTTAAGCCATAGAATAGACGAAAGTCTAGGAACAAATTTTTTACTTAGACAAAATTATGCTAAAAATATTTATAATTTTGATGATTTTTTATCTTCTCTTGGAATTAAAAAAGATTCAAAGCAAGATTTTGAGCAAGGTGTAAAGATAGACAAAAAAGAACATCAAGATGAATTTTTGAAATTTTGTAAAACAAATCCGAGTTATGAAGAAGCCTTAGAGCGTTTTGGAGCTAAGGTTTATGAATATGAACTAAAAGGAAGTATTCTTGTGAAAGATGGCAGTATAACTCTTAAGTAAAAAGTTCTAAAGTATATTTTATCTATAAAAAATTGTCATTACTTCTTCAAAATAAAACTTATCTCAATACTAGCTTGCAAGCCTTAAAATTTTTTACAAATTATACAAATGTTCAGAGTTCTTTTTAAAATATCTTAATATTTAAGTTTTGTTTTAGCTTATCTTTGATACATTAGAGCATAAAGTAAATTTACTTTTCTTAAATATAGATTAGTCAATTTATTAAAAGGAATTTGTTGTTTGTTCTTGCTTTGGTTTCTCTAACAGGCTAAAGGAAGTGATAAATTAAGAAGCCTTTCTCCTATCCCCCCTAAGCCAAAAAGCTTAGGGGGGGGGTAGCCATTTTTTAAGACATAAGATTTTAGAATTAAAATTTATTCTATGTTTTGTTTTTTGTCTTAAAAGTAACTAAATTAATTAGTTAGAGGGAAAGAAAATGAAAAAAAATATAATCTTTTTGATGCTTGTATCATCTATATTGTCCGTTGCCTTGTCAGCGAACTCAAACTATTTTAGTTACTACAAGGACTCTGCTCCAAGGAGATATAATACAAACAAAGCACGATATTACGTAAATGCACACCACATGTATTTAAGAAGTCTTTATTATAGCAATCATAGCCATTATGGAAACGGCTATCAAAGACGCTATGACAATCAAGGACACTTTTATAATCCTTTGGTATATAGCAATTATTATAATAATCTAAGTAAAAATGATAACTCAAGAAATCGTAGAAATATTTATGCTAAAAATGTTAGTAGAAGAAATTATAATATTCAAAGAAATTATGATAATCAAAGATATTCTAATCCAAATAATACAAATTATTCAAGTAATTCTAGATATGCTAGTAACAATAGCAGAAATAATAATTATAGAAACAATTCAAGATATCCAAGATACAATCCAAATAGCAGAAATAGTAATTATAGAAATACTTATGCCTCAAACACTAGACAAGCACAGTATAATAATCAAAGATATTCTAATCAAAGATATTCTAATTCAAACAATAGAAGTGTAAGTAGCCAAAGATATCCAAGATATGCTAGTAATAACAATTCTAATAGAAATTACAACAATCAAAGAAATTATAATAATCAAAGAAATTACTCAAATCCAAACAATAGAAATAATAGAAGTGTAAGTAGCCAAAGATATCCAAGATACAATCCAAACAGCAATAATAACAATACCTATGCCTCAAACTCTAGACAAGCACAATATAATAACCAAAGATATTCTAGACAAAGACAATACAACGAACAAAGACAATATTATTCTAGACCAAGTAACACTCAATATGCAAGATATAGCCAAGGCGATACATCTGCCTCAAGTGCTAGACAAAGAAACAACTATAATAACCAAAGAAATGGTAACCAAAGAAATCCACAATATGCAAAATATGCTAGTGTAAATCAATATTCTAAATCATCATCATTTACAATACCAGCTATTGTATTTTCAAACTTCACATCAAACAATAGTGGAATCATGAGCTTTGGAGGTAAAAAAGCTCTAAAAAATGAGACTAACAACAAAGATATAAATACAAGTGATGGTGGTACTGGGATTATAATTCCTCCTGATACAAACACTACAAACAATGGTAAAATCACAGGAACAAACGGAACAGGTATTAAAACTACAAGTGGTTCTGTAATCAACAACAACGGAGAAATAGTTTTCACAGGAACAAAAGTTAATTCTTATGGAATTGATGCAAGAGATGGTGGAATTGTAAACAATGCTGGAAATATCACTATTGCGACAGGATACGGCATCATAGGATCAAGTGGAGCACAGGTTTACAATACTGGAACTATTGATGTGGCTGGAACTCTTGATGAAAAAGGTAAACATATAAGTGGGATTGCAATATCTGTAAGTGGAGCTGGAACATACGCTGAGAACAACGGTAATATTATAGGAGATGTAATAGCTTACGACGGAGCAACAGCTCAAGTTGATGGAAGTGTAACAGGCTCAGTTATGGCTTCTGGTGCAGGCTCAAGAGTTATTAATGCTGGTAATGCAGATAATATTAATGCAGAAAATGGTGGAATTGCTGAGAATATTGGTATAACAGATGTTATGGGTATAGCTGATAAAAATAAATATGAAGCTATTGTATCTTCAAATGGTGGAACTATTATAAACAATGGTAACTTGACGACTTTACAAGTTGGAGCAACTGGAAAAGCTTATACTATTAAAGCAATAGGTAAAAATTCAGTAGCTATTAATAACCAAAACCTTGTTGGAAATATAAGCTCAGGAACATTCTATACAGCTGAAAAAGGTGGAACTTCAATAAACGGTGGGAATGTTTCCGTAGTTGCTACGGGTTCTCAAACTGCACTTATCATGTCTGCTAAAAGTGGTGGAACAGTTGAAAATAATGGAGATATTCATATGACTGGAAGTGGAAATGCAGTTACAGCTATGCAAGCAGATGGAAAAGGTGCAGTTTTAATAAATAACGGAACACTTGAAGGAGGTTCACAATTTCAAGGAGGAGGCATTATTGTAAAAGATGGAGCTGTTGGGTACAACGAAGGAAGTATTTCTCTAGAAGCCTCATCCATTGGTATGCATTCAGAAACCAAAATGCAAGTTGATACTGGCTCTTTTTTCATAAACAATAAAGATGTAGCTTTAGTATCAAGTACATCTGTCTATGCCTTAGTTCTTAATGGAACATTTATAAATAATGGTAATTTAAAATTGTCAACAACTCATAATGGTATGAACATAGATAATGACACAGATAATAGCTTTTTTATTAATTCAGGAAAAGGTGTTATGGATGTAATAAATGGAAGTTTAGAAGACAGCTATACTGTTTTTGCCAAAACAAAATTTCTTAATGAAGGAATACTGAATTATACAAGTAGTAATAGCGTTGATTACGTTTTTTTCAATCCAGATGGAATTAATTCTAAAGAAGGAAATGTTTACAATACGGGTACTATGAATATTGATAAGTCAGCTGGTTCATTAATTTCTAAAGCTGTTGGAACAGGATATAATTCAGGAGATATAAATGTTGCTAATTCTTCTGATTTTAATGTTTTAGCTTCTATAGGAGCATTAAATACCAAAGATGGAACTATTACTATAAAAGATTCAAAAAAAGTCATTGCAATGTATGGAAATGCTAATCATAAAACTATAAACCAAGGAACTATAACAATTAATCATTCAGATAACTCTTACGGAATGTATGCCGATGCAGGCGCTATTGCTGAAAATGCCAAAGGTGCATCTATAAATTTAGTAAACTCAGATAAGTCTGTGGGAATGTATGCAAAAAGTGGCGGAACAGTTATAAACCATGGAGAAATAAATTTGTCTGGCTCTACAAATTCAATAGGTATAGAAGTTGATAGTGGAGCTAAGCTATATAATGATGGAACTATTACAATAGATGGAACTTCTTACATAGGAGGAAATAGCACAACAACTTCTGTTAGTGGAAATAATACAGCAATAATAAATAATGGTACTATCATAAATGCAGGAGATATAATTGCACTTGATTCTAACATTACTTTAGCAGTAAAAAATATAGAAGATAATGCAACTGCAGCAATAAACAAAGCAAACCAATTAGTTATGGATTATGGTGGAACTATTAAAGTAAACTCAATCACAGGTGATTTAAAAGCAAGTGCAGGGATTGCAAGACAAGGAAGTTTACAAAACACTTACACAACTAAAAATGCTGTCGTTG
>JAACJU010000017.1 GCA_021378565.1 Arcobacter sp. LC1 | reverse complement strand
GAAAGCAAACGCAGAACGAAGTGAAGGGTGAATACCACATAATATGATTACGCAGCTTGACAAGTGGTCTATAATCTTTACCTGAACTTTTATATCGTATATTTTTTCTTTGCATTTTTTCTAAGTAAATCAAAGCAAAAACAACAATCATAAGAATTGAGGCCAATTTTGAAGCGTCATCTAAACTACCAGCTCCTAGCCAAGTTCTAAAAATTCCTGTCACAAAAGTGCTAACTCCATAATAAGTCATCATTCCATAATCGCTAACTGACTCCATAACGCTCAAAATTAACCCTGTTACAATCGCAGGTCTTGCGAGTGGCAAAATAACTTTAAAAAATATTTGAGTCATATTTAAACCTAAGCTTTTTGAGGCGTCAATTATAGCACCTGATTCACTTTTTAAATACGCTTTTGAGATAATATAAACATAAGGGTAAAGAACAAAAGACATCACAAATATTGCGCCTTGCAAAGACATAATATCGTGAAAATTTACTTCATATATTTTTTTACCAAGTAGTCTTAAAATAAAATGTGTAATACTTCCGTTAAGTCCTAGCATTCCACTATAAATATACCCAGCTATATAGGTAGGAAATGCAAAGGGTAAAATAAGCCCATATTGCAAAAACTTGCAAAATTTAAAATCGTAAATACTTGTAAGCCACGCTGTGCTAAAACCAATAAGAGCAGTAAAAAAACCAACACTAAGCATAATATATAAAGAATTTTTAGCATATAAAAATAAAACAGTTTTTTCTAAGTGCCTCCAAGTTTGGGATGAAGGCACAAAGATATGCGCTAAGATTATAAGCGCTGGAACTGCTACAATAAGAGTAAGAAGAAAGCTAAAAAATAGTAATTTTTTGTATCCTTTCATATATAAACTCTTGTGTAAATTCTCAAACCCTATCTCCAACCAACAGTATCAAAAATCTCTACGGCATCTTTGTTGTATTTTCCAAGTAAAGCCAAAGGAATTGTGTCTCTTTTAAATTTTCCGAAACCTTTAACAACTTTTGCAGATTTTACAGATTTTAAAACTGGGTATTCAAAGTTTTTATGTGCGAAAAGTTTTTGAGCTTCTTTGCTAAGCAAAAATTTCATAAATCTTATAGCATTTTTTCTGTGTTTTGAATATTTTATAAGTGCAATCCCACTAATATTTACATGTGTTCCACCATTTTTAAAACGAGGAAAAATAACTTTTGATTGCTCCTCCGCCATTTGTTCTGTAAAGTTTTTACTTACACTCATTTTACCGACATAATAAGTATTTACAATAGCGATTTTGCCTATTCCACTTCCAACTGCGGCAACTTGATAAATATCATTTCCTCTTGGACTTCTTGTCATATTTGCAACTATACCTTTTGCCCATTTTAACGCGTAAGCTTTACCGTGATGAGCTATCATGGCAGCTAGTAATGATTGATTATAAATATTGCTAGATGAGCGAACCATAATCATGCCTTTGTATTTTGGCTTTGCTAAATCTTCATAATATTTAATATGGATTTTTCCTATATTTTTTTTGGCAATTACTGTAACTCGTGCGCGCTCTGTTATCGCAAACCATTCATCATCTTTATCTCTTAGATAAGATGGTACAGTTTTATCAAGATATTTTGAATGTACAGCTTGCAATAGTCCATCAGCTTTTGCTGTTGCTAGGTTTCCTGCGTCAACTGTGATAAGTACATCAGCTGGAGTTCTTGAGCCTTCTGCTTGCATTCTTTTTATTAGCTCTTTTGCTTTTGCTTGAACTAAATTTACTTTTATGCCTGTTTCTTTGGTAAATAAGTTAAAAATCTGCAAATCAGTTGCGTAGTGTCTGTGTGAATATACATTTACAACATTGTCATCATTTGCATAAGAAAGAGAAATTAAAACACAAAGAAGCAAACCTAATCTTAAAAAACTATTTTTCATATCTAACCTTTAATGAAGTTTATTTGAACGAATAATACAAAAAATTAACTTCAATAGCTCTTAATATTAATACTTATTATCAATAATATTAGAATAAAATTTATTATTGTTAGATTAAATTGGGTTTTTTAGTTTTTTTAAATATTTTATTTGGAAGTTTTGTATTTTATAAATGTAAGAATATGAAACAATCCAAGGTTTATACTTTGGATTGTTGGGTATTTAAATTTTTAAGCTTTTAGAGTTTTTCTAAAATTTTCTAATAAACCTATTTTACTTTTTCTAGATATTCACCAGTTCTTGTATCAACTTTTATGCTCTCACCTTCTAAAATGTGAAAAGGTATTTGAACAACGGCTCCACTTTCAAGAGTAGCACTTTTTTTGCCACCTTGTGAATCACCCTTGAAATTTGGTGGTGTTTCAGTAATTTTAAGCTCAACAACCATAGGAGGCTCAACAGTAATTGCTTTTTCATTAAAAAATAAAATATCACAAGTCATTCCATCTATTATCCATTTTGCACTATCTCCAACTTGAGCTTTACTAAGCCCTAATTGCTCATAATTTGCATTATCCATAAATTGATAAGTTTCTCCATCATTATAAAGATATTGCATTTGTTTTTGCTCTAGATTTGGAACTTCGCACTTATCGCCTGCATGAAAAGTTTTTTCAATCACTTTTCCGTTTAAAAAAGACCTTATTTTACATCTTACAAAAGCAGCACCTTTTCCAGGTTTTACATGTTGATAATCTGTAATTTTATAAGGAACTCCATCAAATTCTATTTTCAAACCTTTTTTTAAATCACCCATAGAAATAGCCATAATTATCCTTTAAATTTCAACATAAGCCACGCTTTTTTCAGCCTTAATGTTTTCTAGTTCTTTAATAAGTTTAGTAGGTATTTTTTCATCAACTATAATAAGTGCCAAAGCATCTTTCTTACATCTTGCAAGTCTAAAATCTGCTACATTTATCTTATAATCTCCTAAAATTTTACCAACATCACCAATAACTCCAGGGACATCTAAATTTCTAAATAAAATCATTTTACCCTTTGGTTCAATGTCTAGACTAAAGCCATCTATTTCTACAATTCTTTGGATATTTTCCCCAAAAACTGTAGCGGCTATATCTATAAATCCATCTTTTGTACCTAGTTTTAAACTAATTTTATTACTATATCCACTTTGGCTTTCTTGCTTAGAAGTTTTCAACAAAATATTGTTATCTTTTGCTATAAAATTTGCATTTATATAATTTATCTCATCTCCAAGCGAAACACTCAAAGCACCAACACAAGCAAAGCTTAGCAAAGGTTCAAGATATTTTGAAATATCACCTTGCGTGCTAAGACTAATTGAGCGGATTGGACTTTTTGTAATTTGTGCTGCTAAAAAACTAATTTTTTGCGCTAATTCTATAAAAGATTTAACGCAAACGGATAAGGATTTTTCATCGATTGGAAGATTTAGAGCATTTGGAAAAGCTACGCCTCTTGCTGAGTCTATTGCATTGTTTGCTGCTTGGATTGCTATTTGTTTTTGACTTTCTTTTGTGTTTGCACCTAAGTGCGCTGTTACTATTGTATTGTCTAAATCAAGAAGTTTATTTGTAGTTGCGGGCTCTTTTGTAAATACATCAATCCCAGCCATTGCTATTTTTTTTGATTTAAGATTTTTATATAAAGCATCTTCGTTGTACAAGCCACCTCTTGCGCAATTTATCAAAATAACGCCATCTTTCATCTTAGAAATTTCTTCTTCATTTATCATATTAATTGTTTCAGAATTTTTAGGAGTATGGATTGTGATTATATCACAAGCTAAAATATCATCAAAATTTCTTGTATATTTTATATCTAAATCAAGTGCTTTAGCAGGAGAAATATAAGGATCAAAGGCTACAACATCCATCTCAAAAGCCTTAGCTCTAATACCTACTCTATGGCCGATATTTCCAAATCCAATAATACCTAGTTTTTTGCCAAATAGCTCATTGCCGTACCAATCTTCACGCTTCCAAATTCTTTGATTTTTTAACTGTTCGTGAGCAAAAGGGAATTTTCTCATACAAGCTAGGATATGCGTCATGGTAAGCTCAACTGCAGCTATGGTGTTTGCGGTAGGGATATTCATAGCAATTACACCTTTTTTAGAGCAAGCTTGCATATCTACATTATCATATCCAACACCAGCTCTAATAATAGCTTTTAAGTTTTTTGCTGAGTCAAGAAATTTTTCATCTACATTTGTGGAACTTCTAGTAATTGCTACATCACAATTTTCTAGTTTAGCTAAAAGCTCATTTTTATCCACATCTGAAGCATAAATAAGAATAATATCTTCAGCAGATTTTAGTATCTTTAGTCCGTCATCATGAATATGATCACAGACTATAATAGTATGTTTTTTACTGCTCATTTAATGCCCTATTTTGTCTTTTAATGCATCTCCAAGAGTCATCGCAGTATCATCATTAACTACTTTCAAAATTTCTCTTTCTCTTTCTCTTTCTAGTCTTTTTGCAGATAGTCTAATTCTATTTCTTTTTATATCGATATTTACGATTACAGCTTCAATCTCATTTCCAACTTTTATATCATCTTCGGTAAGTGGACCTAAATCTTCTTTTCTAATAAGCCCGTCAACATTATCAGTCAAAGTTACAAAAAGACCAAATTCTTTATTGTCTTTTATCATACCTTTTACTATATCGCCAACTTTATGTTCATCTTGATATTGCTTAGCTGGAGAGTCTAAAATACTCTTTAAACTTAAAGAAATATTTTCTTTTTGAGTATCGATTTTAATGATTTTAACATCAAGCTCTTCGCCCTTTTTAAATAAATCTTTGCATTTTGCATTATTTTGCCAAGATGCTTCTTCGTTGTGCAAAAGTCCATCTACATCGCCAAGATTAATAAAAGCTCCAAAGTCAGTCAAAGTAGCAACTTTTCCTTTGATTAAATCTCCTACTTTGTGTTGTTTAACAAAAGTATTAAAAGGTTTTTCTTGCAAGCTTTTTAGACTAACTCTTAATCTTTTTTTCTCAATATCAAGCTCAATTACCTCAACATTAATCTCATCGTTTATTTTTAACATATCTTTTGGATTTTTTAAGTTTTTATTCCAAGAAATTTCAGAAATATGCAAAAGTCCTTCTATATCATTTCCTAAATCAACAAAAGCCCCATAACTTTCAAAATTTGAAACTGTTACAGTAATTGTATCTCCAACTTCTAGCTGTTCGCTAATTTCTTCCCAAGGGTTTGGCAAAGTTGCTTTTATAGATAAAGAAAGATGCTGTTTTGCTTTATCATAAGATAAAATAACGACGCTAACCTCATCTCCTTCTTTATAATAAGATGCTGGGTTAACAGGACCTTTATAAGAGATTTCATTGTAATTTACAAGTCCATCTACACCATCAAGGTCGATAAACATTCCATAAGATGTGATTTTTTTGATAACGCCATTTATTGGAACTTTTCCAAGCTCTAGCATTTTTTCAATCTTACCTTCTTTGTTTACTCTGTTTTCTTCTATTAATTTTTTTCGTGAGATAATTATAGAGTTTTGAGCTTTATTTATTTTAAGAATCTTAGCTTTTATACTTTTACCTAAAGCTCCGATAGTTTTTAGAAAACTTTGAGCCAAAGGCATAAAATATTCTAGCCCCTCATCATCTTCAACGATAAAACCACCTCTTTTTTTAACTTGTGTAATTTTACCTTCGATAGTTAAATCCTCAAAATCTTCTTCGTGTTTTTTAAAGAATTCTTCAAATTTATTTTTTTGCAAAACTTTTTTATATGATAGATTAGGTCTTTCACCTCTTGTACTTAATATCATAACAGTGATAGTATCACCCTCTTTAAATTTTACTTCACCATCAACAGTAAGCTCAGATAAAAATATTCTACCTTCAATTTTTTGCCCCACATCGATTAAAGCATATTCATCAGTAATCTTAACAATAATCCCATCAACAACTGAATTTTCCTCACTATTTTCCAAAGACTCATTAAGCAGTTGCTCGAAATCGCAGTCCTCACCAAGTTCTATATCATCTACACCCATATTTTCCCTTTTTTTACAACAAAGCATTATATATTTAACTATTGTAACCAATCAATACTTAAATATTACATAAAATTAACAAGCTAAAATAGGGCTAAATCTTATAAATTCGCACTTTTTAGATGATTTTTTATCAAGTTAGATTTTAACTTAAATTTTAGAACTAGATTTTTAGTGAAATTTTGACTAAAAATCTTTTATTCGCTCTAATACTTTTTCTATAATCCAATCAGGAGTTGACGCACCTGCACTTATACCGCAAGTTTTTTTATCTTTGAACCAAAGTTCTTGGAGTTCTTTTGCATTTTCTATCAAATATGAAGATTTGCAATTTTCTTTGCAAATACTATGTAATTGTTTGGTATTTGATGAATTTTTCCCTCCAATTACTATAACAATATCAACTTCTTTTGATAATTTCCTAGCAGAATCTTGATTTTCAAAAGTTGCGTCACAAATAGTATTAAAAACTCTTATTTCTTTATATGCTAAAATTAGAGCAGAAATAATCCCTAGATATTCTTCTTTTTTTCTTGTAGTTTGTGCAACGCAAGCGATTTTTTTATATTTAAAATTTATATTTTCTACTTCGCTTGGCTCTAAAATCACATGCACATCTTCACCGTAAGATTTAACGCCTTTTACTTCAGGATGGTTTTCATCTCCAAAAATAACTATGCTATATTTTTCAGCAGACATTTTTTTTACAATTTTTTGTGGAGCTGTAACAAATGGACAAGTTGCATTTATTATTTTTGCATCTTTTTTCTTTAGTTCATTTAGTTCATTTTTTGGTATCCCGTGCGTTCTTATAATCACTGTATCTTTTGGTTTAACTTGGGAAATATTTGTATAAAGTCCAACTGAAAAATCTTTTTTTAGTCTTGCAATCTCATCTTGATTATGAATAAGTTCACCCATAGTCGAAGAGTTTTGATGTTTTTGTGCAATAGCTATGGCTCTTTTAACTCCAAAGCAAAAACCATATTTTGATGCTAATTTAACGTTCATATAATGCTATCCTAAATCTTTTAATATTTCTTCAAAATTTGGAAAAGATGTCAAAATACAAGCTGAATCTTCTATTTTCATATTGCATTTTAGACCTGCTATTGCAAAACTCATAGCAAGCCTATGGTCGCCTTTTGAGTTTATAACAGCACTTTTAAATCCTCCACCTTGTATCTCATATCCATCACTAAATTCTTTTGTCTTTACTCCGCAAAGTTTTAAGTTTTCAAGCAATGCAGATATTCTGTCACTCTCTTTTACTCTTAATTCTAAAGCATTTTTTACAGATGAAGTACCTTTTGCAAAACTCATAGCAATAGAAAGGGCAGGAAGTTCATCAATTAGCCAAGAAATATTTTGCGAAATATCAAGTGCTTTTAGCTGTCCGTTATAGCTTATTTTTATATCTCCAACTTTTTCATAAATATTTTCTTTTTCAAAAAACTCAACTTTTGCGCCCATCTTAGCTAATATTTTATAAGCTTCTATTCTTGTAGGATTTAAGCTAATATTTTCTAAAAGCACAGAACAATCAGAAATAATAGCAGCTGCTAGGGCAAAGAAAAAACCAGAAGATGGATCACGTGGAACTTTAATATCCAAAGGATTTAAATATAAATTTCCAGACAAGCTTAAGGGATAAATTTTTAAGCTTTTATCAACACAAATTTTGATATTTGCGCCCATGGCTTTCAGAATATTTTCACTATGGTCACGTGAAAGTGTTTTTTCTTTATAAGTACAAACTCCACTAGCTTGAAGTCCAGCTAAAATCAAGGCCGTTTTTACTTGCGCTGAACTAATGCTAGATTCATAAGAAAAGGCTTTGAGATTTTTAACTCCTTTTATATATAGGGGCGCCTTGCACTCTGTCTTAGAATCTTTTGTAGAGCTTATGTTTGCTCCTATTTTATTTAAAGGCTCTACTACTCTTTTCATTGGACGATTTTGTAAGTATTTATCACCTATTAGAGTAAATTCTCCTTCTTTAGAACTTAGAAACCCACAAAACAAACGCATAGCTGTGCCACTATTTCCGCAATCTAGAGGAGTTTTTGGGCTTGTACTTTTTTGCTCTGTTTTTGTATTTGGCTTTGGCTCTGGAGTTATAAACAATATATCTTTATCCCAAGTTATCTTAGCGCCAAGTTGCTCTATGATTTTAAGTGTATTTAGTGTGTCTTCAGCTTTTAAATAATTTTTGATTTTTGAAGTTTTATTGCAAAGTAAAGAAAAGATAGCAACTCTATGTGATATGGATTTATCGCTTGCAATATTTGCAAGCCTAATGTTAAAAGGCTTATTGCATTTTTTAACTTCAAGAGTCTTAGAAGCTTGCATTTTATCTCAGACTTATATCAAATTTTGTTTTTAATAATTCCAAAATATCATCCATCAAAGTATTTAAATCTTCATCTTCTAGAGTCTTACTATCAGATTGTATCCAAAATCTAAGAGTAAGACTAATTTTATTTTCTAACTCTTTTGCCTCAAAAATATCAACTAAAGAAAACTTTTTAATCAAAGGGTTTTTACTAGCTTGAAGAGCTTTTCTTATTTTTAGATATTCTAAATCTTTAGGAACTAAAATACTTAAATCCCTAGTTGAACTTTGAAATTTTGAGTACGAATTTACGATAATAAAATCATCTTTTAGCAAGTCAAAATCAAGCTCAGCTATAAAAGTACAAGGCAAAGAAAAGTCATCTTGGGCATTTAAATGAAGTCTTGAAATAAATCCTACTTCTTTTGAATTTTGCAAGATTTTTGCACTTTGATAAGGATGGATTAAAAGATTTTTTGTGTTTTTATGATTTTCAGATTTTCTAAATTCTTCAAGTTCAAAATCTCCAATAATATCTTGAAGCAATCTAGCAAAAGAAAAAAAGTCCATAGCTTTAGGCTTAGCTTTATTTGAGATATTTGCATCTTCTTTATCTCCACAATAAATAAAACTCATTTTTTCTATTTCATTTCTATCTTTATCAAAAACTCTACCTAGCTCAAAAAAGGATATTTTTTTAAATCCTAGATTATAATTTTTTTTACAAGCTTCAAGTAAAGAGCAAAACATAGTTGTTCTTAGCGTATCTAACTCTTGACTTATAGGATTTAATAAATCAAGTTTTTCATCTACTGTATCAAAGCCATATTTTTGCAATAATTCTTTTGAGGTAAAAGCGTAAGTTAAAGTTTCAAAAAATCCACTTGCGACGCTTAGATTTCTTAATTTATTTTTTTTAAGTAAGGCTCTTGAAGTGGAATTAGTTTTATTTTTTTCATGCATTAATAAAGGCTTAGCTTTAATATTATCAATCCCAATCATTCTCACAATCTCTTCAGTTACATCAGCAATATTTTTAATATCATGTCTAAATCTTGGAACAATAATATTTAAAATCTGCCCATCTTTACTGTGCAATCCAAAGCCTAAACTTTTAAGAATATTTTCAATCTTTTCTTGAGATATTTCTTCGCCTATTATTTTATTTATTTTATTTATAGTTATTCTGATAAGCAAATCTTCTTTTTCATCTATAAAAGAATAAGCTCCATTATAAATCAAAGCTCCATTTTTTGATAACAGTTTAGAAAAATAATCAAGCCCAAATATTACATCAGGCTCACTCCCTCTTGAGCTTTTATAAAAAAAATCTCCTGTTTTAATTTTAGAGCTAAAAACTTTTTTTGAAACAATTTCAGGATCAATATAGCTAGTCTCAAGTACGCAAATTTCTGTAACTTTTGCTTCTTGTTTACAAGAAATTCCAATTTTTGATAATTCAAGTTCTTTAGTGCAAGTACAATCAAAACCTAGTTTATCTTTTTTAATATTCAAAGTTGATATGTTATCATCTAATAATATTATATTTTTTGGGTAAATATTGCTTAAAACTCCTGTAGTGTGGATTGAGTATTCTTTTGCATTTTTTATATCATCATCGCAAAATTTTGAAATAAATCCAAGTCTAAGTTTATAAAGCAAAGGCAAGGAGAATGAGCTTAAATCAACAACTCCATAAGCTAAAGATACTTCTAAATCATTTGAGATTTGGACATCTAAAACTTGTCCAATACTTAGCTCATTAAAATTAAGATTCTTTTCAAATTCATATAATTTTATACCAAAAGAAGCGCTTAGTTCTCTTGCAATGCCATAAATGCTTAGACAATCTCCTCTATTTGCTGTTAGTTCAATATCTATAATATCATCATTTAAGCTAGGATAAGCGCTTAGCTCTTTTCCTAAAACTAGCTCTCCCAAAGAAGAATCAAGCTCTAAAATTCCATCATTTAAAGCTCCAAGTCCGAGCTCAGATGCTGAGCAAATCATACCAAAAGACTCAACTCCTCTTAGTTTTGCTTTTGAGATTTTAATGTTTTCTAGTTTTGTGCCTACACTTGCAAGTGCTACAAACAAGCCTTGTTTTACATTCTTAGCCCCACAAACAACTTGAACTAATTGTTCATCTCCAATATCAAGCTGGGTAATATTTAGCTTATCTGCATCAGGGTGCTTAATGCACTCGACAACTTTGGCAATAACTACGCCTTTAGCAATATTAATACTTTTAAGGCTATCAACTTCTAAGCCTATGGAGTTTAGTTTCTCGCATATAGTTTTTGTTGATATTTCTTGTAAATCTATAAATTCGCTTAACCAAGCTTTTGTTATTATCATCTAAATTGTCCTAATAGTCGTAAATCACTTTCAAATAAGGATCGCAAATCCCCAATATTATGTAAAAGCATAGCAAAACGCTCAACTCCCATACCAAAGGCGTAACCTGAAACATTTTCATACCCCAAAGCTTTAAACACATTTTGATCAACCACGCCACAACCTAAAACTTCAAGCCATCCAGTTTGCGAACAAACTCTGCAACCCTTGCCTTTGCAAAAAACGCAAGAAATATCAACTTCAGCACTTGGCTCTGTGAAAGGAAAAAAACTAGGTCTGAAACGAATATCAACATCTCCAAAAATTTCTTGTAAAAATTCACCTAAAATATGCTTTAAATTTGCAAAAGAAACATTATCTTCTTTATCAACTACTAGTCCTTCTATTTGATGAAACATTGGAGTATGTGTTAAGTCAAAATCTCTTCTAAAAACAGCGCCAGGTGCAATCATGCGAATAGGTGCTTTTTCTTTTAGCATAGTTCTAATCTGCACAGGTGAAGTGTGAGTTCTTAAAAGGTTAAAATCTTTAGTATAAAAAGTATCTTGCATATCTCTTGCTGGATGATGTTTTGGTAAATTTAATGCTTCAAAATTATTAAAATCATTTTCAATCAAAGGCCCATCTTCTACGCTAAAATTTAAGTTTTGAAAATATCTAATAATCGTATTCATAGTTTCAATCGTAGGATGAAAAGCTCCCGTTTTTCTTGAAAATGAAAAACGACTAACATCTAGATTTTGCGATTTTAACTCTTGCTCTAAGGCTAGTTTTTCTAGGGCTAGTTTTTTTTGCTCATAAGCAGTAGTTAGCTCTTTCTTTTTTTCATTTAGACTTTGAGCAAAAGCTTTTTTTTCTTCAGCTTTTATATCTTTTAATTTTAAAAATTCTAAGGTTAATAAACCTTTTTTACCAAAAATAGCTACTCTTAGCTCTTCAAGTTCTAAGAGGTTTTTGGCAAGTTCTAGTTGTTCTAAGGATTTAATCAAAAAAATCTCCATTTATATATTTTGTAATTTCTTATTATTATACTTAAAATTTTATTATAAAAAGGTTATAATGTTCTTAAAAAAATAGGAGTTTTTATGTCTTGCATTTTTTGCAAAATTATAGCCAAAGAAATACCGAGCGAAGTAGTTTTAGAAGATGAACAATTTTTGAGTTTTTATGATATATCGCCACAAGCACCAAAGCATATTTTGGTAATTCCAAAAAAACACATAAATTCTTTTGAAGAAGTTGATGCAAAAACTATGGGAGATATGACACTTTTTATACAAAAAATAACAAAACATTTAGGGCTTGATAAAGATGGTTATAGACTTATTTCAAATGTCGGAACTCACGGTTGCCAAGAAGTACCACATTTGCATTTTCACATCTTAGCAGGAGAAAAAATAGGAGCTTTGCGAAGCTAAGTAGTTTTTTTTGCAGAATGACATTTTTATTTGCATTCTTAGTATTTTAAGATTTCTAGCATTCTTGAAATTCTTTTAAAAAAATAAAATGACTAAGAAAATTAAAATAATGTTTTACATTTAAGAGAAAATAAAAATATCATTTGATTTTTTATTTGTCTTGATAGAGTTTTTTAAATAAGCAAAAATAGCTATTCGCTAAATGCGCCTAATTTCATAAGCTTATTATAGCGATCTTCACATCTTTGCTCTTTGCTTATTTTTTCAAGCTTAGTCAGAGTATTTATAAAATATTCTCCCACGGCTTTATAAGCTAATTCTTTTTCTTTATGCGCACCTATTAAAGGTTCAGGCACTATATCATCGATTAAATTTAACTCTTTTAAAGACATAGCAGTTAATTTCAAAGAATTTGCTGCAGTTTCTGCTTGGCTTGGGTCACTCCATAAAATAGAGGCACAACCTTCAGGAGAAATTACAGAATAAACGGCGTAGCTCATCATGGCTAATTTATCAGCTACTGAAATAGCCAAAGCGCCACCACTTCCACCTTCACCAATTACTACTGAAATTGTAATAGTTTTAAGATTAGAAAACTCATATAAATTTCTAGCGATTGCTTCGCTTTGATTTCGCTCTTCAGCGCCAATTCCAGGATAAGCACCTGGGGTATCAACTAACATTAAAATAGGAATTTCAAATTTCTCAGCTAGTCTTGCAGCTCTTAGTGCTTTTCTGTATCCTTCAGGATTTGGCATACCAAAATTTCTTTTTAATTTATTTTTAGTGCCTCGCCCTTTTTGCTCAGCAATAATCAAAACTTTTTTACCAGCAATATATCCAAAAGAGCAAATAATTGCTCTATCGTCTTTAAAATGTCGCTCACCACAAATCTCGTATTCATCTTCAAGCAAGGCTTTTATATAATCTCGTCCATAAGGTCTATCAGGATGTCTTGCAAGTTGAACTTTTTGATAATCGCTAAGATTTCCAAAGACTTTTTTAACTTCTTTATCTAGTTTTGCTTGTAAAATTTGTGCAGCATATTCATCAGATTTTGTATTTGCAAGAATAATTTCTTCTTCAATCTTTTTAAGATTTTCTTCAAATTGTAAGTAAGTAGCCATAAAAAACCTTTACACTTAGTCTTTAAATTTTCTTAAAATAATCGAGGCATTAGTTCCCCCAAAGCCAAAATTGTTACTCATAACAATATTAAGCTCAGCTTTTCTAGCTTTATTTGGAACATAATCTAAATCGCAATTTTCACTTGTATTTTCATAATTTATTGTAGGTGCAATTATGCTTTCATTCAAAGATTTTATACTAGTTATTGCTTCAATCGCACCAGCTGCACCTAAGCAATGTCCGATTTGTCCTTTTATTGATGATAAAGGAGGACATTTATCTTTGCTACCAAAAAATTGTTTTAACGCTATGCTTTCGTTTTGATCTCCAACTGGAGTTGAAGTACCATGGCAATTTACATAATCGATTTTAATATCTTCTTGCGTAAATTCTGTTGCCATTTTCATCGCTGCTTGCATAGCTCTTAGTGGGCCATCTACTACAGGAGAAGTAATATGATTTGCGTCAGCACTCTCACCAAAACCTAAAAGCTCTGCATAGATTTTTGCACCTCTTTTTTTTGCTGAACTTAAACTCTCAAGAACTAAAGCACCTGAACCCTCACCCATAACAAACCCATTTCTATCTCTATCAAATGGTCTTGAAGCTTTTTTTGGTTCATCATTTCTAGTAGATAATGCTTTCATAGCAGCAAAGCCACCTACTCCAGCTCCACAAATAGCACTTTCAGCTCCAACAACAAGCATTTTACTTGCGCCTCCTAGCATAATGATTTTAGCCGCATCACTAATAGCGTGTGTAGAAGCAGCACAAGCCGTACCAGCTGAAAGATTTGGACCTTTTAAGCCATGTTCAATAGAAACAAAACCACCAAGCATATTTGACAAGGCTGAAGGTATAAAAAATGGAGATATTTTTCTAGGCCCTCTATTTTCACAAATTATAGAATTTTTTTCAATAGTAGCAAGTCCACCAATTCCAGAAGCTGAAACTATACCAAAATCATTTGCTATTGCTTCACTAACTCTAAAATTATTATCGCTATTTTCTACAAGTTTTGAATCAAGCATAGCTTCTCTTGCAGCTTTTATTCCAAGTTGAATAAATCTATCTGCTTTTTTTACTTCTTTTTTCTCCATTACACTAGTAGGATCAAAGTTCTTTACCTCAGCAGCAATGCTCACAGAAAAAGCACTTGCATCAAATAAGGAGATAGTATCAACGCCACAAACACCAGCGAGCATCGCTTTAAATGATTCTTCTACGTTATGTCCAAGACTATTGATTGTTCCTAGACCTGTTATTACGACTCTTTCCATAAATATATGCTCCCAATGATTTATTATTAAGTGTTCAGTTTATGCCACAATATTACTAGTAAAAACTCAAAACTTCTTTTGATTAATTGCCAGACACTAGATACTAGATTTTAGTATCTAACTATCTAGTAAATCTATTTAGTTTTTGCTTCTACGTAAGTAATTACATCTTTTACCGTCAAGATTTTTTCAGCATCTTCATCAGGTATTTCTATATCAAATTTTTCTTCCAAAGCCATCACCAATTCAACAACATCTAAAGAATCAGCTCCCAAATCTTCAATAAACTTAGAATCTTCTTTAACTTGAGCGATATCACAATCTAGTTGTTCAACCACCACTTCTTTTATATCGTCTAATAATGCCATTTTTGTTTCCTTTTAAAAAAATATCATGATATTGTAGCTAAATTTCATTTAAAAGTCATTTGTATATAAAAAAACATAAGTTTTATTACATATAAAGTCCACCATTTACTTTTAAAATTTCACCAGTAATGTAGCTTGCATCATCACTTAATAAAAAAGCAACGGCAGTTGCTACTTCTTTAGCACTTCCAAAACGCTTCAAAGGAATATTTTTGATATATTCATCTTTTATATCATCTTTTAGCTCATCAGTCATAGCTGTTTGGATAAATCCAGGAGTTACAGCGTTAAATCTAAGCCCCCTTAAAGCACCTTCTTTAGCAAAAGATTTTGTAAGCGTATTTACTCCACCTTTTGAAGCTGAATAGTTAACTTGTCCAGCATTTCCCATCTCACTTACTATTGAAGAAATATTTACAACACTTCCAAATCTTTTTTTGGACATTGCTTTTAAAAATTCTTTTGAAGTTATAAAAACAGAAGTCAAGTTTGCATTTATTACATCTGTAAAATCTTCAAGGCTCATTCTAAGAGCTAGTTTATCTTTTGTAATTCCTGCATTATTTACAAGATAAGATAATTGCCCATCACTTTCCATAATCGCTTTAAACATACTTGCAACATCTTCAACTTTACTAACATCAGCTTGTATAATAGCAGCCTCAAATCCCATATCTTCAATCTCAGCTTTAAGTTCATTTGCAGGTTTTGCGTCACCTCTGTAATTAATCCAAACTTTAAGATTATTTTGTGCCAAAACTCTAACAATTGCTTGTCCTATTCCTCTGCTTGCTCCTGTTACTAAAACATTTTTTCCACTAAAATTCATTTATTTTCCTTGTTTTGGTGTTTAAACACCTTTTTTATTATCCCAAATTCTAATATGCAATCTATCACTATAAAAAAAGCCTTTTTTAACAGCAAGATTAACAGTAGTTTTAACATTTTGCTCTAAATTTTGCTTACAATCGCCTAAAGGCATCAAATAAACATTTACTTTAGGTAAAGCTTTTAAAATATCATCAATCTCTTTTTCTGTGTCAAAAATCAAGTTTTTATCTATAACGAATTTCAAATACGAACATTTTGCTTTTTTTATTATATTAGAAATTGCTTTGATTCTTACTCGTTTTTCAAGTGGCTCACCACAATTAGCAAGTTTAACACCCATAGAAAAAAGTATTTTCTTTTGATATTTTTTTGTAAAATTTATATCAATTGTAGCATTTGTTTCGATAGTTATTTGAAATTTATTTTTTATATAGTGTTTAAGTAATTTTTGAAAATTCCTATCTTCCCAATTTAAGAGAGGCTCACCACCTGTTATCACGATATGTGGCTTATAATCAGGTGGAACTAATTTATCTACTTCTTTGATTAAATCCCCTGCACTAGTGTATTTCATCCAATCATTTTTAAAAGCTGGATCAACAGCGTAATATGTATCGCATAAATAATCAATACTTCCATCTGGTTTTTGGTATTTTACTCCAAAATTTCTACAGCGAAGATTGCATCTTGAAAATCTAATAAAAATACTAGGAACGCCACTGTATTTTCCCTCGCCTTGAATACTTGGCCCAAAGATTTCATTTATTTCAAGCATAAACGCAACTTTGACTTTTTGGAGTTTCAAAAAATTTTATTTTACTAACGCGCACATCTAATCCTTGCATTTTTTTAGCTACTATTTCTAAAAGCCAAGTTGAAATATTTTCACTTGTTGGAACAAAATCTACAATGATAAAACTCTCATAAAGCTCTTTTAAAAGTTTATCATTTTCAAAAGGTCTTAAATCTACGACTTTGTAATTTTCATTTTTATCTACTAAAGTATTTTTGAGAATATCAGGTACAAGTTTTGAAAAAAGTGGGTCACTAATATCAAGAAGAAATTTATGGTCTAGGACAACTTCAAGAAATTTTTTAAACCAATTTAAGTGCGAAAAGTCTGTAACCATTCCGTCTTTTAACACATTAGAGCTAAGATAAATGATTATTTTAGCTTGATGTCCGTGTAAATGTCTGCATTTTAAACAAGGATCAAGGCTATATTTTATATCTAGATTTTGTGACCAAACTCTGTGTCCATAACAAAAATCAAATTCTTTTGAGATTTCCCACCTTTGCTCTTTTCTACTCATTACTTTTTACTTTATATGGTATTTTATCGCTAAATCCAGCCAAGCTAAAACCATTTAATCTTAATCTACAAGAATCACAAAGTCCGCAAGCCTCATCTTCATTTTTATAGCAAGACCAAGTAAGATGTAAAGGAACATTATTTTTCATAGAAACTTCAACAATTTGCTTTTTTTGCATATGAACTAGAGGTGTGATTATTTCTATTTTTGTTTCTTTTTTAGTGCCCTCATCAATAGCTTTTTGCATATCTTTTATAAATTCTTCAGAGCAATCAGGATACCCACTGCTGTCTTCTTGAACTACGCCTATAAACATAGCACTTGCTTGCTCTTTTTCTGCTATTGAAGCTGTAATTGCTAGAAATATTCCATTTCTAAAAGGCACATAAGTATTTGGCACACTTGTTTCATCAATCCCTGAAGTTGGAACTTCGATATTAATATCAGTTAGTGATGAAGCGCCAATTTGAGTAAAAAAGCCAATATCAATCTCGTATTTATTCTCAACTTTTAAGTCTTCGCAAATATCCCTAAAAGCTTCAAGCTCTTTTTTTTGCGTTCTTTGTCCATAATTATAATGTACTGCTATTATCTCGTAACCTTGTTTTTTTGCTAAATACGCACTAAGTGTGGAGTCCATACCTCCACTTAATATACAAATTGCTTTCTTTTTCATCTTGTAAAATAATCCTTTTTTGTTTGAGTAAAAAAATTCCAAGCAAGAGGCAAAACTTTTACTAGGCTACCTTTTTTTAGGTGTTTAACTTCGCTGTCAATTATTATAATGCCGTTACAGCCATCTAAGACTTTTACCATAGCGGGGGAGCTTTTTAAAGATGGTTTAAAACTTTGCCCATCAAAAAATCCCGCTACAATAGTAGTTTTATTTCTAACGTCAATTGAGCTTTCTAGTTTAGTATCAATAAAAGAAAAATATTTATTTTTTGAGCCTGATAATTTTTGTAAAATTAGTTTTCCTAAATACTCAAAAATCAAAGCTGAAGCTAGAGGATTTCCTGGCAAAGATAAAATATAAGTATTTTTTATTTTTCCAAAAAAACTAGGTTTTCCAGGTTTTATATATATTCCATCAATCAAATAATCAAAATCAAAACTTGAAAATGCGGTTCTTGTAAAATCAGCTTCGCCAACACTTGTGCCACCTGAACTTACTATCAAATCACAATCAAGCCCAGATTTGATTAAGTTTTTTAGTGAATCTGGCTTATCATCGACAAGACCCAAAAAAATGCTAGTATGTCCTAATTCTTTTACTCTTGCTTGCAAACTTGGACTATTTGAATTATAAATTTGATAAAGTTCTATGCTTTCATAATGGTTTTTAAGCTCACTTCCACTTGAAAATATTCCTACTTTTGCTTTTTGATAAACTTTAATATGTGAGATTCCTTGAGAAGCTAATATGGCTATTTTTGAAAAATCTATTTCAGAATTTTTAGCAATTAATAGTTCACCAATTTTAATATCTTCTTTAGCTAATCTTATGAATTGATTTTTTCTTAAATCTTTTGGAACTTTTATTTTTTGATTTTCTAGAGTCTGAACTTGCTCTTGAGGAACAACTAAAGTGCAAAATTTTGGCAAAATTGCACCTGTCATAATTTTATAAGTTTGTCCTTTTTCAAGTTCAAATTTTGGTTTATCTCCTGCAAAAATCTTGCCTTTAATATCCAAAATATCACTAGAATTATCAAGTCTTAAAGCGTAGCCATCCATTGAAGAAATATCAAAGGCTGGTAAAGAATTTCTTGCGTGAATTTCTTGTGCTAATACTCTATGGCTTGAGTCTTCTATGGATATTATTTCAGTTTTATAAAACTTGACTTCATTTTGTATTATTTTTATTGCTTTGTTAGCAAGTTCTGGCATTTATTTTCCTTGGGTTTTAATCCTTACTTCGATATAATACGATAATTTTACTAAAAAGGCTTTTAGGTGATTTTACAAAGCTCTGTGGACATGCATGTTTTTGCTATAATAATTTTATTTGTTATTATTTTGATAAATTTTTATCAGGTTTTAAACGAAAAAGATTTTATTAGCTTAAGCAAAAAATTAAAAATCATGACACCGCTTTTTCATCTATGTAACGCTATAGTATTCTACACAGGCGCAATAGTAGCAGCGCACTTACAAAAAATGAATCCTAGTATAATTTTGATGATAGTTATGACTATTTTACTTATGATTTTAGAGATTAAAAGATACAAAAAAATGCGAGTTATCAAATCTAGCGAAACAGCCTTGCAAGATGAATTTAGATTTTTTGCAAAAAAAATTTACATTATTCAAATCATTGCAATTATTCTAACTACTATAATAGCATTTATACTAAACTAAAATGCAGTTTTTCTATGAAAAACAAGCAGGTGCTAAACAAATTTTGCTTGAAAACGAAGCTTATCGCTATCTTATCAAGGCAAGACGACACAAGAAAGATGACATAATAATTTTAAGAAATCTAGAAGATTTTTGTGCATATTGCTATAAGCTAATTAGCGTAAGCAAAAAAACTGCTATTTTAGAACTTCAAAATTCAAAAGAAGATGAAGATAAACAAGGCCAAAAAAAAGATTTAAAAAAAGATTTCTCTTTGGCTTTAATGATAACAAATCCAAAAGAGTTAGAAAAAACTTTGCCTTTTTTAAATGAATTTGGCTTAGAAAAATTGATTTTTGTTTATGGGGATTATTCGCAAAATAATTTTAAAATAGACTTTGAAAAGCTAAGAAAAATTCTTATAAGTTCTTGTATGCAAAGTGGCAGAACTAGCTTGATGGATTTTGAACTTTATAAAAACATAGAAGAATATTTACAATCTTATCCGAAAAGCTTTTACTTGAATTTTTCTAAAAATAAACTCACAAATGAAGAAAAATCGCAAGAAGATATAAAAACAATTTTACTAGGTCCTGAAGGTGGATTTAGTAAAAAAGAATTGACTTTTTTTAGTGAAGATAAAATCTTAGGACTTGATACTACAAATATCCTAAGAGCGCAAAGTGCAAGTGTTTGTGTTTGTGCTAAGATGCTTCTTTAATAATATTTTTTAACTTTTTTACTTGTAAAAAATTTAATATTTTATTATCTATCTTGTCCATTATCTGCTAAATTAATATTAAGAATAACAACTTTATCGCCTATTTTCTTTGAATTATTGCCCTCATTAATTATATCCGTGTCACAAGAATCATCAAAATTATTAGCCTCCATTGGCTCATCAAAAACTTTAATATTCTTTTTTTTAAATACAGAGTTAAAAGAAAGGCAAAGAATTTTATAGGAGCTTTTTGCTATAGCTAATAATAGTCTGTCCACTGCTTTTATAATTGTTTGGATTCCCAAAACAATAAGTCCAATTACCATGCTTATGCTGTAAATAAATAAATAAAATGCCAGCCTTATAAGCACAATAGATATTATAAGAGCTATAATTGCAGTGTAAACAGGATGAAGATGGCTGAAGCTCATTATGGTTAATTCTATATTTTTAAACATTTGACATTATAGAATAAAATAAAGATTACTAGCTTATAAAATCTGAGATAAATTATAATTTATATAAATAAAAGATTAGAATTAAATTTATAAACTAAAATAGAATAAAAAAAATATTTATAGTAATTAATTAAAATATTTTAAGAGCAGAAACAAAAAAATGCCCTAGCAAAAGCTAAGACATTTTAAGGGATATTTAAAATTTTAGAGTTAGTTCTTAGTGA
>JAACJU010000016.1:19960-22618 GCA_021378565.1 Arcobacter sp. LC1 | reverse complement strand
TAATCTTTTATTTCACAAACAAGCTCAGTTTCATTTTTAATCTTTTTTATTTCTTTTATATACAAGTTTTTAATCTCTAAATTCATTAAGCTGTCAAAATTATTGACATTATTTTTTGCACATTCTCTTAAAACTAAGCCCCTATAAGCTTTGGCGAAATGGCTTACAACCTTGCCGTTTTTTACAAATTTCATAGTAAAATATTCTTTTTTTATTTTATAGAACTTTTTGTAAAATCCAGCCCTTAAATCTAAAATACTTGCAGGTTCCAAAAGATTGTCAAGTTCTTCACTAAAATGCTCCAAATAAAAGTCTTGTGGCGCAAATCCTTCTATCTTTTCACCTTGCTTTAGCTTATAATTTGTTACCTTATCACTTGGGGTTAAAATCCCATAAAGGTTTGAAAAAATTAGTAAATTTTGCTTTATATAATTTTGAGATTTGTCATCCAAAGAAATAAAATCAAGATATTCATAGCTTACTCCTGAATATCTTTTTATAGCTTGCATTTTTTGCATAGAAAACAAATCTTTTGAATAAAGCTCTATTTTTTTTGTATCTTTTGTGCCAAATATTTTTATCTTTTCTTCTAAAGAAGCTTTTTTTATAAAGTCAGAATACTTTTTTAAAACTTCAAGTCTCTTAGGAAATAGATTGTTAAAAATAAAATCATTTTTTGATATTTTTTCATCTTCACCCCCACTTATTTTTGCTTCTGATGGGGAAAATAGTATTTTCATTATTTGCCTTTTATCTAAAAAAATATTTTCAAACTTACCAGATAATCTCTTTTTTGCCAAGACTTTTTAAAATTTCATTTGTTTTAGAAAAATGTTTTGAACCTAGAAAACCTCTATAAGCTGAAAATCCACTAGGATGACTCGAAGTCAAAATAAAATGCTTTTTTTCATCTATCAATTTAGCTTTTTTCTTTGCATCTTCTCCCCATAGTAAAAAAATAATATTTTCAAAATTTCGTGATATATATTTGATAATATTTGTTGAAAATTCTTCCCAACCTATTTTTGCATGAGATTTTGGAGATGATTTTTTGACGCTCATAATCGTATTTAAAAGTAAAATTCCTTGTTTTGCCCAAGGCTCTAAATCTCCATTTTCACAATGTGAGGGTCTGTTTAAATCGCTCTTTATTTCTTTGAAAATATTTTTCAAAGATGGAGGAGTTTTTGCACCTTTTAAAACTCCAAAGGCTAAACCTGTGGCCTGCTTTTCTCCATGGTAAGGATCTTGCCCTATTATTACAACTTTTAAATCCTTAGGGGCGAAAAACTCAAAACAAGAAAAGATTTTTGTTTTTGGAGGATAGCAAATGTCATTTTTGTAAGCAAAATTAAGTTGCTTTTCTAAGTCTTTAAAATAGTCTTTTTTCTTCTCTATTTTTAAAATATCTTCCCAAGTCTTCTGCATAAAAACCGATGCCTAAAATAAGTCTGAGAAATCGCCATTTTGAATAATGACATCTTTAGTATCTTTATTGAAAATAAACCTAGCATCGTTTTTCTTGACTCTATCTAAAATAATAAATTTTATTTTATCATCACTTTTGTTGTGATTTTTCATAATCATATAAAAGTCTCTAATACTTATAAAAGATAAATATTCCTCTTTCTTTTCTTCAATTCTTGATTCGTTTTTCTTGTAAATTCCTCGCATCTCATTAAAAGCAGCCTGCAAAAGCTTAATTTCTCTATCAAAAACTTCTAGCATTTTTGATTGATTTTCTTCTAGCCTAAAAATTTCACTTTCATACTGCTTTTTTATCCAAGTATTTGATTCTTTTAAAAGACCTATTTGTTCATCTTTTACCTCGATAACATGAGTATTTTCTTGAATCTTTTTTTCTTCTACTTGATGTTTTTTTGATGATTCATCTATATAAACATAAGTTTTTCCATTATCTTTTTTTGAACGAAGTTGATTTTTTTTTATTCTATAATGCACCCCTTGAAGAGATAATCCTAGAATTTCTGCTGCTTCTGCGGTGCTAACTAAACGCTGCATTTCTATCTACATTTTAGAGCTATCTATCTTTATGATAGTACGAACATTTCCTCTTGGCTTAAAATCAGCCTCAACACTCATCCATCTTGGCTCTAAGTTTTTATATAGTGTATCAAAAATCTCATTAACTGCATTCTCATGTGAAACTTCTCTGTAAATAAAAGTATTTATATAAAGTTTTATAGCTTTTAGCTCAATCACTTTAGTATTTGGAGTATATTTTAGCCTAATTACAGCAAAATCAGGATAGCCAGATCTTGGACATTTTGCCATGTATTCAGGTAATTCTATGTCTATAATATAGTTTTTACTATGTTTATTTGGCCAATAATGTTCTTCTTTGTTGATATCAAAATCAACGATTTCTTGCTCTCCGTAATTCATCTAAAACCTTTTTCAATATTTATTGCTTATTTTACCAAAATTTTACTTATTCATCAAATTATTGTATAATTGAAACTAAAACTTTTATTAAGGTCTAAACATGGAAACTATTTATGATATTGCTATAATCGGCGGGGGACCTGGTGGAATTGGATGTGCGGTTGAGGCAGCAAAGCATGGTATAGAGAATATCCTACTTTTAGAAAAGTCTGATAATCACTCAAGTACGATTAGAAAATTTTACAAAGCCAA
>JAACJU010000016.1:0-19865 GCA_021378565.1 Arcobacter sp. LC1 | reverse complement strand
CCTACTTTTAGAAAAGTCTGATAATCACTCAAGTACGATTAGAAAATTTTACAAAGCCAACAAAAGAGTTGATAAAGATTGGAAGGGTCAAGTTACACAAATGGAAGGAAATATTCCTTTTAAAGATGGAACCAAAGAAACCACTATAGAATTATTTGATAAATTGTTACAAAATGAAAAAATACATACAATTTACAATATAGAAATCGAAGCAGTAGTAAGAGATGAAGAAAATGAGCTTTTTAAAATAGAAACAGGAACTAAAAGTTTTCATGCTAAAAGCATAATTGTAGCTATTGGTAAAATGGGAAAACCAAATAAACCAAGCTATAAAATACCGCTTAGTATAAAAAAGCTTGTCAATTTTAATCTTGACTCTTGCACAAAAGGAGAAAATATTTTGGTTGTTGGTGGAGGAAATTCTGCTGCTGAATATGCTTATGATTTAGCAGATGATGGAAACACAACTACTTTAATTTATAGAAAACCTACTTTTACAAGATTAAACCCTGAAAATCAAAAAATCTTAGATGAATACTCAGCAAGTAAAAAATTAAATATCATAATGGCAAAAGACGTCGTATCACTTGATGATGAAAATGGCAAAGTGAAAGCAAACTTAGATGATGACACAAGCCAAATTTATGACAGAGTTGTTTATGCAATAGGTGGAACTACTCCTGTAGATTTCTTGAAAAAATGCGGAATTGTACTTGATGACAATAATCAGCCTATTTATGATGAACACAATAGAACTGCAGTTGCTTGTATGTATGTAGCTGGAGATATTTCTTCTAAGTCTGGTGGTTCAATAGCTATTGCACTAAATCAAGCTTACAATATCATAAATTCTTATCTAAGAAGAAATGGTAAAATGTATTCTTATACTGATAAAGTAAAAGAATTTTTTGAAAAACATCCTGAAGATGTCAAATAAGAACTAAGATAAAAAAATAAGCAGAAACATTCAAATACAAAATTCTAGAACTTGGGCTTTCGCCCAAATACTTACCCTTTTTATTGCGTAAAAAACTATTAATCTAATATTGAAGTATTTATTTTTTGAATGCTCTTAAAAAATAAATAAGCTAAAAGCTTGCTTATTTAGGCATATTCATTGTTGGTTGAATTGAAGAGTTATCAGCTTCATTATTGTCGTTTATTTTTTGTATTTCTTCCCATAAGTTATTACTAAGTTCTAGATATTTTTTAGCACTCTTACTTTCTGGATGGAAATAAACAAAAGGTTTGCCATTGTCGCCTGAAGTAGTTATTTCAGCTTCTAAAGGAATATTAGCTAAAACCTTAGTATCATATTCTTTGGCTAAGCTAAGGCTTGTATCTTTACCAAAAATATCACTAACTTCATTACATTTTGGGCATACAAAACCACTCATATTTTCAACAATCCCAGCTATTGGAATATGTAATTTTTTAAACATATCTAAACTTCTTTTACTATCGTCTAAAGATACATTTTGAGGCGTTGTTACATTAATTCCTAAAGTAACAGGCACGCTTTGTGCTAGCGTTAGCTGAGCATCTCCTGTGCCAGGAGGCATATCAATAAATAATACATCAAGTTCTTCCCATAAAATGTCTCTAAAAAGCTGAGCGATTACTTTCATAACCATTGCACCCCGCCAAATAAAAGCTTGCCCTTCTTCAGCCAAAAGTCCCATACTCATAACATCAACCCCATAAGCAGAAATTGGCTTAGCTTTAGAGCCTACAACTTCTGGACTTTGCCCATTTATTCCAAACATTCTAGGAATATTTGGCCCATAAATATCAGCATCAAGAAGCCCAACTTTTTTGCCCTGCATTGCCATGGCAATCGCCAAATTTGTACTAAGAGTTGATTTTCCAACTCCTCCTTTTCCTGAACTTATCATCACAAAATTTTTAATCTGTGGAGCTACATTTTTTCCGCTCGTTGAGTTGCTTTTCTGTTTTTGCTCTTTTGGTTTAATAATGTCAAGTTTTAGGCTAGATATTTCTAGTCCTTCTAAAGCTTTTGAAATATCAAGTCTAAGTCTAGCTTCTACTTCTTTTACGCTTGACGCAATTTCAAGAACTATATTGCAAACTTTTTTTTCATTTATTTCTATATTTTTTACAAAACCAAAGTCGATAATTGATTTTTCAAAACCAGGATATTTAACATTTTTTAATTTTTCTTCTATATCTTTTTTTGTCATATTTTACCTTTCATTTTTAGTATTATAATTTTTTATTTTATTAAAACTTTTAGATATTTAAACATTGTAGCGAAATATTTCACAAGAATTTTATAAATTTTTAATAAACTTATATATTTAAGTTTTGGCTATGGTTTTTTTAATTTCGAATGTAATTTGAACATATATATAAAAGATTTTAGATGTATTTTCAATGAGTTTAAATGCAATGGAGATTTATTTTTGACTTATTTTAAATATGCCAAATATTTTAGAATATAAAAACCCCATAAAAGTCCAAAAATAGACTTTTATAGAATTGATTTATATTTTTTAGAAAAGTTTTAAGCTCCTAAATATTTAGCTCTTACTTCATCATTATCAAGCAAAATTTTTGCATCGCCTTCAAGAGTGATTTCGCCATTTTCTAATACATAAGCATAATCACTAATTGCTAGAGCTGCATTTGCATTTTGCTCAATTAACAAAATAGTCATTCCATTATTTTTAAGATCAATTATAGAATCAAAAAGTTCACCTATTATTTTAGGAGCTAATCCCAAAGATGGTTCATCAAGCATCAAGAAATCAGGCTCTCCCATTAATGCTCTAGACAAAGCTAGCATTTGTTGTTCCCCGCCACTTAAACTTCTTGCCAAATGGTGTCTTTTTTGTTTAATTCTTGGAAACATTTCAAAATATTTGTCTCGTAGTTCATCAAATTTTTTAGCATTATTATAAGCGCCTAACCTTAGATTTTCTTCAATGGTAAGATTTCCAAAAACTCTTCTACCTTCTGGAACTAAGGATATTTTTTGCTTTATTATTTTATGCGTTGGCATTTTTGAGATAAGTTTATCTTTATAATAAACTTTTCCTTTTTGCTTAACATCATTTACTAAAGCTCCCAAAGTTGAAGTTTTACCTGCGCCGTTTGAGCCAATAAGTGTAGTAATTTGGGCTTTTTTAACATTAAAACTAATATTTTTAACAGCGTGAATTAAACCATAATATACATTTAAGTCTTCTACTCTAAGCATGTTTAAAATCTCCTAGATAAGCCTTAATGACTTCTTTGTCTTTAACGGCATCTTCAATATGCCCTTCAAAAATACTTTTGCCGTAATCAAGCACCAAAACCCTATCACAAAGATGATTTACAAATTTCATGTCATGCTCAATCAACAAAATTGCCAAAGCGAACTCATCTTTTATTCGCCTTAGAATATCTGCTAATTCTCTTGATTCATTTGGGTTCATTCCTGCAACTGGTTCATCAAGTAACAAAAGTTTAGGTGACGTTGCTAAAGCTCTTGCAATCTCTACTTTTCTTTGGTTTCCATAACTAAGATTTGAAGCTTGTTCATTTTGAAACTTAGAAAGTCCCAAAAACTCCAAGATTTCTCTTGCTTTTGCCTTAACTTTCTTTTCACCCATAAAATATCTAGGCAAGCGAAACATAGATTCTAAATAAGTATAATGCGCTTTTGAATCAAGTCCAATCAAGACATTGTCAAGTACACTCATAGAAGAAAAAAGTCTTATATTTTGAAAAGTTCTAGCAACTCCTGCTTTTACAATTTTATGATTTTTCATATTTGTAATATTTTCGCCTTTTAAAATTACATTTCCTTCATTTGGACTATAATTTCCTGTTATGATATTAAAAAGTGTAGTTTTACCTGCACCATTTGGACCAATAAGCCCAAAAATTTCTTTTTCATTAATCACAAAAGAAGTATTTTTTATAGCCACTACCCCACCAAAGCTTTTGCTGATGTTTTTAACTTCTAAAATCATTTTCTTTTCCTAAAAATATTGCTTAATTCTTTTTTGCCCATAATTCCTTCTCTTGCAAAAAGCATAACAAAAATTAAAATCAAAGAAAAAACTACCATTCTTAAGCCTGGATGTGTGCCAAGACTAAATCCAAAGACACTCATAGGACCATCAAGGAATCTTAGCCACTCAGTTCCGCCAATTACTAAAAATGCTCCAATTATTGTTCCTGTCATTGAACCAAGTCCGCCTAAAACGATAATGATTAAAAGTTGGAAGGTTAAAAAGAAAGTAAACAAATCTGGTGAAATAGTTCCTAATAAAACAGCTAAAAGTCCTCCGCCTAGTCCTTCAAAAAATGCAGAAGTTCCAAAAGCAAAAGTTTTTATTTTAAAAGTATTTATTCCAATAGCAGAAGCTGCATCTTCATCATCTCGCACTGCTTTCATAGCTCTTCCAAATTTTGAATAAATTACATTTAGCATACAAAGTACAGTTATGATAGCTAAAGCGCCTGTCGTGTACAAACTTATATTTGAAGGAATTTCATTTAATCCAATTGCTCCGTTTGTATAAGATGGGCTATTAATTGCTAAAACTTTTATAATAAAGCCAAAGCCAAGAGTTACAATAGCTAAGTAATCCCCTCTTACTCTAAAGACAGGAATTGCTAAAAGAACTGCTAACACAGTTGCGCAAAGTCCTCCAAGAAGCAAAGCTGGAAACAAAGACAAATGCAAACTTAAAACAAAAGGGCTTGGATCTGCAAACTGGAACATGTCTAATTTTGCACTATTTGTAAGTAAACAAAGTGCAGTTACATAAGCTCCAATAGCCACAAAGCCGTTTGGTTCAAGTGAAAATTGTCCTGTGACACCATTTATTAGATTATATGACGCCCCTAAAATAATAAAAATAGCGATATTGTTTAAAATTCTAAGAGTATATGCACCAAAATAATTTTGTGCAAAAACTAGAAATAAACATGCTACTACGATAAGTAAAATTTTCATGAGTTTGCTCATTTTAAAACCTACTTTTTTCAAAATTTATACCCATTATACCTGTTGGTCTAAAAAGTAAAACTAATATTAAAAAAACAAAAGCGATAGCGTCTTTGTATCCACCAAGATTTGGGAAAAATGCCACACTCATAACTTCTGCAAAACCTAAAATAAGACCACCAATAACTGCTCCTGTGACTGAGCCAATACCGCCTAAAACTGCTGCTGCAAAAGCTTTTAATCCTATCAAAGTGCCCATATAAGGTGTAATTATAGGATATGAAATAGCCCAAAATATACCGCCAACGGCTGCTAATGATGAACCCATTGCAAAAACAATAGAAATAATCATATTTGAATCTATACCCATTAAGGACACAGTTTTAATATCAAAAGCTAAAGCTCTTATTGCCATTCCGTATTTTGTCTTATACAAAACAAGTAATACGATAATAAGTAACACCACAGTAATTATAGGAACTATAAAACCAAGTGGTAATAATACTGCTCCCATAATGTGCATAGGTTTTTCGAAAAAATCTGGAACAGGAAACGCTGTTGGCGCTCCACCCAAAACAACATTGACGAAGTTTTCAAGAAAAAAACTAACGCCAATTGCTGTAATCAATAATGAAATCCTAGGGGCATGCCTAATAGGCTTGTATGCGATTTTATCAGTTGCTACTCCTAGCAAAGCACAAAAAACTATGGCAAGCAAGGAAGAACCAAGCAAGCCTAAGCCTAAATAATTACCTATAAGAAACGCCGCAAATGCCCCAACCATCATAATATCGCCATGAGCGAAATTGATCAGTCTTAAAACTCCATATATCATCGTATAGCCTATAGCTATGAGGGCATACATTGACCCCAAGCTAAGACTATTAAAAAACTGTTGTAAAAAAGTGCTGAAATCCATCACATCTACTTAAGGGTTTACAGTTGTAAGATATTTATCTTTTCCATTTTTTACTATATTAATAACAGCAGATCTCACAGCATTTCCGTGTGAATCCAAAGAAATAACTCCTGAAACACCTTTAAAATTTTTAATTGCTCTAATGTTTTTGTTTACACAAATTGAATTAGATGGATCTTTACAAGCATTCATAGCATGAACTATAAAGTTATAAGCATCAGCACTCATTGCTGCAAAAGGATGTACACCTTTGTGATATGCTTTTTTATAAGCTTTTGCAAATACTTTACTTAATTTTGTAGTTTTTGGAGATGAGTTACTATATAAATCAGTTGAATAAAAACCATTTACAGCATCTTTTCCAGAAGTAAAAAATACAGGTTCAGATGCCATACCATCAGATCCTAAAAATTTTGCTTTGATTCCTAATTGTTTTGATTGAAGAGCTATCAAAGCAGCTTCAGAAGAATAAAAAGGAATATATATTAAATCAGGTTTCAAGTTTTTTACATGTGAAAGTATAGCCCTAAAATCTGTGTCGCCTTGAGATATTTGCTCAACTGCTAAGATTTTACCACCAAGTTTTTTGAAAGCATGTTTAAATACTTTTGAAATTCCTATTGAATAGTCATTTTTAATATCTGTAATAACTACAACTTTTCTAGCTTTTAGAGTTTTATAAGCAAAATTTGCGCCAACTGTACCTTGGAAAGAATCAGTAAAACAAATTCTTGAAACATATTTTCTTCCCTTTGTTATCAAAACATTTGTAGCAGTTGGAGCAATCAAAGGTACTTTATTTTTATCAGCAATTCCTGTAATAGCTAAAGTATTACTTGAAGTTACAGCTCCGATTACTGCAGAAACTTTATCTTGTGATACAAGTCTTTGCATAGCATTCGCTGTTTCTATTTTACCACTTTTGTTGTCAAGTAAAACGATTTTAACGGTGTCTCCATTTTTTAATTTTGGAGAAAGCTTATTCATAAGTTCAATCCCTTTATAAGTAGCTTGTCCGTAGCCACCAAGAGGTCCACTCATAGGTAGAACAACACCAATTTTTACTTCTTTTGCAAAAGAAAGACCATAAAACGCGAATAAACAAAATATAACTGCAATAACTTTTTTCATATTAATCCTTAATATATTAAAAACTTTTTGAAATCTTGCGATAAACCTAAAGCGTATCTTTACCTTCTAATCTGCAACATATCACTCATTCTAGCTCCTTTGTATTAGTTTAGGTATCATCAAAAACCTAGTCCTCCAAAGAAGGATGGTTTTCTATAATTTTTTGAGAAATCTTATAGCTACAAAATTTTGGCCCACACATTGAGCAAAATTCTGCTTCTTTAAAAACATCTTGTGGCAAGGTTTCATCATGAAATTCTCTAGCTCTTTCGCCATCAAAACAAAGCTCAAATTGCTTATTCCAATCAAATCCATATCTAGCGTCACTCATTTCATCATCTATTTTTCTAGCGTCTTTTCGCCCTCTTGCAATATCAGCACTATGTGCAGCAATTTTATAAGCTATAATTCCTTCTCTTACATCATCAGCGTTTGGAAGTCCAAGATGTTCTTTTTGAGTAACATAACAAAGCATAGAAGCCCCATGCCAAGCCCCAACAGCAGCACCAATAGCAGAAGAAATATGGTCATACCCAGCGCCAATATCAGTAGTTAATGGCCCTAAAATATAAAAAGGTGCTTCATGACAATATTCTCTTTCTATTTTCATATTTCGTTCAATTTGATTTAGTGGAATATGCCCAGGACCTTCTATGATAATCTGTACATCTTTTTCCCAAGCTCTTAGTGTAAGTTCTCCTAAAACTTGAAGTTCCAGCATCTGCGCTTTATCACTTGCGTCATGCAAACAACCAGGTCTCAAGCTATCGCCCAAAGACAAAGCAACATCATATTTTTGACAAATTGCCAAAATATCATCAAAAGCTTCATAAAATGGATTTTCTCTGTGATAATGCATCATCCAAGAAGCCATCAAAGAACCGCCTCTACTTACTATTCCCATTTTTCTTTTGGCAATTAAAGGCATAAATCTAAGTAAAAATCCAACATGAATGGTAAAATAACTAACCCCTTGCTTAGCTTGTTTTACTAAAACTCCAAGCATATTTTCAATAGTTAGCTCTTCAATATTATTATTGCAATCGTGCAATATTTGATACATTGGCACAGTTCCTATTGGCACATTTGAGTGCGCAATAATTGCAGCTCTTATAGCGTCCAAATCTCCACCTGTACTTAAATCCATAATAGTATCAGCGCCATATTTCAAGCTAACATCAACTTTATTTATTTCTTCTTCTATATCACTTGCTAACGAAGATGAACCAATATTTGCATTTATTTTACATTTACTTGCAATTCCTATTGCCATAGGATTTAAGTTTTTATGATTTACATTTGCAGGGATTATCATCCTACCTCTTGCAACCTCACTTCTTATAAGCTCAGCTTCTAAATTCTCTTGTTTTGCAACATACTCCATATCAGGTGTAATAATGCCTTTTTTTGCATAATGCATCTGTGTTCTTACTTTATCATTTTTGTGTTTTTCTAGCCACTCTCTCATTTGTGCCTCATTCATTTTTTGTATTTTTGTTTATTATTGTTACACTTTAGCAAAAGCTATATAAAATTTTGCTGAAGGATTAATTTTTTAAGATTTAAGAAATATTTCTTAAAAGTGCGATTATATCGCAACTTTAAAGAAGGTTTAGCTAAAAATATATGCAAAATACTAGAAAAAAAAGCTTAAAACTTAAACTCTAAAAGAACAATAGTAATTTTCTTAAATTTTAAGCTAAAAAATACTATAATTTGTAACTTTATTACCCATAGGAGAATTTTTGTCAGAAATAAACTTAGTAATATTAGCAGCTGGAAGCTCTAGTAGATTTTCTAGTAAAACAAAAAAGCAATGGCTTAGAACTAATCATAAACCTTTATGGTTAGTTCTTGCTAAAAAGCTTGCTAAGACTTATGATTTTTCTAAAATCATTATAGTATCTTCCAAACTTGAGTGCAAATATATGAAAAATTTTTCTGATGAATTTATCTTTATAGAAGGTGGTGCTTCAAGGCAAGAGTCTTTAAAAAATGCCCTTAAGCAAAGTGAGAGCGCTTATACTATGGTAACAGACAGTTCAAGAGTTTTTATTGACAAAAGCACCACAGAAGAGCTAATAAAAAACAAAGAAAAAGCGTCTTGCATAGTACCTTTTATAACTCCAAGTGATAGCTGTGTTTATGAAAATAAACCTATAAATAGAGATGAAGTTAAGCTTATTCAAACACCCCAATTATCAAAAACAAGTATTTTAAAAAAAGCTTTAGAACAAGCTAGCAAAAATAACAAAATATTTAGCGATGAAAGCTCGGCTATTAAAGCTTTGGGAGAAAATATTTTTTATATAGAGGGAAGCAAAAAAGCTTTAAAGCTAACTTTTAATCAAGATAAAGCCATTTTGTCTAAACTAAAAGCGCCATCAAAAGATATTTTTACAGGCTTTGGCTATGACTTGCACGCTTTTTGCGAAAATAAAAAAATGTTTTTAGGAGGACTTGATTTAGGACTTGACTATGGCTTCAAGGCTCATAGCGATGGAGATGTTTTGATTCATGCTTTAATTGATGCACTTCTAGGCGCTGTTGGTGCTGGGGATATTGGAGATTTTTTTCCTGATAATGATGAAAAATACAAAAATATATCTTCAGTAGTTTTGCTTGAAGTTATTCTTAATTTTATTCATAATATCGGCTTTAGGCTCATAAATATTGATTTTACTATCAAAGCGCAAAAACCAAAAATCTCCCCTTTTAAAGAAAATATAAAAACAAATCTTTCAAAACTACTAGGATTAAAAAAACAATTTATAAATATAAAGGCTACAACTGAAGAGGGCTTTGGCTACATAGGCGAAGGGCTTGCACTTAGTGTTTACTGCCTTGCAAATTTAAAATATCACAACTGGAAAAAATAAATGAACATATTAATATTAGAAAATGAAATTTACCTAGCACAAAAAATATCTTCTAGACTTATAGAAGACGGAAATAACTGCGATTTTTTTGAGACAACAAGTCAGATTTTACAAAAAACAAAAGACTATGATATTATTTTATTATCAACTTCGTTAAATCCTTGCGACTATAAAAAGATAATAAGTGTTTATAAAAAATCGATAATTATTTTATTGGTTTCATACATAAGTAGCGAAACAGTAACTAAGCCTATAAAAGCTGGGGCAAAAGATTATATTATGAAGCCTTTTGTCATGGATGAACTTATAAGAAAAATTTACCACTATAAAGAATGCAAAAATATAAAAGAAGAAATTCGAATGCTAAGAGCCTATGTAGATTTTCATTTTATGGATATAGATACACCTTTTATCGAACCCCTTCACAGCTTACCTTTGATGATAGAAACGAATTCTCAAAAATGCGCCGAAAAGCTTGCTTTTGATTTAAGCGCAAAGATGAAAAAAAATCTAAAATTTTATGACATTACAAAAGAAAATTGGAAAAAGGGGCTAAAGCTAAATAATAAAAATCTCTATTTTATTAGTGGCTTTGATGACTTAAAAGCTAAGCATAAAGAATTACTATGCCAAATAGTAAAAAAATCGAATGTTATATTATTCTCCTATGAAGAAGAACCTGTTAGCCCATTTAAAAAAATTAAAATAACAAATCCAGATACGCTAACATTTAATCGCAACATTATGACTATAAATAATTATGTTAAACTTATGGTAACAAGCTTTCAAGATAAATACCCTGATACTGAACTTAGCAAAAAATTAGGGATTTCAAGAAAATCTCTTTGGGAAAAAAGAAAAAAATTAGACATTGAAAAAAAGCATAAAAAATGAGAAAGATATTTTTAACAGTTTTTTACTCAGGGCTTAGTCCAAAAGCACCTGGAACTGCGGGGAGCCTAATCTCTTTGATTATCGGAATTGTGCTTTTACAATTTATTAGCCTTGCTAGCTTATTTTATCTAAGTGTTTTGATAACTTTGATTGCTATTAGAGAAATTGATGTTTACGAAAAAGAAGTGAAAACGCACGATTCACAAGAGATAGTTATTGATGAATTAGTTGGTGTTTGGCTAGCTTTGATATTTTGTAATATAAATAAAGAAAATATGATTCCTCTTGCTATTTTATGTTTTGTTTATTTTAGGATTTTTGATATTTGGAAACCATCTTTTATAGGCACAATTGATGAAAAAGTCAAAGGTGGTTTAGGTGTCATGGGAGATGATATTTTAGCTGGAATCATAGCAGGAATTGCTAGTTTGGCAACTTACAGAATCTTTTTATACCTTATACATTACATTGGCTACTAAAAAATATAAAATGTTATTTAATCAGGTACAATAGCTATAAAATAGCTCTTTATTAAGAATCAAATTCTATTCTATAGCATGAACTAAATCAGCAAATTGTTTAAAAATATACTTTGATTCATGCGGTCCTGGACTAGCTTCTGGGTGGTGCTGTACTGAAAAAATATTTTTATTTGAGTACTTCACTCCTTCAATAGTTTTATCAAACAAATTCAGATGAGTAATCTTAGCTATTTTTTCTATTTCTTTTGGTACATTATAGTTGTGATTTTGCGCTGTGATTTCTACAGTTTTTTTGTCATTAAATACAGGATGATTAGCGCCATGTTGCCCAAATTTTAATTTAAAGGTATTAAATCCATGAGCAATTGAAAGCATTTGGTGCCCTAGGCATATTCCAAAAATAGGGATTTTTGTATTTATTAGTTTTTTTATTTCGCTTGCTTCTTCATTCAAAGTAAGAGGATCACCTGGCCCGTTTGATAGAAAAATACCGCCGATTTCTTTATCTTCAAACCTTTTAATCAAATCTTTGGCGTTAAAATCTGCACTTATTACTTCGACTTCAAGCCCAGCTTCAACTAACTCATTTAAAATATTTCGCTTAACTCCAAAATCAATAACAAGAATCTTTTTATCACTCATCATAGCTTTTGAGTATTCTTGTGCCTTATGATTCCAAGCACCAAGTTTGTGTATATAAGGCTCTTTAGTTGTAACTTCTTTTATATAATTTATATCTTCAATTCTAGGGCTTTTTTCTAATATTTTGGCTAGCTCATTTTTATCTTTAATTTCTGTTGAAGCCACCATCATCATAGCACCTTCATTTCTTAGCATTTTAGTTAAAAATCTAGTATCAATATCACAAATTCCTAAAACATTATGCTCTTTAAGTAATTCATCATAAGAGCTTTTTGCTCTATAATTTGAATATTTTTTATGATACGTTCTAACAAGCACACCCTTGCAATGAAGTTTTGTGCTTTCCATATCATCAGGATTAACACCCACATTTCCAATCTCAGGCATAGTAAAAGTGATAAATTGCCCTGCATAGCTTGGATCACTTGTTATCTCTTGATAGCCAGTCATTGAAGTGTTAAAAACAACTTCTCCAACACAAGTACCCATTGCTCCAAAAGAATTGGCTTCTAGAAAAGTTCCATTTTCTAGGTATAAATAAACTTTTTGCATTTTACGCTAAACCTCTTTTCATTAGCTCTTCTTCATAAAGCCTCTCATAAAGCAAATCATATTCTTCAGTTCCTGGGATTATTTTTCTTTTATAATTTCTTAATTTTTCATAAACTATTGTATCAGCTTCCTCAAAACCTGCAGTAAACTCTTCGATTGAATTAGAGATTATATTTTTTATTTGATTGTCTGAACAAACATAATGAATAAAATCCTCTTCCCATAAATAGTCTAAAATTTTATGCGAAATATCTGATATTCTATCTTCATTATTTAAAATAACATTATTTTCGCTAGCTACTCTTCTTTTTACCATCCAAAACAATTCCCTATAATTTGCATGATAGTATTCTATGTCATCTTCCTCTTTATCGAGCATAACATTTACTTTTTCATCTAAGTCAAGTTCGTTTTCAATATCTTCATCTAAAAGTTTTTCAATTTGAGCGCAAATTGCATTTTTTTCTTGTCTAGTTTCCACAAGTTCACAAGATATCAAATCTCTTGTAATTTTTCTTGAAACATAAGGTGTATGGTGTAATTTTATTTTCATAGCCTATCCTCTTATTATGGTATCATCACGCTCAGGTGAAGTTGAGATTATTCCAACTTTAACATTTGTGATTTCTTCAATTTTTTTAATATATTTCTTTGCATTCATCGGTAATTTTTCAAAATCCTTAATCCCCAAAGAGCTATCCCAACCCTCTAAGATTTCATAAACAGGCTCAAATCCTTCTAAAGATGAAGGAAAATAATCAATAGTCTTAGAATCTTTTGTATATTTTACACAAATTTTAACTTCTTTGAATCCGTCTAAGACATCTAATTTCATCAAAGCTAGTTCATCACAACCATTTAATCTACAAGCATATTTTGCAGCCACCAAATCAAGCCAACCACATCTTCTTTTTCGCCCCGTAGTTGTGCCAAACTCTTTTCCTTTATCTGCTAAAGTATCGCTATCTCTTCCAAAATCTTCACTAACAAAAGGTCCATTTCCTACTCTTGTACAATACGCTTTTAAGATTCCTATTGTTTTTCCTATATTTTTTGGAGCTAGTCCAAGTCCCACGCAAGCTCCGCCTGAAATTGTACTAGAACTTGTTACATATGGATAAGTTCCGTGGTCAATATCAAGCATACTTCCTTGCGCACCTTCAAGTAAAACTTTTTTATTTTCATCAAGATAAGACCAAAGCAATCTTATCGTATCTACTATAAAAGGGTTAAGTTTTATAAAATACTCTTCAAGCTCAGCTAAAAGTTCTTTTTCTTTTGGTAATTTCAGCTCTAAAACATTAAAAACAACTTCATTTTGCTTAAAATATTCCAATATCTTAGCACAAAGTTGTTTTGGATTTTTAAGCTCACTCGCTCTAAATCCTATGCGATTTATTTTATCTGAGTATGCAGGACCTATGCCTTTTTTTGTTGTGCCTATCGCTTTTGTGCCTTTTAACTTTTCTTTAGCTTCATCAATCATACTATGATAGCCTAGATTTAAATGCGCCTTATCGCTTATAAAAAGTCGTCCTTCAAGCTGTTCAAATTGGCTCATTTCACTAATCAAGGCACTAGGACATAAAACAACTCCATTTCCTATAATATTTACTGCATTTGGATTTAGTATCCCTGAAGGCATCAAGTGCAAAGCATATTTAATACCATTAACCCAAATAGTATGCCCTGCGTTGTGTCCGCCTTGACTTCTGCAAACCACATCATATTTTTGCGCAAGCATATCAACTATCTTACCCTTGCCTTCATCTCCCCACTGAATCCCAACTACTACATCTGCATTCATAGATTATTCCTCAATCGATTTTAATAAATTGTTTGTAAACAAAGCAAAGCCTAAAGAGCGCATACCTTCACTTTTGTAAGCTCCACCTCTTGAGATTGTAAGATTATTTTTCACACTTCTAAAATAAATATCATCATAATACTTCATATTTCCACAATACAAGGGCGAAATTATTATTTTTTCTATTTTTTCACAAGGTATTTTTTTTACCAAATTTTGCAACTTTTCTAGCTCTTCTTTTAAAAACTGCGGAACTACTTCTAAACTTTGCTCAAGAGTTTTTAAATCTTTTACTTCAAGCAAAGCTTCAAGCCAAGGACAAGCCAAGCTAAGCAAATAATCAAGGTCTAATTCTTGAAAAACTTTTATATCGATTTTTAAATTTTTTGCTACTAATGCAGGAATATTTATATTTGATATTTGAAAATAAGTTTCAATCTTTAGCTCTTCAAAGATCTTAATGTTTAGCAAAATAACATCCAAAATATTATCATGTTTTAACCACTCACACCCTATTTGGTATCTTTGTGAAGATGGATAAGCAAAAATATCTTGGATATAAAACCATTTCCTATGCTTTGTAGTTCGCCCTAATCTTTTAGAAATAATCCTAACTACATCAAGAGTTGAATCAGCTCTTAGTGCTAATTTTGTATTATGCTCGCTTGAAATTGTTATTAGTTTGCTTGTATTTTCTATTGCTTGATGTCCGCTATATGAAAATATAGGAGTTAAAATTTCCTCAAAATCATTAGCATAAAAAATCTTAGCAACACTTGCCTCAATTTGCCTTTTTTTTCTAGCATTCTTGCCAAAATATAAAGCACTTCCTTTAGGAATTTCGTGTTCAAACATTTTTACAACTTTTTGCATTCTGATAAACACAGGCTAAAAAAACTTTATTCGCAGTTGAATCAAACTTTCTTATTCCCATTTCATCCAAAGTTAGCTCAATAGCATTTAAAACCCATGAAGTCTCAAAGTCTTTTACAAATCCCATATTATTTATTCTAAAAATTTTGTCTTTCAAGCCATCTTGTCCACCTGCAATATTCACATTATATTTATCTTTTAAAATCTTTCTTAGTCTATTTGCATTTTGCAGACAAACAGTATTCATAGCTTTTGCAGATGTTTTTGGGTAGATTTTAAGCCCAAGAGCTTCGAGTGCTTTTTTACAAGCCCTTGCTCTTAAAGCAGTATCATCATAAAGGTTTTGCAAGCCCTTAGCTTCTATTTTTTCTAAAACTGCCTTTAAGCCTATGATTAAAGTAGTAGCTGGCGTCCAAGCTGTTGTATTTTGTTTTTGTTTTTTGAGTTCAAGCCAAAGATTAAAATAATACCCTTTTGAAGATGATTCTAATTTTTGCACAGCTTTTTGGCTTAACCCAATAAAGCTTAATCCTGGTGGCAACATCATAGCTTTTTGGCTACCTGCTATAAAAGCGTCAATATTTTTTGTATCGATTTTTTCAACTCCAAAAGCAGTAATCCCATCAGCTATAATCATAATGTTTGGATTTATTTCTTTTGCAAGTTTTGCAAGTTGCTCAACAGGCTGTCTAAGCCCTCCTGAGCTTTCGCAAATCTGTACACAAATAGTATCAATATCCTCATTTTGTTCTAAGGTTTTTTTTACTTCATTCAAACAAACAGGAGTATCCCAAGCATTTTTTAACTCTATAAAATCCATATCAAAAGCTTCACAAATTTGTGTAAATCTTTGCCCAAATTTTCCTGAGTTTACAATAAGGGCTTTTTTTGTACATAAATTTCTAAGGCTAGCTTCCATAGCACCTGTGCCAGAACTAGCAAGTATAAGCACTTCAGGCATATTATACATTTTAAGTAATAATTCTCTAGTAACTTTGAAAATGTTTTCAAATTCTGGCGTTCTGTGATGCAAAGTTTGTCCTGACATCGCTACTCTTGCAAATTCTGGTACAGGAGTTGGCCCTGGAGTCAAAAGCATATCTTAATCCTTAAGAAAAATATATTTTAGTAAATTTATATATTATATTAAAAGATATATTATGGCTAGGTTAAACCCCTCCAAACAAGAAGATAGCAAGAAGAAAATAAGAAACAAAGAAGACTTAATTTGATTGTTACAAGACTTTATTTCTTAGGGTTTCAAAGTTTTTTTGGTATCATACTAGAAATTTTAATTTATAAAATAAGGATAAAATATGTCAAAATCAAATATAAGTGAATATGCTTTCAACGAAATGCTAAGCCACGTGCCTTTGTGCACCTATCCCCGTGCAGAAAATATCCTTATTCTTGGAACTTGCGAAAAAGATTTCAAAGAAGACTTTAAAAATGAACTTCAAAAACACAAAGCAAAAGTAAGCTATAAAAATATAGATAAACTAAGTGAGTGCAAAGAAAAAAGCTTTGATGTTATAATCGTAACTCAAAAATTTGAACTAAGTAAAGAATTTATAGACCAAGCATATAAAATTTTAAATGCCGATGGACTTATAACTTTTCTTAGCACTTCATATTTTGATGATATAGAAAAACTAAAAAATGATTTATTACTAAGTGGTGAAGCATTTTGGATAGCTATGCCTTTTAGCTTTGGACACACAACAGCCGTGCTAGCTTCAAAAAAATACCACCCAACAGCAGATATAGTTTTACAAACTTCAGATTTATTACAAGATTTAAAGTATTATAATTCAGAGCTACAACTTGCTTCTTTTGTTCATCCAAGCTTTGTAAATAAAGAGCTTTTAGGTTTTGCAAAAAGATAAAAGATGGAAGATGATTTTGAATATGCCCTAGCCTTAACAGGTGGCATAGCAAGTGGCAAAAGCACAGTTTGTAGCATACTAAAAATATATGGGTATTTGACTATTGACGCTGATGAAATAGCACACGATTTGCTAGATATTCACTATGAACAAATAGCCAAAATGTTTGGTGGGCAATATATAGAAAATAAAAAAGTCCTAAGAAAAAAGCTAGGAAAAATAATCTTTGCAGAAGTTGAAGAAAAACTAAAGTTAGAACATTTTCTTCATCCAAAAATAAAAGTTGAGATAATAAAACAAGCTAGAATTTTCAAAAAAGCAAAAAAAACTTATTTTATAGACATTCCCTTGTTTTTTGAGAAGCAACATTATAATATTGCTAAAAGCTTAATAATTTACACTCCTTATAAAATTCAAGTTAAAAGACTAGAAAAAAGAGATAAAATAAGCGAGCAAGAAGCAAAGCTAAAAATATCAAACCAAATGGACATAGAAAAAAAGAAAAAACTTGCAACTTATATAATAGATAATTCAAGAGATTTGAAGTTCTTGCAAAAAAGTATTGATATTTTCATAGAGGAGCTAAATCGTGACTTACCAAAAATACAATGCTAGTGGAAATGATTTTATTATTTTTCATACCTTTAAACGAGATGATTATTCATACCTTGCAAAACAATTATGCCTTAGACAAGAAGGCATAGGTGCTGATGGATTGATTGTCCTAATCCCTTCCAAAGAACCTAAAGCTGATTTTGCTTGGGATTTTTATAACAGCGACGGTTCAAAAGCTAGTATGTGCGGAAATGGAACCAGAGCGGCTGCGCACTACGCTTTTAGCAACAATCTTGTAAAAGATGATAAAAAACTAAGCTTTCTTAGTGATGTTGGCTTAATATCTTGCGAACTAACATCTAAAGATTTTGTAAAAAGCCAAATGCCAAAGGCAAAAATCTTAAAAGAAACATTTAGCGAAGATGGCTTTACTTGGGATTTAATCGACACAGGAGTTCCTCACCTTGTGACTTTTGTGGATGATTTAAATAAATTTGATAAAGTTTTAGCGCTAAAATTTAGAAAAAAATACAATGCAAATGTAAATTTTGCAATGATTAAAGATAAAAAACTTTTTGTTCGGACTTACGAGCGAGGTGTTGAAAATGAAACCCTAGCTTGTGGCACAGGAATGTGCGCTTGTTTTTTACAAGCTTTTAACTCTAAGCTTTTAGAAAACAAAGCTAAAGTTTATCCAAAAAGCAAAGAAGAGCTAAAGATTTCTCTTGAAGATGATTCTTTGTTTTTTGAAGGAAAAGTTACAAAGGTATTTTCACTTTGCCTTTAGAAATATCTTTAAAATTGTTTTTAGATTTTCTCCTAGAATTATCTCAAAAATTATCTAGAAAGTTATCTTTAAAAAATTTAGCAAAACTATTTACAAAAAGACTAAGTCTAGTTTTTTTGCTTGGCTGTTTGAGCTTGCAAGCACATAACGGCTTCCCAGGTAGATATTACAGAATGCCTAGTAAAAAGCAAAAAGAATTCTTTTTTTCTTATTTAGCAAAAATAATAATCAAAGAAAATAAAAAAATTCTAAAAGAAAGAGCTTTAGTTGATAAAGTATTGCCAGGAGGGATTTTAAGTGTTAGAACAAATTCAAGATATTTTAAAGATTTATTAAAACTAAGAAAAAAATATAGAATAAAAAGCTTTTATTCAAGAATAGACTATCTAAAAAAAATAGATATAGTGCCAGTATCGCAAGCGTTAGCTCAAGCTGTAGTTGAGAGTGCTTGGGGAAAAAGTCGTTTCGTAAGACAAGCAAATAATATTTTTGGACATTGGACTTTTGGAGAAGTGGGACTTGTGCCTAAAAATAGAGATAAAGATGCAAAAAACAAAATACAAATTTTTCCCTCCCTTGAAGCTTCAGTTGATAAGTATTTATTAAATCTAAATGCAAACAGAGCTTATTGGAAATTTAGGAACGTAAGATACGAGCTAAGAGCTAGGCACGAGGACTTAAATGGGATGAAACTTAGTCAAACTATGTATAGCTATTCAGGCATTGGCAAGAAATATCTTCTTATTCTAAAAAATATAATTCGTATTTATAAGCTACAAAAATATGACAAAAGCTATAAAAAGCTTTATAATTATTAAAATATCCTTTCTTTAAGCTTGTTTTTAAAATAAACTTGGCTATAATGATGCCTTGACAGATGATTAGATGCTTCATCTTAGAGTTGGGACTATTGATGACAGGAGTTATACAATATAAAATACTTCTATGCGAACACTTCATCTTCAATGTGCCACGCACAAGAGAAATAAAAGGAAAAAGATGTCAGAACAAATGAACGGCACCGTAAAATGGTTTAACAGTGAGAAAGGTTTCGGATTTATCCAACCTGAAAATGGAGGAGATGATGTATTCGTACATTTCAGACAAGTAAACCATAATGGTTACGGTAGAGTTACTCTAGACGACGGTCAAAAAGTATCTTTTGAAATCGGTCAAGGACAAAAAGGCCCACAAGCTGAAAATGTAACAATCGTATAAAGGTTTTCGGGCTTTTGCCCGATTTTCTTATTTCACAAACTAAATCAAAAATTAATACTTCTAATAAATTTATCAAAAACTTAAATCAAAATCGTTAAATCTTATTTTAACACAAAAAATATCTAAAAACTTTGCAAAAATATCCTAGGCTAAAAAATCTTTGTAGTTTTATTTTAGATTTTGTTCTAATTCTTACTTTAATTTTAGTTTTTAGTTTTTTAGTTTTTTTTGAAAGTGAAAAGTATTTTAAGACTTTAAAATAAATAATTATTTTTAT
>JAACJU010000015.1:23269-23781 GCA_021378565.1 Arcobacter sp. LC1 | reverse complement strand
AGAGAGCCTATTTTAATGCATCCTAAAAATGCTAAAAAAAGAGGATTAAAAACAAATGATATAGTAAGAGTTTTTAATACTAGAGGTGAAGTATTAGCTGGTGTTATTGTAACTTCTACTGTTAGAGAAAATGTTGCAATATTATGTGAAGGTGCTTGGTATTCTCCTGTCAAATGGGGTGAAAAATCACTTTGTTTACATGGTAATGCAAATATTTTAACAATTGATAAAGGTGCATCAAAATTATCTCAAAGTAATATAGCTCATACTTGTTTAGCACAAGTTGAGAAATATGAAGATGAGATTTTACCTGTCAATGCTTTTACTAAGCCTAAAATTACTCAAAAATTATAATTTTAAATTTATAGCTAGCCTTCACTCGAGGGTTAGCTAAAATAAATTATTTAAATAGTACTAAAAACTTACACTTAAATATTTCATAAAGCTAAGTCAAGAAATCATTTCTTTTTTATTAATAATTTAAGAATATTCATTAACTCAATACTTATATA
>JAACJU010000015.1:12810-23172 GCA_021378565.1 Arcobacter sp. LC1 | reverse complement strand
ATAATTCTCTTAAGCAAAAATACATTAGGAGATAAAAATGAAAAAATGCTTAGTTATGTTTAGTTTAATATTAGGGTTATTTGGTGTGTTTGCAAGTGCGAATGTAGTACAAAAAGTAGATGCGAGTACAAGTATAAATATGGCAGAAAGTATCGATGCAAATACTTTAATTTATAAAAATTTTAGAGCGTATGTAAAGGGTACAAAAACTCCTTATAGTGGTATTGTTAAAAAATATAATCTTGATAATAAATTAAGTCAAGTATCTATTTATTTAAATGGAAACAAAAATGGTGAAGAAGAAATTTTTTATAAAGATGCTTCAATAAGAGCAAAATATATTTACAAAAATGGCTTTAAAAATGGTGAAGCTATTAGATACTTTAAAAATTCTAAGATAAAATCAAATGTTATTTACATAAAAGGTCATAAAGAAGGTGTTGAAAAAATATATTATAATAATGGTAAATTAAAAGAAAGAAATTTTTATGTAAATGGCTATAAAGAAGGTAAAGAAATAAGATATAGCAATGATGGGGAACTAGAAAAAGTCTCATTTTTTCATATTGGTCAAAAAGTCTCAAAAACCCTAAGATACGAAAATGGAAAAGTAGTTAATAGTTCAAGTTTTTGGCATTTTTGGGGACATGATGACTATGACGAACATCACCGTGATCACAGAAGATGTGACTAATAAAATCATATTTTTAAGTTAAAAGTACTATAAAAAAATATGGCTCTAGCTGATTGATTTTCAACTAGCTAGGGTAAATTAAAATATAAACTTGTTTTATGCAGAACTTCTATGCTACTTATACAATAGATTTTATTGTAATTTTATAAAATCTAATAAACTATAAAGATACCAAAATATCATATTTTTAGCTCAAATACCTATAAATCTTAAACACTCAATTAATTAAAATATTATCAAACAAGTATTAAAATCATTAAGAAATAAAAATTACTAAAAATTAACTTTATAACTACTTAAAATATATACCTAAATATATAATCAAGTTAAATCAAGAAATTGTTTATTTTTTATTAATTATTTAAGAATATTCATTAACTCAATACTTATATAATTCTCTTAAGCAAAAATACATTAGGAGATAAAAATGAAAAAATGCTTAGTTATGGTTAGTTTGGTATTAGGGTTATTTGGTGTGTTTGCAAATGCAAATGTGGTACAAAAAGTAGATGCGAATACAAGTGTAAAGACAGCGAAAGGTGTCAATGTAAATACTTTAGTCTATAAAAAATTTAGAGTATATGTAAAAGGTGATAAGACTCCTTATAGTGGTATTGTCAAAAGATACAATCATGACAAAAAACTTCGAAAAGAATCTACTTATTTGAATGGAAATAAAAATGGTGATGAAAAGATTTTTAATGAAGATGGTGCATTAAGAGCAAAAGTTGTTTATAAAAATAGTTACAAAAATGGCGAGGCTATAACTTACTTTAAAAACTCTAAGATAAGATCAAAAGTTTCGTATATAAATGGTCATAAAGAAGGTACAGAAAAAATATACCATAAAAATGGCAAAATAAAAGAAACAAAAATTTATGTAAATGGCTATAAAGAAGGTAAAGTAGTGAAATATAGTGATAGTGGAAAATTGAAAAAAGTTTCTTTTTATCATGGTGGTCAAAAAATTGGAAAAACTCTAAGATACAAAGATGGAAAACTAGTTAAAAGTTCAAGTTTTTGGCATTTTTGGGGACATGATGGTCATGACGAACATCACCATCATCACAGAAGATGTGACTAATAAAATCACATTTTTAAGTTAAAAGTATTATAAAGAAATCCTAACTAGCTAGTTAATTTTAAACTAGCTAGAGTAAATAAAAATATTTGATTTTTTAAATTTTATTTATAAGCTTATTTTTTACAAAGTTTGTAAATACTTTTTTATATTTTATAAGGTATGATATAAGAAAGTATTTTAAGGATTTTCATGCTACTTGGTGTAAATATAGATCATATCGCAGTTTTAAGAGAAGCTAGAAAGATAAATGACCCTAGCCCTCTTGACGCCCTTGGAATTTGCAAAATGAATGGTGCATCTCAAATCACAATTCATTTAAGAGAAGACAGACGGCACATAAACGACGAAGATGCAAAAAATGTAATATCTTTAGCTCAAATTCCTGTAAATCTTGAATGCTCTATTAATGAAAATATTATCAGACAAGTCTTAAAGTTAAAGCCATTTAGGGCAACTTTAGTGCCTGAGGGTAGAGATGAAGTTACGACTGAGGGCGGATTAGCACTTAGCAAAAATTATGATAAAATAAAAAAATGCTTAGAAATATTAAAAAAATCTGATATTCAAACTTCACTTTTTATTGACCCAAAAGAAGAAGAAATAAAACTAGCAAAGAGCTTAGGGGCTGACGCAGTTGAGCTTCATACTGGCGCTTATGCAAATATTTACGCTATGGCTTTTTTAGGACTTGAAAAATCACAGCATAGTATAAAAGAGTTGGATTTTAGCAAGGCTAAACTTGCAATTTTGCTAGAGGATGAAGTAAAAAGACTACAAAATGTAGCAAAATTTGCAAAGCTTCAAGGTTTATTTTTAGCAGCTGGACATGGGCTAAATTATCAAAATCTTGAATATATTTTAAAAATAAAAGAGATACAAGAGTTAAATATTGGACAAAGTATTATAGCTAGAGCTGTTTTTACAGGCTTAGCAGAAGCTATTAAAGATATGAAAAAGCTTCTTGATTTTAGGTATGATTAAATGGCTGATATAGAAAATAATAATATGCCAAAAATAGCTGTAAGTTTAGGAGATTTAAACGGCATAGGTATAGAAATCGCTTTAAAATCACATGAGCAAATTTGTAAATTTGTAAATCCAATTTATTGTATAAATGAGAAAATGTTAAATCAAGCTAGTAAACTTTTAGAGCTTAATGTTCCTGAAAGTTTTACACTTCATAAAACAAAAGGATATTTTAAAATAAATCCAAAAAAATGCTCCAAACAAAGTGGTTTTTATTCTTATCATAGTTTTGGAGACGCTATTAATTTAGCTAAAAAAAATGAAGTTCAAGCACTTGTAACCTTGCCAATAAACAAAGAAGCTTGGGCAAAAGCTGGAATAAAATTTAAAGGACATACCGAAGTTTTAAGGAATCATTTCAAAAAAGATGCCCTTATGGTTTTAGGCTGTGACAAAATGTTTGTAGGGCTTTTTAGTGAGCATATTCCTTTGAAAGATGTACCACAAACTATAAAAACAAAAAAACTTATAAGCTTTTTTCTTGACTTTGCGAAATGCTTAAATGCTGATAAAATCGCAGTTTTAGCACTAAATCCTCATGCAGGAGATAATGGAGTTTTGGGAGACGAAGAAGAGAAAATCAACAAAGCTATAAAAAAAGCAAATGAAAGTCTGAAAAAGGAAGTTTTTTTTGGTGCTTTTGTGCCTGATATTGCTTTTAGTCCAAAAAATAGAAAAGAATTTAAATATTTTATTGCAATGTATCATGACCAAGGATTGATAGCTTTAAAAAGTTTATATTTTTATGAGAGCATAAATATGACTTTGAATCTTCCAATAATTAGAACTTCAGTAGACCATGGTACAGCTTTTGACATAGCTTATGATACTAAAATAGAAAAATCAAAATTAAGCTATATAAATGCTGTGAAAGAAGCGCTTAAATTAATAAAACTTAAAGCTTAAAATGAATATCTTAGAGGCTTGCTACGAAGCTGAAATTCCAAAAGTAAAATTCCTTGAACGAAAAATTACAATTACTCATCCAAAAACTTTACTTAAAGGTCCTCCTAGTGCTGGTAAAACATATTTAATTTATGATTTTTTAGCAAGATATTCAAAAAGTGATTATTTGTATCTTGATTTCTTAGATTTAAGAAATGACTTTGAAAAACTTGAAAATATATCTAAAGGTACTTTTAGAAATACTTTAGAAATTTTTATAAAAGAAAATAAGATTATTGTTTTAGTTTTGGAAAATTTTGATTTCATCTTTAAATTGCCATATTGTGATAATATCATAATAACTTCTAAGAAAGATTTTTGTCCTTTTGGCTTTAAAATATTAAAATTAATGCCTCTTGATTTTGAAGAATTTTTACTTCATGAAAGTAAATACCAAAATATCACAGCTAGTTTTAATGCTTTTTTTCGCTATGGAAATTTTAGTGAATTAGTAAATCTTGATGAACCTTTAAAAATAAAACGGATGCAAGAGATTTTACGATTAAATACAAAAGATGAAATAGAATTATCTTGTCTAAGAATTTTTTTTGATTCAATTGCTGAGAAAAAATCTCTTCTACAACTTTTTACAAATCTAAAAAAAACAAAAAAAGTCTCAAAAGATAGATTTTATAATCTAAGTGCTAAGTATCTAGAAAATGCATGGATATTTTTTGTGCAAAAATATAAAAATCCAAAGGCTGTAAAAAAAATATTTACTTATAATCACGCTTTTTTAAATCTAAGTTCTTATAATAAAAAGTTTAAAAATGAATTTGAAAATATGGTTTTTTTAGAATTACTAAAGCTTAATGAAGATATTTATTATCTTGATAATGCTGATTTTTTTCTAGAAATTTCAAATAAAATTATACTTGCAAGTCCATTTTTTTCTGAACTAATTTTTGAACAAAATAAAGAAAAAATTTTAAAAAGTATTAAAGAAAGTGCTTGTAAAAATATAGAGATTATAACGATTGGAAATACAAATAATCTAAGCTTCGATGATATTACTATTAGTGTAATTCCTTTTTATGAATGGTCAGTTTCGCAAAGCTAAACTAGCATTAAACAAATTTTGGGTAAAATCACCTAAATTAAAGGATTGTATCCATGAATAAAAGAGTACTTGTAAAATTTTCAGGTGAAGCTTTAGCTGGAGAAGATGCTTATGGGATTGATACACAGATTTTAAATTATATAGCCCAAGAGATAAAAGAGCTAAGCAATCACGATATAGAAGTTGGCATAGTTATAGGTGGAGGTAATATTATCCGTGGGGTTAGTGCTGCTGCTGATGGGATTATTAAGCGAACAAGTGCTGATTATATGGGAATGTTGGCAACTGTTATAAATGGCGTTGCTATGCAAGAAGCGTTGGAGCATCAAGGTATAAGTGCAAGACTTCAAACTGCTATAAAAATGGAACAAATCGCTGAAAGTTTTGTAGTAAGGCGAGCTATAAGACACCTTGAAAAGCAAAGAGTAGTTATTTTTGCCGCTGGAACTGGAAATCCTTATTTTACAACTGACACAGCAGCTACACTTAGAGCTACTGAAATAGGTGCGAGTATGCTTATAAAAGCCACCAAAGTTGATGGAATTTATACTAAAGATCCTGCTATTTACAAAGACGCTAAAAAACTTGCACAACTTACTTATGATGAAGCACTTGATGATGACATAAAAGTTATGGATGATACAGCGATTGCTTTAGCAAAAGATAATAGCTTGCCAATTATAGTAAGTAATATGAATGCAAAAGGCAATTTGCTAAAAATCGCTCAAGGTGATTTTTCAAAATGTTCTGTGGTTAAATAGCTAAAATGATTAAAGGAAACAAGATGAGACTAGAAGAGAGAATGGCAAAAGCACTAGAAAAAGTTAGTAATGATAGATATATTTTAGCGCTTGCAGTCGGGCAAAGAGCTAATGATTTAAGTAAAGGCGCTAAGCCTTTGTTAGAACAAAACACCTTGAATATGAAATACGCGGATATTGCTATTGATGAAATTGCTAGTGGCTTATTAAAAATCGAGGGTTTAGTTCCAAAAGAATAAGATCCGAATCAAGCTAAAATTATGAATGCTTTTTTAGAGAAAATAAAAGTCATATCAAAGATTGAAGATGCAAAAGAAATTTTAGCAACGCAAATCAAGATTAGCAAAAAGCTAAATTTAGTTATGGATTTTTGCATAAAAGCACATTTGGGGCAGGAGCGAAAAAGTGGCGGTGACTACGCTGTTCATCCTATCTTAGTTGCTGCGATTGTAGCACATTTTAGTAAAAATGAAACTATTGTGGCTGGAGCTTTACTTCATGATGTTGTTGAAGATACTGGCTATGATTTAGAATATATCAAAAAAAACTATGGAGATGATATTGCGCTCTTAGTTGATGGGCTTACTAAAATTGGTGAGATTAAAGGTCAAGGCTTAAATGAGCCACAAGACACAAAAGAGTTAGCCTCAGCACTTACATTTAGAAAAATGCTTATGACTTCCATAGATGATGCTAAGGTTTTGTTTATAAAACTTTGCGATAGATTGCATAATATGATGAGTTTAAATGTCTTTCATCGCTCCAAGCAAACAAGAATTGCAGAAGAGACTTTGATAGTTTATGTACCAATAGCACACAGACTTGGAATTTCATCTATAAAAAATACTTTAGAAGATTTAGCTTTTTTATATAAATATCCAGATGATTATCAAAAAATAGATACTTTTATAAAAGAGCATCAGCACCAAATTCAACTTTTTTTTAATCAATTTATTGCAAGTACAAAAATAAGCTTAGAGCAAAATGGCTATAATCTAGAAAATATAAAAATTTTTGGAAGAATAAAACATTATTATTCAATTTACTTAAAAATGCAAAGAAAAGGTGTGAATATTGATGAAGTTTTAGACTTGCTTGCTATAAGAATACTTGTTCCTGAGCAAATTGATTGCTATAAAACTTTAGGAATTATACACTCAAAATGTAAACCTTTGATAGCAAGATTTAAAGACTATATTGCAACTCCTAAAGAAAATGGATATCAAACCTTGCATACGACAGTTTTTTATGATTCAAAAGTTTATGAAGTGCAAATTCGAACCTTTGATATGAACAAAATAGCAGAATTTGGGATTGCAGCGCATTGGCTTTATAAAACAAACTCAGACAAAGGGCCAAATCTAGCTTGGTTAAAATCACTTGCTTTTGCAAACGAAAATGTCGAAGAATTTTATTCTGATGCAAAGCAAGATTTATTTAGTGAAGATATCGTTGTTTTTTCTCCACGAGGAGATACTTTTACCTTGCCAAGGGGCGCAACTGCTTATGATTTTGCTTACGCAATACATACAGATGTTGGAAATAAAGCCTTAGAATGTTATATAAACAGAATTAAGAAACCATTATTAACTGAGCTTAAAAGCTCTGATATGATATCTATAATAACGTCCGAGCATTTAATACCAAGATGTTCTTGGCTTTCTATTGTAAAAACAAGCAGAGCAAAAAAATCAATCAAAACACTTTGTGCAAATAGAATAAAAGAGCTAAACGAAAAAAGTGGCAAAAATATTTTGGACACAATATTTTCTAAGTGCGTACCACATATCACAAAAAATCGTAAAATCCATAATTTACAAAAAATACCAATAGTTTTAGAGTATTTAAAAAATGTTACTAAGATATTAGACAAAGAAATTAGAAAAAATAGCTCTTTTGTGTCAAGACTTTCTTTCCTAAAAAAGAAAATTAAAAAATTTAAGTTTGATAACATCTTAATATACTCAAATTTTAGCATAAATTATGTATCATTTGATTGTTGTTGTCATCCGAAGTTTGGAGATGCTATTGTAACCTTTAAAGAAGGCAATAGAGCAGTTATCCATCATAAGATGTGTGAACAAGCTTATAAAAAAATAAAAGCAGAAGAGCAGATGCTATTTTGTCAATGGATACAAGATTCTATGTATAATTATAAAATGGTAATTTCTATGGCAAATACCAAAGGTGAGCTTGCTAGATTATTGACTTATATGCTGAAATATGAGTCTTATATTTTAGCCATAGATTACGGACGAGAAAAATATTCTTATGCGCAGTATTGTTCCATAGAATTTGGAATGAATAATTCTAATATGGAAGAAGTAAAAAAAATTATAGAAAAGCAAGTTAAAGTCATTGACTTTTTCTTAACTCAAGATGCGTATAAAAAATAACGAAGAGGTGTAATGGAAGAAGCTATACAAAAAACAATACAAGAAGCACTAAGTGAAATAAAAAGAGGAAGTTTTGAGCTTATTGATGAGCCAAAGATTTTAAAACTTTTAGAAGATTATTTCAAACTTGGAAAAACGTATTATATAAAAGCAGGCTTTGATCCTACTGCGCCTGATTTGCACCTAGGGCATACCGTTTTATTGCAAAAATTAGCCACTTTTCAAAAATATGGAGCGATTGTTCATTTTATTATAGGAGATTTTACAGCTAGTATAGGTGATCCAACTGGTAAAAATGAAACTAGAAAAATACTAAGTGCTGAACAAATTAAGCAAAATGCAAAAACCTATGAAGAACAAGTTTATAAAATACTTGATAAAAGTAAAACTATAATAAAATTCAACTCAGATTGGCTAAAAGAATTAGGAACTGCTGGTTTGATTTCTTTGGCTTCAAATCTAACAGTTGCAAGAATGTTAGAGCGTGATGATTTTTCAAAAAGGTATAAATCAAATTCTCCAATAGCTATAAATGAATTTTTGTACCCTCTTTTGCAAGGTTATGATTCTGTGTTTTTAAACTCAGCTGTAGAGCTTGGAGGAACTGACCAAAGATTTAATCTGCTCATGGGACGACAATTACAAAAAATCTATAATACCGAGCATGAACAAGCTGTTTTAATGGTGCCTATTTTAGAAGGGCTTGATGGGGTTAAAAAAATGAGCAAATCACTTGGTAATTATATAGGCGTTAGCGATGAAGCAAATGATATGTTTGGTAAGGTTTTATCAATCTCTGATTTGCTTATGTGGAGATATTTTGAACTTTTATCAACTAAGAGCTTAAAAGAAATAAAAGAGCTAAACGAAGGTGTAAAAGATTTGAGTTTGCACCCAAAAGATATAAAAGAGTCTTTAGCTATGGAAATAGTTGATAGATTTCACGGAAATGGAGCTGGGCAAAAAGCTAAAGAAGAATTTGAAAGGATTTTTAAAAATAAAGAAGTTCCGAGTCAAATGGATGAATTTGTTTTAAGTGAAGGGATGTGGATTTGTCAAGCTTTAGTTGATACTAAGCTAGTTAACTCGACTTCACAAGCTAGGAGGGATATCAAAGCTAAGGCTGTCAAGATTAATCAAGAAAAAGTGCTAGATGAACAAATGAAATTAGTAAGTGGTGAGTATATCTTACAAAAGGGCAAAAAATCATTTGCCAAAATAACAGTTAAAGGTAAGTAGTGAAAATAAAAAATTTTGAAATAAAATATCCGATCATTCAAGGTGGAATGGGAGTTGGTATAAGTTGGGATCAATTAGCTGGAACTGTTAGTAAAGAAGGTGGCTTAGGTGTCATTTCTGGTATTGGAACAGGATACTATGAGCATAAAAAATATGCCTATAAATTAAGAAAAGGTAAACCTGCTGAGACTATAAATTTTTACTCAAAAGATGCTTTGACTAAGATTATAGAAAGAGCTAGAAAAATATGTGGAGATAAACCTTTGGCGTGTAATGTTTTATATGCTATAAATGACTATGGGCGAGTTGTGAAAGATGCTTGCGAGGCTGGAATTAATGCTATTATAACTGGAGCTGGACTTCCTACAAATATGCCTGAATTTACTAAAGATTTTCCAAATGTTGCTTTGATTCCTATCGTATCAAGCGCAAGAGCTTTGAAATTAATTTGTAAAAAATGGAAGCGTTACAATAAACTACCTGATGCCGTGATTGTTGAAGGACCTCTAAGTGGTGGGCATCAAGGTTTTTCTTATGAAAATTGCTCTAAAGAAGAATTTCAACTAGAAAATATCGTTCCTAAAGTGCTTGAAGAGCTTAAAACTTGGGGTAAAAATATTCCTCTTTTTGCAGCTGGTGGTATTTGGGGTAAAAAAGATATAGATAAATTTATTGATATGGGTTGCACGGGTGTTCAAATGGGTACTAGATTTATAGGAACTCATGAATGTGATGCTTCGCCTAATTTTAAACAAACTATAATCGACTCAAAAGCTGAAGATATACAATTAATGAGTTCTCCTGTTGGACTTCCAGCTAGAGGAGTAGTAACAAACTTACAAAAAATGATAGAAAATCATATTGCGCCAAAAGTAGCTTGTGTGAGTAATTGTATTGTTCCATGTCATAGAGGTGTTGAAGCTAAAAAAGTAGGATATTGTATAGCTGATAGATTAGGTGCGGCTTACGAAGGAGACAAAGAAACTGGATTATTTTTTTCAGGCTCAAATGGATATAGAGTAAATAAATTAATCTCAGTCAAAGAACTAATAGCTAAACTAATAAAAGGTGAATAAATATCTCAAATATTTTGCAATCTTAATATTTTTTTTTGGGATTACATTAAATGCTTCAAGTTCTAGCCAAAAATATTTTCA
>JAACJU010000015.1:0-12714 GCA_021378565.1 Arcobacter sp. LC1 | reverse complement strand
TTAATATTTTTTTTTGGGATTACATTAAATGCTTCAAGTTCTAGCCAAAAATATTTTAAATACAAAATAAGTTATTTAAAGGCAACTTTAAATAACAACTCTTATGGTGAGAAAAAAGCACTAAAAGAGCTGATAAGCCTAGGAAGAAAACTTCATTATAATATCTCAAGATACGAGCTTGAACTAGGCTATTTGGAACATAAAAAACAAAAACATTATAGTAAAACTACGAGAGTTAGTAATCTTTATAAAAAAATAAATATTTCTAACTCTCCTAAGACTTCAAAATACACTATTCTAAAAGTTTATGTAGAAACTAATAATATAATCATAATTTTAAATAAAAATGTGGATAAATCTAAGGTTAATTTTTTTGAACTACATTATAAGCATTTAAGCAAGGATGTTTTTGATATAAATGGAAATTTTGAAAAGGCTAGAAAAACTAAACTAAAAATCAAAGGCATACATATTGTAGTAGCGCAATTTAGGCCTAATATTTTTAGAGTTGTACTAAGCAATAAAACAGACTTAAACACTAGAATATATATTAAAAAAAATAAAATTACTATTAAAGTGCTTGGGCTAAAATCTAAAAAATCATCTAGACAAAAATATGTAGATTTTGCAAAAACTAAATTAATTATTATTGATCCAGGACATGGAGGCAAGGATACGGGCGCAATTGGTTATAAGCATAGATATGAAAAATATGTAGTTTTTCATATAGCAAGTGACCTTAAAAAAATTCTTATGTATAGAGGTTATAGAGTTTATATGACTAGGAATAGTGATATTTTTATACCTCTTAGAAAAAGAACACAATTTGCAAATGATAAAAAAGCAGATATTTTTGTCTCAATTCATGCGAATTCAGTGCCAAAAAGAAAAAGAAAATATATAATGGGAGTAGAAAGCTTTTTTTTAAGCCCTGCAAGAAGTAAAAGAGCAAAAAGAGTGGCAGAAGCTGAGAATAAAGTTGAATTTGCAGATTTAAGCATAAATACTAGAAATTCAGTTTTAACTTTTTTAAATAGAAGTAAAATAATAGCCTCGCAAAAACTTGCAATTGATGTGCAACAGCATATTTTATACGATCTCACAAGAAAATATAAAAAGGTTGTAGATGGAGGGGTTAGAGAAGCACCTTTTTGGGTTTTAGTTGGAGCTCAAATGCCTGCAATATTAGTAGAAACTGGGTATATTTCAAATCCATTTGAAAGTAATAGACTAGAAAACAAAACTTATCAAAGATACATAGCTCAAGGTATTGCTGATGGAATTAGTGCATATTTTGCAAAAAATAAATAAAGGATTTGATTCCTAATCTTATAAAACGATAAATATAATTTAAGGGCAATTTATGTATATAATAGATGAAAAATCCAAGACTCCACTTTATATCCAACTTTATAATGAAATAAAAAATGATATTATAAAAAATTACAAAAAAAGTGATAAACTTCCTTCAACTCGCAAAATAGCCTCTTTATATAACTTAAGTAAAAATACTGTCAAAACTGCTTATAGTCAACTTGAGGTTGAAGGATATATCAAAAGTTGCCCACAAAGTGCTTTTGTAGTTACAGATACAATAAATTTAAACTTTAGCAAAAATCCATCTTTTAAAAATTTGAGCACTATTATAAATACTCCTAAAGAAACAAAAAAATACTTATATAATTTTTTTCCAGCTTGTCTTGAAAAAGATTCATTTCCACTAAAAATTTGGAAAAAAATATTCAATAAAGTTATTGATAACTCTCTTGATTTTGGCAAATATCCTTGTGGAGAAGGAGAATTTGGACTTAGAGTTGAAATTTCAAAATATCTAAACCATTATAGAGCTGTTAAATGCGATGCAGAGCAAATTATTGTTTATAGTGGCTTTGTAGATTCAATGGGCTTGATTGCAAGAATACTTAAAAAAGATTATCATATATTTGCAAGTGAAAACCCTGGATATTATCTTGGACAACAAGTATTTGATGACTATGGATACAAAATAGAAAAAATTAGTATTGATAAAAATGGCTTGAATATAGATAATTTAAAAAAATCTAATGCTAAGCTTGTTTATATCACACCATCTCATCAATATCCAACTGGTGTATTAATGCCCATAAATAATCGACAAAAACTTCTGAAATGGGCAAATGATGAAAATGGATTGATTATCGAAGATGATTATGATAGTGAGTTAAGATATTCAAGCAGACCAATTCCATCACTTCAAGGGCTAGACTTAAACGATAGGGTTATATTTTTGGGAACTTTTTCAAAATCACTTTCACCAGCTCTACGAATAAGCTATATAGTTTTACCTAATCATCTTTTACCCTTATATAAAAAATGTTTTGATGCTGGGATTTCAAGAGTGCCTTTGGTGATGCAAAAAACTTTAGAGTATTTTATGAAAGAAGGACATTGGGATAGGCATCTTCGAAAAATACGAACATTAAATCAAAAAAAACACAATCTAATGAAAAAACTTCTTATAGAAAAACTTGGAAGTACTATGAAAATAGAAAATCAAGGTGGTGGCTTAGCAATTTCTATCAATCCAAAACCTAAGTTTGATTGGGATTTATTAAAAGAATTGTCTGAGAAAAATAAAATCAAAGTATATTTTGCAAAAAATTTTACAGGTGGCGAATGGCAAGCTCTTGTGATGGGATTTGGTGGATTAAAAGAAAATGAAATAGAAGATGCTATTAACATATTTTCCAAAATTTGGAAAATATGTATTTTAGAATAAGTATTTTAAATTATTATATTTTTATTTGCACTTTTGAACAAGATTTCATATAATTTAATACTCTTTTTGTAGTTGGGAAAACTTTTGTTGCAGCAATTGCAAGTGCTATTTCAACCAATACAGCTCTTGAATATAATTTATCCATTTTTTCATACATACTTATAGAAATATCTTCTTTGTTTCCTACAAGTAAAGTAAAATCATAAATAAGTTTCAGGTTTGGCGCTAAGCCTTTTCCTTCATTGAAAATAATCTCTTTAATTATTTGCTTATCAACTCCAGCTTCAATAGCAATATCAACATTTAGTTGTACGCAAGTACCACAATCTTCATTTTTTATTGAAGTTAATTTTGCAACATAAATAACATCTCTAGGTGCTTTATCTACAAAAGCTGCCATAGGCATAAATGCTTCAAAGGTCGCAAATGCTTTTGGATTTTCTTTTAGCATTTCATGCATACTTGATGCGTCATAATTATAGTGAGACTCTAAGCCTTCAATCATTTCTAGTGATTTTTTTTCATTAATCATATTTTGTCCTTTTGTTTAATTTTAAGTATTCTATCATTTAACTGGACTCCACGCAAGAACCAATAAAATAAATTTATTAGGGACAGTTTAGAAAAATCATGATATTTGTCTTAAAAAAATGTTTTATAGTTTGAGAGCTTTAATTCTGATCAAATCTATGGGATCTAAGAAAAAAAATTTAAGTATTTTAACTTACAAATTTGTTTGCAAATAATATCTGATTTCTGAAAGCATTTTTATTTGATTGTCTTTAAGTTCAGGTAATTCTTCAAGGCAAAAAAATCTAGCTTTAGATAATTCCCAAGATAAAGAATAATTAGGGATTTTATCATCTATAAAATAATTTTTAGCATCAGGAATATTTTTATAAGAAACAAGCCAAGCACCGACACTTTTACCTGCATTAACTTGTTTAAAATATTTTTCGTAAGTTTTTATTTTAGTATCAATACCAACTTCTTCAAAAAATTCCCTTTTAGCGCATTCTTCGTGACTTTCTTTTCCTGAGATTCCACCTTTTACAAGTCCCCACTTTATTTTGCTTGTAACTGATTTGCACAAAAGTATTTTAGTCAAACCTTCTTCTTTTTTATAAATGCAAAGTCCATAAGACCAAATATCATTAGCTTGCATTTTTAAAACTTGTATTTTTTTTATAAAATAAATATGAAATTATCAAAAAAATCAGCATTGGCAATAAAAGCATAAGCTCAGGCGTGGCAAGTCCACCTGAACTTAAACGATTTAATACAAAAAATACTCCCCATACCATTAAAGTCAGCAAAATACTTGAAGACACAAAAATTCCTGAAGAAAAAAATCTTGAGTTTATCGAAGCAAAAGAATAAATAAGAAAAATCAAAGGAATTATAAAAAATGCTATAATTATTTGAAAATATAAACTCCCTCTAATCTTAGCAGTGTCAATACCTTGCTCATGGAAAAGTGAGAGTGCATAAACTGCATCAAGTATGGATAAGCTAGATTCATTTTTATAAACATTATCCAAAATCTTTGGCTTAAATCCTTCAAGAGTATATAAAAATTCTTTATGGCTAACTTTTAGTTTTGCACTTTTCCAATCTCTTATTTGAGGCTTTGTGATAACTTTTGCATCTTCAATGTACCATCTATCATTTTGAAAATGTGCTTTTTTTGCAATAATAGTTTGCATTACATCATTTTTATCTTTGTTTAGACGATATATTAAGATGCCTGTTGCTCGTTTTTGATTTGGGTATAATTTTTCAAAATATACAAAATAATTATTATATTTTAAAAAAATATCTTCTTTTACATCTGAAAAATAGTGCCTATCTAAAATCTTATTTTTTTGATTAAAAGAGTACGCCAAAGGAGTTGATTGTAAGGCGATTAATACTAAAAGAAGACTACAAGATACCAAAACTATAGGTTTAGTTATATTTTTATATGATATTCCAAGAGATAAAAATGCCACATGCTCATTGCTTTTTATAAAAGAAACTAAAGTTGCAATCCAAGCAAAAATCAAAGCAAGTGGCAAGGCTAAGGTTAGAGTAAAAAAGCCATTATATAAGATATATAAAACTTGCAAGTTTGCTGATGATGGGATACTTTTATATTTTTGAAAGAAGTCTATACCCACGAAAAAAAACTCTAAGGATACTAAAATGACAAAAAAAACTCTTAGGTATCTTATAAGTAAATATTTAGTTAGTATTTTCATTTTTTAATCGTATATTTGGATTTCAATTCTTCAATAGATTCATCTTTTATATAAAATTCTATTGCATTAATTGTATGAGATATTATATCCACTAAAGCATTTAATTCTTCTTTAGAAAAATTATCCAAAACATAAGAGATTACTTTTGACTTATCTTTTGGCTTGCCAATACCTATTCTTATTCGCAGGTAATCACTTGATATATGCGCGTCAATAGATTTTAAGCCATTATGCCCTCCACTTCCTCCACCAATTTTAAATTTAATTGCACCAAAAGGAAGGTCTAAATCATCATGAATCACTATAATCTTATCATTTGGAATATGAAAATATTTGGATATGGCTTGTAAACTTAAGCCTGAATCATTCATAAAAGTTTGAGGTTTTACAAAAAGCAAAGAGCTTGATTTTTGCACTTCAGCTATAAAATTTTTTTTATTTATAACTGAAGTTTGGTATTTTTTGCTTATACAAGATATTACTAAAAAGCCAATATTATGCCTAGTTAGCTTATATTTTTCGCCAGGATTACCCAATCCTGCAAGTAAGAACATTACTTAGCTTTGATTACACCTACTATTGGAACTCTAGGGTCTAAAAAGCATTCAACGCCTTTTGGCATTTTTAAATCTCTTACTAAAACATGGTCTCCAGTATCTAAATCGTCAATTTTTAGATGAAAAGATTTTGGTAAATCTTCAATAGTTGTTTTTACAAGAACTCTTTTTTTATGGATAGCAAACAAGCCTTTATTCTTAAGACCTTTTGGAGTTCCTTCTACAGTTACAGGAACGCTGTAATTTGCTCTAACACCTTTTTGAGCTATCATCAAATCAACATGTAACAATTGGCTTGTTAAAGGATCTTTTTGGTATTCTTGAATAACAACTTTAAGCTTAGTTTTATCAACTTTTATATCAAATGCTATACTAGTTTTACTTTTAACTGCTCTTATAAAATCGTTAGTCTTAAATGCTGCATTTATGTTGCCAAGTCCTTTTCCATAAATGTTAGCAATTAGATAACCATCTCGTCTTAGGCTTTTTGTAGCCATTCTATCGATACTATCTCTAATGATACCTTCTATCATATTTTTCCTTTTGTTTTAAAATTTCCTTGCGATTATAGCTAAAATTGTTTTAAGATTTCTTTAATTTTTTGAAGATTTATTTGTGATATAGAAATACAAAGATTTTATTTCTTGTTTTGTTAAAAAATATGTAGGCATAATAAATGATGATGAGCTTTGGTCTTGTAATTTTTTGTTAAAAACTTTAAACTTAAGTTTATAAATAGCAGGTGCATCTAAACTTACGATTTTGCCTTTTTTGTTTATAAAATGCGCTATAACCAAGCCTTTACCATTTACACCATGGCATTTATTGCACCCTATTCCCCTTGGGTTATTATAAAGCATTCTTCCGTATTCATACTTTGTAATAAAAGAATTATCGATAATATCGCCTAAGCAAGAAGTTGCTAAAAAAACTAAGAGAAAGAGCATAAAAAATTTTATCATAAGCTAGCTAACCATATTTTCATATTATTTTTTGTATTATATCCTTAGTAAAGTTAATACAAGGTTTATTTTATTATGGAACTCTTAGATGGGACAAGATTAGCTAAAAAGCTAAAAGAACAAATCAAACAAGAAGTAAAAATCTTGCAAAAAAAACAAAATATTACTCCAGGACTTGGAGTAATATTAGTAGGTAATGATAGTGCAAGTGCTGCTTATGTGAATATGAAAAGCAAGGCTTGTAAAGAAGCTGGGATTTATTCCGTGGTTCATGAAATGCCTGAGTCAATCTCGCAAGAGGATATTTTAAAAACAATATCTTTTATGAATAATGATGCTAATCTTGATGGGATTTTAGTGCAACTTCCTCTGCCAAAGCAAATAAATACTTCTTTATTGCTTGAGGCTATAAAACCTTGTAAAGATGTAGATGGATTTCATCCTTTTAATGTGGGGCGACTTGTTTGTGGGCTTGATGGCTTTATACCTGCAACTGCTTTAGGAGTTATGGAGCTTTTAAAAGAATATAAAATCTCATTAAAGGGCAAAGATGCTTGCATAGTTGGTGCTTCAAATATCGTGGGCAAACCACTGGCCAGTTTATTTTTAAACGAAAATGCAAGTGTAGATATTTGCCATGTTTTTACAAAAGATTTAAAAGCACATACGCTAAGAGCTGATATTGTGTGTGTAGCAACTGGAGTTGCAAAACTCATCAAAGAAGATATGATAAAAGAAAATTGTATAATCATTGATATAGGAATGAACAAACTAGATGATGGCTCAATGTGTGGGGATGCTGATTTCGAAAATCTTTGTAAAAAATGCTCTTTCATTACCCCAGTTCCTAAAGGAGTGGGGCCTATGACAATAGCTAGTTTATTGAAAAATACCCTAAAAGCCGCAAAACAAAGGAATAATAATAATGATAATAATGCTAGTAAGGATAAAAAATAATGTTAAATAAGATTTACAAATGGTCAAGTTCTTGGGTTGGTACTATAATTATAGTATTAGTTATTATATTTTTTATAGCTCAAGCTTTTGTGATTCCAAGTGGAAGTATGAAAAATTCTTTATTAGTTGGAGATATGCTTTTTGTTAAAAAATTTACCTATGGAGTGCCAATACCACATATTCCTTGGCTTGAAATTCCTTTGTTGCCTGATTTTAGACATAATGGGCATTTAATAGATGGGCCTAAACCAAAAAGAGGCGATATTGTTGTTTTTAGATATCCACTTAATCCAAAAATGCATTTTGTAAAGCGTTGTATTGGACTTGGCGGAGATTTAATAGCTATAAAAGACAAACATTTAATGATGCATTTTCATGAAGGAAATGCTTATATGCAAAAACATTTTCCTAAAAAACATTTGTTGAATATTTCAGGTAAATTTTGGGTATTAGATCCTTTTATGTCAAAATACGCTGGTATTCATCATGATAAAAGTGTGGTTGACAATGGCTTAAATCCTGAAAAATTATTTAATATGATGCCTATAATAGTACCAAAAGGTGAGTTTTTTATGATGGGGGACAACAGAGACCATAGTGATGATTCTAGATTTTGGGGCTATGTGAAATACAAATACATAGTAGGTAAACCTTGGTTTGTGTATTTTTCTTTTATGAAAAATAAAGAAATTCGATGGGCTAGAGTTTTTCAGACTGTAAGCACTTTACAAAAAGAAGCCTTGGCTGATAGAAAAGAAGATAAGCACGAAGCTGGAATTTATTAATGAAATATTTTTTAGGAAGCGACCATGCAGGACTAAAGCTAAAAGAGTTTGCTAAAAACTTTTTAAAAGCTAGAAATTTGGAGTTTGAAGATTTGGGTGCTTTTAATGATAAAAGAGTGGATTATCCAGATTTTGCTAAAAAAGTCTGTGAAAAAGTTTCAGCAAATCCAAATAGTGAAGGTATTTTATCTTGCGCTTCGGGTATTGGTATGAGCATGAGTGCAAATAAATTTAAAAATATTAGAGCTGCACTTTGTCACAATGAATATTCAGCAAAAATGGCAAAAAAACATAACAATGCAAATGTTTTATGCCTAGGAGAAAAAGTTTCAGGCCTAGGAATCGTTGAAGATATTTTAAGCTCTTGGTGCGAAGCAGAATTTGAAAAAGGAAGACACAGCCAAAGAGTAGATAAGATAGACTCTTTGCAAAATCTTTAGAATATATTAAAATTAGTTTTAAACCTAGACTTGAACTTAAAAATTCGTTTATAGAAACTCTTAAAAAGGATAGGAAATGATAAATCCAAAAATAATATCACATATTTTTAGTGCGGCTTCGATACAAAGATGGAATGATTATCCACGAATGGTTGAATTGGTTGAACTTGACAAACAAGCGCATAAATTTATAATTGCATTTTTTATAGCAAAACTAGAAAATGATATAAATTATACCCACTTAATAGAAGCTGGAATTTTTGAATTTTTAAGAAGAGTTGTAGTTACTGATATTAGACCAGATGTTTTTAGAAAGGCTTTGCAAAAAAAAGCACCTGAGATTAATGCTTGGGTTTTATCACAGCTTGAGCCTTGTCTTTCAGACATAAATCAAGGTAATTTTTTTAAAAAATTTCAAGAATATTTAGCTGATGAAAATATGTATAAAAAAGAAAGATTTATTTTAAAAGCGGCATCTTACCTAAGTACAAGATGGGAATTTTCAATAGTTTATCAAACTTCACAATTTTTAAGTGATATTGAAAATGTAAAAAGGTCAGTTGAAGAAGAAATGGAAGATTATTATGAGCTAATAGGTGTCCGTAAAATCGCCATGAACAAAAAACTTGCAGGAGTTCTTGATTTAAGTGGAAGACTAAGATTTCAAAAAAGATGGACGCTAACTCCTAGAGTGCCACAAACTTCAGTTTTAGGACATATGCTTAGTGTCGCAATTTTTGGATATTTTTACTCGCTTGAAGTTAAAGCGTGTACAAAAAGATTAGAAAACAACTTCTTCACGGCACTTTTTCACGATTTGCCAGAAGCACTCACAAGGGACATAATCTCACCTGTAAAATACTGTGTTGATGAATTATCAGAAATAATTTGCGAATATGAAATAAGCAAAATTCAAGATGAGATTTTGCCAAATGTGCCTACTAATATGCAAAAAGAGTTTTCTTATCTTTTGGGACTTTATGGGGATAAAAAAGATGAATTTGCAAATAGAATAATAAAAAATAACAAGATTCAAATTATAGATAATCCGAAAGATTTGGAAAACTATAATAAAAATGAAGATGAAGCCATAGACGGCACAGCTTTAAAACAATGTGATAAACTAGCGGCCTTCATAGAAGCTTCGCTTTCAATCTCGCACGGAATTACTTCAAAAGAGCTAGTAAATGGCAAAAGAGACATACTCAAGGCCTTAAAGGTGGTTCAAGGGGTTGATTTTAAAAGCCTTGCTGAGAATATTGATAAAGAATTTGAGCTTGAAAAAGAATAAAAAAATTTATAAATTTAGTAAGATTAATTTAGCATGAATTTAGACTAAGTTAAATTGGCTGTAAAATAGTCAAAAAAAATCAAGCTACTCTAAAAGTTTGCTTACTTTTACAAAGGTGGGGGAAATAGCATTCATCACATTTTGGACTTACTGCCTTGCAAATATATCTGCCAAAAAGAACCATAGCTTGATGAAAAATAGCTAAATCATCTTTTAGTTTTTTTACTAGATCTTCTTCGGTTTTTTTAACATTTTTTTCATAGCTTAACCCAAGTCTGTGTGAAACTCTAAAAACATGCGTATCCACTGCCATCAAATTTGCTCCCTCAGTTTCTATCAAAAAAACATTTGCTGTTTTATTTCCAACACCTGCTAATTTAATAAGTTCTTGCTTTTCGTGCGGGATTTTTCCGTCATAATCATTCATTATAACTTGCGCCATTTTTATGATATTTTTAGCTTTATTATTAAAAAAAGAGCAGGTTTTTAAAAGTTCTTTTACTTCACCTAGGTTTGCCAAAGATAAAGAAAAAGCATCATTGTATTTTAAAAAAAGCGCAGGAGTTACAATATTTACTCTTTTATCAGTGCATTGTGCTGAAAGGATTATGGCTATTAATAGCTCAAAATCATTAGTATATTTAAGTTCTGTAAGTGCATTTGAATAGTATTTTATAAATGCTTCTTTAATTTCTAAGATTTCTTTTTTAGTGGCTTTTTTCAAGTCTTAGCCTTTGTCTGTATTTTTATTTTCTTATTATTTTTTATATTTTTATTATATCCTAATAATAAATATTTCAAAAATCTGAAAATTTTATAATTGAATATATAAGTATAATTTTTAGCCCAAGGTTCTAAACCTGAGCCAAAATTAAATATTTTTGATTTTAACTTTTGTCTTTAAATATTTCTTTGTCAAGTTGATTATCAACACTTTTATCAAGACAAGTATTTAAATGTTTTAGATTTACTTTTGCTACTTTTGAATTTAATGTTATAGCGTCATAAATCCAAATTATAAATATTACTATTGCGATTATTTCACCAAGCCCAAAGAAAAATGTAAGAATACTGATAATAAAAAGTATTAAATACACTGAACCCATTATATACGATTTTATATAAAACCTATGAATCCCTAGAGAACCCAAGAAAAACCATAATAAATATGCAATTCCAACTTTTTTGTAACCTAATTTTGCTTTTTCAAGACCTATTCTTTGATTCATTATTTCAGACATTTATTTTCCTTATTTTATTTTCATATTACCAATTTGGTAAGTTGTACTATTATGATCTTTTGCATATTTCGCCATCTTTAGATCATAGTTGTCAGCAGCACTATTTGCATTTTTTCCTTTATTAACTTTTAATCTTTTTGCTCTATATACTATATTGTGCAGTATTCTCTCCTTATGTTTTAAAGAAAATTCTTTTTTGCTAAGAATACGAGAAATTTTATCAGCATCTTTTTCTGCAATCTTCTTAGTAGAAATTTTTGCTAGAATTTCATAATAACTAGCTTCTATTTTACCAAGATTTTCTTTAACAATTTTTTCTTTATTTTTTGCTTTTTCTGCCAAACTATTAAGTTCAGAACTAGCATTTTTCATATCTTCTATATTTTTATTTTTATATGCATTTGTAATTTTATTTTCTAACATTATTTCTTTTTTTTGCAATTTCTCCACATATTTCTTGTCTACACTTTTAGAGCAAGCAACAAAGCTTAATATACTAAGACACATTACTGTAACTAAAACTAAATTTATTTTATTTTTCAATTTTGACTGTGATAGGTCTTGTCTTTCTCGCATGTAACAAATTATTTCAAATTGCTTCAAAGCTCCCTTGAATACTTTTTTGCAAATACCAGTGCTTGCAAGATTGCTCCATTCAACCAACATCTCTTTCTCTCTATTTAAAAGTGCAGGTGAACAGTGCATGTTGTAATTCGTTGACAATTACGGGAAGAAAATAAATGTTTCATGAGGTATATTGCAAATACATTTTGGAGCAAGATGATTCCTACAAAACATATTGGTCAAGTCAGAACTTTGATCCTTTTTAAAACCACGAGCAAACCCATGAGAGACAAGGAGATAACAGGATGCATTTTTCACCAATAAAGTATTTCCCTTCTTTTTGTTTTGAATCTGGGATGATTAAAGCACGACGTCGTGCTCACCAGAAATCGTAGAGTAAGGTGTGCAGTTCCGCTCGCCACACCTGTTTCCACTGCATGTGCAGCTCTTGGTATTTCCCAGCTCGTCCAGCTCGTCCCAATGGTCCCCAACACACCGTTGCTTTCCTCCCACGGTGCACATTTCCTCAACAGCTGTAATGTCATGGGTGGGGTAATGTGAGGGAGGGAGTGGTGACCATAAAGTAACTTTCTTCCTTTTTTACAACAACCCTTCCAGTCCAAATCCTGCAATGTCCCCTTTCTGAAATTGACCAAAAAAACAACAGGTTTGCATTGGCCGAGTGAGGAAAATCCTTTCCTCTATTTAAGAGTAAGGAAAGCAATGTTATGTCGTCCATCTTGATTTTAAATTGGATGAAAAGCTTGAGCTTACCCAGTCAGCGTACTGTCATTCCTTCTTTATTTAACCCTTTAAGGACCAAGGCAAACATGTCCCTAAACTGAATGAAAAGATTTTCAAAACAATTGAAAATGCTTCACTTTCCTTATTTTCACATCATGAGTACCTCACGTGTTCT
>JAACJU010000014.1 GCA_021378565.1 Arcobacter sp. LC1 | reverse complement strand
CTATTGAATCAAAGCTTATTCTATTCATAATTATATCTTTTGAAGTATAGCCTTTTTCTTGGACTTTTGAAGTAGTTAAATTTGCATCAAACATAGCTGAGTTTGATGATACTGTGGCATTGTTTTCAACTGCAACGATAGCATTTTTAGTTGTGTAAGAGTTTTGCAAAGACCCTTCTCTTGCAATCCCTGCACTTGCTTGTAAATTACCTGTGATTGAATTTACTTTAATAGTTCCACCATAATCCATAATTAATTGGTTTGCTTTAGCTATTGCTTTATCTGCCTTACCTGTTATATCTTTTACAGCTACATCAATATCAGCATCAAGAGCAACAATATCTCCAGCATTTATAATAGTTCCATTATTTAGTATTGCTTGATTTGTTCCATCTTTACTTGTTGTGCTACTTCCACTAAAAGATTTGCCATCTATGTTTATAGTTCCATCATTAAATAGGCTTGCTTTAGAATCTATTTTTATACCTATTGAATTAGTAGAATTTGTAATATTTATAGTTCCATGGTTGATTGCTTTTGAGCCTGATTGCGCATACATTCCTATGGATTTATCAGAATTTTTAATGTTTATTGTGCCTGTATTTTCAATAACTGTCCCACTGCTAGCACTCATACCATAAGAGTTGTCTGCCTTATCTAGCGTTATTGTTCCTTGGTTTAGACTAAGTTTGCAACCATTGTCTGCATACATTGCAACAGAGTCTGTTGAATCTTTAATAGTTATAGTTGCTTTTGTGGTATTTAAAGATGACTTAGCTGCTAAAACTTTTATTGATGAATTATCGACATTGATATTTTCTGAATTATATCCATTATCAACTGCATTACTAATTCCATAAATCATATTGCTATCTTTTAAATTTAGTTCTCCAATATTGTAAAAATTTCCTGAATTAATCGCTATCTTTTTTCCATCTTTGTAATTTATTATTCCCTGATTTACAAATCCTTCCTTTGGTGTTCCACCTCCATGTACCAAATAGCTAATTGTAGCATTTATAGTACCAGTACTTGAGTTTACAATAAAAGTATCGTTTCCTATGCTAAGTAAATTTGTGTTTTGATTGGTATCAGTTGTAGTAAGATTTAAAGTACCGTTATTAATAAGTGTTCCTCCCATAGTTATACCAGGACCATAACCGTTTGCCCCAATATCTAAAATTTTATCATTTACAAGCACTGATTTCCCATCTATATTTATCCTAGATGAATAACCTGGTGTTCCATTAGATACTACCGATATAGTACCCTCGTTATATCCAACAGCTCCGTTTTTTAAAACAAATGCTACTCCTTGAAATGTGCTATCTCCTTTTATATTTCCTTTGTTTATTACAGTAGAACCAACTCCATCAGCTAGAATAGCTGTGACATTTTTTCCACCCCCTGTCATATTGATATTTCCATCATTTTCTATTGTTCCACCAGATTGGGCAGACATAATAATTGCAGCACCTGAGCTTGTAGCAACTACAGAAATATTTCCTCCATTTATAGCTACACCACCTTTTGTAGCTTTATAGAATGTTCCATTAGTTATATTTCCGTTAAGGTTTTGATTGTTTATTGCTACTGAGCCTTTACCATCTGCTAAAATAGTGTTAGCTTGTCCACCTTTAACTAATAGAGTTTTCAATATTCCATTATTTATAATAGTTCCACCATGTTCTGAGATAATAGCTTGATTATTACTTGCATTAGCAGTACCCATGACAGTAGTTGTACCGATATTCTCAGCAGTTGCTCCATTTTTGGCATCAATATTATTTGCTGTTCCACTATTTATAACTCTTGAGCCAAATCCGTCAGCCACAACTGAGCCATTTACTGCTCCATCAACTTGTGCAGTTGCTCCATCAACTGCTACAACATTTCCTATAATGTCACCATTATTTTCAGCAAATGTTCCAGCTCCACTTACGTAAATTGCAGTTTGATTTCCTGAAACTTCTAGATTTCCTGTGTTGTGAACTTGAGCTCCATTTGCTCCTATAATATCATACCCTGTATGAATGAATATATCTCCGCTATTATTTACAACTCCACCATTTCTAGCATCAATTCCATAAGAGTATTTTTTATTTCCCGTAAAAGTTATGTTTCCTGAATTATTGATTATCGATGATTTACTCATTGTTTTAATACCTGTTCCGTTAGTTCCTGTGATTTTACCTGTGTTTGTAGCGTTAGTATCGCTAGGAACTATGATGCCCGTTCCTCCATCACTTACATTTATATCTTCGTTATAATAAACTTTTTTTAAAAGAATTTTACCTCCAAAGCTCATAATGCCTTTGTTAGTTGATGTAAGGTTAGAAAAAATGATAGTTGATATTATAAGTGGGTTTTTATAGTATCTATTTGGTTTAGAATAGCTTTCATATCTTGCGTCATAATATTCTCTTTTACCATAATAGTTTTTTCTTTGTCTAGAGTTTGAAGCATAGGTATTGTCTTGGTTATATCTTGCATATTTTATTCTGCTTGGGTTAGAATAGTATTGCTTTTGTTCTTGGCGATTATATGTAGCGTAAGTTTTTTTGTTGTTATGATATCTTTCATTTCTTGCTTTTGTTCTAAAAGCAAAGCATGGATTGTCAAAATTACTTTTATCTTTAAAATAATTCTTATATGATAAAGGATTATAAAAATGCCCTTGATTATCATAGTATCTATCGTTTCTATAAAAGTGTTCAATATTTTTAAGGTTATATCTTTGATTATTACAATAAAGAGTTTTTAAATACATATAATGTGCATTTACATAATGACTATTGTGTTTATATTTACTATTTATACTTGCAAATAAGGCAAGAGCCATTATAGATGATACAAGCGTTAAAAAAAATATATTCTTTTTCATTTAATCCTCCTTGGCTACTAAAGGCTAATTGCTTTTAAGACAAAGAGCCAAGATATAGAATAAATTCTAATTCTTATGTCTTAAAAAAGGCTATCCCCCTAAGCTTTTTGGCTTAGAGGAAATAGGATAAGACTTTGTTAATATTATTTTCTAGCATATTAAGATAATAATTCATCATGAACTAAAAATATGACAAAAAAATAATAAAACAAAAAAATTAGATATTTTAAATAATAATAAATTATTATTTAAAATAAGAGCTAATTTCCTCTAAAAAACACTTCTTATCTAAATTTAAGAAAAGTATTTTCACCTATTTAAAATGTATCACAGAAAAATTGAAATAAAACTTAAATATTATATTATTTTAAAAAGATTTAATAATTTATCAAAATAAGGATTAGAAAATATAAAATTCTTAATAATTTAGATTTTTAAGTTAATATTTGACTAAGTATCATTTTTTTTGAAAGTGAAAAGTATTTTAAGACTTTAAAATAAATAATTATTTTTATTATTTATTTGATGAATAAAATAAGTCTTTGCTTAATTTATTCCTATTTAGTTTTTTGTTTTTATTGGGTGGAGATATAAATCCACCAAGAAGGCAATCTTAGAAAATTTATAAGTCTAATCCTAAGTCATAAATGACTTAGGATATTTAGAGTCTTTTGCTAGTTTAGAATAGCCTAAAATGTCCTAGAATATATAAACTAAACTAACCCCACCGTTTGCATCTGCTTTTTTATCTCCAGCGTTAAACTGTGCATTTGCATTTAGTGAAAGACCTTTAACTATATTAAGATTAGCTCCTAGTATAAGGTCACCTTCATAAACATTCATAGAATCTTTTGAACTTAAAGTAATAGGTTTTGAAGGAGTTGATGGAGTAGTATCAAATATTTCTGATGCTTTTGTTTTGGCATTAAGATTACCTAAGTTATAAATAGCTTTTGCACTAGCTGAAAGATTAAGAGTGCCCTGGAAGAAGCTAAAGCCTGTTGCAAGACCTAAAGAAGGTTTAACTAAATAAGTATTGCTTTTAGCTATGTTTAAACCTCCAAGATAACCACCACTGTTATCTTTAACTGTATTACCTTTTTCATCTATTTTACCTTGCATAACCATTGTTGCGTCAACTCCAACTAAAGGTTCATAGTAAAAAGATGAAGATTTATAATATTTCTTAGAAAGATTAAGACTTCCTCCAAAGAACATATTTGAAGAGTCTGCTGTAAACTTAGTTAAAAGAGCTACATCTTGTTTACCTACACTTCCATCTGTTCTAGCTGTTGTTATAGCGTCATATCCACCATATACCATACCTGTAAAAGTAAAGTTATTTTTAGAATAATTCATAAAAGAAGATAATTGCATTAAAACATCTTCTCTAGTTCCTAGACTATCTGTATAAGTTGTACTAGATGTTGTGTATGAGCCAAGTAAACCTTTGTTTGTATTTCCACTTCTTTTAGAAAATCCAAAGTAAGCATTGTATGAAGTTGCACTATATCCTTGTATTTCTTGGCCTAAGTCATCAGCTCCAGAATTTGCTCCGTAGTTAATGCCTGCGATTGCAGAATAGCCTTTTTTGCTTGTTTTATTTATGATATTACTTACTAAGATATCTGTATTATGATTTATTAATCCATAAGAGATATTATTAAAAGAAGAATAATATCTTTGTTTAGGTTTTATATCTTTTAATGCGTCTAAGCCTGCATTTAGTGCGTCACTTGTGCTGTAAGTTGATAATGCATTATAAAATGCCACTTCATCTTTGTTTGTTGAGCCAACAACATACCCATCTTCTAAGATACTAGCCATTTGTTTATCTGTTACTAAAGAATCAAAGCTTATTCTATTCATAATTATATCTTTTGAAGTATAGCCTTTTTCTTGTTTCGCTGAATCTGTAAGATTTGCATCAAACATAGCTGAGTTTGATGATATTGTAGCATTGTTCTCAACTGCAACGACAGCATTTTTAGTTGTGTAAGTGTTTTGTAAACTTCCTTGTCTTGCAATTCCTGCACTTGCTTTTAAATCACCTGTGATTGAGTTTACTTTTATAGTTCCTCCATAATCTAAGATTAATTGGCTTGCTTTTTTCTCTGCTGCACTTGCATTAGCTTCCATATTTTTTGCTGTCAAAGTAAGATTAGCATCAAGAGCAGTTATATTTCCACCATTGTAGATAGTTCCATTATTTAAAATAGCTTGATTTTTATTGCTATCAACACTTGTATTTCCATTTCCTGTATAAGAACTTCCATCTATTGTAATAGTTCCATCATTGTAAAAAAATCCTCCACTATCAACTTCTATTCCTGTTGAATTTTTTGAGCCATTTATATTTATAGATCCATGGTTTATAACAGTTCCACCACTTGCGGCACACATTCCCACAGACTTATCTGAATTTAATATGTTTATAATTCCTGTTTTTCCATTTTCAGCAACACCTCCTTTGTCAGCGTACATTCCGTAAGAATTATTTGAACCATCTAGTGTGATTATTCCTTGGTTTATACCAATAGAACTGCCACCAAGGTAGATTACTGCAGCATTAGAACTACTTACAGTCATAGCTCCACCTTTTGCATTCATGACCTTACCATGATCAGTAACATAAGCTAACTCTCCTTGTACCTTACTACCTAGACTCACATTCACAATACCTGAATTATAAAAAGAACCTGACCCTTCAATATCCATTAAATTGCTACTTTCTGAAGTGTCTACTGATATGGTTCCTGTATTTATAAGTCTACCTGTGCTAGAACCTTTTGTTTGAAACATATTTGCAGCTTCAACAGACATATCTCCTTCATTTAAGATAGTACCATCACCAAAATTGTTCCCAGTAGCAAAAGCCCCAGAATATGCGAAAATATTTTTAAAAGTACCTGTATTTACAAATAAAGCATTCACATCATTTGCTACATGCAAAGCATTACTCATACCAGTAGTTAAATTGCCAGTATTTAAGAATGAGGCATTTTTACTGATATTTATAATTGAACCGTTATACCCTCCTGCTCCAGAAGAAGCATTGATATATCCTTGGTTTACTCCGACTGAATTATCTTCTATATCCATAGCATTTTTTGTTGCTGTGGTAATAGTTCCATAATTTATAGCAACTCCACCACCTATTGCCTTCATTGCATATGATTTTGAAGATTGAGCAGAACCAACATTATTTTCTATGTTTCCATAATTTAATGCTAATGCACCTTTGCCATCAGCTTGCATTGCAGATAAACTACTTCCTGTGCTTCCGCCACCCATTACAATATTTGTATCTTTTGAATTTTTAACTTCAGAGTTTGCTGTGGCATTCATAATAATTGCATCAGTAGTTGATGATGTTGCCATATCAACATTAATATTCCCACCGTTTATTGATAATCCACCTTTTTCAGCTGTATAGAATGTTCCTGTGTTTATATTTCCTTTAAGGCTTTGGTTATTTATTGCTACTGAGCCTTTACCTATTGCTTTAATAGTATAAGCTTTTCCAGTTGCTCCAACTTGTAAAGTCGTTAAGTTACCATCATTTACAATAGTTCCACCTTTTGAAGACACAACAGCTTCATATTTATTTTTATCAGCTATACCCATAACATCTGTTGTACCAATATTCTCAGCAATTCCACCATTTTCTGCATCAATATTATCTGTACTACCAGCATTTATAACTTTTGAGCCTGCTCCAGAAGCCATAACTGAACCTGTTACATTTCCATCAACTTGAGCTGTTGCTCCGTCGTAAGCTATAACATCTCCTATAATATTACCGCTATTCTCAATATATGTTCCAGCTCCACTTGCAGATATTGCAATTCCTTTTACAACTGCACCACTTTTATCAATAGTTTCAGTACTTGTTACGTCACCAGTATTATGGATTTGCGCTCCACTCGCTCCTATGATGCCGTATCCTGTATGAATATTTATATTTGCATTATTATTTACGGTTCCACCATCTCTTGCATCAATTCCATAAGAATTACCAGTATGTCCTGTAAATGTTATTTCTCCGTTGTTGGTGATTACAGAACCAGCTGTAGTTTTAATGCCTGTTCCGTTTGTTCCTGTGATTTTACCATTGTTTGTAGTGCTTGTATCAGGAGGAACTATAATCCCAGTACCGCCATCACTTGTATTTATATCTTTGTTGTTAGTAACTTGTTTTAGAGCTTTTTTGCCTCCAAGGCTAATGATTCCACTATTGTTTGATGTGAAGTTTGAAAATACAATAGCTGGTATTGTAAATGATGATGATTTAGAATATTGATTTACACTAGCATATTTTGCATATTGTGGATTTCTTTGATTTCCTTGGTTACTTTGGTTGCCATAATTACTTTGATTATTATAGTTATTTCTTTGTCTAGCACTTGAGGCAGATGTATCGCCTTGGCTATATCTTGCATATTGAGTAGTGTTTGGTTTAGAATAGTATTGTCTTTGTTCGTTGTACTGTGCTTGTCTAGAATTTGAGGCATAAGTATTTCTATAATTACTATTTTGATTATATTTTGGATATCTTTGGCTACTTACACTTCTATTATTTCTATTATTTGGATTAGAATAGTTTCCTTGGTTGTTATAATTATTTCTTTGGTTACCATAATTTCTATTAGAATTGTTATTACTAGCATATCTTGGATATCTTTGATTGCTTACACTTCTATTGTTTGGATTAGAATAGTTTCTTTGATTATTATAATTGTTTCTTTGATTGTTGTAATTTCTATTAGAATTGTTATTACTAGCATATCTTGGATATCTTTGATTGCTTACACTTCTATTGTTTGGATTAGAATATCTTTGATTATTATACTGTGCTTGTCTAGTGTTTGAGGCATAAGTATTTCTATAATTACTATTTCTGCTATTTGGATTGTATCTTGGATATCTTGAATTGTTTCTATAATTATTATTGTAGCTATTATTGCTAGCATATCTTGAATTACTTGAATAATTTGTATTATTTGGACTAGAATATCTTTGATTATTATAATTTCTTCTACTAACATTTTTAGCATAAATATTTCTACGATTTCTTGGATTGTCATATTTGCTTAGATTATTATAATAATTGCTATATGCTAAAGGATTATAAAAATGTCCTTGATTGTCATATTGTCTTTGATAGCCATTGCCATAATGGCTATGATTACTATAATAAAGACTTCTTAAATACATGTGGTGTGCATTTACATAATATTTTACATGAGATGAATTATATCTCTTAGGAACAATATCTCTATAATAACTAAAATAGTTTGAGTTCGCTGACAAGGCAACGGACATTATAGATGATACAAGCATTAAAAAAATTATATTCTTTTTCATTTTCGTTTCCTTTTCTAAGTTGATTATTTCTTTTTACCAAAAGCAAAAATAATAATAAACTAAAAAATCTAATTATTTAAATAATAATAATATAAATACCATTTCAAAATCTAAATAACTATAAATTCCTCTTCAATAAATGAACTAATCTAAACATAAGAAAAGTAAATTTACTCGATGGTTTAATGTATCAAAGAAAAGCTTAGATAAAACTTAAATATCTTGCTATTCCGAATAGAATCTGAAAATTTGTATAAAATTTTAAAAAATTAAAGATTAGTAAGCTAATATTGAGATAAGTGTTATTTGTTTTGAAAATAAGTATCATTATATGTGCTTCAAAAAAATAATAATTTTTGTTATATATTTAAGGAGTAAAATAATAACTTACTTAAATTTTCTTGTATCATTTTGGTTTTTTACTCATGGTATTTTATTTTATTAAGTTATGTTTTTAAAATTCAAGATTATGTTTGGGCTTTTTATTTTATTTGATTTAATAATTTTTAATTTTTTTGCTTGTTTCTATTGGCTAAGAGTTTAAATATAAATAAACTTTAAGTGTCTAGAGATAAGCACTTAAAGTTTAAAGTTTTCAAATAATTTTTTAAATGATTAAAACTTTTTAAAGAATTTCAGGAGATTTTATTACCATCATTTTTTCATTACTCATCTCTTCCATAGAATAAGGAATTCCACCCATACCAAGTCCACTTGTTCTAGCTCCTCCAAAAGGCATCCAATCAACTCTAAAAGCTGTATGGTCATTTATCATGACAGCAGTAGCATTTAGTTTTCTAACAGCTTTTATAGCTTTGTCTATATTTTTTGTAAAGACAGCTGCTTGGAAAGATGCACTTAATGAATTTGCTCTTTTTATAGCGTCGCACATACAAGAATACGAATACACACAAACAACAGGTCCAAATACTTCATGAGTGGATACCTTAGAATCCTCACTAGGATTTAAAAGTACAGTTGGCTCAAAACAAGACTTGCTTATTCGTTTACCACCTGTTAGGACTTTTGCACCCTTTTTGACTGCTTCGTTTACCCATTCTTCTACTCTATCTACTTCGCCATGGTTTATAAGTGGCCCTACTTGCGTATCATGATCTAGTTGGTTACCGACTTTTAGTTTTGAAGCAGCCTTAGCTAGTTTTTTAGCTACATCTTCGCAAATGCTTTCGTGCACAAAAACTCTTTGGACTGAAACACAAACTTGCCCTGCATGATAAAATCCACCTTTAGTAAGTGATGGGACAACTTCGCCGTCTATGTCTGCATCAGCTTGAACAATCACAGGAGCAACTCCACCGTGCTCTAATGCTACTCTTGTACCATCTGCAACTTTAGAGTTTAGTCCCCAACCTACTGCACCTGAACCTATGAAACTTAGAAAAGCTGTTTTAGGTGAAGTTGCTAGGAATTGTGAACCTTTTCTATCGCAAACTATACCTTGAGCCCAACCATCAGGTAAACCTGCTTCTTTTAGCATAGCTACCATTTTAAGTGCTGACATTGGAGTTTGAGTAGCTGGACGAATAATCACAGGACACCCTACTGCTAGAGCTGGGATTAGCTGATGAGCTGCTAGGTTTAGAGGGTGGTTAAATGCTGAGATTGAAACAACTACTCCGATAGGTTCTTTAAAAGTGTACGCCATTCTATTTACAGAAGTTGCAGTATGCCCCATAGCTATCTCTTTACCTTCGTAACTGCCCAAATGCTCTACTGCGATTTTGACACAATTTATAGCTCTTAGCACTTCAACTTTAGAATCAATATAAGGTTTACCGCCTTCACTAGCACAAAGAATAGTAAGCTCTTCAACTTGTCCACTCATAATCTTCATAAGATTTTCTAAAATCTCAACTCGTTTAAATCGTGGTATCCAATTGTCTCTATCTAAAAATTTCTCCTGCGCTAAGTCAAGAGCCTTTTCAACTTCTTCTTGATTTGAGAAGGGAACGCTTCCAACTACTTTATCATCAAATGGTGATTTTACTTCAATTTTGCTACTCATATTTTTTCCTTTATTTAAGATTTTTTATTTAATATTCTTATTTCTTTTTGATACAAGATTGTTTAAGATTGAATGGTTTAATGAATAATCAACACTTAAATCAATCAAATGCACTGCTTTTGTTTTGATACAATAATCCAAAATCTTAGCGAAGTCTTCGCAAGATGTTGGTCTGTGTCCTTGTGCTCCATAACTTTGCGCATATTTCACAAAATCAGGATTTCCTAAATCAAGTCCAAAGTTTGGAAGTCCCATACCTGCTTGTTTCCATTTAATCATTCCATAAGAATTGTCATTTAAAATAATAACTGTGATATGAAGTCCAAGTCTTATAGAAGTTTCCATTTCTTGAGAGTTCATCATAAAGCCACCATCTCCGCAAACTGCTATGACGTTTTTATCTGGATTTACCATCTTGGCTGCCATTGCTGAAGGCAAACCTGCACCCATAGTAGCTAGTGCGTTATCAAGAAGTAAAGTGTTTGGTTTTGCACATCTGTAATTTCTAGCGAACCAAATCTTATAAACTCCGTTATCTAGTGTAACTATATCTTCAGGATTTAATGCTTCTCTTATCGTTCTTACTGCTTTTTGTGGCAAGATTGGAAACCTTGTATCTCCGAAATATTTATTTAGATGAGTTTTAATCTCATCTACCATTTTTATGTAAAAATCAAAGTCCCAATGTTTTTGAGGATTTAATGCTTCTCCTAGTGATTTGATGTTTGTAGCAATATCGCCTAATACATCAAGTTGAGGAAAATAAGTAGCGTCCACTTCTGAGGGGAAGAAATTTATATGTATTACTCTCGCTGAATCTTTTCCACTGTGCATAAAAAATGGAGGCTTTTCTATAACATCATGCCCAACATTTATAATCAAATCTGCTTTTTCAATAGCACAATGCACGAAGTCATCTTTTGAAAGTGCTGCTGTGCTTAGACAAAGTTTGTGATTTTCATCAATTACACCTTTTCCCATTTGAGAAGAGAAAAATGGTATACCACTTTTATCTACAAAATCTGTAAGAGCATCTCCAATTCTTGTACGATTTGCTCCAGAGCCAACAAGTAAAAGTGGTTTTTTTGCATTTTCAATCATCTTAATAGCTTCGCCTATAGCTTCTTCTCCAGCTTTAGGGTATCTAAAAGTTCTCACAGGGTAGATAGTGCATTCAATATCTTCACTAGCTATATCTTCAGGAAGTTCGATATGCACAGCTCCTGGTCGCTCTGTTGTTGCTATTTTGGTAGCTTCTCTTACAACTGAGGGGATATTGTTTCCGTTTACGATTTGGCGTGCATATTTCGTAACTGGCTTCATCATATTTACTATATCAATGATTTGAAATCTACCTTGCTTTGATTTTTTGATAGGCTTTTGCCCTGTTATCATCATCATAGGCATACCACCAAGTTGAGCGTAAGCTGCTGCGGTTACCAAGTTTGTAGCTCCAGGGCCAAGAGTTGATAGACAAACACCGATTTTACCTGTAAGTCTTCCGTATGTTGCGGCCATAAAACCTGCACCTTGTTCGTGTCTTGTAAGAATTAGCTTAATCTTAGATGTTCTAAGCGATTCTAAAAAGTCTAAGTTCTCTTCTCCTGGTATTCCGAAGATGTACTCTACACCTTCGTTTTCTAAGGCTTTTATAAATAAGTCTGATGCCTTCATATTTTTCTCCGTTCCTTGCTTAAAATGTTTTCTTAGTTTCTCACAATTTATGTTAAAAAAATGTTAAAAAAAGCCCAAGCTTAGCAATATACTTTATTAAGCTAAAAAAATTTACCAAACTACACAAGATAGGCGAAAATTGCTATAGTTTTGTTGTGTATTTATTTTTATTTTGTGAAATTTTATATATTTAATCATATTTTATGTATTCAAGAAAACTAAAAAATATGATGATTATATATATTAAACTTTTTTTGTTTTGTTTTAAATTATTTGTTTGTTGCTATATTTTGTTTTTTATTTTTTATTCTTAGCTAGTAAACTATTAAGTATTTATTTTTGTGATATCTTTTTATGTATTTTATATGTTTCTAAAATTTTGATATTTTTGATTTTCTGATTTTCGAATTCTCTGCTTTTGAAATTTTAAAATATTTTATTTTAGGATTTTGGTTTAGGATTTATTTGGCTTTTTTACTAGGATTTTATTTAGCTACTAATTATCTAAAAAATATAATAATGATAATATGAATTACACTTTTATTTTTATTGTTCTTAGTTTTGAAATTAAAAATTTACTTTAGCGAGTCTGTCATTTCTTGGCTTTGAAAAAATTTTAAATCTTTAAAGCCTTTAATATTTTTTCATTATGATAATATGTATTACACTTTTGTTTATTTTTGAATATCTTTTTGAGTATCTTTTTGAATTTATAATTTATAAAATCATTTTCAAAGGTTACCAAAGTATTTGTAAATTTATTCGTATTCAAAATTATTTGAATTTATTTTAAACTTCCAAATTAGGTTTTTTAAGAAATGAATTTGTTAAGAATATTTAGGTATTTTCAAAGCTATGATATTTTATATTATATCTTCTTTGCTTATTTTCTTTACTATTTATATAGTAATATTTACGAATTTAAAAACAAACTTATATGCGAATTTATTAACTATTTTTTTACAAATTTCTTTATATATTTTTGATAAACCTTTGGCTGATAGCTACTTTAAAGAGAAGACTTCCTCTGCCCATTGGGTTATTGGGCCTCTTAAAACTTTTCTAAGTGATATTGCAAAAGTGTTTATAATGCTTGATTCTTGTTTGCATGATTTTAGCAAACTTGTCAAAGAGTTCGTATATTTATTCACATAAAAATTATCTATTTGTTTATTGCTTCCTAGTATTACAACTTTGCAAGATGCATCAATTCTAGATAATACCATTTGCATAGTTTTATTTGACATATTTTGTGCTTCATCTATAATAATAAAAGCACTTGATAAGGTTCGCCCTCTCATTTCTCCTACCCACATGGTCTCTATAAAATAGTTCTTAATCATAAGTTCTACTCTTTGGCTTATCTCACTTTCACCTAATTCTTCATATATTTGCTTAGAAGATTTTCTTTTTCTTTTGTGTTCGCTTCTTATTATATATCGCAATGAATCCATAAGTGGATGATTGTATATCTTGAATTTTTCTTCAAGTCCAGGAAGATAACCAACATCTTCACCTTTATCAAGTGATTCGATTGAATTTCTTATATATATTATTTTTTGATATTTTTTATTTCTTATTAGCTTTATAGCGCCGCTTAGAGCCAATAGAGTTTTACCGCTTCCTGCTAGTGCTTCTACTATTAAAACGTCGTAATATTGCTCTTGTAGAGCATTTGAGAAGAATAATTGCTCTTTATTTAAAGGTGTGATTATTTGCTCTCTTATTTCTTCTTCATCAAGAACTTTAATCTTTGAATTTTGGATACAAGCTAAGATAACTTGGTCGGAGTCTTTGACTTTAAAACAATAAGAATAATAGTAGCTTTTATAGTCTTTGTCGAAATTTTGTATCAAAGATTTGTCAAGCAAGTCTAGTTTGGCAAAATCAATCTCGATTTTACGGATAAAGTCAAAACTAAAGTCTTCATTTAAAGAGCCTTTTAAAAGACTTGCTTTAATATCTAGAGATATCGCTCTAATCCTAGCCATAATATCAAGGGATAAGAATACTACTTCTTTTTGATAGTAATCATTTGCAAATTGTGCAATTTCTAAAATCTTTCTATCGTTATAAATATTTAAAGGAGTATTTCTATCGCTTGTTAGGTATTTGGTTTTTGAGATTGTGTCTATTGTAATTTTGTCATTTAGTTTAAATCTAATTATCTTAGAATCATTTAAAATTTTAGTGCTTGAGAAAATTGCACCATCAAGCATTCTTGCAAATTCTCTAGCTTGAAAATTAATCTCATCGTAACCACTTTTTTTGGAATCTAGCTCATCTAAAACTGTTTCTGCCAAGATGATTAGATTTTTACCATTCTCAGATAATTTTAGAAGATTTGAAGCGTCCTCTAAAATTATGTTTGTGTCTAGCAGATAGTACTTCTCGAAGTTCACGCCTTAGGCTTTATATTCTTTTGCTTTTTTGTAAATCGTAAACAAAATAATCATAAATATAATAATCATAAGTAAAGTGAAAAGTAATGAAAAGCTTTTAGTAACCACGTAAAAGACTATTAAAATCATAGCCAAAGTTGGGATTTCATTGTATGCTCTAAAAAATTTTGAGCTTCTTTTGCATATTCCTTTTGCTAGGTCGTTTTTATAGTGTCCTAGAGAAAAAGTATAAATGATAAGCAATAGAGCTATAAAAAGCTTAGCATGAAGCCATGGTCCACTTAAAAACATTTCAGGGCTAATAACTAGCATACCAGCTCCAGCAAGTACAGCGACAATCATCGCAGGCATAGCTATGGCTCTATAGAGTTTACGCTCTTGAACTTTAACTACATCAACAAAATCTTTTTTGTTTATATTTTCTATATGATAAACATAAAGTCTTGGTAGATAAAACAATGCAGCCATCCAAGCAATAACCGCAATAATATGAACAATTAAGAAATAATTATAATAATCCATTTAATTTCCTTTTATTTTTAATATCCAAGCATCTAGCGTTTGCTCAAAGGCTATGGATTTACTTTCATAAAAACTTAGCTTTTCGCTCAAATAATCTTGGCTTACAAAGCCCCCAAAATCGTGGGGATATTTGTAAGTTGGATTATTCGTCTTTAAATGCTTTGGAATGTCCAAGAGTTTAGCAGATTTTACATTTTGGATTGCTTTATTGATTGCTAGATATGAAGAATTTGATTTTGGACTAGAAGCTAAGTAAACAACAGTTTGAGCTAAAATAATCCTAGCTTCTGGATATCCTATTTTTTGGCAAGTTTGCATACAGGCGTTTGCTAGATTTAGTGCATTAGGATTTGCATTGCCAATATCTTCACTTGAAAAGATTACAAGTCGTCTTGTGATAAAACTTATATCTTCGTTTCCCACTATTAATCTAGCAAGATAATATAGCGAAGCATCAATATCGCTTCCTCTTAAAGATTTTATCATAGCAGATGCCAAGTCATAGTGAGTATCTTTTGAGCCTAAACCTTGCGCTTGATTTTGGATTTGTAGTTCTTTTAGATTTTTAATCGTTATTTCTTTGCTAAGGTGCGAAGCAAAATCAAGAAGGTTTAGCATAGCTCTAGCATCTCCTTTTGCATAAGCACATAGATAGTCACTAATTCCATCTTCGTATGTCAAATCGAATTCTTTTTTAGCTCTTTGGCAAAGCTCTTTTAGCTCTTCATCTTCAAGTGATTTAAACTCATAGATAAAGGCTCTTGAGCGAAGTGCATCGCTAAGAGTAAAATATGGGTTTTCAGTGCTTGCACCTATGATGATAGCCTCGAAGCGTTCCATTATCGGTAAAAGTACTTCTTGCTGGTTTTTACTCATTCTATGAATTTCATCTATAAAGATAAGGGGCTTCATTAAAGAGTTTTGATGGCGTTTAAAAATCGCTCTTAAATCCTCCACTTTTAAAGAAGTGGCGTTTAAAGAATAAAAATCAAAATCAAGCTCTTTAGCTATAATCTTAGCTAAGCTAGTTTTACCTGTGCCAGGGCGTCCATAAAAAAACAAATGTGGAATATCTTTTTTCTTGATTAGTTTGTATAAAGGCTTATCTTTTCCTATGAAATGTTTTTGCCCTAGAAACTCACCTAAGCTAGAAGCGGATAAAAGACTTGTAAATCTCATTATAAATCTTTTTGCTCGTATTGTTTATCTTCTCTGTCCTGTCTATCGTTCTTATTTTTTCTATTGAATTTGTGTTCTTTATCTACTTCTATATAATCTCTTAGATTTCTGTATTCTTCTCGGCTTAGATATCTGACTTTTCCACTTGGTAAATTGTTTAAAGATATTCCACCAAATTCCAATCTTTTTAAATCCAAAACATTTAAATCAAAGTGAGCAAAAAATCTTCTTAATTCTCTATTTTTACCTTCACTAATCGCTACTTTTATTTTAGAGTATTTCTTAGCTGAGCTTATTATGGTATATCCTATAAACGGTGCAAAGCTCATAGAGGTTATCTTGCTATCACTTCGTGCGCCTTTAGTAGCATCTTCAAGTTCTAAGCCTTCAAGCATGGCCTTTTCGATTGATGGAGTTATAAAGCCATCAAGCTTTAGCTTATAGATTCGTTCTAAATCTCCATGCATTAGTTTATCAGCTACTTTTACATCATCACTTAAAAGTAGAACACCTTCACTTCCATAATCAAGTCTTCCAATGGGCGTAAAGTGAGCAAATCTTTTAGACAAGGTATCAAATATTGTTCTTCTACCTTGGGGATCGTTTTTACTTACTATCTCACCTTTTTGTTTATTATAAACTACAACTGTTATCTTTCTATGCTTATCTACATAGACTAGCTTATCTCTTAGATAAACTTTGTTTTTATAAGTAACCTTTGTGCCTAGGTCGATAACCACTTCATCATCAACTTTTATCTTACCTTCTTTGATAAGTTCATCAGCTTCTCTTCTTGAATACTTTGTATTGTGTGAAAGGTATTTGTTTAGTCTAGTTTCTTCTATCTCTTCGGTTTCTTTTTTATTCTTCAAGCTCTTTGTAGTTGCTTGTTTTTTAAATTTGCTGTTATCCTTGAAGTCTTTATTTTCATTAGTCATGTTTAATACCTGCCTCTATCAAATCATGGATATGAAGAAGTCCTTTAACTTTGCCTTTGTCATCTGTTATTATTAGAATTTGTATTTTATACTCTTCTATTAATTTTAGAGCGTCACTTGCTAAGAGTTTTGTATTTTGTAATGTTTTAGGATTTTTACTTGATATTTCATAAGCTAGGCAATCAAGCGTAAAATCTTTGCTTGTCATAAATCTTCTTAAATCTCCATCACTTAAAAGTCCTAAAACTTTTTTGTCTTTATCTACAATAACAACACTTCCAAGCATTCCTTCGTTCATAGCTATAATAGCATCTTTCAAAATTGTTTCACGTGGAACAATGGGTAAATTTTCTTTTTTCATCAAGTCTTCAATCTTTATAAAAAGCTGTTTGCCTAGACTACCACCTGGATGAAAAGATGCGAAATCTTCTTTTTTAAAATTCCTTCTTTTCATGAGGCAAACTGCCAAAGCATCTCCTAACGCTAAGGTAAGAGTTGTTGAAGTAGTGGGTGCTATATTTAAAGGACAAGCTTCTTTTTGGATATTGATTTTTATAAAGGCATCGCCGTATCTACCGAGTGTAGTATCTTTTGATTTTGCCATTGATATCAAGGGGATGTTTAGTCGCTTTAAGTGTGGTAGTATTCGTATTAGCTCTTCGCTTTCCCCACTATAAGAGATACCTAGAACTACATCGTCTTTACCAATCATTCCTAAATCCCCATGCATAGCTTCAGTAGGATGAAGAAAAAAGGAAGGAGTGCCTGTACTAGCAAAAGTAGCTGCCATTTTAGCACCTACTAATCCTGACTTTCCAACTCCTGTAATTATTAGTTTACCCTTTGAATTATATATAAGCTCTACAATCTTTTCAATATTGTTCTCAAGCTCTTTGCTTGCTCTTAAAAGCTCATTAGCTTCCATCTCAAGAACTTCTTTTGCAATGTTAGAATAATTCATTTTAGTCCTTATTGCGCTACAAATATAGTAGGTATAATCATAGGATATTTTCTGTATTTTCTAAAGCAATGTTTTCTAACTACTTTTCTTAATTCGTCTTCTATAATTTTAGAGTTTTTAAAGTTTGCTGGTTTGCAGTTTTTCAAAAATGTTGCTAAAAGCTCTTCAATCTCAACTGAGAAGTCTCTATCTTTAACATCAGGCACAAGTCCAAAAGATCTTACCTTTGGTTTAGAGGTTACTAATTTTTCAGCTTCGCTTATACTAGCTACTATCATAACTACGCCTTCGTTTGCCATAGTCTGTCTATCGATTACCACGTCATCAGCAATTTTGTTGTTTAGTTGATTATCAATATAAACTTTTCCACTTTTAACACTTTTTATTCTTTTTAGATATTTAGGGCAAACTTCTACTTGTTCGCCATCACTCATAACATAAATATTTCGTTCTAAGATACCACACTCAATAGCTGTGTCTGCATGTCTTAAAGCGTGATTGTATTCTCCGTGAACAGGCATAAAGAATTTAGGTTTAACAAGTCTTAGCATAAGTTTTTGCTCTTCTTGTGCGGCATGTCCTGAAACATGAATATCGCTAAAATCTTGATAAGCTACTCTAGCCCCTGCTTTTAAAAGATGGTTGATTACTGCAGATACGCTTCCTTCGTTTCCTGGCACTGCTCTAGCTGATAAAACTATTTGGTCATTTGGTTTAATCTTGATATGTCTATGTTCTCCTATTGCCATTCTAAAAAGTGCACTCATAGGTTCACCTTGACTACCTGTTGTAACTATCAAAAGTTCATTATCTGAGTATTTGTTTACCTCGTGAGCATCAATGAAGCAATCCTTTGGAAAGCTTATATAACCTAAGGTCATAGCTAGGTCAAGGTTTTTTTCCATTGAACGTCCAATTACGCAGATTTTTCTACCATGCTTTAAACCAAAACTAATAGCTTGATACACTCTGTGAATGTTTGAGCTAAAGGTTGACATAATAATTCTTCCTTTTGTTCTTGAAAAAATTGCTTCAAAAGTAGGAGCTACTGTTTTTTCACTTTTTGTAAAGCCAGTAGAATGTGAATTTGTAGAGTCTGACAATAAAAGTAGAACTCCTTCTTCTCCATAGTGAGCAAGTCTGTGCAAGTCTGTTGGGTATCCATCTATTGGAGTATGGTCTATTTTAAAATCTCCTGTATGGATTAGCGTACCTACTGAGGATTTTATCGCTAAGGCTGAAGAGTCAATAATAGAGTGAGTTATGTGCATCCATTCTACTTCAAAGTCCCCTATTTTGATTAGCTTTCTTTTTTCGATTGGATTAAATAGCTTTCTATATTCTTTAATTTTATGTTCATCAAACTTAGTACCTATCATTTCAAGAGGCAAAGAAGTCCCATATATAGGAAATTGCATTTCTTTAAACAAATAAGGCATAGCGCCTATATGGTCCTCGTGTCCGTGGGTAATGATAACACCTGCGACTTTATCTTTTATACTTCTTAGGTATGTAAAGTCTGGTATTAAGATATCAACTCCGTGCATTTGATTATCAGGAAAGCTCATACCTACATCTATAATAAGCGCTGATGTGTCATTTTCGATAATCATCATATTGCCACCTATTTCATCAAGTCCACCTAGTGGGGTTATTCTTAATTTGCCTGTTCCGTTGATAATCTTGTAATGTGGGTTTAGTCTATCTTTTTGTATCTTTTCATTTGCCTTAACAAACTTTTTAAGTTCAGGCAAACTAGGACTTGTGTGAGAACTTTTTCTATCGTTAAAAGAATGTTTTGGCTTAGTGCTTTTGCTCTTATTCTTTTTTACAGGAGGCTTCTTCTTTGTTTCTTTAGAATCTTCATCTTTGTTTTGTTGGGCATCTCTTGCCACCTTAGCATTTCGCTCTTCAGATAAAGGAATAGCTTTTTGTGTAAACTCTTCCTTACTTATTTCTTTACTTTCTTCCTGATTCGTTAAATCTTCCATTTTTTATCACCTTTTTGTACAATTGGTGGTACAAAGGCTTGTCTAGCTCATGGGGGCGGAGATTTTCGTTTAGATTGTTTTCTAAGAAGAAATTTTCAAGTGAGTCTTTGTCTGCAATTTGTTTCAGATTTTTAATAAGCTTTTTTCTAGTTTGAGAGAAACAAACCTTTAAAAACTTCTTGAAACCTTCATCAACTTTTTTAAAAATATTCTTTTCTAAAAATATTACACACGACTCTACTTTAGGGCTTGGCTCAAATGCACTAGCTGGCACATCAAAAAGCATTGTTCTTGCTTTACAATATGAAGCGCTTATCACTCCTAAAGATGAAAATTCTCTTTGTTTTACTTGGGCTGTAAACTTTCTTGCAACTTCTTTTTGAACCATTACAAGTATATTTTTACAATCCTCGTCTTCTAGAGCTTCTAAGATAATTCTTGTAGCCACATTGTAAGGTAAGTTGGCTACTAAATTATACTCACAATTATACAAAACTCCCTGTGCTTTATAAACTCCTAAAACATCACCAAGCTTTAATTCTAGAACCCCAGATTCAATCTCTTTTGAAAACCTCACTGATAAACTCTTAAGCATATCAATGTCTATCTCATAAGCTGTTACGCCTCCGTACTTGACTAATTCACAAGTCAAATCACCTAAGCCAGGCCCAATCTCTACTATATGTTTATCTTTGGGCATCGCTTCGACAATTTTCTCAACATACAACTTGTCTTTTAAAAAATTTTGTCCGTATTTTTTCTTAGCATTTACTGTTTTCATTAACTAAAGAGTATATCTTAATTTAACTTATGTTTAGATAACATTAATAAATTTGCGAAGAAAGGTTTGTTTTGGACTATTTTGCTAAGAGAATAATCCCTTGCTTGGATATAAAAAATGCTAGAGTTGTTAAGGGCGTTAATTTCCTAGGGCTTCAAGATGCAGGAGATCCTATTGAAGTAGCTAAGCGTTATAATGCCCAAGGGGCAGATGAACTAACTCTTTTAGATATAAGTGCGAGTTATGAAAATAGAAAAACTACAATTAAACTTATTGAAAAACTTGCCAAAGAAGTTTTTATTCCTCTTTGTGTTGGTGGTGGAATTTCAACGCTAGATGATATTTCTAGACTTTTAAATGTAGGCTGTGATAAAGTTAGTATAAATTCTAGTGCAGTTAAAGATCCTTCACTTATTACAAGGTCTGCTAAAAAATTTGGTAGTCAATGTATAGTTCTTGCCTTGGATGTAAAAAAAGTATCAGATGGCTCTTATCATATCTTTGTAAAAGGTGGTAGAGAAGATACAAAAATAGATGCACTCAAATGGGCTAAAGAAGTTTATAATCTTGGGGCAGGAGAAATACTTTTAACTTCTATGGATACTGATGGTGCTAAGAAAGGTTTTGATTTAGCTCTTATAAAAGAAGTATCTTCAATAGTTGATATCCCAGTTATAGCTAGTGGAGGTGCTGGAGTGATGAAAGATTTCAAAGATGCTTTTGAAGCTGGTGCTGAGGCTACTTTAGCTGCTAGTATATTTCATTACAAAGAAATTGGTATTAAAGAGCTAAAAAGGTATTTAAATCAAAATAATATTCCTATGCGAATAGAGTTTTAAAAAGACAATCAAGGCACTAATGCTACTAAGCTAAAATAAACTATTATATTGTTTCATATAAAGGATTTTATATTCATAGAGGCGTTGTGCTAGGCCTTAGCAATAAATATCTTTAAACTTGATATAAAGTGTTCTATTGCTCTAAGATTAATTAAAAAGGATAGATAGATGTTCTTGTATATAAATTTTATTTTCAAAAGACTCCTTATAATAGCTCCTCAAAAATTCTTTCAATATCTTTTATAATGTCCCTTGGAATGTCTTTAATGATATCTTTTCTAGTGCATTTTTTAATATTTTTTATAATGACTTTTCTAACGCTATCTTTAGTGTTTTATATGATGTCTTTTATAATCTCTAGAAAAATAAAATTTCTTTACTCCTGTGTTGTTGATATAAAAAAGATTGATTTTATAAGATTAATATTTTTAGACTTTATAAAAAAGATACCACTTTCAAAAAGGATACCAAGCTACAAAGGATACAAATTATTTAATATTATCAAAATAAAAAACTTAGAAAATAAAAGATTAGCTAGCTTGGAGAATAAGGATTATACTCAAATACCTAAGCTTAGAAAAGTAATACACAAAGCTTTTAAGAGTGTTCTTAGGACTGGAGGCTTGGATTATAAGTATTTATTTACAAACTTCTCTAGTACAGCCATATTTTATAGACAAAGCATGGAGAATATAGGGTTTTCTTTAAATATTAATTCATATTCTTTTCATATTTATATAATATTTCTTTCAATATTTTTTGAAAAAATAGAAATCTCAAATTGTTTCACGTGGAACATACCTTTAAATAGGCGCTGCAATGAAATGGAAGGAGAAGCAATAAAAAATAAATATTTTATTTTTAATACTTGAATTTAGAATTAAATAAATTTCTACTAACTTCATAGAAAAAAATTTCTGTGAAGTTAGTAGGTAGGCTTTTATATATTTTATATTTGGATAAAAAAAGATTGTTAAAGGATATAAAGAATGATTAGAATAAAATAATATTTTTTATAATGAGAAAATATTTTTTAATTTATGGGAAGAAGTAGGCACTAGCTTAGCATATATTTGATTTTAAAAAAGATGATTAAAGGTATAAATGGTGGATAAAACTAAAGAATATTCTTTAGTGAAGAGAATTTATTAAAAAGAATAAAGGATTTCTTGGAATAAGTTAAATCAATTTTTGATATTGTTTAATATAAAGAATATTTCTTTAATAAAGCTATATATAGGGATTTAAAGATAAAATTAGTTAAACTTGATATAAAGTTTCAAATACAAAAATTAAAAGAAGAAAGGATAAGAAATGTTAATATGCGCAGGAAATAGCGAAAATTTTTCTTTTGCAGAACCAATAGGAATAGGGCTTATAGATTCATGCATTAATCTTACAAGAATAATGCTATTTAATAAACCAGAGTTTTTACTCTTTATAGGGACAGCAGGTAGCTATGGAGAATACAAACCTTTTGACATAATAGAATCAAGGTCTGCAGTAAATATAGAATCAGCTTTTTTAGAAAATAAAGCTTATACTCCAATTGATAATGCAATAAAATTAGAAAATAAGCTTTGTGAAAATATGGTAGGAGTTAATTCATCAAACTATATTTGTACTTCTAAGGATTTAGGAAAACAGTATTTATCTTATGGGCAAGGTATTGAGAATATGGAATTTTATTCTATTTTAAAAGTTGCAAAGGAATTTGAGGTTAGGGCAGGTGGTATTTTTATAATTACAAACTATACAGATGAAAATGCTCATAGTGATTTTATAAAAAACCATTCAAAAGCAAAATCCTTGCTTTCATCATATCTTCTTGAAAAAAAGATAATCACTGAGATTGTTTCACGTGGAACAGAGTCTTAAATGAAGTACATACTTGAATACAAAGAAAAAGAACTAGAACAGGAGTTAAAGCCTTCTTTTAGGGCTAGACAAGTCTATACGTGGATTTTCAAAAAATATGTAGATAAGTTCGAGGATATGAAGAACTTGCCAAAAGAACTTAAAACTGAGCTAAGTGCTAAGTATAGCTTCACTAAGATGGAAATAAAGAAAAAAGAAAAAAGTGAAGATGGCTGTATAAAGTACCTCTTTGAGCTTGAAGATGGACATACTATCGAAGCTGTTTTATTGTTAATGAAAAAAAAGAAAGAAGATGAAAATGGAAAAATAATAAAAAGCGAACAATACACTTTTTGTCTATCTTCGCAGATAGGTTGTAAAGTAGGCTGTGCTTTTTGCCTTACTGCCAAAAGTGGCTTTGTAAGAAATCTAAGAAGTTCTGAAATCGTAGCGCAGGTAATAAAAATAAAAAAAGATAATAATATAAATGAAGATAAGGCTGTAAACATAGTCTATATGGGTATGGGTGAACCACTTGATAATTTTGACAATCTCATAAGAGCTATTGAGATACTTTCTGAAGAAAATGGGCTTAGTATATCTACAAGAAGACAAACTATATCAACTTCAGGAATAAGCTCTAAGATTAAAAAGCTAGGTGAAAAAAATCTAGGAGTTCAACTGGCTATTTCTTTGCATGCTGTTGATGATGAACTAAGAAGTAAACTAATACCTATGAACAAAGCTTACAATATAAGCACTATTATTCAAGCTGTCAAAGACTTTCCTAAAGATATGCGAAAGGGTATAATGTTTGAATATCTTGTTATGAAAGATTTAAATGATGGGCTTGATTCTGCAAAAAAATTACTCTCTTTGCTAAATGGTATTAAAGCCAAAGTAAATCTAATATATTTTAATCCCCACATTGGCGCTAATTTCCAAAGACCTACAAGGGAAAATATGCTAAAATTTCAAAAGTATTTAAATGATAGAGGTTTGATTTGTACTATTAGGTCTTCAAAAGGACTTGATATATCAGCTGCCTGTGGGCAACTAAAAGAAAAGGAAAAAAATGAGTATAATTAGTTATGGAATGTTTGTTTTTATTGCCATTGTTTTGATAGGTTCAGCAATAATACTAGTAAAAAATTTATAAAGGAAAAAAATGCTAAGTACAAGATTTGCACCATCTCCAACTGGTTATTTACATATTGGAGGCTTAAGAACAGCGCTTTATTCTTATCTATGGGCTAGAAAAAATCAAGGCTCTTTTAAATTAAGAATTGAAGATACTGATAAAGATAGAAACAATGATTTAGCTTTAAAAGCTATAATTGAAGCCTTTGCATGGGTAGGGCTTGAATACGATGATGAAGTAGTATATCAATCAAAAAGACTAGAAATTTATCAAAAATATATCAAGCAACTTTTGGATGATGGAAAGGCTTATTATTGTTATATGACAAAAGAGGAACTTGATGAGCTAAGAGCTAAACAAAAAGAAAATAAACAAACTCCTAGATATGATGGGAGATATAGAGATTTTACAGGTATACCTCCAAAAGGTGTTGAGCCTGTTGTCAGAATAAAAACTCCACAAGAAGGAGAAATATCATTTGTAGATTTAGTAAAAGGGCAAATGACCTTCCAAAAGAAAGATATAGATGACTTTATCATAGCTAGAAGTTCAGGAATTCCGACATATAATTTTGTAGTAACTGTTGATGATGCTCTTATGGAAATCACTGATGTTATGAGAGGAGATGATCATCTTTCAAATACTCCTAAACAAATAGTTATTTATGAAGCTCTTGGGTTTAAAGTGCCTAAGTTTTGCCATATTCCTATGATAAACAATCCTCAAGGTAAAAAGCTTTCAAAAAGAGATGGGGCTATGGATGTTATGGAGTATAAAAGACAAGGGTTTTTACCTCATGCCTTGTTAAATTTTTTGCTTAGATTAGGGTGGAGCCATGGGGATCAAGAGATTTTTTCTAAGGAAGAAATGCTTGATTTTTTTGACCCAAAAGATATAAATAAATCAGCTTCAGCTTATAATAGTGAAAAATTACTTTGGTTAAATGCTCATTATATTAAAAATACACCAAATGAAAAACTAATAAAATTGTTGGAAGATTTTTCTTGTGATATATCTAAACATAATAAAAAGGAAGTTTTATTAGACTTATGCAAACCAAGAGCAAATACTTTAGTAGAATTAAAAGATGCGATTAATCTTATTTTAGATACTCCAAAAGAATTTGATAAAAAAGGTGTTAGAAAATTTATAAAAAATAATATTCAAGATACTTTAAAAATCTATATAAAAACACTTGAAAAAGAAGAAAAAAATCTAAAAATAGCTAGTGATTATGAAAAAGTAACTATTCCGTTTATGGAAGAACATGAGCTTAAAATGCCTCATTTATTTCAGCCTTTGAGAATTGCATTAACAGGTGGAATAAAAGCTCCTAGCGTATATGATATTATGTCTGTACTTGGATTTGATGAATGCAAAAAAAGAATAAACTTTGCTTTAGAAAATGATTTTTTTATAAATGAAGAATGATTTAGATTAGCTTATTTTTTAGTGAGTGATAAAATACAAATCTAGCCAAATATTTGGCTAGTAAATTAGCTTTAATACCTATCAAAATGAGAATATTAATAAAATCCCCAATAAGACAAATTTAGCTTATAATAAGAATCTTAAGCTAATAGAGCTAAAAAATATTGTTAATGTATATAACAACATTAGAATATATTAAAAAAGCCCTCTAAGGGCTTTAAAACTTAGAATGAAAGTAAAATCATAAAATATTTGAATACCTAAATTTTTAAATATCAAAACATTTAATAAGATTATTTAGCTACTTTTCCATCTTTATTATGAATCACTAATTTAGTATCTTGACTTTCACAAATCTCTTTAGCTCTTGTAATAGCTTCTTCTTTTGTTTCAAAATGTCCAGATGAACGTTCTGAGTCGCTGTGCTTTATATCCCAACCACCTTTTTTTAAATTTGGTAAAATATGGGTATTTCTTTTTGGCATAAAAATCCTTTTAAATTTAAATAATAATAAACTTAAGATAACATAATAATATTAAATAGTAAATAAAAAGGGATTAAAAAAGCAAAATAATATTAGTTTTTGCTTCTAAGCTCTTCTAGGTTTTAAAACTTTGAAGATTTTAGAAGACTTTTATTTATAATTTTTAGAAATGCTTAGAGTTTTTTTACCCTAAACATCAAGATGTTTAACATCTCTTGCATGTGATTGAATATAATTTCTTCTAGGTTCAACTTCATCACCCATAAATAAAGTAAAGGTATCACTAGCAATCTCAGCATCTTCTATATTAATTTTAAGCAATCTTCTTTGTTCAGGTGTCATAGTAGTTTCCCAAAGTTGTTCAGGGTTCATCTCACCTAAACCTTTATATCTTTGAATATATGCACCTTGTTTTGCAATATTTTCTATACCTTCTAATATTTTAACCAAATCATTATCACCAAATAAACTTAAATCTCTTTCATTCATTTTTTTAAATATATAATTAGCTTCTGCAAAATATGGACTAG
>JAACJU010000013.1 GCA_021378565.1 Arcobacter sp. LC1 | reverse complement strand
AAAGATGGCTAGATACTTATCTAGGACTTGGGCAAAAAATTCAAGATTTTGAACTTGAAACTAACGAACTTGAACAACTAAGCGAATTATTTTATAACAATATAGAATTTATGCAAAAGCGTAAAAGCGAAACTAAGCAAGAATTAGATAAAATTATAAAATTAAAAAAATTCATAGAAATTTCATAGAAACCCAACAACCTATCTAAAATAAAACCATAAAATATTAATTATTTGAAAGAGTTTTGGAAATAAAAGTTACTTGAACTTTTATTTTCCTTTAAAATTGTAAAAAATATTTCCGTTAGCTAGGTTTTTTTGAAAGAAGAAAGTTTTTTCATCTTTGTTGAAGTCTATTTTATAGACCTTGTATTTTTTTAAATTTTTAGTAAGTTTTATTAAATAGCCTTGTGATTCAAGTGCAAAAATACTCTTTTTATTGAAAAATAAATTATAAAATTTGGCGTATTTAAATTTTTGCATAGAAAGTATTTTTAGATTTTTATCTAGTTTAATTATTCTTCCATCAATTGTACTTAAATAAATAAAACCACCATCTAAAATAATATTTCTTAATCTATAAGTTAGCGTTTTATCAAACTTAGCACCTGTTGAAATAAGTCTATTGTCACTTGCAATTATAAGTCTATCTTTTAGTATTTTAAAAAAAATAATATTATTAAACTTGCTATCATCTAAATCAACAAGTATATTTCTTGTGATTTTATGTTTTTTGTTATCAACTATTAAGATTCTTCCATCAAGGCTAGGGAAAAGTGTAAGTCCTGACATAAATTTTGGATTTACTACTCTTGTGTCATTTGCTAAAGATGGTTTTTGATAGTCTTTGAAAATATAAGTTTTTTTTACCAAATCAAATAAACCTACGCTGTTATTGCTAAAAACTAAGGCTAAAAGATTTTTATTGATTGTGGCTGCTATTACATTTGTATCCATATTAAGATAAGAAATTTTACCTTTTATATTTATATAAACTTTTTTCTTTGAAGATGCTGCTATTATGGTATTTTTTTGTTTATTTAATAGAAAATAACCCTTAGGGAGTTTTATTTTGCTAAGCCCATATTTTGATAAAAATTGCCCATTTTCTAAGCTTGCAAAGTTTTTAGAAAAAGTGCTGATTTTTGCTGGAAGGTATTGTTTATTTGCTTGGTAATATCCTTGCGTAGCTTGAGGCTCAAAGAATTTTTTTGAACTACAAGATGTAAATACAAAAATAACGAAAATTAAGATTAGGAATTTTTTATACATTTTACTTCTTTTTTGTTATTAAATAATGTCTTAATAAAATTGCCATTTGCGAAGCTTGCGAATTTTTTGAAATTTGTTTTAAGCTCATTTCTGCTTTTTTATAATTTTTATTTTTTGTTTCTATCAAGGCTGTATTTAAAATAGCAAAATCACTAAGCAAAAAGTTTTCATCTAAAGCCATTGCATTTAGTTCTTTGATATCTTTTTTTCTTAAGGCATTTTGGTATCTTGCCAAAGAATCTAAAAAAGGTACTTCTGCTGTATTCCCTATAGGAGTGTTTTCCTTTTCTGCTTTTAAATAGCGCGCAATTTCATATAGTTTTATATTTTTATTTTTTAAAATAGCTAAAGATTTTCCATCTTTCATATTTGCCATAAAAGAAGAAAATGCAAGATTTGCTACTTTTTTATTGTGCGAAGAGACTATCGAAAAGCTAATAAATCCAATTCCACCTAAAACTATAATAATAACTAAAGCAATTAGCAAAATCTTATATTTCTTATAAAACCTCTCAAAACGAACAAAACTTTCGAGAAATTTCTCTTGAGAGTTTAATTCTTCTTTTATATATTGTAAATTTTCTTGTAAATTTTGATTGAGTGCCAATTTTTTGCCTTTTAGATAAAATTAAATTAAGTAATATTCTACTAAAAAAATCATAAAACCAAACTTTTATGAACTCTTTTGTATAATCTCTAAGATAAAAATTCTGAAGGTTTTATATGAAAAAAATTTTACTAGCATTATTTGTTGTTCTGGCATTATCTTCTAGCCTAGAAGCAAATAGCAAAGCTAAACAAAGTGAGCAAAGCAGATACAAATCTCTAGCTAAACTTACAAAAGTAATCGGTACAGTTGAAAAATATTATGTTGATGATTTGACCTTAGATAAAATAGTGTCAAAAAGTTTAAAAGGTTTGATGGAAGAACTAGACGCCCACTCAAGCTATATGGATAAATCAGAATTTAAAGCAATGAATGTTTTAACTAGAGGTGAATTTGGCGGACTTGGTATCACTGTTGGTATGAAAGATGGTGTATTAACTGTAATTTCTCCAATTTATGGAACACCAGCGCAAAAAGCAGATGTCAAAGCTGGAGATATTATTTTAAAGATTAATTCTAAGTCTACTCTGAATATGTCTTTAGGTGACGCTGTATCTTTGATGAGAGGTAAGGTAAATACAAGCATCAAATTGGTCTTAATTAGAAAAGATATGCAAAAACCAATAGTTAAAATCATAAAAAGAAAAATTATAAAAATCAAATCAGTTTATGCAAAAACAATAGACAATCAAAAGATTTTGTACATTAGAATCACAAGCTTTGACCAAAAAGTGGTTAGAGGACTTAAAAAAGCACTAAAATCACATAGAAATATTCAAGGTATTGTGCTTGATTTAAGAAATAATCCAGGCGGATTGCTAAATCAAGCTATAGGAACAGTTGATTTATTCGTAAAACACGGAGTTATAGTATCTCAAAAGGGACGAATTAAACAAAATAATAAAAAATTCTATGCACATTATATGGGAACTCTTAGCTCTAAACCTATGGTAGTTTTGGTAAATGGTGGAAGTGCAAGTGCAAGTGAGATAGTCTCAGGTGCTTTGCAAGACCATAAAAGAGCTGTAATTGTAGGAACTAGAACCTTTGGTAAGGGCTCAGTGCAAGTAATTTTACCAATAAATGATGCAAAAACTGAAGCTATTAGATTAACAATTGCAAGATATTATTTACCAAGTGGAAGAACTATTCAAGCTAAGGGAATTATTCCTGATGTTTTATCTTACGCTGGTTTAGCTGTAAAAGCTCGTGACAGTGAATTTTTATTAAGAGAATCTGAGCTTAAAAAGCACCTAACAGTAAAACTAGATAAGTTTGATAAAAAAACACATGGCAGAAAACATAAACATATAAAAAAATCTAGCACCATTACCCAAGCGCAACTTTTAGATGATAATCAACTAAATACAGGTGTAAATATTTTAAAAAGTTTAATAAGAGTTTCAAAATAAAATGGAAATGAAAAAGAAAAAAATATATTTAGGTTAAAATAATGAAAGTAATATTAGCGATTTTATTTGTATTTAGTTTAAGCTTTGCAGAAAATAGTATAACTTTGCCAGCAAATGCTAAAACTATGATTTTAAAAGATATAAATTCAAGTAATGAAAGCAATGCGAGCCAAAGTCAACTTGAAGATATAGACTATTTTAAGCCCTTAGATATCGTTCAAGAAGATATGCCCAAAACTAAGCTTATTTATGCAAAATTTACCAAAGAGCCAAAAATTTTGTATGCTAAGCAAAGATTTTATCTTGATATTACTTGTACTATTGTTGCTGATAAATTTGATAAAATCCTTACTAGATTTAGCAATATGAAAAATCTAGACCTTTTAAATCCTGCCTCTACTTGGGAATTAAAAAGTGTAAATGAATACACAAATCGCTTTTATTTTAAAGTAGATACACCTAAATTTGTTTTGCCAAAAATTCAAATTTCATTAAAATTAGATAATAAAATAATAGATAGCCTTGAGCTAAGATCTGAAAAAATACCTTTTTCAAGTATAAATGATGATTTGAGCCAATTTTCAAATATAATTGCACAAAATATTAATATAATAAATATAAAAGCAAAGCAGTACAATAATAAACAATTACTTGTGATTGTTCAAATGACAGGAAAAGACTCAAACTTGGAGGATTTTCATCTTGATGGAATAAAAGAACAAGGAATGCTATCTTTAGATAATAAAGACTTAAATCAAAAATTATTTTATTATTTCATTGTTCCAATTTATAATAAAACTATAAGTTTTAAATATTTAAATACTAATAATTACACTTTAAAAGAAGTGCATATTCCTGTAATAGTGGATGAAAGTTTAGTTAGCACACAAGCTGATTTGAACCCAAATACTAGCTCTTATATTTTCTATAAGAAAGTGGCTATTTTTATCTTGGGATTATTTTTTGTTATTTTATTTCTAGCGACTAAAAAAAGGATTTTATTTTTACTTATAGCTATTTGCTTTTTTGCTTACTTTGCTTACTTGATGTTTCCAAAAAAAGTACTTATAGTTAGTGTAAATACTAAAGTTCGCATTATTCCTACTTATAATTCTTCAGTTTTTTATAAATTCCAATCTGCGCAAGGCGTAAGCGAATTAGATACAAGAAAAAATTTCATTAAAATTTTATTCAAAAATCAAAACACAGGCAATCAAAATATTGGTTGGATAAAGGAAGATGGACTTGTCAAGAATTAAAGGTATTTTAGTAGTTATTCAGTTTTCATTAACAGTTGCACTTGTTATTATTTTTATGTATATATTTAGAAATAATACGCATAAAGTTATCAAAATTTGGATGAGTTTTCAAATGTTTTTTTTAGGTGTAAAAATCGAAGAAGTTGGAAAGATGGATGAAACTTGCGATTTATTACTTATGAACCATCAATCCTTGCTCGATATTTTAGTAATCGAATATCTCCATTCACGCCATATTGCTTGGGTTGGTAAAAGTGAACTTACAAATATGCCATTTTTTGGGCATATTATGAAAGCACCTAGTATGATTACGATAAACAGAGAAGATAAACAAGGCTTAGTTAATTTATTTAAACAAGCAAAAGATAGACTAGATAAAGGCAGACCAATAGCTATTTTTCCTGAAGGTACTAGAACAGATGGAGATAGACTTTTAGAGTTTAAAGCAGGCGCAAAACTTTTAGCAAATAAATATGAATTAAGAGTTCAAGCCATGGTTATTTTTAATACAAGAGAAATTCTTGATTCAAGAAGATTCACTTCAGCTCCTGGAACTATTAAAATAGTTTATTTAAAGCCAATCCAAGCCAAAAGAAAAACTCCTTGGTTTGAAGATATGAAAGCGGAAATGGAAGAGATTTTAAACGAAGGGTTAAAAGAGAAAGGCAAACAAAAAAAACTAAAAAAGTTAAAAAAGAAAGAAAAATAAAAAATGAGTTTAAATCTTAGCACACTTTTAGCAGTAGGTTTTGGAGGCTTTTTCGGTGCAATTTTAAGAGTTGTTTGTGTGCATTTTATTCATAGACATTTTTTTACAACCTTGCCTTTTGGTATTTTATTTGTAAATGTCGTGGGCAGTTTTATCATGGGTTTATTATTTGCATTATTTATGCATGTAAATTCAAGTGAAGAAATAAAATCTTTTTTTATGTCAGGCTTTTTAGGCGCACTTACTACTTATTCTACTTTTGCGATTGAGAGTTTTTTGCTTTTTAATACTTCAGTATTTCTAGCTTTTAGCAATATTGCTTTAAACCTAGTAGGAAGCATAGGTTTTGCAGCTTTTGGATACAAACTTATAACTGTATTTTTAAAATAGCTAGAGCTTAAAGTCTAAAAATCTTTAAAAAATTTCTTTTTAGATTAAGGATAAAGAGGATATAATCACAGTTATATTTTGAATTTAGGAGTAATAATATGGGAATTCCAGGTGGAACAGAATTATTAGTAATCGCCCTTGTCGTAGTCTTGTTGTTTGGTGGTAAAAAAATACCAGAATTAGCAAAAGGTATAGGAAGTGGTATTAGAAACTTTAAAAAAGCAGTTAAAGAAGATGAAGAACCCGAGGTGGCCAAGAGCGAAAAGATAGAAGATACAAGCAGTGAAGCAAAAGTAGAAAAAACAACTGCTAAAAAATCTACAAGTAAAAAATCAAAAACACAAGCTTAGACGAGAATTTGCACTTGCAAAAAATAGTTAAAGAATATGTTGATGAAATTTTAAAAGATGATATTGGTTTAGAAAAACCCAAGGATAGAGCCTTGGGGCATTTTTCTACACCTTATGCCTTTTCTCTAGCCAAAATCCAAAAAAAATCCCCTCTTATAATAGCAAAAGATTTAGCTGACAAATTTAACTATTCTAACAGTCCTAATAATGATATTTTCGAAAAAGTCAATGTTGTAAAAGGTTTTATAAATTTTACTTTAAGCCTTAATTTCTTAGAAAAACAAGTAAATCAAGCCTTAAAAGAAAATGAAAATTTTGGAAAAATACCGTCAAAAAATAAAAGTATTTTACTAGAATTTGTAAGTGCAAACCCTACAGGGCCTTTACATATTGGGCATGCAAGGGGAGCTATTTTAGGTCAAGCCTTAGCAAGATTAGGAAATTATTTAGGGTACAGCATTACAAAAGAATACTATGTAAATGATGCAGGTTCACAAATGGATTTGCTATATACTTCCTTGCATTTAGCCGTAGAAGAATTTATTTTTAAAAAAACTCCCATTTATCCGCAAACATATTATAGAGGTGAGTATTTAGAAGATATTGGAAAAAAAGTTTTAGAAAAATTTGGAAAAGATGTATTTTTAGATAAGCAAAATAAAGAAAAAATAATCAATCTTGCAAAAGAAGAAGTATTAATACTCATAAAGCAAGATTTAAAAAATTTAGGTGTTGAGTTTGATAATTTTGTTTATGAAAAACCCTTATATAAAACATGGGATAAGACAAAAGCTAAACTTGAAAAAAGTGGACACTTGTATGAAAAAGATTCTAAAATTTATCTAAAATCTTCAGATTTTGGAGATGATAACGATAGAGTCGTGGTAAGAGATAATGGCGTACCTACTTATTTAGCTGGAGATATTATTTATCATGAAAATAAATTTAAAAGAAATTTTGATACTTTTATAAATATTTGGGGAGCTGATCATCACGGCTATATAAAAAGAGTAAAAGCTTCTATTGAATTTTTGGGCTATGATTGCAGTAAATTAGAAATTATTTTATCTCAAATGGTAGCACTTTTACAAGGTGGTAAGCCTTATAAAATGAGTAAGCGTTTAGGAAATGTTATTTTGCTTAGCGATATTATAAGCGAAGTTGGAGCAGACGCTTTAAAATTTATATTTTTAACAAAAAAAAGCGATACACACTTGGAATTTGATTTAGAAGAGCTTAAAAAACAAGATAGCTCTAATCCTATTTTTTATATCTCTTACGCTTATGCAAGAATTTGTCAGATTTTTAAAAAAGCCAATTTGGACAAAAATGCCACCTTGGAATATTCTTTAAAAGATGCTAAAAAAGAAGCGCTTGACTTAGTTTATGAAGCTTTGCTTTTACCAAGTGTTTTAGAACTTGCCTTTGTTAAAAGAGATATGCAAAAAATAAGTGAGTATTTATATTCTCTAGCTTCAAGCTTACATCATTTTTATAATGAGGGTAAAATTGTAGGTGCAAGTACGCAAGAAGGCGATTTAAAAGCTTTAAGCCTAGTAGCTCTTAGCCTAAAAGTTGGTTTAGGTATTTTTGGAATCATTCCAAAAGAAAGCATGGAAGCTAAGGCTTAAAATCTTTGATTAAAAATGTTAAGCCTAAGAGTTAAAAAGTAGCCTAGAATCAACTAGGTAAACTTCAAGTAATTCCAGTTAGATTCTAACTCTTTTTTTCAAGAGTTTCCAAGAAATTTTCAAGAGAATATTTTGCTCTTGCTTCTTCACTCATAATATGAATGCAAATATCCCCAAGGTCAACAATACACCAAGAATCATTTTCATCAATTCTCAAAAATTCTTCACCCAATGGCTTTAACTCATCTTTTAAATGATTAAGCAGAGCAAGACCATGTTTAGCATTTAAGCAACTTGCTATTACACAAAAATCAACTATATAAGACCTGTCTCTTAAATCTATTTCTAAAATATCATTTGCTTTGTTGTCATCTAAAACTTTAACTATGTTTTTTATTCTTTTTTCCAAAGTTTTTCTACCTTTTTACGAATTTTTGTGGGAATATATTCTAAGTTTTGATTATCTCTTAATTCTGTTGAAGATATATTGAAATTTAACTCTATTATTTTAAAAATCTTAACTTTACATTGTTTTATTTTGTGCCCTTTTCTAGTTACGACAACAAAATCAACCAAAGAATTTAAAAGTATAAAATGATCCCAAGTTTCAATAGCACTAAAATTATCAGCACCAATAACTAAATAAATCTTATCTATTTTGTATTTTTGCCTAAGATAAAGTATGCTCTCAATCGTAGCTATGCTTTTTCCACTTTTTGCTTCAAAATCACAAACTATTACTTTTTTAAATTCTTCAAAAAGTTCTTTAGTAAAATTTAATCTAGTCTCAGCATCAAATTGCGACTTACTTTTAAAAGGATTTAAATACGTCGGCATGACAAAAAGCTTAGTTATTTCAAGATTTTCTAAAATACTTTTAACTATTGCTTCATGTCCAATATGAGGGGGGTCAAAACTACCGCCAAAAAATGCCACATTCAAATAAAATATCCTTAAATTCTTAATATAAAAATTAAGTTACTTTGTATTAAATTATATTATAGCAAGTTTTAGATAAAATAAATAAAAATAAGCTAAAGGGGTGCTAATGCCTATCAAAGTTGCTATTAATGGCTTTGGACGAATTGGAAGATGTGTTGCTAGAATTATTGCTAAAAGAGATGATGTAGAATTGGTTGCCATAAACGACATAGCTACTTTTGAAGTTATGGAATATATCGCAAAATATGATACAGTTCACGGTATTTTTGATGGAGTCGTAAAAGTAGAAGATGGATTTTTGCACATGGGCAAAATAAAAGCAAAATTATTTGCAAATAAAGATGCAAGTGCGTTAAAATTTCATGAGCTTTGTGGCGCTGAAATAGTCTTAGAATGCACAGGGGCTTTTTTAACTAAGGAGTCTTGCAAGGTTCATTTAGAAAATGGCGCAAAAAAAGTCATTATGAGTGCACCATCAAAAGATGATACTCCAACTTATGTTTTAGGAGTTAATGAAAAAGACTATAAAAACGAAAACATAATATCAAATGCATCTTGCACCACAAATTGCCTAGGCCCAATAGCTAAGATTATAGATGATGAATTTGGTATAAAAAAAGGGCTAATGACAACTATTCATTCTTATACGAATGACCAAAATATTTTAGATGTTAAACATGATAAAGATAAAAGAAGATGTCGAGCGGGTGCGCTTAATATGATACCTACAAGCACGGGAGCTGCAAAAGCTATGAAACTTATCATGCCTCAACTTGACGGAAAATTACACGGGCAAAGTGTAAGAGTTCCTACTGCTGATGTTTCTATGGTTGATGTAAATTTTATTTTAAAAAAACCTACGAACAAAGAAGAACTAAGTGCTTTATTTGAGAAAAAAGCCAAACTAATGCCTGAAATTTTACAACTTGATAAAGATGAATTAGTATCAAGTGATTTAATTGGAAATTCTCACTCAAGTATAATTGCTGATGATTTATTACAAGTTGTTGATGGAGATATGGTAAAAATTATGTCTTGGTATGATAATGAATGGGGATATTCAAATAGGCTAATTGATATGGCAATTTATATATCTAAACCTATATCTAATCCCATACCAAAAAGATAAACTATGCGTTTACAAGAAATAAAAAACCTTGATATTAGTGGAAAAAAAGTTTTTTTGAGATGTGATTTTAATGTCCCTATGGATGAATATTCAAATATTACTGACGATAGACGAATAAAATCAGCGTTAAATACGATTAGGTATTGTATAGATAATGATTGTAGTGTTATTTTAGCTTCTCATTTAGGGCGTCCGAAAGAAACATTTGAAGAAAAGTATTCTTTAAAACCTATTGCAAAAAGACTGCACACGCTTTTAAAGCAAGATATTATTATGGCAAAAAATGTAGTTCAAGATGATACTTTAGAACTTGCAAAAAATCTTCAATCTGGAGATGTTTTACTCTTAGAAAATCTTCGTTTCAATGATGGAGAGATTCAAAATGATGAGGAATTTGCAAAAAGATTAGCTTCCATGGCTGATATTTATATAAATGATGCTTTTGGAGTAAGTCACAGAGCGCATGCTTCAGTCGAAGGAATTACAAAATATTTTGATATGGTGCATAAGGGTGCAGGATTTTTGCTAAGCAAAGAAATAGACTTTTTTTATCACATTATCCACGCCCCCAAAAGACCTTTTGTTTCAGTTGTTGGTGGCTCAAAAGTCTCAGGCAAACTTCAAGCTTTATATAAACTTGTGCCAAAAGTAGATAAAATGCTAATTGGTGGTGGCATGGCTTTTACATTTTTAAAAGCTCAAGGTTATGATGTTGGAAATTCTTTAGTTGAAGATGATTTGCTTGATGAAGCAAAAAAAATTATGGCTCAGGCAAAAGAGCTAGGAGTTAAACTTTATTTTCCTGTTGATGTTGTAGTGTCTGAGCATTTTGACGCTGAGTCTATAGCAAAAACTAAAACTATCCAAGAAATTCCAAGCGGTTGGATAGGACTAGATATTGGTCCTGCGACTTCAACATTATTTGAGTTAGCACTCGAAGATGCAAACACAATTTTATGGAACGGACCTATGGGAGTTTATGAAATGGATAAATTTTCAAAAGGAAGCATTAAGCTTTCTCACGCCATAGCAAAATCTTTTGCGACTACTGTCGTTGGTGGTGGAGATACTGCTGATTTGCTAAGAATTACCGAAGATGAAGACGACATGACTTTTATAAGCACAGGTGGTGGTGCTTCGCTAGAACTAATCGAAGGTAAAATTTTACCAGGGGTTAAAGCCTTGATTTTAGGAGATGAAAAGTGAGTATAATAGCAGCAAATTTCAAAAGTAACCATACAAGAAAAACTACAAAAGATTTTTTTTCTAAGTTAAATACTTATGTAAAAGCAACAAAATATAAAGAAGATATTTTTGTATTTCCAAGTTCAAGTAGCTTTATTGATTCAAATAACTTAGAAGAAAATATTATCCAAGGAACACAAAATGCCTACCCTGCAAATAAAGGCGCTTTTACAGGAGAGATAAGTTCAAGCCATTTAGATGAATTTGATATAAAAACTATAATTTTAGGACATAGCGAAAGGCGGTATGTTTTAAACGAAAGTCAAGATTTTATAGCAGATAAATTTAAATTCTACCAAGATTTAGGCTACAAAATAATTTATTGTGTGGGTGAGAGTTTAGAGCTTAGAAATGAAGGCTTTAAGTCAAGTTTGGAATATATTTGGGAGCTTTTTGATAAGATTGATATTTCTTATTCAAAGCTAATTTTAGCTTATGAGCCTATTTGGGCTATTGGCACTGGAAAAAGTGCAAGTCAAAATGATATTATACAAATGCACGAATGCATAAAAGCAAAGATTCATAAACCCTTGCTTTATGGCGGAAGTGTAAATGCTAAAAATGCAAGAAGTATTTGCTCTTTAGCAAATGTTGATGGGGCTTTGGTAGGCTCTGCTTCATTGGATTTTGAAAGTTTTAAACAAATTTTAGAAAATACAAAGGATCTGTAATGTTGATGAAGGGTAAAAAAGGAGTCGTTCTAGGTGTGGCGAACGCAAAATCTATAGCTTATGGTATAGCAAAATCTTGCGTAGAGCAAGGAGCAAAAGTTGCCTTTACTTATTTAAATGAAGCGCTAGAAAAAAGGGTTCGTCCTTTAGCAAAAGAGTTAGGAAGTGAGGATTATGTTTATCCTTGTGATGTAGCTAATCCAGGTGAAATAAAAGCGCTTTTTGAAAGTCTAAAAAAAGATTTTGGAGAGCTTGATTTTATAGTTCACTCTATTGCTTTTGCACCAAAAGAGTCTTTAAGTGGTAGATTTTATGATATTAGCAAAGGAGCTTTTGATATAGCTATGGGTATTTCTGTTTATTCTTTGATTGAAATTACTAGAGAATTAAAGCCCTTGCTTAGCAAAAATTCTTCAATCCTAACTCTTACTTATTATGGAGGGGTAAAATACATACCAAACTATAATCTTATGGGAATTGCAAAATCAGCCCTAGAAATGACTACAAAATATCTAGCTGAAGACTTAGGAAAAGATGGAATAAGAGTAAATGCTATAAGTTCTGGACCTATCAAAACTCTAGCATCTGCAGGAATTGGAGATTTTAGATTTATGCTTAAATGGAACGCAGCTCACGCACCTTTGAAACAAAATGTAAGTATAGAAGATGTTGGAAATTCAGGAATGTATTTGCTAAGTGATTTAAGTAAGGCTGTAACTGGTGAGATTCATTATGTTGATAATGGCTTTAATATTATGGGTATGCCATCAGTCAAAACCATAGATAATAAAACAAAAATTTCTTGGAATGGAGAGGAATAAGCAAAATATGCAAATCAATTTCAAGGCTCTAAGTAAAAAATATCAAACTCCGTATTATATATATGATTTTGATGAAATTACTAAAAATTACAAAGAATTAAAAGAAGCTTTTAAGGCAAGAAAATCTCTTATTGCTTACGCTGTTAAGGCAAATTCAAATTTGTCAGTATTAAAGCATCTTAAAAACCAAGGTGCAGGAGCTGATTGCGTTTCTATTGGAGAATTAAAACGAGCTTTAAAAGTGGGAATTGAGCCTTATAAAATTATTTTTTCTGGTGTTGGAAAGAGCGATAAGGAACTTGAACTTGCTTTGTCTTTTAATATTTTAATGATAAATGTTGAGAGTGAAGCCGAGCTTAAAAGGCTTGAAATTTTAAGTAAAAGACAAGGCAAGATTGCAAGAATTTCTATAAGAGTCAATCCAAATATTGATGCAAAAACTCACCCTTATATTTCAACAGGACTAAATGAAAACAAATTTGGTGTGGATGTAGATCTAGCAAAAAGAATGTATATTTATGCTAAAAATTCGCCTTTTTTAGAAGCTATTGGAATTCATTGTCATATTGGCTCACAATTAACTGAGCTAAGCCCCATAATTGAAGCTGTGCAAATTGTGGCAAGCTTAGTAAAAAGTCTTAAATCTTTAAAAATTGATATAAGCTTTTTTGATGTGGGTGGGGGACTTGGAGTTAGATATAAAGATGAGGTGCTTATTAAGATCTATGATTATGCACAAGCGATTTTGAAGTCTTTATACGCACTTGACCTTACACTAATATGCGAGCCTGGAAGATTTCTTGTGGCAAATTGTGGCTATTTTGTTACAAGTGTACTTTACGAAAAACAAAATTCAAATAAGCGTTTTGTTATCGTTGATGGGGCAATGAATGATTTAATTAGACCTAGTTTATACAACGCTTATCATAAAATCCAAGTGCTTGATAAAACTAAAGATATTTCAAAATGCAATGTAGTAGGGCCAATTTGTGAAAGTGGCGATTTTTTTGCTAAAGATATTGAACTAGCACAAACAAAGCCTCAAGATTTACTTATTATTCACAGTGCAGGTGCTTATGGTTTTAGCATGTCAAGTAATTACAATACTAGAACAAGAGTAGCTGAACTTGCATTTTTTAGAGGTGAAGCAAGATTAATAAGAAGAAGAGAAAGCTTTGAAGATTTAATATCTCACGAAGAAGAATTTTTATAAAATTTATGAATGAATACTATGAGGGAATATTATGAGTGAAAAAGAGGAATTAAGTATTTTAAGAGCAAAACTTGATAAACTCGATAATCAAATTTTTACGTTTTTAAATGAGCGAATGGAAGTAGTTCATGAAGTTGGGATTTTAAAAGCAAAAACAGGTGGCGAAATTTATCGACCTGAGCGAGAAAAAGAAATTATATCAAGATTTCAAACTTCTAATATTTCCAACAAAGGGCTTTTAAATTCTAATGCTATTGAGTCTATGTTTCAAGAGATTTTCGCAATATCAAGAAATTTAGAAATGCCTGAAAATATTGCTTATTTGGGACACGAGGGAAGCTATACTCACGAAGCTGCACAAAGTCGTTTTGGTGCTATGAGTTCTTATTTACCCGTTAATTCCATAAAAGGTATTTTTTCTCAAGTTGATAATAAAAATGCAAAATTTGGAGTAGTTCCTATAGAAAATAGCTCAAACGGAATAGTTCACGATAGCATACAAGCTTTGATGAAATATGATTTAAAAATAATAGCTGAGTTGGTTTTGGATATTCATCATGTTTTAGCAAGCATTTGCTTGAAAACTGAAGATATAAAAACAATTTATTCAAAAGATATAGCCATAGACCAATGCTCTAAATTTTTAGAAAATCTAGGGCTAGATTGTGTGGAATTTGTAAGAGTGGAATCAACTACAAAAGCAGCAAAATTAGCAACACAAGATAAAACTTCAGCAGCAATTTGCTCAAGAGTTGGAGCCAAAAATTTCTCTTTACCTATTTTATTTGAAAATATTGAAGATATAAAATCAAATAAAACAAGATTTATTATAATAAGCAATTTTGAAAATGCACAAAGCTCTTGTGATAAAACTTCGATTATTGCGAAAGTTGCAAATACTCACGGTGCGCTAGTTTCTTTTTTAAACGATTTTGATAAGGCTAAAATAAATCTTACAAAAATAAAATCGCATATTATTCAAGGTATTTCTTGGCATTTTATTGATTTTGATGGGCATAAAAATGATGATAATGTTAAAAAGATTTTTGATAAATATAAAGAAAATATTAAATTTCTTGGCTCTTATGTTAAAGAAATTGACGATATCTAAAATAAATAAAAAGGATTAAAGATGGAATTCAACGAGACACTAAACAACTTAAAAAATTACGAAGCTGGCAAGCCCATAGAAGAGCTAGTAAAAGATTTTGACTTTAATCCAAAAGATATAATTAAACTAGCTTCAAACGAAAACCCTTATGGATGTAGTAAAAAAGTAAAACAAACCGCCCTAGAAAATTTGGATAAAATCCCTCTTTATCCTGATGACTCTATGTATGAGCTAAAAAATGCTCTTGCCAAAAGATTTGAGTTAAAAGATGAAAATATTATTATAGGCGCTGGAAGTGACCAAGTAATTTCATTTTGTATTGGGGCAAAATGCAAGCAAAATTCTAAAGTCTTGATGGCAAAAACTACTTTTGCTATGTATGAAATTTCAGCTAAGCAAGTCGGTGCTAAAATTTTAAAAACGCCTTCAAGCGAACATAGAATAAGCGAATTTGAAGAGATTTATAAGGCAAATCCTGATATCGCAGTGATTTTTCTTTGTTTGCCAAATAATCCTTTGGGAGAATGTTTAAGCACTAAAGATGTTTATCTATTTTTAGAAAAAGTATCAAAAAATACTCTTGTGATAATCGATGGAGCTTACCAAGAATTTGCTAGCTTTAAGGATATTAATAAGAAAATTATTCCAAAAGATTTATTAGAAAAATTTGAAAATGTAGTTTATCTTGGCACTTTTTCAAAAGCTTATGGAATGGGAGGTTTGCGAGTAGGCTATGGTCTTAGCTCAAAAGAAATTATAAATACTTTACATAAACTAAGACCTCCATTTAACATAACAAGTCTATCTTTAGCTTGTGCTTGCACGGCATTAGAAGATGAGGCTTTTATACAGCAAACTTTAGTAAAAAACTTTGAAGAGATGGAAAAATATGAAGAATTTTTAAGTAAAAATCGTATTAATTTTACTCCAAGTTATGCAAATTTTATGACAATTAATTTTTCTTCAAAATATAAAGCAAGCGAAATAGCAAAAGAGTTTTTAAAAAAAGGCATAATCTTGCGAGACCTTAGATCTTATGGACTTAATTCTTTAAGAATAACCATAGGAGACAAAGAGCAAAATATAAAAGTTCGTGAAAACTTAGCTAAGTTTTTAACGCATTAAAAGAAGTTGTAAATGCTACAAAGTTATTTAGAAAGAAGAGCAAAATGGATATAAAAAGTAAAAATGTAAAAGAGCTAGAGCAAACTGCTCATGATATTCGTCAAAGAATTATAGAAGTCGTTTCAAAAAATGGCGGACATTTCAGCTCAACTTTGGGTGCAGTTGAACTTATTATAGCTATGCATAAAGTTTTTTCTTGCCCAAAAGATCCTTTTATTTTTGATGTGTCTCACCAATGTTATGCTCATAAACTTATTACAAATCGCTGGGATGATTTTGCAAGTTTGCGACAATTTGGTGGACTTAGTGGATTTACTAAACCTCGCGAGAGTGAGAGTGATTATTTTGTAGCTGGACATAGTTCAACTTCAATTTCTCTAGCGATTGGAGCAGCAAAGGCAATTGCCTTAAAAAAAGAAGATAGAGTTCCTGTCGTTATGATAGGCGATGGCTCAATTAGTGCGGGCATTGCTTATGAAGCTTTAAACGAATTAGGAGATAGAAAATATCCAATAGTTATAATCCTAAATGATAATGAAATGAGTATATCAAGACCAATAGGTGCAATCTCAAAACACTTAAGTAAGCTTCTAGCTGGCAAAATGTATCAAGGATTAAAAGAGCGAGTTGATAAAATACTAACAAATTATTTTCCTGATGGTGTTACTTATGTGGCTAAAAAAATTGAAGAAAGTATGAAATTAATAACCCCTGGGATTATTTTTGAAGAAATGGGAGTTGATTATATAGGGCCAATTGATGGGCATAATTTAAAAGAAATTATCCAAACTTTACAAATTGCAAAAAATATGAATAAGCCTGTGATTGTCCACGCAAGAACTACAAAAGGTAAAGGCTATGACATAGCACAAGGACATCTTGAAAAATGGCACGGAGTTGGTCCTTTTGATATAAAAACAGGTAAGTTTTTGAAAAAATCAGGTGCCCCATCAGCTACGCAAATTTTTTCAAAAGCACTTACAAAACTTGCAAGAAAGCACAAAAATATAGTAGGAATTACTGCGGCCATGCCAAGTGGAACAGGACTTGATAAGCTAATAGAAGAATTTCCAAATAGATTTTGGGATGTGGCAATCGCAGAACAGCACGGAGTTGCTTCAGCTGCTGCTATGGCAAAAGAAGGCTTGAAACCTTTTGTTGCGATTTATTCTACATTTTTACAGCGTGCTTATGATCAAATCATTCATGATGTTTGCATTATGAATTTAGGTGTAGTTTTTTGCATAGATAGAGCTGGACTTGTAGGAAATGATGGTGAAACACACCAAGGAGTTTTTGATGTTTCATTTTTAAGAGTTTTACCAAATATGCTTTGCTTTTCGCCAAGGGATGCAAAAAGTCTTGAGCTTGCTTTGGACTTTGCTTATGAACAAAAAAGCCCCTGTGCACTTCGTTATCCAAGAGGATCTTTTGAAGAACTAGACTTTGCTCCTAGTGCTTTTAAATTAGGTAAATCAGAACTTTTAGTAGAAGAAAAAGGCACTAAACTTTTTATTTCTTATGGAAGTGAAATCTCAAGAGCACTAAAAGTAAAAGCACTTTATGAAAAAGAACATACAAACAAAGCAAGCGACGAAAAAAATGACAAGATAAGCATTCTAGACCTCCGTTTTGTAAAACCAATTGATGAGCAAATGCTTAAAAAATTGGCAAAAATTTATAAAAATTGGTATATATTTTCAGCAAGTTGTGCTAAAGGTGGAGTAGGTTCAGCCATTTTGGAATTTTTAGCGCAAGAAGAAATTTACGATATAAAACTAAAAACTTTTGAATATAGTGATAAATTTATAGAGCATGGCGACACTAAAGATGTAGAAGATTCTCTTGGTTTAAATCCAAAAGATTTAGTAAAAAGAATATAAATTTAATTTTTTAGCTATGATTTATTTTTAAATTCACATTAGGAGAATAAAATGACTAATCTAGCTTTTGTTTCTTTTGCTGGGATTATGTTTATTTTTGCCTTAACTCCTGGTCCTGGAGTTTTTATAATAATCTCAAAAAGTCTTGAAATTGGATTTAAAAGTACAATATTTTTACTTTTAGGACTTATGCTTGGAGACATTTTATACTTGCTTATTGCAATTTTTGGCTTATCTTTGGTGGCTTCTTACTTGGGTAATTTATTTGTTTTTGTGCAATATATCGGAGGAGCTTATTTGCTTTTCTTGGCTTATAAGCTTATTAAATCAAAACCAAAAAAATTTGGAGAAATCCCAAGTAAAATATCAAAGAAAAAAACTTTTCTCTTAGGTTTTTTTACAACTTTAAGCAATCCCAAAGTAATACTTTTTTACCTTAGTTTTTTGCCAAGTTTTATAAATTTAACTAAATTACATTTTAAAGACGTATTTATTTTGCTTATTTTGTTGTGCTTGTCTTTTTCTCTTGCAATGCTTTTTTATGCTTATAGTGCTTCAAAAGCTAGGGAACTTTTGCTCAAAAAAAGAGCTTCAAAAAATATGAATTATATTTCAGCTTTTATAATGTTTATAGCTGGAATTTATCTTATTTCAAAATAAAAAATGCTAGCTAAAAAGATAATATAAAAAAGTAAAAGCTAATTTTTTTGCTCTTAGGTCTAAAATATGAAATGTAAAAGATGAAGATAAATACAAAAAAGCAATATTAGGCAAATAAAAAAGTAAGTCTAGTTTTTAATCTTTTAATCTTGGCTTTTTTCTTCAGCTTTTTGACATAAAAGCTTTTTAAAAACTCGCTTTTTTCTTTTTTAATTTAATTATACTTCTTAAATAAAACTCTAAAATCCTAAATATTAAGCCTAAGCTAAAATTTGCTTAGCATAATCTAGAGCTTTTTGTTTAGCTAATGTTAGATTTTTTTCTAAGTCTTTTGGCTCTTTATTTTTTCCTCCAGCTTGAGCAAAATCTTCTCTGCCTCCACCTCCTCCACCTAGCAAAGGTGATACTTCTTTTATCCATAAATTTGCTTTTATTTTAGAATTTTTACTTCCTGCTACCATCAAGATTTTATCTTTTTGTACTTGAAATAAAAAAATACTAAGGCTAGGAAGTTTATTTTTATATTCATCAATAATTTTTTTAATATCGCCTTGTTTTACTTCTTCAACTATCAAGCTAGTTTCATTTAGCGTTTGAATATTTAGTTTTTCTTGGCTTTTATTTTGACTAAGCTCTAAGTCTTTTTTTAAGCTTTTATTTTGTTCTTGAAGTTTTGAAATTGCAAATAAAATATCATTATTTTTAAGCATTGTTTTAGCTTCAAAATTTATTTTTATAAAGTTTTGTGCATAAGAGATGGCACTTAGGCCACAAAATGCTTCAATCCTTCTAACTCCAGCACTAGCTCCACTTTCTTTGCTTATATAAAAACTTCCTATTTCACTAGTATTTTTAACATGTGTTCCACCGCAAAATTCCACGCTAAAATCTCCAAAACTAACTACTCTTACAACTTTGCCATATTTCTCACCAAACATAGCTAAAGCACCTTTTTTCTTAGCTTCTTCTAGAGGCAATTCTTCTGTTTTTTCGTTTATGGCTTTTGCTATTTCTTCATTTACTAAAGCTTCAGTTTTCCTTATTTCTTCATAGCTTAAAGCTCTTGCAAAAGTAAAGTCAAAACGCAATTTAGAAAAATCATTAAAGCTTCCAGCTTGGACTACGCTAGTTCCTAGGACTTTTCTAAGTGCAGCTTGGAGCAAGTGAGTTGCTGAATGATGCTTCGTAATTTCAGCTCTTTTAAAGACTTTTGCTAAAACTCGCTCATTAGCTTTCAAATCCTGTATCGGCTTAATTTGAGAAAGATTTAATCCATGAAATTTTTGTGTTTTTAGAACATCAGCTACTTTTTTATCTGCTTTTTCAAGCTCTCCAAAATCGCCATTTTGCCCCCCACTTGTTGCGTAAAAAGGTGTATCATTTAGTAAAACCCAGCTTATCTCACCTTGCTTTGCCCCATCTTGCTCTTTGAAATTTTCATCTAAAAATCCAAGAATTTCGCTTGAATATTCAGTATGCTTATAGCCTACAAAATTGTTAAGTCCAAATCTATCGATAAGAACTTTAAAATCACCATTTTCGTCTTTGTCACCACTTCCTTTCCAGGAAGATTTTGCTCTTTGTTCATTCATTAATCTATCAAAAGCTTTTGTGTCTATTGAAATATTTTTATCTTTAAGCATATCTTGCGTTAAATCAAGAGGAAAACCATAAGTGTCATATAATTTAAAAGCTATTTGAGCGCTAAAAGCTCCATTTTTTGTATTTTTTAATTCTTCGCTAAAAAGCCCCATTCCTTTTTCCAAGGTTAGGAAAAATCTTTCTTCTTCTAGTTTTATTTGCTCTTTTATATAATTTTTATTTTCTTCAAGCTCAAGATAATGTCCTGCAAAAATATCGCACAAAGTATCAACAAGTTTTGACATAAAAGCATTTTTCATTCCAAGTAAATATCCATGTCGTACACAGCGTCTTAAAATTCTTCTATTTACATAGCCTCTACCTTCATTTGAAAAAAGGACACCTTGAGCCAACAAGAAACTAACAGCTCTGATATGATCTGCAATTACTCTAAAACTACCAATATTTTTTTTATTCGTTTTAAGACCACTCAGCTCTTCTATTTTTTTTATCAAAGGCGTAAATAAAGAACTATCAAAGTTATTATAAACTCCTTCTTTTATAGCAATTACTCGCTCTAATCCCATGCCCGTATCGATTGATGGCTTCGGTAAAGGAGTCATGGTTCCATCTTTATCTTTTTTATATTGCATAAAAACAAGATTCCAAATCTCTAAAAATCTGTCTCCCTCACCACCTAGATAATCCTCTTTTGTAGAAAAAAACTCACTCCCTTGGTCATAGAAAATCTCACTACAAGGCCCACAAGGCCCACTATCTCCCATTGCCCAAAAATTGTCTTTATCTCCAAAGCGTTTAATCCTATCTTCGCTAATATGGCTTTTCCAAATTTCATAGGCTTCATCATCACTTGTGTGAATTGTTACCCAAAGTTTATCAACAGGAAGCTCTAAAATTTGAGTAATAAATTCCCAAGCATAGCTAATTGCATCTTTTTTGAAATAATCTCCAAAAGAAAAGTTACCAAGCATCTCAAATAGTGTATGATGCCTAGCTGTATAGCCCACATTTTCTAAATCATTGTGTTTTCCTCCAGCTCTTATGCAAAGTTGGCAAGTTGTTGCCCTTGGATTTTTTGGTCTTGAGATATTACCTGTGAAAATATCTTTAAATTGCACCATTCCAGCATTTGTAAATAACAAACTAGCATCATCAGGAACCAAAGGCATCGAACTTATTAGCTCATGCCCTTTATTTTTAAAAAAATCTAAATATAAAGCTCTTACATCCATAAATTTCTTACCTATTATTGTTTTAATTTATTTATTCTAGCTAATTTGTCCTTTTAAAATCTTCTAGGTAAGTGTATTTAAAGTTTTTCATCTGTATAATTTACAAATAAACTTATACTAAAGGAAATATTATGGGAAAATATATAGAATTAAAGAGTGATAATTTTGATGCTACGGTTAAAAAAGGCGTATCTATGGTGGATTTCTGGGCTCCTTGGTGCGGACCTTGCAGAATGCTAGCTCCAATTATTGAAGAATTAGCAAATGATTTTGATGGAAAAGCAAATATTTGTAAGGTAAATACAGATGAAGAACAAGATTTAGCTGTAAAATTTGGAGTTAGATCTATTCCAACTGTTATATTTTTAAAAGATGGAGAAGTTGTAGATACTATGATTGGTGCTTCATCAAAACAAGCATTTACAGATAAAATTACTTCACTATTATAATAAGATTTAGAATTAAAATATAAAAGTTATAATTAAGAGGTAAGAAATGGAAGAAAAAGATTCTATAAAAATTGGTATTTTAGCGGGCATTGGTGGAATGTTGGAATTTTATTGCTTCATTTTGTATATATTATTTTATACACAAATTGAACAAACTTTTTTTGCAGGAGTGGAGTCAGTATTTTTAAAAAATCTCTTGACTATCGCAGTTTTTTCTGTTGCATATATTGTGCGTCCAATCGGTTCAGTTATTTTAGGAATCATGGGCGACAATTACGGTAGAAAAAAAACTTTTACTTTTACTATTTTATTAATGTCAGCTACTTTGATAGTCATGGGGCTAACTCCAGGATATGAAAAAATAGGAATAGCCGCTCCTATTATATTTATTGTTTTTAGAATATTACAAGGTATTGCTTTGGGTGGAGAGCTTCCTACTGCTATCGTGTTTACTTATGAAAGTGTTAAGAAAAAAGGACTTGCTCTAGGGATTTTATTTACTTTTGTTATGGCGGGATTTGTGTTCGGTGCTTTAATGTCAATATTTTTTAAGGCATTTTTTGGCTCTTACGCTTGGAGAGTTGCTTTTCTTTCAGGTGCTTTTATTGGTGTTTTAGGATACTACATAAGACAAAAATTACACGAAACTCCTATGTTTGAAGCCATTAGCCAAAAAGAAAAATTTCCTTTGCGAGTATTATTGACAAAATATTTTTATAATCAAATAGCAACTATTTTAGTAACAATTATTATAGGATTTGGAGGAGTTGTAGTTTCATTATATTTGGCAAAATATTTCAAAGTCACCTTGGGCTTAAAAGGAGAGTTTTATACTTGGCTACTTCCAGTTGGGCTTACTATAAATTTATTTTTTATATATTTTGCGGGTATTGCTGTTGATAAAATAGACTATAAAAAGATGTATCAATACGCTGCTTATGCCTTGCTTATTTTAGCAATTCCAGCATTTTTGCTTATGAATTTAAGAACTCCTTTTGGTGTTTCCGCGGGATTTATTATTTTGTCATTTCCAATCATGGTATGTATTGGTAGTTTTATGATTATACTTTGTGAGAGTTTTCCTACAAATGTAAGACTTTCAGGAGTTGGAGTTGCTTATAATCTTGCTTTTGCTATTGTTGGTGGATTTGCACCAGTTTCGATTGAGCTTTTAATTCCAATTTTAGGAAAAGTTTACGGCATAGCAACTGTTGGTATAGTTTGCGCAATTTTAACCATTATCGGTACACATATGCTAAAAAAAGCTGAGGTAATCAAACACTAAAAGCAAAAAATTACCTAGTCTAGAAAACATATTTAGGAAATAAAATATAAGTATAAAATGAAAATATAAAAAATATTCTTAAAAAGAAGGAAAAAGAAATGTTAGATTTAAGTATTATAGGTGGCGGACCAGCAGGACTAAGTGCTGGACTTTACGCTACAAGAGGCGGACTTGAAAAAGTTACAATGTTTGAAAAAGGCTTACCTGGTGGGCAAATCACAGGAAGTAGTGAAATAGAAAATTATCCAGGGCAAGGTAAGGTTATAAGTGGTATGGATTTGATGGATCCTTGGCTTGAACAATGCACTAAATTTGGACTAAAACACGAAATGAAAGAAGTTGTAAAAATCACTAAAAAAGATGATTATTTTGAACTTATTTTAGATGATAAATCAACACAACAAAGCAAAGCTGTTTTACTAGCAACTGGTTCAGTTCCTAAAAAAGCAGGTTTTAAAGGCGAAGAAGAATTTTTTGGAAGAGGAATAAGCACTTGCGCTACTTGTGATGGATTTTTTTATAAAAATAAAGAAGTCGCACTTCTAGGTGGTGGAGATTCAGCTCTTGAAGAAGCTATTTATTTATCAAATATTTGCTCTAAAGTTTATCTAGTTCATAGAAGAGATACTTTTAAAGCAGCACCAAGCACAATAGCACATATCAAAAAAACAAAAAATATTGAACTTGTCTTATCTTCAAGTGTAAAAGAAGTTTATGGAGATAAAACGGGAGTTTTAGGTGTTAAATTAGATACTCCAAAAGGCGAAAGAGATTTGGGCGTTCCTGGGATTTTTGTTTTTGTTGGTCGTGATGTTTTAAGCGATATAATAAAAGATGAAAAAGACAATTTTCTTTGCGAAGTAAATGCTAGCGGAGAAGTTATCGTTGATTTAAATATGAGAACAAATCTTAAAAACTTTTATGCCGCAGGCGATATTAGAATAGAAGCTGCTAAGCAAGTTGTGTGTGCTGCTGGTGATGGTGCAAGAGCAGCAATTTCAGCTATTGAAGATTTAAGATAATAAGGAGCTAACTATATGAAAGTTGGAATTTTAGGAAGTACGGGCAGAGTTGGTAAATTATTAATTGATGATATTTTATCTGATGAAACTTGTACTTTAAGCGCTTTACATGTAAACAAAAAAATTACAAGAAATGACTTAGGCGAAGATGTACTTATAACAAATGATTTATTTAGCTTATGTGAAGCAAGTGAAGTGATAATTGACTTTTCAGCTCCAAAGGCAACAGAAGAATTACTTAGTATGTGCATTGATAAAAAGCAAATAAAACCTTTGGTAATTGCTACAACAGGACTAAGCCCACATCAACAAAATTTGCTTCTTGAAGTTTCTAAGATAATGCCAATATTGTATGCAAGTAATACAAGTTTAGGAGTAGCAGTTTTAAATAGGCTTGTTTACTTGGCTTCAAAAAGTCTAAGTGATTTTGATATAGAAATCGTAGAACAACACCACAGAAATAAAGTAGATTCACCAAGTGGAACAGCGCTTAGTTTAGCAAAAACAGCGGCAAGTGCTAGAAACTTAGATTTAGAAAAAGTACGAATAAGTGGCAGAGATGGAAATATCGGAAAAAGAACTAAAGATGAAATTGCAGTTATGGCGTTAAGAGGTGGGGATATCGTAGGAAAACATACCGTAGGCTTTTATAACGATGGAGAATTTATTGAGCTAAACCATACAGCAACTTCAAGAAATACTTTTAGTAAAGGCGCAATAAAAGCTGCATCTTGGTTAGTAAATCAAAAAAAAGGATTGTATTCCATAAGTGATTGCTTAGGGTTCTAAATGCAAAAAGTAGAGCAAATACTTACACAAGGAAGATATTATAAGCAAAAATTTGGAACAAAAGTTTATAAAATTCCTATTAGTGTTTATGGATTTACTTGCCCAAATATCGATGGTACAGTTGCAAAAGGAGGTTGCTCTTTTTGTGAAAATGAATCTTTTTCACCAAACTTGCAAGATAAATCAAAGCTAAAATTAAATAGCAATTCTAAAACAAATCCTTATTTATCTAGACAAATAAAAGAACTTGAAGAGCAGTTTTTAAAACAAAAAAATATCCTAAGTAAAAAATTTGCTGCGAAGAAATTTATTGTTTATTTTCAATCTTTTTCAAATACTTATGCGCCCTTTGAAACACTAAAAACACTTTATGAAAAAGCTCTTAGCTTTGATGATGTTTTAGGGCTTAGCATAGGAACTAGAACTGATTGTATAAATGATGAGATTTTAGACTATCTTGCTAAGCTTGCCAAAACAAAAGAAATAAGCTTGGAGTACGGAATCCAAAGTTTTTATGATGAAACTTTGAGTGCAATTAATAGAGGGCATAATAGTGCAAATATGCTAAAATGGATAAAAAAAACCAAAGAAAAAAATATAAATATTTGCTTACATTTAATCTTTGGACTTCCTAATGAAACTCAAGAAATGATGCTCAAAACATGCAAAATAAGCTATGACTTAGGCATTCAAAGTGTGAAATTTCATCCTTTGTATGTGGTTAAGCATACCTTGCTTACAAATGAATACAAAAAAGGCAAGTTCACGCCAATAAGCGAAGAGCAATATATTGATACCTTAGTTAAAGCTTTAAAAATGATGCCAAAAAATATCATAGTTCAAAGAATAAGTGCAGGAATTGATAGCACTAATCTCTTAGCTCCTATGTGGTGCAAAAACAAACACAGGCAAATGAAAACGCTAAGATTAGCACTTTTAAAAGAGGGCTTAAATTATTAAAATTCAGTCATAAAGACAAAATAGCATTGTAAAAAATACTAAAAAAATACTAAAAAAACATTAAAAAAAATATTTTTTCTTAGGCAAAAAATCCAAGAATTTTTTTGCTAATGTCTTCTAAACAAGTAATTATTAAGAATATGATATAATATTTATTAAATGGAGTGAAGATGTCTGACAAAATATTAGCAAGCCTAAATGAGACTCAAAAACAAGCAGCGATGCACATAGATGGACCACTCTTGATTTTAGCAGGAGCAGGAAGCGGAAAAACCAAAACCATCACTACAAGACTTGCTTATCTGATTTCTTTGGGCATTGACCCAGCTTCAATCTTAACACTAACTTTTACAAACAAAGCAGCCCAAGAAATGAGACAAAGAGCTTTTGCTTTGATTGATAGTCCAAATACTCCAGCCTTGCTTTGCACCTTCCATAAATTTGGTTTAATGTTTTTGAAATTTCATATAGGAGAACTTGGAAGAAAAAATAATTTTATTATTATAGATACAGATGACAAAAAACGGATTTTAAAAACTATTGATAAAGAATTAAATACCGCAATGTTAGCTAATGAAATATCAAATATGAAAAATATTCTTTTAAGTCCTAGCGTTGCTAAAGCAAATGCACAAATGAAACTTTATCAACAAATTGCAGATATTTATGAAAAATATGAATCTTATTTGCATAAAAATAATTTAGTTGATTTTGATGATTTATTACTTTTGACTTATCAAATTTTGGATAAAAACGAGGAATTAGCAAAAGAGACTAGTGAAAAATATCGTTATATTATGGTAGATGAATATCAAGATACAAATGAACTCCAATACAAACTTTTAAAAAAATTATGTTTCAAGCACAACAATCTTTGTGTAGTTGGAGATGATGACCAGTCTATTTATGGTTGGAGAGGCGCAACGCTAAAAAATATTTTAAATTTTGAGAAAGAATTTGAAAATACAAAATTAGTCAAACTTGAAAAAAATTATCGTTCAACTGATACTATTCTAAACCATGCAAATCAACTAATCGACCATAACAGAGACAGAATGGGCAAGGTACTAAAAGGCACTAGGGCTAAGGGTAAGGCTATTAGAGTTTATGAATCACATGATGAAAACGAAGAAGCAAGAAAAATAGCAAATGATATAAAAGAGCTAATAAACAAAGGCATAAGCGCAAGCGAAATAGCAGTTTTATTTAGAGTAAATGCTCTTTCTCGTTCGCTTGAAGATGGCCTAAATAAAGCAGGTATTGCTTATAGATTAGTTGGTGGTGTGAAGTTTTACGAAAGAGCTGAGATAAAAGATTTAATAGCATTTTTTAGAGTAGTGACAAATAAAAATGATGATTTTTCTCTAAAAAGAATAATAAACAAACCAAAAAAAGGCATAGGCAAAGGCACAGTTGATAAGCTAGAACTAAAAGCGCAAGAGCGAAAAACTACAATCTTTGCTGTAATAGAAGAGTTAAGTGCTGAAGAGCTTGGAGTTTTGTGCGGTAAAAAAAATGCAAGCACGCTAAAGGTTTTTTTAGCAAGCATTATGGATTTAAGCGATATTTTAAAAGAAGCAAAAATGCGCTTTTTAGATAGCTTTGAAGAATGCTTTGATTATAGAAAATCTTATAATAATGCACCAGATGGCTATGACAGACAAGGAAATATTGATGAATTCTATGGACTTTTAAGAGATTTTTTTATGCAAAACCCACTTTTAGATTTAGACGATTTTTTAAATGAAATTGCTCTAGCTAGTGAGAGAGAAAATTTAGAGGATTTGGCAGTTTCTTTGATGAGCATACATGCTGCTAAAGGGCTTGAATATTCACATATTTTTATAATAGGGCTTGAAGAAGGATTTTTTCCAATTGTAGGTGATACTTGTAATATGGAAGAAGAAAGAAGACTAGGTTACGTGGCTTTTACTAGAGCAAAAGATGAGTTAGTTTTGTCTTTTGTTCATAGTAGGTTTTACAAAGGCAGAAGAACTAGTTTATTAAAAAGTAGATTTTTGTGCGAATCTGGACTTGTCAAAGGTAGTTTAACCATAGAAAAAAATTCAGCTTTTAAAAAAGGCGATTTAATCAAGCACAAAATATTTGGCATGGGTAGGGTAGAAAAAGTTACACAAGTTAGCAAAGATTTAAAACTCACTATCAATTTTGGAGGAAGCAAGAGGGATATTTTATCTTCTTTTGTGGAAAAAATTTAAACCCATTTAAAAGATGAATAAATTATTCGTAGCTCGCAAGCCTTTATTTAAAAGCTCAAATTTTTTTTTGACAAAAATAAAAAGAAAATACAAAAATAAAAAAGCAGGTTTTTCAGGCACCCTTGATCCTTTTGCTTGTGGAGTTTTACTTGTAGCTTTTGGACAATATCCTAAACTTTTTCCTTATCTGAAAAAAACTCCAAAAACTTATCAAGCTTGCCTTTGGCTAGGAATGCAAAGCGCTTCTTTGGATCTTGAAAATATAAATTCCATAATGCACCCAAAACAAATACAAAAACTAGAACTTGAAAACATAAAAATAGCATTAAAAAATCTTGAAGGAGAAATTACTTATACCCCTCCAATTTTTAGTGCCAAAAAAATCAAAGGAAAAAGAGCTTACGCTTTAGCTAGAACTGGTGAAATCCCTGCATTAAAAGAGCAAGTTATGAATATTTTTAAAACAAAATTTTTAGCTTACAAGCATCCCTTTTTAAGTTTTGAGCTTAGTGTATCTGAAGGTGCTTATGTTCGCTCCTTTGCACAAATTTTATGCGAACGCTTAGAAACTTTAGGAAGTTTATCTTATTTAAAAAGAATGAACGAAGGAGAGTTTTTTTATGACAATGAAAAGCTCTTAAATCCTTTGGACTTTTTAGACTTAAAAGAAAACTTTTATAAGGGAAAAAAAGAGTATTTCAGCGATGGTAAGCTTTTAGATTTAAAAGATTTTAAATATCAAGAAAATGATTTGTATTTTGTGAAATTTGATAATTTTTTTAGTATTATTGAAATAAGCGAAGAAAAAATTATTTATAAATTAAATAAAATATTATTCGAGTAAAATATTTGCTTTTGACTGAAAATTAGCACAGCCATGGTAAATTTATAAAATGAATTTTTTTAAATAAACTTCTTTCTTAAGCTATATTTTAAATATATATTTAAATAAAGTGCTATTTTATAGTAAATTTGTAAATTTAAACCTTATGTTTACCTTTTATTTTCTTTTCGTTAATCTTTCTGGTTTATAATTGATTTATGAAAACGAGTTAATCTCCTTTCATAAAACTTTCCTCCTTTTAAAAATATAAGACAAGAGCCTCTTCCCC
>JAACJU010000012.1 GCA_021378565.1 Arcobacter sp. LC1 | reverse complement strand
AGTTAGAAGAATACTATCTAAAGATATGGATAAAATTCCAGAAAATAGTATTGATGATATTTAAATATATTTTAAAAACTACTAAAAAAATTATGAGTTATTATGAATAGAGCCTAGATGGATAAAAACTCAAAAATATACATAGCTGGCCATAAAGGTTTAGTAGGTTCAGCGATAGTTAAAAACTTAAATTTAAAAGGCTACAATAATTTAATATATAAAACTCACAAAGAATTAGATTTATTAAATCAAAATGATATAAAAAACTTTTTTGAAAAACAAAAACCAGAATTTGTAATACTAGCTGCTGCAAAAGTAGGTGGAATAGTTGCGAATAATATATATAGAGCAAATTTTATTTATGAAAATTTGCAAATTCAAAACAATATTATTCATCAAAGTTATTTAAATAATGTAAAAAAACTATTATTTTTAGGAAGCACTTGTATTTATCCAAAAAATGCACCACAGCCTATGAGTGAAAATAGTTTACTTACCTCAGAATTAGAATATACGAATGAGCCCTACGCAATAGCAAAGATAGCAGGTATAAAAATGTGTGAGTCTTATAACTTACAATACAATACAAATTTTATATCTATAATGCCAACAAATTTATACGGACCAAATGACAACTTTGATTTAGCGACTTCCCATGTTCTTCCAGCACTTTTAAGAAAAATGCATGAAGCAAAAATAAATAATATTTCTAAAGTAGAAATTTGGGGAAGTGGAAAACCTAGAAGAGAATTTTTATATAGTGAGGATATGGCAGATGCTTGTATTTTTATTTTAGAAAATATAGATTTTAGTGATACTTATAATGAAGATAATAAAAATGGTAAAGAGATTAGAAATACACATATAAATATTGGCACAGGTATAGACATATCTATAAAAGATTTAGCTATAATTATCAAAAATATAGTGGGCTATAAAGGCAAACTTTATTTTAATGATGCAAAACCAGATGGAACAATGGTAAAATTAACAGATTCTTCAAAACTTCACTCTTTGGGATGGAAGCATAAAATTAAGCTAGAAAATGGAATTAAAATGATGTATGAGTGGTATTTAAAAAATAGAGGGATTGATAAATGAAAGTAGTCATATTAGCTGGTGGTCATGGCACAAGATTAAGTGAAGAAACAGACATAAAGCAGATATATTTATTTATATTATAAAAGGAAAATAAATGATTAATTTTATAAAAAATGTATACTATTTTATTATGGGCGAAATGATATGAGAAAGGCTTGTTTTTATGTAAATAATAGCATCTATGACAACAATAGAATTTTTGCATTAGATGATCAGATCTTAAATAGAGACAACTGGAGTTATTATTTTTATCTCCTTAAGAAGTATTTTGAAACTTATAATATAAATTTATCGACACAGTCTATAAATAATATCATTGATAGTGATATAATTATTTATATGAATATTCCAGAAAATCAAAAAATACTATTGAAAAAAAATATAAATAAATCTTATACAATTTTATTTGAAAATGAACTTAAAAAAAATGATTGGAATCTTGATAATCATAAATATTTTAAAAAAATTTTTACTTGGAATGATGATTTGGTTGATAACAAAAAATATTTTAAGTTTAATTATTCATTTAAAATACCAAAAGAAATTAATAAAAGCTTTAAAAATAAAAAATTATGCACTTTAATTGCTGGAAACCATATTGGTAATAATTCTAAAGAATTATATTCTAAAAGAAGAGAGGCCATAAGGTGGTTCGAAAAATATCATATTAATGATTTTGATTTGTATGGAATAGGTTGGAATGAATTTAAGACAAGAAATAGGTATATTAATTATGGATTAAGAAAACTTAAAATTAAAATGTCTTCTAACAAATATAAATCATATAAAGGAAAAATTAATAGGAAAAAAGATATTTTAGAAAAATATAAATTTTCTATATGTTATGAAAATCTCAGAGATGTGCCAGGTTACATTACTGAGAAAATATTTGATTGTTTCTTTAGTGGCTGTGTTCCAATATATTGGGGAGCAAATAATATTACTGAACATATTCCCCAAAATTGTTTTATTGATAAAAGAAGATTTTCTACTTATGCAGAACTGTATAAATTTATAAAAAATATGAAAGAAGAAATATATTCAACTTATTTAGATAATATTGAAACTTTCTTAAATAGTGATAAAATTAAGCAATTCAGTGCAGAATATTTTGCTAGTAGTATAGCTGAAGAAATATTGCAAAAAATATAAAATAGTTATATTATAATTTTATTATATGTAAATTAAAAGATTTAAGTGATTACAAATATTATTTGTAAGTTTTTAAAAGTAATATTTCAATAATATTGAAAAACTTTGTTCTTTGCTATCAAATAGATTATTGATTATGAAGCCATATTTTGCTATTAAAATGCAAAACTAGATGGAACGATGGTAAAAATAACAGATTCTTTAAAACTTCAAACTTTAGGATGGAAATATAAAACCGAGTTAGAAGATGGTATTAAAATGATGCATGAGTGGTATTTAAAAAATAAAAAGTAACTAAAAGTGGAGGATGATTATAATTTTAAATTTAGAGAAAAAGTAAAACTATTACAATATTACAAAGGATTATAGAGTACTAAAATCAATAGGGAAAAATAAAAAAATAATAGGTCTAATACCACCTACATTATTAGATAAATTATCTTATATTAGAAATTATAAATATTTTTTTCAATATAAAAAATTGGTAGCAAAAAACATAGAATTAAAAGATTTACATAAGGTCAAAAGATGCTTTATCTTAGGAAGTGGTTTATCTATCAAAGAAGAGAATTTACAAGGTATTTTATGCTAGTATATGGTAATTTTTAAATATTGGAAAAACTGATGAAAATATTAATAACAGGCACAGCAGGGTTTATAGGAAGTCATTTGGCTATTAAATTGCTTGAAAGAGGTGATAAAATTATAGGGCTTGATAATATTAATGACTACTATGATAGAAATGTTAAATACGGAAGACTTAAAAGAAGTGGCATTGTGAAACACCTAGAAGATGGTAAAGACATAAAATATTCTAAACTCATGCAATCTTCTAAATATCAAAATTATAAATTTATAAAATTAGACCTTGAAGATAAAGATGAAATTTTAAAGCTATTTGAAAATGAGAAGTTTGATGCTATTTGTAATCTAGCAGCCCAAGCAGGTGTCAGATATTCTTTGCTTAATCCCAGTGCATATATTCAAAGTAATATTGTAGGATTTTTAAATCTTTTGGAGGCTAGTCGTAAATATAATGTTAATAATTTTTCTTATGCCTCTTCTTCTTCGGTGTATGGATTGAACGAGAATTTACCTTTTTCTACTGAACATAATGTTGACCATCCGATATCTTTATACGCTGCTAGTAAAAAATCAAATGAACTTATGGCGCATGCATATTCACATCTTTTTAATATAAGAACAACAGGGCTTAGGTTTTTTACCGTTTATGGGCCTTGGGGGCGACCTGATATGGCACTTTTTTTATTTGTAAAAGCTGCTCTTGAAGACAAAAAAATTGATGTATTTAACAATGGAGATATGTTACGGGATTTTACTTATATTGATGACATAGTGGAAGGTATTACAAGAGTTATTGATAATCCTGCTAAAAAAGATAAGGCTTGGGATGGCAAAAATCCTAGAGTATCCACTTCATCAGCTCCTTACAAAATATATAATATAGGAAATAATAATCCTGTTAAACTTATGGATTTTATAGATGCAATCGAAAATAGACTAGGTAAAAAAATTGAAAAAAACTTTATGCCCATACAAGCAGGAGATGTGAGAGCCACCTTTGCAGATGTAGATGATTTAATCCAAGATTTAGATTATAAACCAGAAACTTCTGTCCAAGAAGGAATAAATAATTTTATAGATTGGTATTTAGATTTTTTCAAAATAAATTTAGAGGAAAAAAATGAGTTATAAAATAGCAATAATAGGTCTAGGATACGTAGGACTTCCTTTAGCTCATGCATTTAGTAGTAAACATAAAGTACATGGATTTGATATAGTCGAGCGTAGAATTGATGAACTTAAAAATGGAATAGATAGAACATTGGAGCTTAGCGAATCCCAAGTAAAAGAAGCTATTGCTAATGGTATGAAATTTAGTAATAAACTTGAAGATATAAAAGATTGCAATATTTATATAGTAACTGTGCCAACTCCTATAGATAAGCATAAAAATCCAGATTTAACCCCACTATTAAAAGCTAGCGAAAGTATAGGCAAGGTACTGAAAAAAGATGATATAGTTATATATGAATCTACTGTTTACCCAGGAGCAACAGAAGAAGAATGTGTTCCAATTTTAGAAAAAAATTCTAAATTGATTTTCAATAAAGACTTTTTTTGTGGATATTCTCCAGAGCGAATAAATCCAGGAGATAAAAAACATACTGTCACTAAAATATTAAAAGTAACAGCTGGGAGTACCCCTGAAATTGCTAATAAAGTAAATGAACTATATGCAAGTATTATCACAGCTGGAACATATTTAACTTCTAGTATTAAAGTAGCTGAGGCTGCAAAAGTTATAGAGAATTCTCAAAGAGATATAAATATAGCATTCATTAATGAGCTGGCTATGATTTTCAATAGACTAAATATTGATACAAATGAGGTTTTAAAAGCAGCAGGAACTAAATGGAATTTTTTGCCATTTAAGCCAGGTCTTGTTGGAGGACACTGTATAGGAGTAGATCCTTATTATCTCACATATAAAGCTCAAGAGATAGGCTATAACCCAGAAATTATTTTAGCTGGTAGAAGACTAAATGATAATATGGGTATCTATATTGCTAATCAAGTTATTAAATTAATGATAAAAAAATCGCAAAAAATAGATAATTCAAAAGTTTTAGTTGTAGGTATCACTTTTAAAGAAAATTGTCCAGATATAAGAAATAGTAGAGTAATAGATATTATTAAAGAATTAGAAGAATTTGGGTGCAATGTAAGTGTTACTGATTATTGGGCTGATGATGAAGATGTAAAAAAAGAATATAATATTAAACTTCTCGGTAATGACATAAATTTTGACGATTATAATGCCATTATATTAGCAGTAGCACACGATAAATATAAAAATATTCGTATTGAAAATACTAAACAAGTTTTATACGATGTTAAGTCTACTTTAGATAATTCGGATGCTAAGTTGTAATATGAAAGGGATCATACTAGCAGGTGGGAGTGGCACAAGATTATATCCAATAACGAAATCTATAAGTAAGCAACTTTTACCTATTTATGACAAGCCTATGATATATTATCCTCTTTCAGTTTTAATGCTTGCAGGCATAAGAAAGATTCTTATCATTACAACGCAAGAAGATATAAAATGTTTTAAAGAACTTTTGGGCGATGGAAGTGATTGGGGTTTAAGTCTCGAATATAAAGTGCAATCTTCTCCTAATGGTTTAGCAGAGGCATTTATATTGGGTGAAGATTTTATAGGTAATGATAATGTTTGCCTTATTCTGGGTGACAATATATTCTATGGTCAAGGCTTTACAAATATTTTAAAAAATGCAGCATCTTTAAAAGAAGGAGCGATAATCTTCGGTTACCAAGTAAGAGATCCAGAACGTTTTGGAGTAGTAGAGTTTGGTAAAAATAATAAGGTAATAAGCATAGAAGAAAAGCCAAAACAGCCGAAATCTAACTTTGCAATAACAGGGCTATATTTTTATGACAACAGTGTTGTAAAAATAGCAAAACAAGTAAAACCATCTAAACGAGGAGAGCTAGAAATTACTTCAGTAAATGAAGCATATCTCATACAAAATAAATTAAAAGTTGAATTATTGGGTCGTGGATTTGCATGGCTTGATACAGGTACATACGATAGTTTGCTTGAAGCAGGAAAATTTGTCCAAACTATAGAATACAGACAAGGGTATAAAATAGCTTGCTTGGAAGAAATAGCTTACAATAATGGATGGATAAATAAAGAAAAAGTCTTAGAAGCAGGTAAAACTTTTAGTAAAAATAGTTATGGTGATTATTGCAAGGAATTAGTAAAAGATGCATAAGCATATATTATTAACTGGAACAGCAGGGTTTGTTGGAAGTAATTTTGTGCTTTATTTTTTAGAAAAATATCCAGAATATACTTTAATAAATCTTGATTTATTATCTTATGCAGGAAATTTAAAAAATTTGAAAGAATGTGAAGGGAATCCTAGATATAAGTTTATCAAAGGAAATATCTGCAATCGTGAACTAATCGAGTTTATTTTTAAAGAATATGATATTCAAGGAGTAATCCATTTTGCTGCTGAATCACACGTAGATAATTCTATAAAAAATCCAGCTATATTTATACAAACAAATGTAAATGGCACCTTCACTCTTATTGATGTAGCCTATAAATACTGGATGAATAAACCATTCACCTATAAAGAGAAATACAATAAATGTCGTTTTCATCATATTTCAACGGATGAAGTTTATGGCACACTAAGCAAAACAGGTTTTTTTACTGAGAATACACCTTACTCACCAAATTCGCCATATTCAGCCTCAAAAGCTTCGAGCGATATGATCATTAGAGCTTATAGCAAAACTTACGGAATAAATGCAGTAATTACAAACTGCTCAAACAATTATGGGCCAAAACAGCACGATGAAAAACTAATTCCTACTATAATAAGAAAAGCTTTAAATAATGAAAATATCCCTATTTATGGTGATGGAAAAAATATTAGAGATTGGCTGTATGTGCTTGACCACTGCAAGGGAATTGACTTAGTTTATCATAATAGTAAAAAAGGTGAGACTTATAATATCGGTGGAAAAAATGAAAAAACAAATCTAGAAATAGTAGATATAATTTGCACTTTATTAGATAAAAAATTTCCAAAAAAGAAATCTTATAAAGAATTAATTGTTTTTGTGGAAGATAGAGTAGGACATGACAAGAGATATGCTGTAGATGCCACAAAACTAGAAAAAGAACTAGGTTGGAAAGCAGATGAAAATTTTAATAGTGGGATAGCCAAGACTATCGAATGGTATTTAAAAAAATATAAAGTTAATTTAAATGATTAATGTAACGAAAGTATATTTGCCGAGTAAAGAAAAATATCAAAAATATATTGATGAAATTTTTGAAAGCGCTTGGGTAACAAATTATGGACCAAAGGTGAGAGAGTTAGAAGAAAAATTAGCTGAGTATCTTGGCGTAAGAAATATAGTTTTAGTTTCAAATGGCACAGCCGCCTTAGAAATCGCTTATAGAACTTTGGGCATAAAAGATTATGCTATAACAACACCTTTTAGTTTTGTGGCAACTACAAGTTCATTACTTACAAATAGTATTAAGCCAATTTTTGTAGATATTAACTCAGATACACTTAACATAGATGCAGAAAAAATAGAGGGTGCAATTACTTCTGACACTACAGCAATAGTTCCAGTACATGTATTCGGAAATCCTTGCAATGTTGATAAGATATTAGAAATAGCAAATAAGCATAATTTAAAAGTAATATATGATGCAGCACATGCCTTCGATGTAAGATATAAGGGTAAAAGTATATTAAATTATGGAGACATATCGACTCTTAGTTTTCATGCAACAAAACTTTTTCATACTATTGAAGGTGGGGCATTGGTCATAAATGATGATAAACTTGCAAAAAAAGCAAGATATCTAATAAATTTTGGTATAGAAAATGAAGAATCTATACCTTATTTAGGAATAAATGCTAAAATGAATGAATTTGAAGCTGCTATGGGTTTGTGCTTATTGGATGAAATAAAAAATATTAAGTCAAAACGAAAAATCTTGAATGATTATTATAAAAAAGAATTAGACGGAGTAGTTAAACTTCAAAAAATAAATGAAGATACTAATATGAATTATAGTTATTTTCCAATTATTCTTAAAAATGAAAATATTCTTTTAAAAATTAAAAAAGCACTTAATGAAGAAAATATTTTTCCAAGAAGATATTTTTATCCATCATTGGATACTCTAAAATATATAAGGCCAAAGCAGAAGTGCCTTAATTCAAGAGATATTTCTAGGAGAATACTATGTTTGCCTATTTATCCTGAATTGAGAAAAAATGATCAAAAAAGAATCATCAAGATCATTAAGGGAAAATATGAGAAATTATAATATATTGGTTTTTCCATGCGGAACTGAAATAGCGAATGAAATTATTAATTCATTAAATAATAATAAATATTTTAAATTAAAATTTGCATCAAGTGAAAAAAATTCACATTGTAACGGATCTAATAAAATTGACCTAATTCCTTATGTTTCAAATAAGATATTTAAAAAAGAATTAATAAAACTAATAAAAATTAGAAATATAGATTTTATTATTCCAGCACATGATGATGTAGCCTATGCTTTAAGTAAAATTGAAAATGAAATTGATGCTCAAACCATAGGTCAAAATATTTTTGTCAATAAAATAGTAAGATTTAAGGATAAGACTTATGATTATTTTAAAGATTCTATTCCAATAGCAAAAATTTTTGATAAAAAACCTTTGGATTCTGAATTTCCAATTTTTGTAAAGCCGATTAGGGGGCAAGGCTCATTCAATGCAAAAAAACTAGATTTAGCAAATGACTATATTAATTTTTTTTCAAGTTATTCAAGAAATGAATTTATAGTTACAGAACTTTTAACTGGTGAAGAATTTACAATCGATTGTTTTTCAGATAAAGGAAATATTGTATATTGTGGTGCAAGGACTAGAAGCAAAACTTTAAAAGGCATTTCTGTTCAGTCAAAATTTATTACAGATAAAAACTTAAATAAAGAATTTAAAAAATATGCAAATATTATAAACAAAGCTTTAAAGTTAAATGGAATTTGGTTTTTTCAAATGAAGTTTAATAAAAATATGAAATTGAATCTTCTTGAGATTGGATCGAGAGTTTCAGGAACGATGATGTTAAATCGTGCTAGAGGCATTAATTTTGTTGAATTGGCAATCTATCAAAAACTGGGATTTGATATTGAAGTCGTTACTAATGACATCCAAGTATCACTGTCAAGATCATTGGTACCAGTTTACAAACATAATATTAGTTTTGATTACCTATATATTGATTTTGATGATACTTTATTTTTAGAAGAAAAATATATAAATTCAGAAATTATGAAGCTCATATTTCAAGAAAAAAATAAAAATAAAAAAATATATTTAATTACAAAAAATAAAAAATTTAACTTAGCGAATACCTTGCATAAATTTGGCATTACTAATATTTTTGATGAAATTATACATTTAAAAGAAAATGAAAAAAAAGTTAGTTATATGAAAAAAAATTCACTTTTAATAGATGATTCTTTTTATGAGAGAAAAGAAGCTATATTAAATAATTTTTATGCAATTAGTTTAGATAATTTAAAAATATTACAGGAGTAGGGTATGAATAAAATTTCTACGGTTGACAATGAAAATTTAAAAATTATTAGAGATGGCGTAACACAAATAATAAGTGGAAGTGCTAGCTTGTATGATAAAAAAGGTTTACTTGTGCTAGATATAGCACCGCAAATATGGAATGGAGCGAAAGAATTTTATAAAAAAAGTACTATTGAAACACTTGATATTGATATAAAATCAAATGCAACTTATATTGCAGATATAACTGATAATAATTCGTCTATTATAGAATCAGACAAATATGATATTGTTATTTTTACAGAAGTATTAGAACATACATTAAATCCATTTTCTGCTATTAATGAAATTTATAGAATTTTAAAAAAAGGTGGAGTTTTAGTTATGACTACACCTTTTAATTTTAGAATACATAATCCATTACCTGATTGTTGGCGTATATCTGAACATGGGTTAAGGGAATTACTAAAAAATTTTAAGACTATTAAAATTGAATCCAATGGTGATGAAAGATTTTTATTTCCTGTTCAATATAAGACGTTGGCAATAAAGTAAAATCCATCAATTGTTAATATTGAGATATTCAATATTAATAACTGAGAGAAATAATTTAACAATAATATATAAAATTATTTTATAACTAAAAGGAATATAAATGAGTAAGCCACCTAAAGTATCTGTCTGTATAGTCACATATAACCAAGAAAAATATATTGGAAAATGTCTAGAAAGTATAGTGACACAGAAATGTAATTTTGATTTTGAAGTTATAGTTGGAGATGACTGCTCTACTGACAAAACACAAAAAATTATTCAAGAATATTTGGATAAATATCCTAATATTGTAAAAGCAATATTCCAAAAACAAAACACAGGAGGAGGTGATAATTATTTTTCAGTGCACAGTATGGCCAAAGGTGAATATATTGCTCATATGGATGGTGATGATTATGCTTTGCCCGGAAAGCTGCAGGTGCAAGCTGATTTTATTGATAAAACACCTGATTGTAATATTTGTTTTCATAGAGTAAAGATATTACACAAAGATGGAAGTATTAGAAATGATTTTATAAGATACGAAGAAATAAAAGAAGGTTTTAAAAGGAATGATTTGCTAAAATATATGGCAGTTGCAACACATAGCTCTAAAATGTATCGAAAAAGTGTGCAAAATTTTAAAAAGCCTACTTTTACTATTTTGGATTTTTTTCTTAATGTTGAACAAATACAGAACAAAAAAGCTTATTTTGTAAATAGTAATATATATGGTGTATATAGACAAGGGGTTGGAATTGGAACTTCTCAAAATGCTTCTATAAGATATGCAATAATAGAAACATTAGATTATTTTGCAAAAAAATATCCTTACTATAGAATGGAGATCAATATGCTTGTGTTGCTTCATTTATTATTGGACATTAAAAACAAGAGACCAACTATGATTGCAAATTTAGGTTTATTCGTTAGGACATTTCATATCGGATCATTAATCTTGTTGCTAAGAGAATGGAAAAAACTTGGAATGTTTAAGTTAAAATAAAGGAAAATAAAAAGATTATGCTTAATATAATTAATAAAGATTTAAATGCGTATACAAAAAATGGGTCTTCACTTAAAAAACTTAAATATGTCTTGCTAGAGCACACTATACACATGGGCATACTGTTTAGACTGTCTCACTCTAGTAGCAAGATGCCACTCATTGGTAAAATAATATCTAAAATTTTAGAGTATCTAATCAGAGTATTGTATGCTAGTGATATTTCTTATAAAGCTAAAATTGGTGAAGGACTAGTTTTTTCGCATGGACATGATATTGTAATTGGCGGAGATGTAGTAATAGGCAAAAACTGTGTTATTTTTAACGGAGTAACACTTGGAAATAAAAATTTAGAATTCTCTTCAATTGGCAATCAGCCAAATATTGGCCATAACGTTATACTATCAACTGGGGCTAAAATATTGGGTCCAATACACATAGGAGATAATGTCACTATAGGAGCAAACAGTGTAGTTCTTAATGATATACCATCTGATTGCATCGCAGTAGGTATACCAGCAATTATAAAAAATAATTAAATGAAAATAAAACTTAATAAATTTCAGTTTATATTTTTGGGGATGTTTATCTTCTTTAATACATATGCTTTATTCTATTTATTGGAGTATAAAGAAACTTTTGGAGATTATTTTTTATCTGCTGAAAATGTAAATTATATTTTTCTAGCATACTTCATCACGATTCTGCCATTTCTTTTTTTTGGATATTTTTTATATCCATATTTTGAAACTAAATTTACAAATAATAAATTAAATAGCTATAAAGTAGAAAAATATCTATCAATATTCGTCCTGATTTTACAACTATCATTTTTGATTTTTAATATACTTACTGGCACAGGTGTTGCAGGTTCTACGGCTAAAACTAATTCAATGATTAAGTATATATTTATTTTATTTTCGCCTGATATATTTTTTTATATTTTATATGGTTTCGCAAGAGATAATAAACTTTTTAAATATAATCTTATTATTTATTTGGTTTCTAATTTACTAAGAGGCTGGATGGGTTGTTTGTTTTTTGTATCTGTTATGGAATTATATATATTATATAAAAGGTATGGAATTTCAAAAAAATTATTATTTTTTATATTTTCTTTGATTAGTATTTTATTAGCCTTATTGCCATATATAGTAGCATTAAAGTGGGCAATGAGAAGAGTAGCTGCAACTATTAGCATTGGGTCTATTTTGAATTTGAATGGCGTAGATTATTCAAAGTCTTTATTTGATTCTATTAACTATTTATTCGGAAGGTTTCAAGAATTATCAAATATTTATCTTTTTTTAGAAAATTTGAATATCTTTCAAGTTGCCAGGAATCATGGTGAGTTTGTATCTTCTTTTTCTGTTGGCTTACCTCAAATGTTAATATATAAAATTTTTGGCTGGAATTATACTAATCTTCCGACATATTTCGTTTACGTGATGAATCCAAATTTTGATATATCAAATATTTCAACAAATGTACAAGTCGGATATGCAGGCTTGTTGTTGTCAGAACCCTATTTATGTTGTTTATTCTTTTTTTATAGTATACTGCTAGTGCTTTTTGCCTCTTATTTTAGTAATAAAATAGGTGGAAAATACATGAATTTTGTAAGTTGGTATTCTTTGGTAGTATTTCTATTGCATGGATGGTTGGGAGCCTATATTGGCTATATCCTAGGTTTAATATCATTTTATATAGTAAAAAGGCTTTTTCAGAAAATGAAATTTCTATAAGGTAGAATATGTGTGGAATAACGGGATTTGTTGATTTTAATAAAAAAACAAATAAAGAAACCTTGCAAAATATGACTAATGTTTTGCATCATCGTGGTCCTGATGATAGTGGGCATAATTTTTTTGAGAATGATTATGCAAATATTGGACTTGGTCATAGACGACTTTCTATATTAGACTTATCTAAACATGGGCACCAACCAATGAAGTTTAATCACCTAGAAATAGTTTATAATGGAGAAGTTTATAATTTTAAAGAAATAAGGAAAGAGTTAGAAAAATATAATTATACTTTTGAATCAGATAGTGATACGGAGGTAATATTAAAAGCTTACCATAAATGGGGTATAAAGGCAGTCGATAAGTTTAATGGTATGTTTTCAATAGCGATATATGATAAAGAAAAAGCTAAAATAATTCTTATAAGAGATAGAGCAGGAGTAAAACCTTTCTATTATTATTATGAAGATGGACTTTTTATGTTTGCAAGTGAGCTAAAAAGTTTTCATCAAAATGCACAGTTTAAAAAGATTATAAATACTAATGTGTTAGGTATGTTTTTGCAATATGGATATATACTTGAACCATATTCAATTTTTGAAAATACGCATAAGCTTAAAGCTGGATATTACTTAACATTTGATATACCGAGTTCCTCATTTGATATTAAACAATATTGGGACATAAAGGAGTTTTATGAAAAACCAAAATTAGATATTGGCGTAACTGAAGCAATAGAAGAAACTGATAAACTTTTAAAATCTGCATTCGAGTATAGAATGGTTTCAGATGTCCCTGTCGGTGTGTTCTTAAGTGGTGGTTATGACAGTAGTGCAGTAGCTGCAATACTTCAATCAAGCAGGTCTAAAAAAATAAATACTTTTACTATAGGTTTCCATGAAAAAAGATACAATGAAGCACAATACGCTAAAGAAGTAGCAAAACACCTTGGCACAAACCACACAGAATACTATTGCACACAAAAGGATGCATTAGAGATTATTCCAACTTTATCTGAAATATACGATGAACCATTTGGTGATAGCAGTGCAATTCCTACTATACTTGTGAGTAAACTCGCAAAACAAGATGTAACAGTTAGTTTAAGTGCAGATGCAGGTGATGAAATATTTGCAGGTTATAGTAAATATGATACAGTATTAAAATATTACAATATACTTGCTAAATTACCAAAATTTAGCAAAAAGATTCTAAAAAATAGCATGGATATTTTTAATCCCGAAAAAATACCTTTTACAAACAAAATATACAATTTCGAAGCAAGATATAAAAAGATAAAAAATATGCTAGAATCAAATTCACCATTATCTATGATGAAAAGTATTAGTGAACTTTGCACAGTTGGAGATATTGATAATTTGCTTAAAAATCCATACCATCAGTTAAAAACTAATTTTACTTTAGAGGTTAATGAATTAAGTCGTTTATCTCAAATATTAATGATTGACTATAAAACATACTTACCTGATGATATCTTAACTAAAGTTGATAGAGCTACAATGAGTGTTAGTTTAGAAGGGCGAGAACCTTTTCTTGATTATAGAATTATCGAATTTGCTGCACAATTACCAGATGAATTAAAATATAAAAATGGACAAAAAAAATGGATATTAAAACAAATAGTCCATAATTATTTGCCAAAAAATATGATGGATAGACCAAAAATAGGCTTTGGTATTCCTTTGGTAAAATGGTTCAGAGATCAACTTAAGGATATTCTATACTATTATTTAAATGAAATAAGGTTAGAAAAAGAAAATATTTTTAATGTTCACAAAGTAATTTATTTAAGAGATAGTTTCCTTAAAGGAAAAAATCTAAGTGTTGACAAGTTATGGAATATTCTAATGTTTGAAATGTGGTACGAAAGGTGGATGAGATAATCGGTAAATATATTTTAAGACTAGATGATGCTTGTTCTACCATGGATATAAAAAAATGGCAAGATATGGAAGATTTATGCGATAAATATTGTATTAAGCCAATTATTGCTGTTATTCCAAACAATAAAGATGGGAAACAAGTAAAAGATAAGGAAGATTTATTTTTCTGGGATAAAGTGAGAAGGTGGCAAAAAAAAGACTTTAAAATAGCTTTACATGGTTATGATCATGTGTATATTTCAAATGGTAGTGGACTAGTTCCTTTTAATATACAATCTGAATTTGCAGGTTTATCTTATAAAATCCAAGAAAAAAAGGTTAAAGAGGGTTGGAAGATTTTTAAGGAAAATAAAATAGATTCTAAAATATGGGTGGCTCCATCTCACACCTTTGATAAAAATACTTTAAGAGCAATAAAAAATAATACAACTATAAATATTATTAGTGATGGTGTAGCACTATTCCCTTTTAAAAAGTATGATTTTAATTGGATTCCTCAGCAAGTATGGAGATTTAGAAAAATGCCTTTTGGTATATGGACTGGATGCTTTCATCCAAACGAGATGAGTGACAAAGATTATCAGCGGCTTAAACAATTTATTGAAAGTAATCATAAAAATTTCATAGATGCTGAAAAATTAAATTATAAAGTATTTAATTTGTTCAATACTATATTTTCAAAATTATATTGGTTTATTAGGAGATTTAAATAATGTTAATAAAATACAAGTTAAAAGCGTTGACTTTTTATGAAGATTGGTTTAGCTTGAAGCCTTGCAGTATGTATAAGATATTTATTGTATATAGAGGTTCAAAAATTAATAAAAAAACTTTTTATATTAAAAAGAAAAAGTGGACGCTTGTCAGTGATTTAACTTTAGATGAAGATGAAATTAAACAACAATTTACTTCAACATTTAGAAATCAAATTAATAAAGTAAAAAAGAATCTTGACATTAAAATTATATTTGATGGCATTAATATTAATGAATTTTTAGAATTTTATAATAGACAGTTTGCAAAAGCTAAAAATCTTGCATATTTAAAAAAGTACCAATTAGAGAAATTTAATAATAAAATATTTTTTATTTCTGGATATTTTGAAGATAAACTGACTAACATGCAAGCATATATATATGATGAGAATCAAAAAAAAGTCCGTCTTCTTCATTCTGCCAGCATTATACATGTTATAGAAGACAATAAAAAAAGAAATATTGTTGGTTGGATAAATAAGGCTTTACATTTTGAAACTATGAAGTGTTTTAAAAAATTAGAATATAAAGAATTTGATTGGGGTGGTTATGGCAATGATGAAAGCAATAAGGCTACATCTGGAATAGATAAATTTAAAGATTCATTTGGTGGGAAAAAAATAAAACTTTATGATTATTATTCCATTTCATTTTATATATTAAGCAAAATTAAAGAATTTATTAAATGAAAAAAAGAATATTATTTCTTATTTATGAGTTGACTATCAGTGGAACAGGAAAGGTGTTTATAAATATTAATAATAATATAAATAGAGATAAATTTGATATTTTTTTCATAAATATATTAAGAGTTTTATTTGAATAAAATAGTTTTTTTAATTAATTCTTTATCTTCAGGTGGTGCTGAAAAAGTTTTATCTGTATTAATTTCTGAACTAGTAAAACAAAATTACAAAGTAGAAGTTATTTTTTTAGAAAAAAATGACTTCTACAATTTGCCAAAGCAAGTAACAAAAACATATTTATCAACTTTTAATGGTAATGAAAATAGTTTTTTAAAATTATTATACGTACCTATATTTTCTTTTAAATTAAAAAATTATATCAAGTTGAAAAATATTAAACTCATTCAAAGCCATATATTTAGAGCTAATTTTGTAAATATTATGTCAAAGTTTTTTGGCGCTAATCATAGGACTCAGCTTGTGAATGTTGGGAGAATTAGTAGATATAAAGAACTTGGTTTTAATGGAAAATTAAATTTATTACTAATAAAAAAGCTTTATCCAAAAGCAGATCTTATTATATCAAAAGCCAAAGGTATGCAAGATGATACACAAAAACTTTTTAATTTTAAAAATAAACAAATAATCATAAATAATCCTTACGATATTGAAGGCATAATTAAATTATCTAAAGAAAAAGTAGAAGAGTTTAAATTTAAAAAAAATAAAAAATATTTAGTATCAGTTGGAAGACTTATAGCACTCAAAAGGAATCATGAACTTATAAAATCTCTACTTAAATTAGATAACGATATAGAAGTTTTATTTTTAGGTGATGGAAACAAAAGATATGATCTTGAAAATTTAACCAATGATTTAGAATTAAGCAATAGAGTCCATTTTTTGGGAAATATAAAAAATCCATATAAATTTATGTCAAAATGCAATATTTTTATATCTTGTAGTGAAACTGAAGGTTTTCCAAATGTTTTAGTAGAAGCAATGATTTGTGGTATACTAGTAATATCAAGTGATTGCATAAGTGGACCTAGAGAAATTTTGGCTCCAAACGTAGACAATGAATATGGCTTATTATTTGAAGTGGGAGACAGAAAAAAAATGGTAGAACATATAAAAACTCTTTTAGCAGATGAAATATTGGCTAAAAAGTATATTAAAAAAGCGAAACAAAGAGCAGATGATTTTTCTGTAGACAAAATAGTAGAAGAGTACAAAAAAGTTTTATTAGATGAGTAAAAAAGTTTTAATATGTTCAAATACTTCATGGAGTATTTATAATTTCAGATTTAATTTGGCTAAATCTTTAAGAAAAAACGGCTACAAAGTTATATTGGTGGCTCCTTATGATGAATATAGTGAAAGATTAAAACAAGAGTTTGAATATTATAATATTTGCATTGATAATAAAGGAACAAATCCCATAGAAGATATAAAAACTATAATTAGATTTTATATATTGTATAAAAATATAAAACCAGATATTGTTCTAAATTTTACAATTAAACCAAATATTTACGGAACAATTGTTTGTAGTCTACTCAAAATTAAGACTGCTAACAATATTACAGGATTAGGAACTTTGTTTATGAAACAAAATTTTATAACAATAATAGCAAAATACTTATATAAATATTCGCAAAGCAAGGCAGATAAGGTATTTTTCCAAAATAAAGATGATTTTGAATTATTCATTGGTGAAAAATTAGTTAAAAGAAATAAAAGTGATATTTTACCAGGAAGTGGAGTAGATATAAATAAATTTAAACCAGAAATATACAAAAAAGAAGATAATATTTTTAAATTTTTATTGATTTCAAGAATGCTTTGGGATAAGGGTATTGGTGAGTATGTTGAAGCAGGAAAAATTATTATGAAAAAATATAAAAATATAGAATTCCAATTGCTTGGTTTTTTGGATGTAGATAATCGTAGTGCTATTAGAAGAGAACAGATGCAAAAGTGGATAGATAGAGGATATGTAAAATATCTTGGAATTAGTGATAATGTTAAAGAAGAAATAAAAAAAGCTGATTGCATAGTTTTGCCCTCATTTTATGGGGAAGGCACTCCTAGAATACTCCTAGAGGCAGCTAGTATGGCTAAGCCTATTATAACTACTAATTCTGTAGGTTGTAAAGATGTGGTAGACGATAAAGTTAATGGGTATCTTTGTAATATAAAAGATTCAGATGATTTAGCTAAAAAAATGAAGATGATGTTGAAAATGAGCAAAAAAGAGCAAGATATTATGGGACAAAAAGGCAGAGAGAAGATAATAAGGGAATTTGATGAAAAAATAGTTATTAATAAATATCTTGACTCAATAATAAAAATATTATAATTAGAGACCGTAAACTAAATTGTGTAAACCCACCAATATTCTTGTAGCGCAGATTTGAAAAAAAGTTAAGCGTATTTAAAAATAACAATATGGATATTTGTAGTTCTTGGATAAGTGAATTTAACGAAGATGAAAATGATATTATTTTGTATAAAAAATTACCAAATAAACATAATGATATTATAAATTTTGCAAAAAAAGAGACCCCTTAAATCATCCAGCGGTAATGTATAAAAATCTTCAGTCTTGGAAGCAGGAAACTATAGGCAGATGCTTTTTTTGAGGATTATTTTTTGTGGGCTAGGATGATAAAAAACGGTGCAAAATTTTATAATTTACAAGAACCTCTGGTTAAAATGAGAGCAGGAACTGCTCAACCTAGCAGAAGAAGTGGATTGGCTTATTTTCTTGCTGAGTTTTATTTTTTAGTTTATTTGAATTTATATTTATAGTTACTCTAAGATTGCCTACAAGGTTAATGCCTAAAATTGTTTTGAAACTTATATATAAATTTTTGAGAAAATGATTATTCTCTAAATAGCTCAATGAATATCTGGATATTTTTATCTAACTATAGGCTTTATTCAAGTATAATATTGCTAGGTTTTAATTGATTTTTTGATAAAAGAGGAAATATAAAAGTAATGTAAATATATTTACAAACATTTTTTTTAATATTATTTGTAAGCTTACTAAATATAAAATTTAATAAAAATATTCTAAAAGCAATAATAACTTTTATATTTTTATAATTTCTTATCACGATAGGGCTAAGACAAGAAATAGGTGCAGATTGGGAACCGTACTTAAATATGTATTATCAAATTCAAAATAATTTCTTTCGTACAGATTTAGGATATTCTTTGATAAATAAAATATCTTATTTTTTTGGATTAGGCATATACGGTGTTAATTCTATATCAGCTATTTTATTTTTATTTGGACTATTTGCTTTTTCACTAATTTTAGGATCAGGTATTTCTATGGTTTACTAATATTATTTCCTTATTTAATAATGGTTGTATCAATAGGATATGCTAGAGAGGCTATTGCTTTGGCATTTTTTATGGCAGCATACTCATTTTTTTATAAAAATAAAAAATTTAAGTTTATATTATTTTTTTACTTGTAATCTTATTTCATAAAACTGCAATTTTTGGCATAGTAATTTTTTTGCTCAATTTGAAGTTTAATCTTAAATCAATTATGCTAACCATTATTAGTTGTCTGATATTGGTTTCTGCAGTTTTTTATTTATATCATACAAAATTGTTAGATATGTGGATTGCATATGTTGCACACGGCATGAGATCAAATGGTGCTTTTATGAGAGTAGCACTAAATGCTTTGGCTGGAGTTGCATTGCTATTATTTTCAAAAATATGGAAAAAGAAATATAATGATTTTAATTCCTGGAAAAGTTTTGCCACAATAAATTTTATAATGTTTGCCTTGCTGATTATATTTAATATATCTACACTGGTAGATAGATTGACTTTATATCTATTTCCATTACAGATAGTAGTGTTTAGCAGAATTAAATATTTAATTAAAGATAAAAATTTAAAAAATCTATATTATTTATTTTTAATGCTATTATATACAGCTGTTTTCACATGCTTGCTATTTGCTTTGCATAGAGATAGCTATATACCTTATAATAATATATTAGAAGTTTTACTTTGAGTAAAAAAAATCAAAGAATTTGATGAAAAAATAGTTATTGATAAGTATCTTGACTCAATGATAAAACTATCATAATTAATAATCTAATTTAAATAGAGACCGTAAAACTACTGTGTAAACCTTAAAACCTAAATTATTAGATAGAATATCTAGTAAATTAATTTAAAGGATTTACATTATGGCAATATTAAATTTAGAAGAATTAAAAAAACAAATAAAAGAAGGTACTTTTACAGGTTTAGAGTCACTTGAGAATGAGTTTAAATCAATGCTAAAAGAAGTGCTACAAGAAACTTCACAAGTTGAATTAACTTCACATTTAGGCTATGAAAAGAACAAAATCTCAGATAATATAAACTCAAGAAATAGATACAACAAAAAGAAACAGGGCTCTAAATATGGTCAAGTAGATTTAGAAATACCAAGAGAAGCAGATTCTAGCTTTGAACCGCTCTTTAATAAATCTAATCAAAAAAAGAGAAACCATATTAGAAGGAAGTGAAGAACTTATAGTCTCAATATAAGCCAAAGGAATGAGTGAGCAGACTTCAACTACATCTTGATGATTTATATGGTTATGAGTTATCAATTGAAACTATCTCGAATATGACAAATAAAGTATTAGAACTTGCTAAAGATTGGCAAAATAGAGCCTTAGAGCAAATGTACCCTATAATCTTTATGGACGCTACTATTCTTAAAATAAGAATAGACAGAGTTGTTAAAAATGTAGCTACATATATTATGTTAGGCATCACAGCAGAGGGAAATAAGGAGATTATAGGCATATGGATTGGCAATAATGAAACCTCCAAATATTGGCTATCTTTGCTTAATGAAATTAAGAATAGAGGTGTTGAAGATGTTCTTATATTTGCGATTTGCAAGTGTGAATTCCGTTACACTCCATGATGGCTTAAATGGTTTTAATGAAGCTATACAAGCTAAAATACCTTAAAGTGGAGATTCAAAGATGTATAGTTCATCATGCACGCAGTAAATTCGTATACGCAAAACAAGAAGCTCTTTAAAGTTTGTATCGCAGAATGTTAGAAAAGCAATAGCTATAGATTTAAAGGCAGTTTATTGTGCTAACAGAGATGTGCAAGCCCTAAAAATCTAAATGAATTTCATGATATTTTGGGGAATAAATATCCTAATATTAAGCAATCTTGGCTAAATCATTGGAGTGAATTATCATGCTTTTTTAAATATCCAGAGGCTATTAAAAAGCTAATTTATACTACAAATCCAATAGAATCTTTAAGCTCTATAATAAAAAGAAAGACTAAAACTAAAGGCTCATTTCCAACTATAGAATCTGCTTTTAAAATTATGTATCTATCAACTCAGGAGGTTCAAAATAAATGGAAAAACTCAAGTCAAGAAATTGGCCTGAATTTTATCCCGAACTTGCATATTTTTCAGCAAAATTATGAAAAAATATACAAAGTAGATGAAAGATGTTGGCGGGTTTACACAGTTTAATTTATGGTCTTTTTATTAGGTGACTTATATAATTTTATACTTTATTTTCATGTAATATTTATAAATTTTAGTAAAAAATTTTTAGCACGATGAAGAAAAAATTTCAGTTCATATATTTTACTATTCATTATTCTTTCAGATTTCAACATTTCTATTCTATTAAACTTGCTTATATACAATCCACGATCTATTAAACAATAATTATCTTCAAATAGATTATCATCAATACAGGCAAAAAGTTCAAATTTTGGTAAAGAATATTTAAAATTTATAAAATCTAAATCTGTGGACCTTTTTTCAAAATCAAATGGAGTATCTTTAAGGTGTCTTCTTACTTTAGGATTACAGTTGATTATTTTTAAAAAAAAGGATACACTAAATATCCCTTGTGCCGCTACAGTATAGAAGAATCCTTTATTAATGTCTTCTACAATTTTAATATTTTTTTTATTTATATAAAAAAAATTTAGCCTTTCTGACTCTGATTCTTTTATTGGTTCAAAAATTTTACTATAGCTATCCATATACCAAGAATACGTTAATTGATCGCATTTATTCTCTTTCATCTCGGATAAGATTTCCTCATAAATATCTACATCGACCATATTGATATGATCTTCTATCCAAAAAAATACAAAATCTGTATCTATTTGAGGTAACATATTTCTAGTGTCATAAAACCAACCTTTTCTGGATTCTAATGTATAAGAGTATAACTTTTCTCCAAGATGCTCTCTAAGAAATAAAATGGTCTTAAGCTTATATAGACCTCGCACATTAACAACCCATTTTGTAGCATTTATATCTTTAAAAGACTCAAAAGAATCTTTCATTCTTTGATATCTCTCTTCATTATTAATTCTAAAATTTGCAAAGATTGTTAATGTAGGTTTATTCATTATATTTATTCCCAAAATTTTGTATTAGCATTTATGTTATTTAAAATATCTTTTTTTATTTCACCATTATAAACACCCGCTTTAAGTATAACTATAGGATTTTTAATTTTTTTCAATACTTTTGGCGATTCTACTTTCATATTCGTACCGTATAATCTTTTACCTTGTTTATTAATATCATTATCAAGCAAGCAAATTATCTTATTTGTGTTTAGTCCAAAAGCTATCAAATATTGTGTAAATACATGTGCTCCAAAAATATAAATTTTTTCATAACTTGTTTCAATTTTTTTGTTTAAGTCGTTAATTAATTTCTCATGATATGTGATATAATTTAAATATAATTTTTTATTTTCCTTGTATAATTTATTATTTAATTCTATAGGTTTTACAGATAAATCTTTTATACAAGCATAAAATATACTATGGTCAGCCATAAAATATTCTTTTTTATCAATCTTAAATCCATGTTTAGCCAGTAAGTATTCGATGTAAGGCTCTGTGAGAAATATAGTATGCTCAAAATTTATACAATTTGTGTATTTATGTTCCATCATCACTTTCATGTTTGGAATACTAAAGATTAAATTTTTTCCATCTTTAATAAAGCTTGATAAATGTTTTATAAATTTATCAGGTTCATAAATGTGTTCAAATACATGTGAATGTATTACGGCATCATAATCATCTTCAAATACAAAAGTATCGTCAAAAAAAGTTTTTATAAATTTTGCTTTGACGCCATCAGTGGGAACAGGATTGGGCTCAATAATGTTCCAATTTATATCATCTATTTCTTGATATTTTTTTGACAATATTCCATGAGCTCCTCCGATTTCTATTATACCTTTTGGCTTATATTTACTTAAAAATTTTGCAAAAGCAGCATGATGATTGTCCCAAAGCTCTCCAACTGCTCCTGAACCATGATTTTCAGGATAAAGTATATCTAAAGGAATTAATTCTTTTAATTCAATCAATCCTGAGCTTTTGGAAATAGCCCAAATCATATCAGCAAGTAAATCTTTTTCTTCTTTTTGAGATGTACACCCCATATAAACAGGAAAATTTTTAAAGGTATAAAGGATTTCCAAATCTTCACTACCTGTAACTTCACACTTGTTTCTACTTATTGTTTTCATCAATTTTCTCCTAAAATTTCATTTAACATATTTTTGCCAAGATAAAAAAGTAATAAACTATATGGATAATGATGCAAAGCTGCAATATTTAGATAAATTAAAGCTGTCAATAATCTTACCCTCTTATAATCATACCCTTTATTTTCAATCCATTCTTTAAAATAGTTTTCACAATCGACTAAATTTTGTTTTCTTAAAAAATCAAAATATACAACATTTAACTTATGGTTTACTTTAAATAAATTTTTATCTACTAACTCATGAGAAATTATAAGACCATGATTTAATTTTGCAAAATCATAATATATATCTCCATAATCAAGAATACCACCAAAATCTTGTCTCCAATCCAATAAAGTAAATGGTGTTTTTCCTGATTCATTTATTAAGATATTTTCAAAATGCAAATCACCATGAAATCTAACAGGTATGCCATTTGAAATATAGTCCCAATCTACCTTATCTAGCAATTCATATATTTTTGGAACTTTATTTCCGTCTATAATTTCTTGGGCATCTATTTGTTCGAAAGTTGTAAAATATTGTTTTACCCTTTTATAGGTTTTTTCTCTATAAAATTTCATACAAATATTTTGAAACTCTAGTTTTTGATTCTTATCTAAGTCTTTCTTAACCCAGAATTTTTCCATCCAATCAAGATAATATCTAAATGTACTTATCATGGGATTTTTTGAAAAAATTTCACCTTTAACTTTCTTATACGAATACATATTTGTAGTTGAGTTTATTATATGAGGAATAAAGTTATCTAAACTTTTTGCCCTTTGCACTCTATTTTTTATAAAAGATTCATCAATCGAAAACTTGATAGCCTTATCATCTACAAACCAAATAGCTTCCTCTTCTTTTTCTAAAATATTAGCATCTATATTTTTAGCAAAATATTCTCTTGTTTTATTTAATTCACTAATATTTCCAGTATCAAACCATGTGAATGTGATAGGCTCAATACCGTTATCTATTAAAAATCTAAGTCCATAACTTTCTCCTATCTCTACAGAACCTTGATCTGTTCCATCTTTCATAGCTTCCCAAAACTTTTTGTAATCATAAATCCCAGATAGCCCAATATATGCTTTTACATCGCCACTAGTCCCTTTTGTGCAAATTTCAGTTACATCTCTTTTTCCAGTTCTGATTGCTCGATATTGACTATTATCCCCCACATCTGCTTGACCAACCCAGTTATGCATTGGTGGTTTAACATCTTCTAAAACTATTGTGTCATTTGAACTAAATATAAAAGGGCACTGCAATTCTTTTTCACATTTCATTATCGTATACCCTAGTCCTGAACCTTCACCTTCATATAAATCAATATCAACAAATGTAAATTTTCTATTAGGATAAGCAAGAGTTAAATATTCTTTTACTGTTTTAGCTTTATACCCAACAGGTATAACAAATTCTACGTCTTCACTAAATTTTTCAATAATATATGAAATTACAGGTTTATGTGCGACTGATATTAAAGCCTTATTAATATTTTTTGTCATACCTTTTAGCCTATTGCCAAGACCTGCTGATGCGATTAATACTTTGTATTTCATATTAAACTCTCTTATATCTATCTTGCAATCTAACAACATCTTCAAGTTCAGGTGTTGAAGCTTCCAAATAAATACTATCTTTTAATGCTTCCATTCTATGTATTTTAAATGGGAACAAAGTCATTGAATCATTTGGCTTCATAATAATTTCATCTAATTTATCTTTTTTATCTCCAATATACACTTTCAAACTACCGCTTAAAAGATAAACTGTCTCAATTTTTACTTCATGATATTGCAAACTACAAGCATGACCTTTATACATAGTAAGCCTTTTAAACATGTATTTTTCATTCTTTTCTAAAAGCTCTTCTTTGCCCCATGGTTTTTCTATAATTATTACTTCCACTTTATATCATTTTAAATAGTTGAATATATTTTGTCATTGATTGTTTTATCAATGTTTTTAAATATTCATCTAAATTTATATTTTTACTTAATAATTCACTTGCGACTTTTTGTTTCATATGTTTTATTTGCTCATTTGCAAAGATATAATGCCCACAAATAATAGCTTTGTTTATTTGAGAAGCATTACTATCTTTTATCATCCACTTAACCCATTTATTTGAAGCTATTGCAGTATCTACAAATAGGTCAAATTCTTTTTTATATCCAAATGTATTTAATAAATATAAAAATCCTTTTGTTTCAACTACACCAAATTCTGGAGCTACATTTGAAGCATGTATTCCAAGTATTGGTCTTAAAGATAAAGCTTCATTGCTTAAATAATCAGTATTATGTTCTTTTAACATAACATTATATTTATTACATATTGCTATAGTCTGTTTTAAATGGTCGAAAGATAAGTCACTATTAGTAGTAATATTATCTTTAAATATTCCAACATTTTGACACTCCATCACTTTAGTACCAGTTTGCGCAACTACAAAAGTTGGTTTTTTGATTTTGTTTTTATCGCAAAATTTATAGGTTTCATTTAAAAAATATTCAAATTGATCAAGATTTTGTCCATAACCATCTTGCTCTTCTGTTCCTAATTCAAACTGAATACTTTTATTATTTTGTTTTGCAAATTCATAAGTATGCCCATAGAGCTCAAAAAGTCTATTTAAAATTTTATCTATTGTTAAATCTTCGCCTTGAATGGGAATACTAGGATCTAAATGTAAAAAATCCAATCCTGCTAAAATGTCATTTTCAAATGATTTTTTTGCAGAAGTCATTGAATCTATTACATTTAGATTATTTTCTTTTTCAAAAATACTCTGCCAAGGACCGCCATGATCTCTGGCTAAAAAAACTTTTTTTGCATTTTTACTTTTTACATATTTTACAAATTCTTCTGTGGTAAAATTCTCAACATAACCACCACCAAATTCTTCACTATCTATTTGTCTTCTACTTGCTATCAGTATCTGAGGTATATCAAACTGCTTTGATAACTCTATACTCGCATCTATGCAATTTTTGCTCATTGGCCCACTACATAACATTGTAGCTCTTTTATTTTTAATAAAATCTTTTATCATACTGTCCACTCTCCACTTAATTTAATTTGATTATTTGGTAATTCGTTTGGATTATAAGGTATAAAAAAAACATCTAATATGTGCAAACAAGCTTCAGCAACTGCACGATTTGCACCACTTCTAGTCGTTACATAGTTTGCAACGCTTTTTACATATTCATCACCATTTGAAGGAGCTATGCAATATCCAACTTCTTTGAATACATAATGATCAAATATACCATCACCCATGTAAATTACATCTTTAGGGTTCCATCTTTCTTTAATCCAGTCAATTCGTTTTATTGTACTTACTAAATCAAGTGATTTTTTCATATCATCTACTATTCTAGATTTTGATATCTCAAATCCTCTATGATCTCCAGTAACAAAATGAATTTCTAAATAAGGACTTAATAATGATAATGCATCATTATCATCCGCACCAAATATTTTCATAACTTTTCCATCTGATGTATAATGAAACTGTCCATCTGTCATTACCCCATCTACATCTAAAATGAATACTTTAGGCTTAATCATACTTGGTGGCTTCCTTTTGTGCTCTTTAATTAATGGTCTTTTACTTTAAACATTTTATTATACTCTTTATACCAATTTTAAACAATGAGTAATCATTAAAATTTTATCTTTTGGTATATTGAACATTTCATTTATTATTTTTCTTTCCACTTTTATATCTAATAAAAATATTTTCCTCATCTATAATTATAATTTCTTGGCCAGTAGTATAATGCTCTGGCAATAGATTTTTTTTGATTCAATGCCTTATTTTTTAGATAATTCATCATATTTATCAGTAAAACTTAACGAAAGCATTCTTTTCTATATCGCTAAGTCAATAAATACTACCTTGTTGTCTTAATTTTTAAAAATATTGCACTTCTAATGTGGTTCTACGATTCTTCTTGTCGCGTAGTTACTTCTTCCTTAAATAAATATGATTTTAATTCATTCATTCATTTTATTATCTATTTATAAAAAACAAAAAGTCTTAATCCAATGACAATAAGGAGATAAATCTACTTTAGCTACTTTATGCATAATTTTATACTAAAATTCCTCTTCTATTCAAAAATCTATGAATTCTTTATCATTTTTTACAAAGTATACTTTTGCCTTTTTTAGATATCTATTTCTTGTTTTGCTATCTTATTTTCTTTCCTTAATCCTGCTAGGTTCTTCATTTGAACTTTTGAAAAAACTAAAATAGCATTTATTATTAAAATATTGTAGGTCTTTTATATGCTACAACCCAATAATACAATGTCTTATAATCTAAACTTGCGTCTTTAAAAATTTAAATAACACTTTCGTTCTCCATTAGAATTTATTAAACTGTTGAATTTTTAAAATCTTTACTATGTGACTTTTCCCGTGTTAAAACTTATTCATCTTATTTTCTCTCAGAATTATTAAATTTTAAGTATAAATTCAAATTATCTTTCCAAGAATCTCTATCACTTGGTATTTCTAAATCTACTTCTCTATATTTAGAAATACCAAGTGATAGAGATTCTAGCTTTGAGCCACTTTTTATGAATCTAATCAAAAAAAGAGAAACCATATTAGAAGGAAGTGAAGAACTTATAATTTCAATATAAGCCAAAGGAATGAGTGCGCAGATTTCAATTACATCTTGATGATTTATATCTTATAAATTATCAATTAAAACTATTTAAAATATGACAAATAAAGTATTAAAATTAGCTAAAGATTGGTAAATAGAGCTTTAGAGCACAAGTATCTTATTATCTTTATGGATGCTAAATTCCTAAAATAAGAATAGATGGTGCGTTAGCTTAGAAAAATATTATTTTTTTAAGAAGCATTGATAGTTAAAATGAGGCTACATATATAATGCTAGCTATCACAGCAGAGGCAAATAAGGAGATTATAGGTATCAGGACTAACAATAATTAAACTTCTAAATATTGGCTATCTTTGCTTAATGAAATTAAAAAAGCAGGTTAGAAGATGTTCTTAAATTTGGCATTTGCAAGTATGAATTCTCTTGCACCTCATGTGGTCTAAATGGTTTTAATGAAGCTATACAAGCTAAATATCTTAAAGCGGAGATTCAAAGATGCAAAAGTTCATCATGCACGATTAAATTTGTATACGCAAAATAAGAAGCTCGTTAAAGTTTGTGTAGCAGAATGTCAGAAAAGTAATAGCTAAAGATTTGAGAGCAGTTTATTGTGCTAACACAGATGTACAAGCCTTAGAAAATCTAAATGATTTGATAATATCTGGGGAAATAAATATTCTAATATTAAGCAATCTTGGCTTAAATTATTGGGGTGAATTATCATGCTTTTTTAAATATCCAGAAGCTATTAAGTTATTAATAAATATTTCTAATTTATACCACAAATCCTATAAAATTTTAAATTCTAAAATCAAAAGAAAGACTAAAACTAAAGGCACATTTGCTAAATAGAATCTGCTTTTAAAATTAT
>JAACJU010000011.1:31365-42654 GCA_021378565.1 Arcobacter sp. LC1 | reverse complement strand
CTCCTTTCATAAAACTTTCCTCCTTTTAAAAATATAAGACAAGAGCCTCTTCCCCTAAGAGGCTTTTTTTAGTTAAAAAACTTTCTTTACATTCATCTAGCAGTTCAACCCTATTTGTCTTTACTCTTTGCACTAATTATAAAAATATTTAGCAGTTTTATATCAATTTGCCAAAAAATGGTAAATCTTAGAAACTAAGATGAATAGTATTTTTTTCAATTAAAGCTTTTTTTGAATATTTAAATACTTTAAGCTAAAAACAACTAATCCTAACAAAGTAAAATTAAACTAAGCCGTATAAAACCAAACAAAGTGACAAACTAGTGCCGTGAGCCTAAATCGCTATCTTCTTTGTGACCTTCTAATAAACAAGTAAGCTCATCTGTGTAAATAATCTTATCTTCTAAAAAAGTAAAAAATCCACTAACTTTTGCTTTCATTTTTCTTCCATCTTTTTTTGTTGCTTTGATAATATGTGTTGAGTGGAGATTATTATTTTCGCAAATCAAATTCACAAATTCAAACTCACATTCTTTTATTTCTTTTTTGAGTAGCTGAATATGCTTGACAAAATCTGAGTAATTTAAAATATCTTGATTGACTTTTTGAGTATAGTTTTTATCAAAATATTTCTCGATTACTTTTATATCAAATTTTTTATTTGAAAATATTTCTCTCATGCATTGCTTAAATAGTTTTTTATAATTCATTATCTTATAGTTCCTTTTGATTTAATATTATAACAAAATAAATAAAAAATAAATATTTTATTTTTTTCTTAACCAAAGCTTGGATAAAATACTCTTATATTTAAAAAACAAGGATAGATTTGCTAGTTCATATTTGTTGCTCCGTTGATAGTCATTACTTTTTAACAAGCCTAAGAGCTGAGTATCCAGATGAAGAGCTTATTGGATATTTTTATGATCCAAACATTCATCCCATGGAAGAATACGAGCTAAGATTTCTTGACGTTGCATATTCATGTGAAATGCTAAATATCAAGCTTATAAAAGGCACTTATGATGTATCTTCTTGGCTTTTAAAAGTAAAGGGTTTTGAGCATGAGCCTGAGCGAGGAAAAAGGTGTAATATTTGCTTTGAAGATAGGCTAGAAAAAAGTATAATAAAGGCAAAAGAATTAAAACAAAATAGTTTTACAACCACGCTTTTAATAAGTCCGCAAAAATCCCAAAATAAGCTTAAAGAGCTAGGCGAAATCTTGGCAGAAAAAAATAATATTTCTTTTATTTTTAAAGATTATCGAAGTGGGGAGGGCTTATTTTATCAAGCTAAAGCAGTTAAACAAAATTCTTTATATAGGCAAAATTATTGCGGATGTTTGTATGCCTTGCTTCCACAAAGACAAACTCAGCAAAAGTTAGCAATCGAGCTTTTTTCTCCACTTTCAAAACAGACTTTACCAAATTGCGCTAAAGCAAGGATAAAAACGTTTGAAAAAAGAAACACTTTTACAAGGCAAAAAAAAGATTTTATTTTAGTAAAAGAAAAATTCTTAGCTTACAATCTTTTGAATGCCAAAATCACACTTAAAAACGAAGTTCTAGTAACTTATCCCTTGCTTTATTCGATGATTGGGCGAAAAAAAACAAAGGCAAAAATAGAATTTTCTAAAAATAATATTTTTTATTTAAATAAAGAAGCTATAAAATTTATTAGCCTTAAAACCTTTAACGATTTAGGAAGTTTTTCTTATAAAAGTGTAAAAGAGCTGATGTTTTTAGCTCCAAGTTTTGAGCAAGAATTAGCATTAAGACACAAAATCTCAGGGGCTTACGATTTGTCTGCAATTTTTGTACTTGAAGAAAAAGATATAAAAAAACAAGAGCAAAATTTTGAATTTACATTTGAAGCAAAGATTTACGAAGATATAAAAGAAGTCCTTATATAAATTTTTGTATAATAATAAAAAATCTTAAGGACAATTTTGCTAAAAAATCAAATTAAATCTTTTGCAAAAGTAAATATTTTTTTGAAAATCACAGGACAACAAGATACTTATTGCACTCTTAGTTCTAGATTTGTAAGACTTGAAAATTTATACGATATTCTAAGTTTTGAGCCAGAGAATACCAAAAATGAATTTAATCTTCTAGGTGATTTTTCTTGTAAATTAGAAGACAACACAATCTACAAAGCTTTTTTAGCTCTAAGACAAAATTGTCCAAAAATTGATGCTTATTTTAGGATTTATTCTGTAAAAGTTATAAAAAATATTCCAGAATTTGCGGGGCTTGGTGGAGGTAGTTCAAACGCTGCTTCTTTTTTGCTTCTTGCAAATAAAGTTTTTGATTTGGGCTATTCAAAAGACAGATTAGCTAGGATTGCTAAGCAAATTGGTGCTGATGTGCCTTTTTTTATTTATGAATATTCTAGTGCAAATGTTAGTGGCATAGGTGAAATAGTTGAAGTTTTTAAAGAAGAGCCTTTGAAGATTGAAACTTTTACTCCAGATATAAAGTGTAGTACAAAAAAAGTTTATGATTGTTTTAGACAAGATTTTTATAAAACTATTTCAAAAGAACAAAGTGCCAAATTATTTTCTAAAAAAAGCAAGGATATTTTAAAAAGTTTAAGTATAGCCGAGGCAAATGATTTGTTTGCACCCGCTTTAAGCCTTTATCCTAAGTTAAAAGAAGTAGAGGCAAAATTAAAAAATCAAGACTATTATTTTTGTGGTAGTGGCTCTAGTTTTTTCAAGGTTTTATAATGATAAATAATATTACAGACAACAGCAACAATACTAGCAAAAAAAATACTAAGAAAAACAAGAAAAAATCAGAACAAAAAAAGACTCAAAGTTTTAGAAATAAAAAAGCTTTTTTTGATTATTTCATACTTGATTCTTTAGAAGCTGGGATTGAATTGCTCGGAAGTGAAGTTAAGGCTATAAGAGAAGGAAGAATTAACCTTAAAGATTCCTTTATTAAAATCATTCGGGGTGAAGCTTTTATTTTTGGTATGCATATTTCGCATTTAGAGACTACAAATTCTCGTTTTAGACCTGAGGAGCTAAGAAGTAGAAGGCTACTTTTGCATAAAAAGCAAATTCTTAAATTTAAAGAAAAGTGCGATAAAGAGGGGCTTACGATTATGGCTACAAGTTTATATTTTAACAAAAAAAATATAGTAAAACTTCAAATTGCTTTAGCAAAAGGTAAGAAGAACTACGATAAAAGGGCAGTTTTGAAAGAAAAATCAATACAAAAAGATATAAAAAATCAGCTAAAAAATTATTAATTCAAATTGTCTAATAAAAACTAAAGCTTTCACTATAAAACATATATTATAAAATTAAATTAATAACTTAAGATTTACCTTAAAAAAAATTAGATATAATACGCAAGATGAGCATATCTATTGCTTGTATATTAAAATTAGGAGGAGATTGATGCAAAACGATGCAAAAATTGAATATGATTATTCAGTTGCAAAAGCGTTTACCTTTGCAACAATTCTATTTGGAATAATCGGTATGATTGTGGGCTGTATCTTGGCTTTTCAGTTAGCATATCCAGAGCTAAATAACATGGCTGGACAATATGCTACATTTTCAAGACTAAGACCAATTCATACAAATGGCGTTGCCTTTGGATTTACTCTAAGTGGGATTTTTGCTACATGGTATTATGTAGGACAAAGAGTTTTAAAGGTTTCTTTAAAAGAATCGCCTTTTCTTATGGCAATAGCCAAACTACATTTTGTGTTATATTTTATAACAATTCTTTTGGCAGTTGTTACATTATTTGCCGGAATTACTACATCTAAAGAGTATGCTGAGCTTGAATGGCCTTTAGATATCTTAGTAGTTATTTGGTGGGTTCTTTGGGGTATCTCAATATTTGGCTTGATAGGAATTAGACGAGAAAGGACTTTGTATATATCTATTTGGTATTACATAGCTTCATTTTTAGCTATTGCTATGCTTTATTTATTTAATAATATGGAAGTTCCGACTTACTTCGTATCAGGTTATGGTTCTATTTGGCACTCTGTATCTATGTATGCAGGTTCAAATGATGCCTTGGTTGAGTGGTGGTATGGACACAATGCAGTTGCATTTGTTTTCACAACTCCAATTATAGCAATGATTTATTATTTTCTACCAAAAGAATCAGGACAGCATGTTTATTCATATAAACTATCTATTCTTGCATTTTGGGGATTAATGTTTATTTATCTTTGGGCTGGTGGACATCACCTTATTTATTCAACTGTTCCAGATTGGATTCAAACATTAGGTTCAGTTATGTCAGTTGTACTTATTCTACCATCGTGGGGATCAGCTATTAATATGCTTTTAACTATGAAGGGACAATGGCAACAGCTACAAACAAACCCAATTATCAAATTTATGGTTTTGGCATCAACATTTTATATGTTATCAACAATCGAAGGGCCAATCCAAGCTATCAAATCAGTTAATGCGATTTCGCACTTTACAAACTGGGTTCCAGGACACGTCCATGATGGTACTCTAGGTTGGGTTGCATTTATGATAATGGCAGCATTATTTCATATGGTTCCAAGAATGTTCAAAAGAGAAATATATTCAAAATCTCTTATGGCTACACAATTTTGGTTACAAACAGTAGGTATCATTTTGTATTTCACTTCAATGTGGATAGCAGGTATCACTCAAGGTATGATGTGGAGAGCTTATGATCAATATGGTTCATTAATTTATTCATTTATTGATGCAGTTAATGTATTACACCCATATTATACTATTAGAGCTGTAGGTGGATTATTTTATCTTATTGGTTTTCTTATGTTCGCATACAATATTTACAAAACTGCAACTGCAGGGCGTATATTGGACAAAGAACCAGCTAATGCTACACCAGCAGCTTAAGAAGGAGGGAAGAAAATGTTTCATTGGTTAGAACAAAGACCGTTTTTCTTTGCGGTGGCAGTATTTATTATTATAGCATTCGCAGGGGTTATCGAAGTGATTCCAGATTTTGCTAAAGAAAGTAGACCGATAGTTGGCGCTAAGCCTTACACTATTTTACAATTAGCTGGACGACAAATATATATCCATGAAGATTGTAATGCTTGTCATTCTCAACTTATTAGACCATTTAAATCAGAAACTGATAGATATGGTATGTATTCATTAAGTGGAGAATATGCTTATGATAGACCATTCTTGTGGGGTTCTGAACGACAAGGTCCAGACTTACATAGAGTTGGGAATTATAGAACAACAGATTGGAATATGAATCACATGTGGAATCCATCAGCTTTAGTGCCAGGTTCAATTATGCCTTCATATAAAGATATGTATTCTCAAGATATTGATTTTGGTACAGCTTACGCTGAAGCTTATACAGTTAAAAAAGTATTTAGCACACCATACGATAAAGATCTAAATGGCAATGGTAAAATAGATGTTCCTTTAGGAAGCTATTCAAATGCTAAAAAATTAGCTTTACAAGAAGCTATGGTAATAACAGCTGATATAAAAAATAAAAAAATAAAAGAAGCTGTGGCTGAGGGTAAAATTCCTCAAATTGTTGCATTGATTGCGTATTTAAATTCTTTGAAATAGGGGCTTACTATGAGTTATGAAGATATATTGGATATGCAAGGCTATGCTAAGTTTTTTATAGTCCTTTTTGTTTTTATAGTATTTTATGCTTATGCATATTCTATTTATAAAAGAGACAAAAAAGGCGAAAGAGATTTTGAGAAATACTCAGAACTAGTGCTTGATGATGATATAACTTCTAAACCTCTTGAAAGTAGAGAAGTAAAAGAAAAAAAAGATAAGGAGAATTGATATGAAATCTATGGTTATACTTGGTATTATTCTTATCGTTGCACTAATGACGGGTACTTATTTAGCTTTAGGTAATTCGTTTAGTTTCGGTAAAGATAGCACTAATGACCTTACAATGCTTGCGGTATTACTGTTATTAGTTATTGTTGTATTTGTAGTATTAAAATACATCAATCAGATTAAACATGATAAAGCCACAGGTGATTTATTAGAAGGAGATTGGGATGGAATTGGGGAATATAAAAATCCTATTCCAATAGGTTGGGGACTAGCTTTTATAGTTTCTATAATTTGGATGATTTGGTATATAACTTTAGGGTATCCTCTAGACGCATTTTCTCAAATCGGACAATATAATCAAGAAACCATTACTTACAATAAAAAGTTTGAGAGTAAATGGAAAAATCTTGATGAACAAACATTAAAATCAATGGGAGAGTCAATCTTCTTGGTACAATGTACTCCATGTCATGGAGACGATGCTGAAGGTATAAATGGTAAAGCTCAAAACTTAACTCATAGAATATCTAAAGCTAGTGTTGTAGATATGATTGAACATGGTGGAAATAACTTTAAAGATAAGTTCCCTGGTGGAATGCCTCCTAAAATGTTAAGTGACGCTACTCAAATAAATGCAGTTGCTACTTATGTTGCAGGTGGATTTAAAGGACAAGTACCAGGTGCTTGGGCTGTTTGTTCATCTTGTCATGGAGACAAAGGAAAAGGTTCGCCTTTTGTAGGACCAGACTTACGAGCTTATAGCGATGCTTTTGTAGCTACTGTTTTAACAGATGGTAAAAAAGGCGAAATAGGTATTATGCCTTCATTTAAAGATAGATTAAACCCTATTCAGATGAAAGCCTTAGCTCACTATATTAGAACGCTAGGAGAATGATATGGCTAATTTAGAAATGAATGAAAAAGAAAGATGTATTTTTAGTATCCACGGCATTACAGGTATGCTAATAGCAACAGTGTTGCTATTAGTCATCTTAGTAGGCTTGACTATTTATGGCTTAAAAGTTCAGAATAAAGAAGCTATGAATTATTATCAAATAAATCAAGATATTCACGCTATTAAACCAAATGATGTTACTAATAGCAAGTATTATCACTTGATTAAAAAGGGGAAATAATGGACAAAATTATTGGAGTTTTATTAGTCGTTGTTGCGGTTTTAACAATATATTTAACTTTTTTATCTCCTGGTCGAATATTTCTTGGTTAATAAAAAAAATATTTTTTATAAAGCAGGGGTGATTTTCTCACTTCTGCTTTTTTTTACTATAAATCTACAAGCAAGCAACAATGCCCAAAAATTTATATTAAATCACGATAACCTTATAGATCATAGGACGACAAATAAGATTTTTCAAATGGGTAGCGAATGCCTAGCAAAAACTAAAGTACATGTTTTTTTATACCTTAGTAAAGGTAAAGAAGCATTCACAGATAGTGCTATAAAAAAGCAAATTATGGATTTTAAAGACTTTCAAAAAAATCTTACAAAAGATTTACCAAAACCTTATGTATTACTAAGTGTAGTTCTTAATGAAAAGCTTTTAGACGTTGTAAGTTCTTCAAAACAACTAAGCAAGATAGTCGGAAAAAATGATATTTTAGATGGCTATATAATACCATTATTAGCATCACATGGAAAAAATACAATAAAATCCAAGTTAAGTGCAGGTATTTTGAATGGTTATGCACAAATTACAGATAATATAGCAGATTCAAAAGACATTACTTTAAAATCAAGTATAGGAAGTGCAGGTAAAATTACAGGTACGATTTGGAAAATTTTTATGTATATTTTGGTTATTGGCGGTTTGGTACTTTATATTTATGCTAGATTTAAGCACAGAAATAAAAAATCTTAAAGGTAAGAAATGAAAAGAAATTATTGGCCGGTTTTTTTTATACTAATTTTTTTATATACTTTGTTTATGGTTTTTTGGACTTTACATGCGACTATGATAACGCCTGTAAATCCAGATGATAGTTTTTTAAGTGCTTATCATAAAGTTGATAAAAATTTTAACAACTATATCCAAGCAAATAAAACAATAGAAGAAAAATATAATGTTACACTTTTGGTAAATCACCATAAAAGAAAACTAGATTTTGAAGATGTTTTTTATGGACAAAGAGTGATTGAGAAATCAAAAAAATTTAGAAAAATCTTAAAAGATGGCAAAAATATTATTGAAGTTAAAATCACAGACAAGCAAGGCAAGGCTATAAAAAATGTCAAAATAAAAATGCGAGTAAATATTGCAACTGATGATAAACTAGATATTGATTTAAATAATTTTGTTTTTGAAAAACAAAGCTATATAAAAAGATTTTCTTTGCCACACAAAGGAAATTGGAATATTACAGGTGTTTTTGACATACAAGGACACAAAGCTTATTTGTTTTTAAAGACAAATATTGAGCACTAGGAAACTTTTAGTAAGTCCTAGTTCAAGAGCCATTAGGGAGTATATATCAAGTCAAAAAGACGATACTTTACTCCCAAAGCTTTTAGAAATAAATAGCTTTTTTAAATACTTTTTAGTTCTTGATATTGGCTTTTCTTACATTGATAAAAATGAAAGATTTTTATATCTCAAAGAAATCACGCAAAAAACAGACTTAGCAAAACTAGGAATTATTCCTAGTTTTGCTATTTTTCTTAGACAAAGCAAATATATTTTTGCACTTTTTGATGAACTTTCAGCTGAACAAGTAGATATAAAAAAACTAGCCCAATTTGATATTTATTCATACTATCAAGAACACATTTCAATACTTGAAAATATTTATAAAAACTACTTGCAAACCTTAGAAGATAGAAAAAAAATTGACAAAATAAACCTAGCAAAACACTATAAAATAAATGAAAAACTTTTACAAGAATACAAGCAAATCCAAATCATTTTTGAAGGATATTTTACAAATCTAGAATTTGAGATTTTAAGCCAAGTAGCAAAATATATAGATATTTTTATAAATTTTGATTTTAACAAATATAATGAAAAAAGCATACAAAAATTTATATCTTATGGACTAGATTTAGAGCTAGGATATTCTTATGAAATAAACTTTTCAAAAAAAGAAGTTTTAAAAAAAGAGCTTTTAGAAAGCAAAAATATTTCTACAACAATTTGCTCTTTTTCTTCAAGACTAAACCAAATAGCCTTTGCTAAAAAGTCAATAGAAACTTTTATAAATCTAGGCCTAGAGCCTTCAAAGATAGCTCTTATTCTGCCAGATGAAAGCTTTAGCTCTTACCTTAAGCTTTTTGATAGCGAAGGCTATTTTAACTATGCTATGGGCTTTGATATTTTAAATTCCAAACTTTATCTAATCCAAGAAGCAATACATAGGTATTTATCAATGCCAAATGAAGCAAAAAATATAGAATTTTTATATTTACTTTGCCCTTTGGAGAAACTTGATTTTTTAAAAGGTTTTGCAAAAAATATCACAAAAGAAAATTTTTTTGAATATATTGAATTTATAAAAAGTTTTGAAAAAAATGAAAAATTACTTCTTGATTTTGAAAATATTGCTTATGATTTTTCAGCTATGATTTTTTCAAACGATATAAAAATAGCTACAAAAGACTTAGTTAAACTCTTGCTAGATTTAACAAAAAAGCTTACAAAAGACGATATTCAAGGTGGTAAAATCACAGTTCTAGGAGCTTTAGAAACTAGAAGCCTAAGCTTTGATGCTTTGATTATTCTTGATTTTAATGAAGATTTTGTACCAAGAAGAAGCATAAAAGATAAGTTTTTATCCTCAGCACTAAAAAAATCAATCTCCTTGCCAAGCCCTAAAGATAGGGAAAACTTGCAAAAATATTATTATTATAAGATTATTTCATCTTCAAAATATGTAAATATTTCCTATGTACAAAATGCAAAAATGCAAAAATCTAGGCTCTTAGATGAATTTTATCCAAATATAAAAATAACAGAAAATGCAGATTTTTTATATTCTCAAATTATCTGCCAAGATATAGGGCAAACAAAGATTCAAAAAGAGATTAAACAAGATTTTAAACTAAGAGATTTTATATTTTCAGCCTCCTCACTAAAAATATTTTTAGAATGTAAAAGACATTTTTATTATAAATATATCGCAAAAATAAAGCCTCATGACATATCTGCCTTGCCAAAAGCTTATGAGCTAGGCTCAATCATTCATAAGCTTTTAGAACAAGCTTTTAGCGATTTTGAAAGCTTAGAAAAAAGCAAAGAATATTTTTTTGCTAAGCTTTACACCCTAAATCAAGAAAACGAATATCTTGATTTTGACTTAAAATCTTGGGCTAGTAAAATGGAAGATTTTTTTATAAATGAAAAATCAAGATTTCAAAAAAATACTAAAAATAATATTGAAATACTAGATTTAGAAAAGCATTTTCATACAAAGATTGAAGGTATAAATTTTAGTGGGATAATCGATAGGATAGATTTTGAAGATAATATTTATAAATTAATTGACTATAAAACTTCAAAAAGCCTAAAAATTTCAAGCATAAAAAACTATGATAAATCATTAGATTTTCAACTAGAGATTTATGCTCTAGCACTCCAAGACTCAAACCAAATACATCAAAATTTTGAAATAAAAGCTTATTATTATTCTTTAGAAAATGCAGAGCTTTTAGAAGAAACTACACTTATAGAAAAAATAGATATTTTAAAATCCATATTAAGAGAATTTAAAAATGAAGTTATTTCTTTTGAACTATGCGAAGATACTAAGATTTGCGAATATTGCGATTATAAAAATATTTGCTCTAGATGAATTTAAATACTAAAGATAAAAAAGGTGCTATTTATGATATAATACTTCTAAGATACTTAGAATAAGGATTTTATAATATGTATGCAGTAACTTTTGATATTGATACTAATTGCTTGAATAATAATTATCACAATGAATCTAGCACTAATGCTTACGGAGATATTAGAAAATTTATGGAAGCTAATGATTTTGTTTGGCAACAAGGAAGTGTCTATTTTGGCAATGAGAATATTAATGCCGTTAAATGCGTAACAATCGTTCAAAAACTAGCAAAAAAATATTCTTGGTTTGGAGCTTGTGTTAAAGATATTAGAATGTTAAGAATCGAAGAAAATAACGATTTACTACAAGCTATCAATCTTTAAAAATATTCAAAAAATATCTAATTATAAAATCATGACTTTTTAAAAAATAATCTTTTAAAACTATAAATATTTCATTATTTTATTTTTTAAATTTTGCTTTTTTGCTTCTTCTTTTGATAGGTAATAACTCTTTTCACAGCAATATTTTTAGCTTCTTCAAATATTCCAACTTCTTTTAAAAAAGCATCAAAATCACTTTTTATATTTTCTTTTAATTGTATTCAAATTTGGTCTTGACATAAAAAATAAATTAGTCTATCGATATACTTAGTTTTTTGCCTAGTGCATTTGTAGCACTTGCTAAAGTATTTAAAG
>JAACJU010000011.1:0-31356 GCA_021378565.1 Arcobacter sp. LC1 | reverse complement strand
TGATATACTTAGTTTTTTGCCTAGTGCATTTGTAGCACTTGCTAAAGTATTTAAAGTTAGTGAGCTATTATCAGGATTTAGTAATCTATTGACAACAGCTCTGCTTGTTTTCATTAGCTCTGCCATTTTTGTTTTTGTAAGATTTTGTGCTTTCATTTCTTCTTCTAATTGATAGGCAATAACTCTTTTTATAGCGACATCATTAACCTCTTCAAATATTCCAACTTCTTTTAAAAAACCGTCAAAGTCACTTTTCATATTTTCTTTTAATTTCACTTTATTTCCTTTGCTCTTTGTTTAGCTAATATAATCTCATTTTTTGGAGTTTTTTGTGATTTTTTAATAAATCCATTTAATAGTATAATATATTTATTAATTACCACAAAAATAACTCTTGTAATCCTTTTATCTGATATATTGCTTCTTATTTCGTATAATTTATTTTCTAGTTTTCTGCAAGTCGGCATACCGATAGGAAAACCATACTCAATAGTTTTTATATCTTCTCCAATAATCTTTCTATCATTTTTACTTAAAGAATGAAGCCATTCTTTTACAGGCTTTTTACCATTAGCATTCTCATAAAATAATACAATAAGTTTTTCCATAGATTAAGTGTATCAAAAATGATACATAATGTCAAGGATTAAATTTTAATAAAAAAACAAAAAAGCAAAATTAAGATTTGAAACAAGGAATAAAAAATTAAAAAGTTAGAAGGGATAAATATTTGAGATTTTTAAATAAGAAGTCATATTAAAACTAGAACTAAAAATTAAAAGCTAAAACTAGAAAGAAAAATAAAAATATATTTTTCAAACAGCCGAAGCTATTTGAAAATATTTTTCTCTTTTTCTAGAAAGAATAAGAAGCGTCAAATTTGAAAGTACTATTTTTTAAATTAGGTTTATAACCAGCTGGACCTTTTCCATAATTTAGATTATCATAAGAGATACCTAAGGTAGTATTTTTGATACCTGCATAAGAAATGCCTGCATTTATTTCATCTTCTCCACCCATTTTGTAACCATTATATTTACCTAAGTCTGTAGAACCATATCTAACATTTGCAGAGATTGCGTTCATAGCAGCACTTAGATTTACCCAATAAGTTTTTGCATTTGGTCTATAAAAGTCAGAACCATCATCAAAAGGATTTGTTTTATCTCCTGCTACACCAAAGTCATTTTCTGCTTCGACATTTTTATTACCTACCATTGCATAACCACCATCAGCACCAAGAGTTATTTTATTAACAGGCACAGAAACATTGGCTATAATAGCCATAAAAGAAGAGTTTTTCATTTTCTTTTTTACCTTAATATTTTGTGCATTTTCACCCATATATGTATGCTTAGAATTTTCAGCAGTTCCAGCATATTTAGCAGTTACTGAAGCAGGACCAGCATGTAATGTAGCTCCAACACCATAAAGCCCTTCTATTTTATTTACATCATAATAATAAGCTTTTACACTTAGCATTTTAATAGGTGTAACAGTAGCTTCTACAACATAAGCTCCACTTGTTCCTAAGTCTGTAAATTGTTTCATTCTATTTGTTTCATTTGAAGAAGCTGATCTTTGAGTAGCCCAACCTAGAACAATCTGAGTCATAGGAACATGTATTACAGCTGTAGCTCCTTGGATATAGTGAGTTAACCATTCAAGTCCTACTGCTTGTCGTCCAGCAGTTACAGTTACTAATTTATTAGAAAATTGTAAGTTAGCAATATTCATCAAAGAATCAGTACCATTAGCTCCACCAGAAATTCTAGCAGTATTCCATTCATCTTGATAAACAGGAGCATAACCTTGGAATCCAGCATTAAAAGATAAACCATAATATGAAGCAGTAGAATAGTTGATACCTAAAGTTGCTAAAGCCTCATACTGAGTTTTCTTTTCTTTATTAACACCTTTGTTGTTCACTGGCCAATTAGCTTTGTCAGTTATTGCTGTACCACTATTACTTGCAGTTGCAAACCTAAAATACGCATTACCACTTACTTTACCATTAGCAAAAGCATTACTTACACTGTTCGCCGCAAAAGCAGAACTTGCCAAAGCTGCAACTGCTACCAAAGAAATTACCGTTTTTTTCATTTTTTCCCCTTGAAAAATTATATAAGACTGAAATATTCAACTTAAGTGTAAATATTTATGAATAATGATAACCTTAATTTTCTTAAATGAATATTAAAACATAGCTATAATGAGTTAAAATAATTATATATAGTCTAAAAGTGAATATTTTTAGTATTTATCTAGTCTTTAGATAATAATTATTTTTATTTAAATTCTAAATGACTTATCTTAGGCTTTTATATAGTATTAATAATTTTACTATAATTATATACTATAGTTATAAAATTAATTTTATACACTTGATAGATTATTTTTCTTAGTATTTTTGAGTTCTTAGACAAAATTAGGGAATTTATGGCTATTTACTAGATTAATTATAAAACCTAAGCTTTGTTAAGAAAACTAAAATTACCTGCTTTTGTACTCAATCCCAAATGCTAATATCATCTTTGTCATTTTTATGCGATATGTTTAATATTTGTTTATTAATATAATCGCTTCTTTTTTTGTAGTATTCTTTAAGTGCAACTTCAAAAGGTTTTTGGTATTGGTATCTATTTAATATAAAAGGCAAAGATTTTATATTGTTTGGAAGGGCTATAATATAGCTTTCAAAAGTTTTTATAAATTTTACAGCTAAAAGTTCGATAATCTTATTAGCCGTTTCATCTTGAATATCTATAAAATTTGCAAGTTCAAGCAAATCCTTTTTTTTTAAATTTGATTTTTTATTCCCAATTTTTAAGCCTATATCATTTGCTTTCATATCTTTATATATTTTAGTAGTTGCTATATCATAAAATGGTGAAACTAACATTCTTTTTTCTTCTAAATAGTTACTAGCGTAGATTAGGGAGATATTTTTTGCATGTAAATCGCCATGTCCTATCACAATAGAAAATATAATAAACTTATAAAGGTTCAGAATATTTTTTTTATCTAAATATTTTTTTGCCTCAAGTAGGGCTTCTTTCATAGAAACATTATATTTATCCTTACTCATTTTATTCATAAGAGTTAGTATTTCATAATGCTCAATTTTAGACTCTTCAAACCTATCGAATCTTTTAATAATATAGTGATAATCCGTTTCGCCTTTTATGATAGCATTGTATGGGATATCAAAACCAAAATCTCTTGCTAAAGTCATAAAAATATGCTCGTTAATCAAAAGGCACGGAGTGTAAAGCCTATCTTTATCTTTATAGTTAAAAATCACATTGTGTTTATTATATGGCTTCATGAGATAAGAGCTGTTTTTAGAGCCATCACCTTCTTTAATTGTTTTGTTAATATCATCTTTTGTTATGCTAAGCTTGTATTGAATCCCAGATAAGCCAGTGGTATTGTTCATAAGTCCATCGGGGTGCAAAATAGAGTTTTTGATATCCAAAGAATAATCATCTAGAATATTTGGAAAAATATAATCGTTGTCTAAAATCTCTGCTTTTTTATCTTCAAAAATAAAAGGTTTTTCATCTTTTTGTTTTCTTGCTTTAGATTGCACTAAAAAATCTTTTTCATTATAAAATTCATAAGTTCCATGAATATTAGTCAAATAAAGCAATATTTCTATTTGGCTAGATATATGTTTTTTTGATTTTAAGAGTTTTAGTTGCTCGTTCTCAGGTAGCATATTTTCAAAAACAGGAAAAAGCTCCTTGCTTGTATTTATTTTTTCGCTTAGTCCTTGTATATACATGTTTTTATTGACTTCATCTGAGTAAGTAAAAATAATAGAATTAGTATTTTCTTCAAGAGTTCCTAAAAATAGGGTATCTTTAATAACAAATATTTTCATAAACACCTTAATTAAGTAAAATTACTTAATTATAATATTAATTTATAAAAAAGTCAATAAAAAAATATTTGACAAAAATAAATAATTATATTATACTAAAGTAAATTTACTTTAGTAAGAAAGACTAAATATGAAAAAAAAAGAGTTCTTTGCTAGCCATTTAGATGAAATATTACAAGAAATTAAAAAAAATGATTATTTAACTCAAGAAAAGTTATTTGAACTCCTAAAAGAGCTAAAAGAAAAATCCTTAGTTTCTAAAAGCTTGGCATTTAGTCATTTTTTACTAAAACTTATTGATGAAGGATTAATACAATTTAGTATAAATATAAGAGGACATTTAAAAGTAAGATATACAATGAACAAAGAATTTGATGTTTATAAATTTTGCAATTCGCTAGAAAAAAATAGCTATTTTTTGATGACTACTTCACTTAATCTACAAAACCTAAGTACTTATAAAAATGATTTTATATTTATCTCAAAAGAAAGAAAAATTCGAAATTCTTTTGATAGAGTTACTTTAAATCAAGAGAATATCGATAAAGCATTTAGCAAAAAACCAAGACAAACAAATGCACATGACAAACTAGGAGATTTTAGGATAATAATGCTTGAAACAAATAATACTTCTTCATATGAAATAATCAACTTCAAGGGCTTTAAAATATCTTCAATAAACAGAGCATTTGTAGAAATCATAAGCAATATTCACTATTTTCAAACAAGCAGTAAAGTTGTAGAGTTATTTAAACCAATAAAAAATAAACTAAATTTAGAGGTAATTTATAAAGTTATTGAAAAATTTGATTTTGTATATCCATATTATCAACTAGCAGGTTTTTACTTAGAAAAAATTGGCTATGAAAAAAAATGCCTAGAGCGATTTTATTTGAAAAAAACAGATTTGAAGTTTTATACAGAAAAAAATAAAGATAAGTATGTTTTTGATGAATATTGGAATATTTATTATTCAGATTGTAAAAGCTAAAATTGAAGATTTTAAAAAAGTAAATCTTCAAACAGCCGAAGCTATTTGAAAAAATATGTATTTTTATTTATATACTAGAAATCGTAAGATGCTTGTACATATAAATAATTATCTTTATAGAAATCTTTATTGGTTGTATCCATCATAGCATACATCAAATCAATGTGCGCATGTTTAGCATAAGTATAACCAGCTCCAACATTTAGCTCATTGTCAGTTACACCTTTACTAGAAGCATCATATTTATTTTGTCCATATAAAGCATAAACATTTAAAGTTGACCAAAAAGTTGCATCAACTTTTCCATAAAATTGTGATGAGTTAGCTGCATAAAAGTGAGTCCCATCATCAAATGGATCAGGTCTGTCTCCATAAGTTCCGAAAGTACCAGCACCGCCACTACCTGTTCCAGTGTAACCTAGCATTGCACCTAAAGTATATTTTCCTTTAATAGGCACAGATGCACTTGCTTGAAGAAGATAAAAAGAACCATTGTTTGCTTTTCCGAATTGTCCAGCTTTTCCATGGTCTTCACTTGTTCCCGCGTACATTGCTTTAATGTGAAGCATAGATACATTTGCGTTTGCATCTACTCCATAACCACTAAAAGTATCAGTTTGATAATCATAATAAGCTTTTACATTAAATAGTTTCATAGGAGAAAATTTAACAGAGGCTTCATACATACCATTACCTGAAGCACCTAAATCATTAAATGTTGTTAGATAATCACCAGTTCCCCATTTTGGCATTCTTCTTTGTACATAACCAACTTTGATTGTTGTTTTTGGCACTAGACCTAGAGTAACTTGCGCTGCTTCTATATTTTTTGTTGCCCATTCAAAGTCTGATAATTGTCTACCAACTACAACTTTTATACCTTTTCTAGCATATTCTACATTTCCTGTAATCATCAAGCCTTGCATATTTTTAGATTTATTCCAAGAATATGCACCACCATCACCATCACCATCAACTTCTGAAAATAAATGGTTTCCTCTAAATCCTGTGTTTACAGAAAGACCATAATAAGATGCAGATGAATAATACAAACCAGCTGTACCAGACATATAACCAAAGTTATTTTTTACATCAAGATTAGTACCAGTTTTTGCTGAACCATTTACATATCTAGCATGAAAATCCCCAGACACTTTACCATTAGCAAAAGCACTACTTAGGCTACTTGCTGCGAAAGCAGAGCTAGCTAAAGCTGCAACTGCTACTATTGAAATCATTGTTTTTTTCATTTTTTCCTCCGTGATTTTAAATACTTTATAAATACCTAAAAGAAAATAATAGTATCAATAATCTTAAATAAACATTAAAAAGCATAAAAAATTGAGCCTAAAAACAATTATTAAAAATAATATTTAGTTATATAAATAATGTAAATTTAATTATTTATATAAAGTCAAAATAGTTGCCTAACAATAGGGCTTTTGAATTGTTTTAATAGCTAATAATTTTATAAAAATAATTAAAATTAGATTGTTTAAATTTACAAATTTTTAAAAAAAGTTTCCTATAAGAAAAGTATTTTTTTAAGCTAACTTGAATTTTAGGCAATAGATTTAAATTTATATAAAATAATAAACTTAATTATAATATTATATTTTTCCTAGTTTTGGAGTTTTGGAGTTTTGGAGTTTTGGAGTTTTGGAGTTTTGGAGTTTTGGAGTTTTGGAGTTTTGGAGTTTTGGAGTTTTGGAGTTTTGGAGTTTTGGAGTTTTGGAGTTTTGCGCGCAATTTTCTAAGCTTTTAGTCCAAGTATAAAGTTATTATTTTTGGTTTTTGCTTGTTTGCATAAAGTCTTTAAAGTTTTTATGCTTTTTATTTTAAGCCCTAGAAATTAGCACATCTTCTATAAGAGCTTGAATATCCCCATCAAGTATAGCGTCCACATTTGACTAGACTTTATTTGTGCGAGTGTCTTTAACTTGTTGGTAAGGTTGCATTACGTAAGACCTAATTTGATGCCCCCAGCCAATATCACTTTTTTCTTCGCTATCTTTTTCTGCCTTTTGTTTTGCAAGTTCAAATTCGTAAAGTCGTGATTTTAAGATTTTCATAGCACTTGCTTTGTTTTTGTGCTGTGACCTGTCATTTTGGCATTGGACTATAATATTTGTAGCTAAGTGGGTGATTCTTATAGCACTTTCAGTTTTATTAACATGTTGCCCACCAGCTCCACTAGCTCTATAAGTGTCAATCCTCAAATCCTTATCTTCAATCACAATATCAATACTATCATCAAGTTCAGGACTCACGATAACAGAAGCAAAAGAAGTGTGCCTTTTTGCATTTGAGTCAAAGGGCGAAATTCTTACGAGCCTATGAATGCCATGTTCAGCTTTTAAATATCCGTAGGCATTTTCTCCTTTTACGATAAATGCGACATCTTTTAGCCCCGCTTCTTCGCCGTCTTGGTAGTCTAAAATCTCGATTTTATAATCTTTTCTTTGTGCATACCTTAAATACATTCGATAAAGCATAGACGCCCAATCTTGGCTTTCTGTGCCTCCAGCTCCAGGGTGGATTGAGATAATTGCGTTGCAAGAGTCATCAGGATTATTTAGCATAACTCCGATTTCCGTTTGTTTTATCAGCTCTTCAAGTTCAGTATCTTCAAAAAGTCCATTTAAAATATCGTCATCTTTTTCTTCACTTGCCAAAATATACAGCTCTTGGGTGTCATCTAGGGCTTTTTTTGCTTTGTTAAATTTCGCAAGGCTTGAAAGCAGTCGGTTTTTATCCTTGCCTAGCTTTGTAGCATTTTTTATATCATTCCAAAAATCAGGCTCTTGCTCTTGTTTTTGTATGACTTCTAGCTTTTCTTGGAGTTCTTTGGGTTTTAGAATATGTTCAATATTTTGCATTTTTTTATTTAGCAATTTTATAAGTTCGCTGTATTCGTAATTATCCATAATTTTCTTTTTGTTTTGATTTTATTGATTATAACAAAGTTTTACTTAGGCACTTGGATTTGATGGGTTTTGAGCAAGAAGAAGAGGGCGAAGGAGGTAAGAATAAAATACTTATTCTCTAGCATTCTAAGTGCTAGAGAAATTCAATCCCTTATATCTAATTTTTAAAAATAGCAGTATAAGCCTCAAGTCTTTCTTTACCAGCATTTTCGCCTCCATATCTTATCACCGTTCGAGATGGTGAAGTTAATATGACTACACTATAAATTTTTCCATCTATTTTAAGAGGATATCTCTTTTTTCTATCTTTTTTTATATTTTTATATTCATCTTTCAAACATTCACGCATTAGAGTTTCAACGTTACCTTTACCATCATGGCTAGTGTACAAAAGTGTATCTATTAGAGGATTTTCTTTTAATAATTTTTTAATATCTTTATATTCAATATTTTCTAAGTCTTCATCTGATGCTGATTTTTTCTTGCGAGTACAAGTTTTTACTATGTCTGTTATTCCTATATTTACAGATTCTAAGAAATTTTTTCGTTTCTCTATTGTATTTAAGCTTATTTTGTTTATTTCTTCAATCATCGTCCATAAAGTATTAACTCCACTTCCATAATAAAAATCAACATCGCCTTTTTTTAACTCTCTTTCTTCCTTGCAAAAATTTGGTGGGGGAATTGTTCCGATTATTAATCTTGTTGCTCCATTTGGTACGAAAGGTTCGTAAGGGTGAGTTGATAAAGTTTCCATTTTTTTCCTTTAATTTTTTAACATTCTATGCTCTTATACTTAAAATAAATTTAAGTATAATCAAAATATCTAAAATTTAAGTACTACTAAACTAAAACTTTTCTCTATTATTTTGTTGCTAAGATTAGCAAAGTTATAAAATCAAATAAATCAATAATAGTATTTATACTCTAAACGAAAAATATGTAAATATTTTATTCGCTCCCCAGCACCTCAAATACTGGAGAAATCTTTAATCCATCATTTATTTTTTAAAAATAGCAGTATAAGCCTCAAGCCTTTCTTTGCAAGCATTTTCGCCCTTGTCTTTTATCGCCATTGGAGATGGTGAAGTTAGCACGATTATATTATATATTTTTCCGTTTATTCTAATAGTGTTTTTCTCTTCTTTTACATCTAAACAATAACACACCAACTCTGAAATAAATTCGCTAGTATAAATAAGTGTATCTATTTGGCTATTTTCTTTTAGTAGTTTTTTAATATCTTTATAGTCAATAGATTTTTTAATTATATCTTTATCTAAAAAAGTGTGATTTCTTCGCTTACAAAATCTAATCATATCTGTTATACCAATATTCATAGATTTTAAAAAATCTTTTCGCTCTTCTACGGTGCTTAAGCTTATGTCGTTTATTTTTTCTATCATTGTCCATAAAGTGTGAGCCCCACTTCCATAATAAAAATCAACATCACCTTTTTTAAGGCTCCGTTCTTCCTCGCAAAATCTTGGCGCTGGAATTGAGCCAATTATTATTTTTTTAGCTTCATTTGGAACAAAAGCATCATAAGGGTGTGTTGAGGTAGTTTCTTCTGAAATAGTTTCGATAGGGCTTCCTTTTGTTTTTCATATTATAATAAATTTATCCTTAAGCACCTGAGATTTATGACAAATAAGCAAAACAATGGCAAGGTGATGAAAATATTTTCATTTTTTATATTGCTTTTGCTCACCATTTTTTATTAATTTTTCTAAAATAATTTGTTAAACTATTTGCACAATAACCTGAAATCAGGAATACCCCTTAAGATTTAAGGGGAAATCAAACTTTTTATATTTTCGCACCTTTTATTTTTACAAATTAACTTTTCAAACCTTCTATATTCTTTATTTTTTTTCATCTTTTCATCTTCTTTATTTCACTCTAAAGATAAAATTTCTTAGCAAATTCATCACTAAAATCCAAAATCCCACGCCCCTTCAAGTCCTCAAGCACACTTTTACTGCAGTCCACATCATCAGGCCACTCTCTTGTAAATCCATCAAGTTTATTTTTATCACTCGCATCAAGGCACAAAGTATTAGTATATTTATAAACATCTCTTAAACCATCAATATTATTTGACACCCTCCAAACAAGCATATAAAGATTGTCAAGATTATTTTTTGTTTTATCTACACAAATCACAATCCTAGTATGACAAAAAAGCGAACTTATGCTTTTAAAAAGCTCTTTTTGACTTTGCACTTTTTTTGTAGCTATTATACAAATTGGATTTATAGTATCTGTGAAATATTGCTTCAAATTTTTCACATTTTTGTTTAGCTCTTGCATTTTTTTAAGCAGTACTTCATCACTCAAAAGCCTAGCAGGCACTTCCAAACTTAGCTCTTCTTCACTCGTGCAATCAATCCCTATCTTCCCACCTTTTGCAAAACTATCAGAGCTATGGTCAAGTGCGTCAAGTATTCCTTTGGACAAAAAGACATCATCAAGATTAAGCCTATTTAAAATATATCTCGCAAGATTTTCATAATCATCAAGCTTAGGAGCGTCCACCCCTACAAAAATAGCATGTTTTACGAAACTCATCTGCCCAACACCCCAAAAAGCGTGCATAAGCTGAAAAGCGTGAGCTGGATACAAGGTATTTATTTTTGCTAAAATTAGATTATGAAAAACCCCATTTTCAGGCATATGATAATCAATCAAATCAGGAGTGCTAAGTTGCAAAAGTGGCAAAAATATTCGCTCAGTTGCATACCCCATATATTTATCTTCCAAAGGTGGCTTAGCTACAACAGTAGCCAAAAATACAGGATTTTTCTTAGAAGTTATCGCAGTAATCTCCATAAAAGGATAAGGCTCTTTTAAAGTATAATACCCCGTATGATCACCAAATGGCCCTTCGATTTTTTCCTTGCTTGTATCAACAAACCCTTCAATCACAAAGTCATTATCACTTGGAATATAAATCTCATTTGTCAAAGATTTCACAAGCCTAGCAGGTTTTTTTTTGATAAAACCATACAAAAGTAGCTCAAACACACCCAAAGGCAAAGGCGCTTGCCCACACCAAATATAAGCTGGCTCACCACCGATAGCCACAGAAACAGGCATTTTCTTCCCCGCTTTTTTGTATTCGTGAAAAAAGTGACTGCTGTCTTTATGAATCTGCCAATGCATTCCTAAAGTTTTATCATCATAAACTTGCAGTCTATACATTCCTAGATTTTGCATTTTCCCATCTAGGCTTTGCGTATAAACTTGCCCCATAGTTATAAATGGCCCACCATCTTGCTCCCAAGTCGTTAAAATAGGCATTGAGCTAAGTTTAATATCTTCACCTAAGTTTACAAGCTCTTGACAAGCTCCTTTTTGCTTTAATCTCTTAGGAATTACATTTTTCAAGCTAAAAAGTTTGGAAAAAATCGACAATTTATCCCTAAAAGTCTTTGGCACTTGCATTTTAATCAAAGATTTCAGCTCATTTTCTAATTCTTTTATATTTCCTAAAAGCAATTCAAGGGCTAATTCATTGCAAAAAACATTCATAAGCACGGGAATATCAAACTTCTTATTAGTTTTTTTAGAGATTGGCCTAGTAAAAAGCAAGGCTTTTGAGTCTTTTTTCTTGGTTTCAACATAGGCAATATGAGGAATTTCAAGGTAAATATCAAGTTCATCATCAATTTCTCTTAACAAGTTATTTTCTTTAAGTAAGGCTATAGTTTTTTGCATTTTTCTTCTTTTTATCTATTATTTTTTTATCTATATTCTAGCATTTTTTTATATATAAAGCTAAAAATTTACTTAAAAATTTTATTTTTTCAAGCCAAAAAAAAGAAAGGCTATGCTAGATTAGCATATAAGTTTTGCAATTTTTAAAAAGGACAAATATGCAAATTAGAATAAAAGACTTAAAAATACTCGCAATTATAGGCATTCTAGACTTTGAGCGAAAAACTCCCCAAGATTTAGTCGTAAATTTCTGGGCTGATTATGATTTTAAAGATAATATTTTTATAGATTATTCCAAAATTGCAAGTTTTATTGAAAAGAATTTAAAAAGCCAAAAATTTGGACTTCTAGAAGATGCTTTAACATTTCTTGAAAAAGGTTTGCAAAACAGCTTTAATATCAAAAATTTAAGACTAGAGCTATCTAAGCCAAATATTTTAAAAAACTGCGAAGTAAGTATAAATAACTTTGATAAATTTTGATTATATTTATCAATTTTATTTTTTAAAATATTTTTTATCTAACAAAAAATAATATTAATTAAATTTTATATAAGTTCTAGCTAAGTAAATCAAAAAAATAAGTAGAGTAGAATAATTCTTGTAGTATCTGAGTTTTAAAGGTTACTAACAAAAAAAACTAGATGAGGAATAAATGATGAAAAAAATGGTTAAAATCTCTTGCGTTGCAGCTCTTGCATTAGCAAGTTTTCAAGTCGTAAGTGCGAAGCCTTTAAACGAGGCTATAAAAGGTGTTGATGTTTCTGGTAGTGTTGCATACAGATATCAAGAACAAGCTGTAAAAGATGGACCAAGCAGTGCTTTTAACGGTTATAAAGCAGCTTTAAATGTAAAAGCTCCTATTAATAAATATTTAAAAGTTAATACAAGATTTTTAGTTGGTGGAGGTCCTTCAGGTGCTTCAGCTGCAATTATGGGAAGTGGACAATTTGCTAAACTTTCAAATTTTGCTAGCACAACAGGAGGAGATAAAAATCCATCTGCAACTTTAGCTCAAGCAAATTTTGAAGTTAATGTTGGTATGGTAAAAGCAATTGTTGGTAAACAAGGACTTACAACTCCTTGGACAGTAGCGTCTAGCAAATTCTTAAATGAACAAGATGGAACTGGAGCATTATTTTTTGTAAATACTAAGTATGCTACTGTTGCAGCTGGTTATTTCAATCAAACTAACTTAATTGGAGCAACAGTAGATGGGGTAGATACATCTTCTTTGATTACTGGAAATAATGATATCTATACAGCAGCTGTAATCGTACCTATTGGTGGATTTGCTATTAATGCTTGGTATCTAGATATGGCTGATGTTCTTACTACTTATACAGCTGGTATCACAGGAAGTCAAAATGTTGCAGGTATCAAACTTGGTGTCGATGCAAGATATACAGGATTGACTTTTAACAAAGATATCTATAGTGTTGAAGGTACTTATGGTGATCCTCTTGTTGGAAAAACAAATAGCTTAGCTAAAATTGTTGTATCTGCAAAAAGAGGAATGTTTGGAGCTAAATTAGCTTATGCAATGACTGGTGACCATGGTTATGTTGCACTTGATGATGATGCTCAAACTTCTTATAAACTTTGGAATGTAAGTGCAAATGATAAAGATAATGCTTCTTTAATCTATGTAAGTGCAAACGCTGATTTAATTGCTGGTTTAAATGTATCAGTAAATTATGACACTATGGATTTCAAAGTTGATAAAGTTTCTGGATTTACAGATTCAGAGTATTATGCACAACTTACTTATAAAATGGGTAAAAACTTTAATACTTATTTGAAATATGGTGAATATGACCAAAAAGCTCCAGGTCTTGATACAAAAAAACAAAATGGTGCGAGACTTCAAGCAACATATTCTTTCTAGAACTTAGTAACACATCTTTCTTAAACACAAGTTTTTTAACTTGTGTTTAATCTTTTATTCTAAAAATCAAGTATTTTTAGAATAATTTATTGCCTAATTCCAAAAATATTCTAAATACCAATTCTTAAAAACAATTTTCACAAAAAAACTACACAGTAAAATACACAAATTAATATAATATTACATAAAAGTCTTAAGAATATAAAATATTTAGAGAGAGTTTGAAATATAGGTTTTAAGCATATATTGTGTATACTTATTCAAAATTAATAGAGGTGGCAAAAGCGAATGAGTGTGAAAATAAAACTTAATGAAATTTTAAAAAAAAATGATTTATCTATAGAGCCATTAGAGCAATATATAAATAAAATAAAAAAAGAGTTGATTGATAAATTTGATTTTATTGAAAAAGAAAAATATACTCTTAACTTGTGCGATTTAAAGTTTGAAAGCATAGAAGAATTAGAAGAAATTATAAAAAGTTTTCAAAATGATGAAAAAAATAAGCCACATCAAATGAGCAGTTTATATAAGTATCTAAGTGATAAATTTTATATAGAGCTAAATAGAAGCTCATTTGAAAATAGTAAACAAACATCTGATGAGGCTAGAATGTCCTACTATTCAAATTATGAATTGAAGTGTGTTGTATCAGATGTATTGATAGCTTATATTAAAAAACAGAAAAACCCTAAAAATTTTAAAGAACTTATAGACTCTTAGTAAACCTTTCACATCTCACTGGAGTTTTTATATGGCTTTCACTATTAAGCATTTCTTTGCTAGCTTTTATATAACCTTTATTTTCTAAAATTTTAATTATTTTTTTAAAGGTTTTAATGAGGTTCATAAAATAATATTAGCTATTTATAATGATTCTTATATTACTTGCATAGAGAGATTTTCTTTTCTTTGTGCTATAGTACTTTATGTATGAATTAATTAAAAACGTTGGTTTAGGTTTATTTGTAAATGGAGCTTATTCCATAATGAACGTAAGCATAAATATTCATACTATAAGTATAACGGTAGGTTCCATATTCGTAATGTGGATGTCGATAGTTTTAGAAAAAAGGAGCAAACAATGAATGGTCAAACAATAATATCTCTTGCTACTCTTTTGTTAGTAGCTTTTACAAGTTTTCTTTATTTTAAAGATAGAAAAAAAGATAGAAAAAAGATAGAAAAACACTCAAATTAGTTTTTAATATCTTTGGATTTATTAGCATATTCTAATACAAAATAGTATTCTTGGAATTTTGCAATGAATTCTAAGGGTATTTTACAAGAAGTATAATACTTATATAAGATTATAAATGTATAATAAGAAGTATAATTCATTTTAGGATAAATATGCTATTAAAAGAACTTGGAAAACAAATAAAAATATTACGAAAAGAAAATAAATATTCTCAACAAGATATAGAACAATATAGTGGAGTTAACAAAAGAACAATATCTAAAATAGAAAATGGTTTTATTGATGAGGTGGGAATTAAAAAAGTAGATAAAATCTTAGATTTACTTGGCTATGAACTAAATATTAGACTAAAAAATCGTCCTAAAACTTTAGAAGAATTGCAAGATGAACGAAAATAAAGTTAATGTTTATGTGAATAAAAAACATATAGGTAATCTTGCTTTTGAAGATGAAAAGTATATTTTTAATTATCTTTTGGGAGCTAGTGAGCTTGTAAGTTTAACAATGCCGATACGTACTGCTAGTTGGAATAACAAAAAACTTCATCCTATTTTTCAAATGAATCTTCCAGAAGGTGCATTAAAAGAAGTTATAAAAAATCATTTTTCTAAAATCAAAAAAATGGACGACATGAACCTATTAAGATTAGTAGGGGCGTATGTATTAGGTAGAGTTAAATTTAAAGAAATTATTGAAAATGAAGATAATTTAGCTTTAGAAAATATCTTAACATCATCAAAACAAAATTTATTTAGTGAGCTTATGGATAAATTTGCAATTCGTTCAGGAATATCTGGAGTGCAACCAAAGCTACTCTTAAAAGCACACAATAAGACTACTATGAAATTTGAACATTATATAATCAAGTCTTGGGAAAAAGAATATCCTAATTTAGCACTTAATGAATTTTTTTGCATGAGGGCAATAGCAAATGCAAAATTGCTAACACCTAAATTTTATTTAAGCGATGACTTTTCAATGTTTATTATGAAACGATTTGATATTAAAGCTGATAATAGTTATTTGGGTTTTGAAGATATGTGTGTGCTTACAGCTAGAAACACAGAAGATAAATATGATGGAAGTTATGAAGAAATTACTAGAGTAATAAAGGATAATATTCCAGCACAAAATAGAAAAAAAAGTTTAAAAATTATTTTTAAAGCAATTATCATGAATCATTTTTTAAAAAATGGTGATGGGCATTTGAAGAATTACGGTATTTTATATGAAAATGATTATTCAGATAGTTTTCTAGCACCTATTTATGATGTTATCACAACGACAATTTATATAAAAAATGATATACCAGCATTAAAATTAGCAGATGATAAATTGTGGTGGAAAGAAAAAACATACAAAACATTTGCAAAGCAAAGTTGTGGATTGTCCAATAAAGAATATGAAGAAATTTTACTTGAATGCAAAGAGGCTATAAGAATAACAAAAAATGAAATTAAAGATTTTATTGGCAATCATATTCAGGCTAAATCTTTTTTAAATGATTTGATGTCAAAATGGCAAGATTGCATAGATGGCAAAAAATAAACTCAGACTAAAATAAAATAGCTAAAAGAGAGGATAAAAATATAAAACAAGAGGGTGCAAAAGCTAAGCCTAGAGGCTATTGGTTCTATGTAGCTTAGTTTACGGTCTCACGGTCTCGTTTCTAAAATTTTTATTAAAGAGCCTTGATTTTGTTAATCAAATATTTTATTAATATTTTAAATTTCTAATTCATCTAAGCCATTAAAAATTATATTTTCTAATCTAGCTACATCAGCATATTGCACACACTCAATCGAAGCTTTTATATATTCTTTATTATAGATTGAATTTGAATAATCAATACCTTTGTAGCCATTAGCAAGACAAAGCATATCACAAAATAATCTTAGTGTTCTACCGTTTAACTCATAAAATGGATGAAGTGCAATCAACTCCCCTTGAAAATAAGCTAATTTATTCGCAAATTCTTTTTTATTACTACATTTTTTTAAATAGTCGTCTTTAGATAATTCATCAAAAATTCTTTTTGACTGTTTTGATAGATTAATGGCTAAGCAAAATAGTGAATCTTTCTTAGTCATATTTTCTGTTCTATAAATACCAGCAAAGTCATACAAGGATTCAAAAGTTTTTTTATGTAAATTTATAAAATATTTCTCATTAAATTTCGTATTGCTCTTTAATTCATTTAAAAATTTATTATAAGCTTGTCTGAGAAAATTGTTTTCTATTCCGTGGATGATATTTGAATCAAGAATATTTAATTTATTTTTTGGCAAATCTGTGTCTTTTATACAGATAGAACTTTCACTAAGTTGATATTTTGACATTATTTTTTGCCATTAATTCTTTAGCTTTTTTAGCATTTTCTTTTGAAGCTTTTTTGTATCCTTCAATTTCACTAGAATTTGATACAATTTTTTTGATAATTTGTGTGTTTCCATAAAATGACTCTTTTATTATAAATACTTTCATAATTTAAGCATATCATATTTTGGCGTAGCTTTAAGATTCTAAATATTTTAAAGAAGCTTAGAAATTTTGCTAAAATAAGCTTTTTTCATAGCCCTTTCCATTTCATCATTTGATTTATATTCAAAGCCAAAAACTTCATTCCAAAGGCTTTTATCCTCCATACAAAGATAAAAATAAACCTTATCATGCCAAGATTTAAAGCTTTTATAAGCGTGTTTAAACATCTGTTTTTTTAATTCTAGCGAATAAGAAGATTTTTTATTTATCTCAAAAAACTCAAATTCTAAGATTTTACTTTTCATCTGCCTTTGTCTTAGCTTTGAGATTACAGGCTTTATAAATGTAAGCGTCCCAAAAGATACCATAGCGACTTGATTTGGGCTAAAAAGCTCTTGAATGGTGCTAAAAACCCTAGAATAATCTTGTAAATAATCTTTATAAACAATCATAGGATGAAAATGAAACCCAACTAAAATACCTTTGTCACTCAAAGCTTTTGCAGATTGCAGTCTTTGCTCTAAACTAGCCGTTAAATGCTCTTCATTTTTGATTATTGTAGGAGTGTTTAAGCTCCAAGTACAGATGATATTTTTAGGTACTGGGTTATCTAAAAAATACTTTATATTTTTTGATTTTGTTTTAAATTCCAAGATTAGATTTGGATTATTTCTAGCAAAATCAAAAAGTGCTTCAAGGTGAGAAAATTGGTTTCCCCAAAGCATGGAGTCTGAGCTTTGCCCCGTGCCTATGTGATAAGTTTTGTTAGAATCAAGTTTTATTTTTTTTAATTTTTCCTTAAAATCTTCATCGTAACCTATCTTCCCCTCAGTATAAAAAGATTGGATTGAGCAGTAAGAACAATCAAATGCACAGCTCTCAAAAGAATCCAAAGTAAGTAGATTGCAACATCTTGTATTCTCGCTTGCTACGGGACAAAACCCAAGTGCTAGGGTTTCTTTAGGACTTTTTTCAAAAGATATTTTTTTGTTATTTTTGTATTTTATGAGCTCGAAGCTCTTATAATCATTTGGCATTTTTTTATATTTTTGCCAAATATTTCTTATAAACTCAAAGGCTTGTTTTTTATTTTTATAAAGTTTGGGATTAAAAATATCGTTTAAAGTTTTTTCATTCCACATTAAAAAATCAAGTTCAAAATCAATAATTTGTTTTAATTGCTGAAAAGAAAAACTAAAATTTTCAAAAATTACTAAGATAAAATCTTGACTTATTTTTGGCAAATATGAATAATTTGTTTTTATGCAAAACTCTTTAAAAGTATTTTTAAGGACATCTTTAGACATATTCTACCCACTTATTTAAACTTTGTTTTACTAGCTTTGAGACAAAATCTTTAGCTAAAATTTTGCTTTCAAGATAATCACTTATTATTTTAAAACCATAGATATTTTTATCATCTAAATGTTTTTGTGAAATTTCTAAAAAATATTTATATTCCATATCAACCAAAGATGTTTTTAAATTTCTCTTATCTTCTTCATTCGCAATACAGGGCTTAGGAAAAGTGCTAAGATTTGCTTTTTTCATTTCACCTTTTATACCATCTTTTGCATTTTCGCAGTTGTTATTTACGGAAAATAAAGTACCGATTTCAAGGCTTTTGTCACCAGTTCCACAAATCCCTATATTTATAGCTTTTTTAATTGAAAAATATTTAAAAATAAGATTTAGGGCTTTTTTTGTATTTTTTTTGCCTATGCCTGAAATGCTCAAAACTAAGTCACTATTTGAATAAATTTTATAATTCTCTAGCTCTAAAAAGTCATGATTTGCGTTTAATTTAAAATGTGAGATTATAGGACTAGCCTCACAAAAAAGTGCAGTATGTATCAAAGTAGGCATAAATTACCTAGAAAAAAAAGCCAATTTTTGGCTTTTTGATTATTTTCTAAGTTCTTTAATTTTGGCAGCTTTTCCTGTTCTTCCTCTTAGGTAGTGCAGTTTAGCTCTTCTTATTTTTCCACATCTTAAAACTTTGATTTCTTTTAAGCTTTCACAAAAAAGAGGAAAAATTCGCTCAACACCGACTGAATTTGCACCAATTTTTCTAATAGTAAAACTAGCACTAATTCCATCACCACTTTTTGAGATAACAACGCCTTCAAAAGATTGAACTCTTGTTTTTTCGCCTTCTTTTATCTCAACACCTAGTTTTAGTGTATCTCCTGCTCTAAAGTCAGGTATTTTTTTTGAGCTTATTTGAGCTTCTTCAAAATTTGCTATATATCTATTTTTCATCTAATTTCCTTATTGGGTTTATAATATTTCGTTTTATACAATGACATTTGAAATTTTAAGTCGGATATCTTACTATGATTTCCCTTTGAGAACTCTTTAATTATACTTAAGTTGTCAAAATTTTCAGGCTTTGCAAAGGAGGGTGCTTCTAAAAGATTGTTTTCATAGCTTTCAAGCTCAAGCGAAGACGCATTTCCTAAGACTTCATCTATATTTCTAGAAATTGCGTCAGCCATAACCAAAGAGGGCAATTCACCACCTGTTAGGACGTATTCACCTATGGAAAAAACTTCATCTGCATATTTTTCAATAACTCGCTCATCAATGCCTTCATATCTTCCACTAACAAAAACAATATGTTTTTTTTTGGCTAATCTTTTTGCATCATTTTGCTTGAAATCCTTAGCCACAGGTGTCGCAAAAATAATGTGTATATCTTCATTATTTTTCTTTATATCATCAAGGCAAGCAAAAAGTGGCTGAACAGTCATAAGCATCCCCGCACCACCTCCAACGACAGGCGCATCAACTTTTTGGTGCTTATTGTTTGTGTAAATTCTTGGATTATAAAACTCGCAACTTAGAATTCCTTTGTCCTTGGCTCTTGCCAAAATAGAATCATTAAAATAAAATTCTATCAGACTTGGGAACAAAGTTACAAAACTAAATTTCAAATACCAATCCTTTTATGTAAGTAAAAACTTTTTTTTGATAGCATATTACAATAAATCGTAATAAAGGTTCTGAGATGATAACATTAAAAGATATAAAAGAAGCAAAAATTAGGTTGGAGTCGATTTCACAAAAAACTCCTTTGACTTATGATAAAGCACTAAGCGATATGAATCATGCCAATGTTTATCTAAAAAAGGAAAACTTACAAATTACTGGAAGTTTCAAGGTTCGAGGAGCTTACAATAAAATTTCACTTTTAAGCGATGAAGAAAAACGCCAAGGTGTGATAGCTTGTTCAGCTGGAAATCACGCCCAAGGTGTAGCTTTTGCTGCTAAGTATTTTGGCATAAAAGCTACTATTGTTATGCCTGAATCAACGCCTTTAACCAAAATCTCAGGAGTCAAAGCTTTTGGGGCTAAGGTTGTCTTAAAAGGGCAAAATGTTGATGAATCTTACACTTATGCAAAAGAGTTAGAAAAGCAAGAAGGGCTAAATTTTGTCCATCCTTTTCTTGATGATGAAGTCATAGCTGGGCAAGGAACGGTAGCTTTGGAAATTTTGCAAGATTGCAAAGATGTGGATATTATAATCTGTCCTTTGGGTGGTGGAGGTTTAATCTCAGGCTTGTCGCTGTGTGCAAAAGCGTTAAAACCTGATGTTAAAGTCATAGGAGTTGTAGCATCTGGGGCAAATGCCATGCTAAAATCTTTCAAAAACAAAAAAGCGCAAAATTCAAAATCTGTGAAAACCATAGCTGATGGTATCGCAATTCGTGATGTTAGCCCTAAAATGCTTGAATATGTTTTAAAATATGTTGATGATATTATCGAAGTAGATGACCAAGAAATTGCAAAAGCAGTTTTGTGCTTGCTTGAAAAAGATAAGCTTTTGGTTGAAGGTGCTGGCGCTGTTGGCGTAGCTGCTTTGATGGATAAAAAAATAGAAACAAAAAATAAAAAATTAGCCATAGTATTGTCAGGTGGAAATATCGATGTAACTATGCTTTCAGTCATCATAGAAAAAGGGCTAATCAAATCAGATAGAAAATTTAATCTTGTAGTTACTTTGGTTGATAAGCCAGGTGCTTTGATGCACTTAACGCAGATTTTTAAATCATGTGATGCAAATATCGTACAAATCGCTTATGATAGAAATTCCGTAAATCTTGATTTTGGTGATGCTTACGTTCCTATTGCTCTTGAGACTAAAGGGCTTGAGCATAAAAATGAAATAAAAGCTTTATTGACAAAAAATTCTGTTCCTTTCAAAGAAGTATAAGCAAGTTTTTTATACACTTATAAAAAGATAAAGTTTTAAAGGAAAAAAATGGATGGAAGATTGTTTACTTTTTTAGGCTTGCTAGGCGGTCATTCTCAAGAATGGCTTGTTTTATCGCATTTTATTTTAACTGCCATAATTGTCTTAATCTTGGCATATTTAGCTACAAGAAAAATGCTTTTAGTCCCACATGCTTATCAAAATCTTCTTGAGGCTACAATTGATGGGCTTTTATCAATAGGTACAGATACCATGGGCGAAAAAAATGCTAGAATTTATTTGCCACTTATTGGAACCTTAGCCTTAGTGATTTTTGTTGCAAATATGGTAGGCGTAGTTCCAGGTTTTGAAGCGCCCACAGCAAATATCAACTTTACTCTTAGTCTTGCTTTGATGGTATTTATTTATTATAATTATTTAGGTATTAGAAAAAATGGATTTTTCAAATATTTTGGGCATTTTATGGGACCTATGCCGATTTTGGCACCTTTGATGTTTCCAGTAGAGGTAATTTCACATTTTTCAAGAATAATATCTTTATCATTTAGACTTTTTGGCTCAATCAAGGGTGATGATATGTTTTTGATGGTTTTGCTTATGCTTGTGCCTTGGCTTCTTCCTTTTGCTGGGTTTTTTGCCTTGACTGTTTTTGGAGTTTTGCAAGCTTTTGTATTTTCTATTTTAACTTATGTTTATATTTCAGGCTCAATTATGCTTGAAGATGAGAACCACGAATAAGCTAGGCGGATATTAAATCCCTAGCTTAGACTTTAAACCAAATTTTGGCTTTAGAGTTTGTAAACCTTGCTAAAATACCTAATAACTGAACCAAAATATTACTCACAAAATCATTTTAAATTCCAAAAAATCTTAGAAAAAAATATCAAAAAACATAAGCCTGATATGCTTTGTTTTAGAGATAAAGAAAATAAAAATCCACAAAGACTAATCAAAAGTTTTGTTAGACTTGCAAAAAAACATAAAATTAAATATTTTGCAATAAATTCAAACATAAAATATGCAAGATATTTTAAAGCAAATGCTGTGCATTTAAATTCTAAACAAAATAAAAATATTTTAAATATAAGAAAACTTGGACTTTTTTGCATAATTAGCACACACAATGACAAAGAAATAAAGCAAGCTAAAAAGAAAAGAGCTTCTATGCTTACTTATTCTCCTATTTTTTCTAGCCCAAACAAACCTAGTCCAAAAGGAATGAGCGATTTTAAAGACAAGCTAAAAAAATACAGATATATAAAATTTCTGGCCCTAGGTGGAATTGTCTCAAAAATGCAGACAAGACAAATAAAGCAAAGTAGGGCAAAGGGTTTTGCTTCTATTCGGTATTTTATAGATTAGTCCTTAGATGTAATTTTTGGCTCTTTAGCTTTCTAGCTCTTTGATGATTGTTTCATCTTTTCTAAGATATATTAAAAAACTTCTAATATTTTGACTTTTTAGTATATCTTTCATAGCTTTTTTATATTCTTTTACTTGGGATTGATGTTCTGGTTTTTCTTCTTTAGTAGTTTTATAATCAAAGATAAAATACTCTGTGTCTTTTTGTTTATCTTCTTGCCCATCTTTTTCCTTGCCTTTTTCTAAGAGTAAATCCATAATCTTAACTTCATTTTTATAAACAAAGGCTTGTTCTTTTAAGATTTTTGCACCATCAATAAGGGCTAAAAAACTTTGATTTTGGCATAAGTTTGTAATTCTATTTTTTATATCTTTTTCTTCATTTTCATCTAGTTGATTTTTATATTTATTTTGCATAAGATTAAAAGAAAAATCTATCGAAGCGCTTGTAAAATCAGGCATAAGTTCAAGCATAAAATGCGTAGCCAAACCAAAAACTTTTGCCTTAATGCTGTAAATTTGCCCAGAATCTGTAATTTGTTTTGTTTTACTTGATTTTTCTTGCTGACCTAGAATTTTTGGAGTGTAGCTTAGTTTCTCCTCTTCTTGTTTGAGCTCTTTTTCTTCATTCTTGGTAAATTGTATTTTTCCCAATATTGAGGGGACTAAATTTAGCTCTTCAAAAACAGAGCTTTTATCAAGTTTTAGGATAAACAAGTTATTTCTTGCCCTAGTTAACCCCACATACAAAGTATTTAGCTTGTCTTCTAGACTTAGCTTTTCTTCAAGTCCAAGAGCTTTTTTGTAAACCTCACTTTTAAAGCCTTTAGGCGAGCTTTTTATAAAAATATTATTAAGCTCTAAATTTTTGTAAGAAAATAAAAAGCTTGAAGTATTTCTTGCCTTCGTTAATCTATCAAGTAAAAACACAGTATCGTACTCTAAGCCCTTAGCCTTGTAAATTGTCAAAATATCTATACTATTTTTTGAATTTTTTTCTATAACCATGTCACACTTATCTATTTGATTTATAAAATCAACAATATTTGCATAGTTTTTACAAAGCTCCAAAAAGTGCAAAGTATTTTCATCTAAAAGCTTATAAAAATCAGCCATTTCTTTTATGCTTTTATAAAGAGAATTTTCAAGTAAATCTATATCAAATTCTATTGCCTTTGTTTCATCTAGCCCAAGGGTGGCATTAAAATTTATCTTATAAATATCTTCATTGTAATATAAATATTTTATTAAGTTTATAAGTGCTGAGATATTTTTTTGATTGATTAAAAGCTTATTTGTAGCTGTTGAAAAGTTTAGCTTTGGAAATTTTTGACTAAGATATTCATAAACTTTAATAAGGTCTTTATTCGTAAAAGTGAGTATCGCCATAGAATTTAAGGCATCATTATTTTTTATAAAAATATTGATTTTTTCTTCTAAAATACTAAAGTCACCATCTTTTAGCTCTTGCGTTTTAAGCACTTTTATAAATCCACCTTCTTTTATATATTTTTGCTCTTCATAATCATAATTATTTAGTTTAGTAAAAAGTCCATTAATAAATTTTACAAGATTTTCACAACTTCTGTAATTTGTGCTTAAAATTTGAGTTTTAATTTCGCTATATTTTTGGCTTACAAAGGGGAATAATTCTTTATTTCCTCCTCTAAATCTATAAATCGATTGTTTAGTATCTCCTACATAAAAAAAGCTTTTAAAGTCTTGTTTTGAGCTTAAAATTTCTTCTATCATAGGCTCTAAAATCTTATATTGCAAAATCGAAGTATCTTGAAATTCATCTATTAAAATATGTTTGTATTTTGCATCAAGTCTAAAATACAAAAAATCTTTGTCAATAAAATCTTCTAAGAGTCTAAGCGTAAGTTTTGTTACATCAAAAAATTCCAAAATATTTAGCTTCTTATTATACTCTTGTCTGAAATCTGTAAAACTTTTAAGACAAGCTAAAAAAAGTTTTATTTTTTCTGCATTTTCTTCATCACAATAAATATTTAGCAAGCTTTTTAGCATTATAAAAATCTCTTCACTTTGTATATCTGCTACTTTTTTAAAATAACTATATTCATGCAAAGCATCTTTTTCTAACCAAGTTTTTTCTATTAAGTTTTTGATATTTTTAAAGTCTAAGGCCTTTACCCCACTAGCACTTAAATTTGCATTTTTCATAAGATTTTTTCTTAGCTCATTTGCTAGTTCTAAAATTTGATTTTCAAATTCTTTTTTATGATTTTTTGATTCTTGTTTAGAATTTTGTTCAGGATTTTGCTTAGCAAATTCTTCATATTTATAATACAATGTTTTAAAAATCTCAACTAAACTTGGGACTTTTTTATTTGTTTTTTTGACAAGTTCTAGTAATTCATCATAAGCTATTTTATCTTTTTTCAAAAATCTAAGATATTTTAAGCCCAAATCTTCAAGGTCATCATTTGAGATTATAAAATCATCATTTATTCCAAGATAGCCTGAAAATTCTCTTAGGATTTTATTTGTAAATTTATCAATAGTCATTATGCCTAAATCGCTTGTGAGAAAACTATCCAAAAGCTCACTTTTTCTAGCTAGTATTCTATTTTTTTCTAAATTCAAATCCTTGCAAAGTTGATTTAAAAAAATCTCATCTTCTCCTAAATTTTTTAGAGAAGTTCCAATTCTTTGTTTCATTTCATTTGCTGATTTATTAGAAAAAGTAAGGCATAAAATCTCACTAGGTTTTGCATTTAAAAATAAAAGACAAATATATCTAAGACTAAGAGCGAAAGTTTTGCCAGATCCTGCACTAGCTTTTAATGATAAGTAATTTTCCATAAGATATCTTACAAAATATTTCTTTTAAAAAAGATAAATAAGAGCAAACAATTACAGACAAGATAAGATAAACTTCAAGTAAAAGGAAAAATTTGATATAATTTTAACTTAAATAAATGTTAAATTTAAAGGGCAAGAAATGCAAAAAACGCACCAAACAATAAAAACTCTCCAAGATGCCCTACCTTATATAAAAAAATTTTACGGAAAAATAGTTCTTATAAAATACGGTGGTTCAGCTCAAGCTGATGAAAAATTAAAAGAAAAATTTGCCCAAGATATAGTTTTGCTAAGCCTTGTCGGTATAAAGCCCGTGATTGTCCATGGTGGTGGTTCACAGATTAGCTCTTTGCTTGAAAAGTTAAATATAAAATCAGATTTCAAAGATGGACACAGAGTTACAAGCTTGGAATCTATGAAAATAGTTGAGATGGTTTTAAGCGGAGATATAAATAAAAATATAACTTCTTTGCTAAATTTTCACGGAGCAAAGGCAATAGGCTTAAGTGGAAAAGATGCAAAATGTATAAAAGCTATGCCAAAAGATGACGGAGATTTTGGCTACACTGGAACTATAACTTCGATTGATTCTAAGGTAATTTTAAATTTAATCGCTGATGGTTATATCCCTGTCATTGCTCCTATTGCTTATTGTGATGAAGAAAATCACCCTGGATTTAATATAAATGCTGATAATGCAGCTAGTAAAATAGCTATTTCACTTAAAGCGCAAAAAGTGCTTTTTTTAACCGACACCAAAGGCGTGCTTTCAAAAGATGATAAGCTTCTTAGTTCTTTAAGCATTGATGAAGTTGTGAAGTACAAAAAAGATAAAACAATAAACGGCGGTATGCTTCCAAAAGTTGATGCTTGTGTTGAGGCTATAAAAAATGGAGTCAATAAAGCGCATATTATTGATGGAAGAATTGAGCATTCTATTTTATTAGAACTTTTTACAAGTGAAGGAATTGGCACTGAAGTTTTAAGACAAGACAATCCAAATAATGGAATAGATATGCAAAAACTAATTGATGAGGAGCTTTAAGATGGATTTTGTAGAAACTAGAGGAAATGACAAAAAAAGAAAAATTAAATCAAGTTTCACAGAAGCTATCTTAAATCCAAGTGCTTCTTTTGGTGGGCTTTATGTGCCAAGTTTTTTGCCCATGCTAGGAGATGATTTTATACAAAAGCATTTAAATTCAAGTTATAAAGAACTAGCCTTTGATATTTTAGAAAAATTTGAGCTAGATTTAAAAAAAGAAGATATAGCAAGTGCCTTAGATGCTTATAATACTTTTGATGATAAAAAAAATCCCGTACCAATAGTTAAAATAAAAGATGATTTATTCGTTCAAGAGCAATACCATGGGCCAACTAAGGCTTTTAAAGATTTAGCACTTGCACCTTTTGGGGTGATTTTATCACAACTTGCAAAGGATAAAAAACAAAAATATCTTATTTTGACAGCAACAAGCGGAGATACAGGGCCAGCTGCTTTGCACGCTTTTGCTAATCAAGAAAATATCCAAATAGTTTGTATGTATCCCAAAGGTGGCACAAGTGATGTACAAAGATTGCAAATGTCCACACAAAACGCCAAAAATGTTAAAGTTCTAGGAATAAAAGGAAATTTTGATGATACTCAAAAAGCGTTAAAATCTTTGCTAAATTCTGATACTTTTAATGAAGAATTAAAAAAACTTGATATTAAACTAACAGCTGCAAACTCTGTAAATTTTGCTAGGATATTGTTTCAAATCGTTTATCATTTCCATTCATATATAACTTTATTAAAAAACAAAGAAATCAAAATAAATGAAAATATTTATTTAGCAGTACCTAGCGGAAATTTTGGCAATATTCTAGGTGCATATTACGCTAAAAAAATGGGTTTAAGAGTTGAAAAACTTTTGGTTTGCTCAAATGAAAACAATATTTTAACTACTTGGATAAATACAGGAATTTACGATATAAGAGGAAAAGTTTTAAAACTTAGTAAAAGTCCTGCTATGGATATTTTACGTTCTTCAAATATTGAAAGAGTTATTTTTGACTTATTTGGAGCAAGCAGAACAAAAGAGCTTATGCAAGGGCTTGAAGATAAAGAATATTTTAAACTTGACAAACAAGAATTAGTTTTGCTTCAAAAATATTTTTCAGCTATTTATTCTGATGATGCTTACGGCTTAAAAACTATAAAAAGTTATCTTGAAAATGAAAATTATTTAATGGATACGCATACTGCCACTTGTATAAAAGCTTATGAAAATCTAAAAACAAAGCCTTTAAAGATGCTAATGTATTCAACTGCTCATTGGTCAAAATTTTCTCCAGCTGTGCTAAATGCTCTAAAAGAAGACAATAAAAAATATAGTGATTTAGAAGCTTTGGAATATATTAATAAAAATTATTCTAAAAAAATACCAAAAAGTATAAATGATTTATTTAAAAAAGAGATAATTCATAAAGATATTATAAATAAAGTAGATATAGAAAAGCAAATTCTAAGTTTCATAAGCCAAAAAGATAATTTATAGTATTTTTTTATAAAATTATTTTTTTACTAAAAAAACTTAAGTTCTGAAATTTATTTTTTTGATAAAACTAATATTTTTTTAAAATATTTTTGCATTAAAAAATCCTAAAGCCCTAAAAATACCTTTTAATAACTCCTTTAAAATATTGCTTTTAATTATGTTATTTTTGAATAATATTAAGCAAGTACAAATAAAAAATAGCTAAAAAATCGATTTATTAAAAATCTTTTAAATTTTCAATAAAATACTTAAAAGCAAAGATATTATTTGCTAAAACAAGAGCATTTTAAGAGTTAAAGTTATATAATCACCCAACTTTATTATAAAAGGAAGGGATAAATATGTCCGAAAAAACAAGTAGACGAGACTTTATTGGCATGTCATTTGTTGGTGTAACTGCTGTGGGAGCTATCTTCTCATTGGGTGCTATGAAAAAATCATGGGATCCATTGCCTAGTGTTCTAGCAGGTGGTTTTACAACATTTGATATAGATAAGGTAGTAAAAGTTGCTGGAACTCCAGTAACCGTAGTATGGCGAGGTAAGCCAATTTTTGTTCTTTTAAAAACATCAAAAATGCCTAAAACAAATAGAGATTTGGTAATAGGCGCTAAGAGATATACTTTAGTTATTGGTATTTGTACTCATCTTGGCTGTATTCCAGCTTGGGAGCCAAAAAGAGAAATTTGGAAATGTGCATGTCATGGTGGCGAATATAATTCAAGCGGAAAAAATATTTTCGGACCACCTCCTAGACCTCTTGATTTAGTACCATTTAGTCGAAAAGGAACAGTCCTAGTTCTTGGTGAAACAGGACCTGAATATAAAAAAATGCTAAAAGTTAAACTGTAGGTAAGGGGAAAAAATGGCAAAAATTACAAAAGCTACATCTTTGGGAGATTGGTTTGAACAAAGACTTAACGTAAAAGCTTTTACAAAAGTTATGATGAGTGAATATTGGATTCCGAAAAACATCAACTTTTTATGGGCTATGGGCGTCGTCTTAGCAGTTACTTTTTTTATCTTGATTGTTAGTGGAATTTTTCTTTTAATGTATTACAAGCCTGATAGTCTCATGGCTTTTGATTCAGTGAATTATACTATTATGCAAGAAGTTAAGTATGGTTGGTTATTTAGAAATATGCATGCAGTTGCGGCTTCAGTTATATTCTTGATAATTTATATACATATGTTTGCAGGAATTTATTACGGTTCTTACAAAAAAGGCCGAGAAATGATTTGGATTTCTGGTATGCTTTTATTTGTAGGTTTTTCAGCCGAAGGATTTTCTGGTTATATGCTTCCTTGGGGACAAATGAGTTATTGGGCAGCTACTGTTATCACAAACTTATTTTCAGGCGTTCCTATAATTGGACCTGATTTGGTTATTTGGATTAGAGGTAACTTTAATGTAGATGATGCAACTCTTACAAGATTTTTCATGCTACACGTTTTCTTATTGCCTGTAATTATCATGGTTTTAATAGCCTTGCATTTTTATTCGCTAAGAGCTCCACATGTAAATAATCAAGATTCCGAAGAAATAGACTTTGATGTCGAAGCACAAAAATATCTAAGTGGTAAGAAAAAAGAATCCAAAGTTATTCCATTTTGGCCTGTATTTTTATCCAAAGATTTTGCAGTTGTCTCGATATTCTTAATATTTTATTTTTACTTGGTATTTTTCCATTACGACTTTGCGATGGACCCTGTAAACTTTGATCCTGCTAATAACATGGTAACACCACATCATATTTACCCTGAATGGTATTTCTTATGGTCTTACGAAGTTTTAAGAGGATTTTTCTTTAATATTGCTGGATTTAAAGCATTTAATCTTGGCTTGATTGCATTTGCAATAGCTCAAGTTATTTTCTTCTTCTTCCCTTTCTTAGACAGAGATCCAGACGTTATGCCTGCTTCAAAAAGACCTTTCTTTAGAATATGGTTTTGGATTTTGATAGCAGATTTAATTGTTTTAACAGTATTTGGAAAATTACCTCCAACAGGCAATAATGCTTGGGTAGGATTTTATACAGATATTGTATTCCTAGCACTTTTTGTATCCTTACCTTTTATTACAAAATTCGATGCTAAAAGAAGAGGAGCTAAATAATGAAAGAGATTAAAATACTAGTAGTTTTAATAGTGCTAACTTTGATAATCTATTATGGTGTTGAGCCTTATGCTCATGGTGTTATGGATCCTCCTGTTGCAAAACCTAATTATACTTTTAAAGATTTAAAAGGTTTAGGTGCTCTTAAAGGAGATGCTAAAGCAGGTGCAAGTATCGTACAAACAAATTGTACAGCTTGTCACTCTATAAAATCAGCAGGTTTTCCAGCTGTTATGGATAATAAATCAGCAGGCGCAGCGTACGGTGTTGTTCCACCTGATTTATCTCACGCAGGTACTTTGTATGATGCAAATTATTTATTTGCTTTCATCAACAATCCAGCAAAAGCTCAGATGGTATCTGATAAATTTAAAGGGAATAAAACATTCCCAATGCCTAGCTTTTCTTGGATGAAACCTCAAAAAGTTGCTGACGTTGTTGCTTACTTACAAAGTATAGCTCCTAAAAAAATGACAAACAAAGAAGCTTTTGAAGCAGCTTGTCAAAGATGTCACTCTTTGAAATATGCTGATATGTTAAAAGGAACTATGGGTTCTCATACACCTGAAAACGACTTAAAACATTATCTAGGGAAAAATCCACCAGATTTATCTCAAATGATAAGAAGTAAAGGTGCACAGTATCTTCATGAGTTTATAAATGACCCAAGAAAACATCTTCCTGGTACAGCTATGCCAAGAGTTGGACTTACAAAAAAAGCTGAAACAAAAGTTGTTGCTTATTTAAGTTCAGTTGGAGAATCTAAGGCTGAGGTAAGAGAAAATCTTGGACCAAAAGTTTTGATTTATCTAGTAATCTTTGCAATCTTTGCATGGTTATGGAAAATGAAAATTTGGAGAGATGTTCACTAAGAACTAACTCTAAAATTTTAAATATCCTTTAAAATGTCTTAGCCTTGGCTAGGGCATTTTTTGTTTCTATCCTAAATAAATTCAAAAAAATACAAGAGTCAAAAAATACAAATTCAAATATTATTATTTTAAAGAGCAAATGAGCAGAAGTAGATTAAGCCATTTAATAGCTAAGTTTTATAAGCAATCCAAAGAGGGGCAAATAAAGCCAAAGTAAGCCCAACAAGGCTAATTAAAGTAGTATTTTAGCACAAACACAAATACTTGCACTTTGCGCTCTTAAGATATTTGTAGTATCAAGTCCTAAGATTTTATCTTCACTAAAAAAA
>JAACJU010000010.1 GCA_021378565.1 Arcobacter sp. LC1 | reverse complement strand
AATTTTATAATTTTTATATAAATAAGATTTTTCAATTGTTTCTCTTAGTTTTTTTTTATTAGAAAGAAAACCATTTTTTCCATCTTCTATAAATTCGCTCCTAGTTCCGATTTCAAAACCTATTACAGGAGTTCCTAGACTCATAGACTCTATAATGGTAAGCCCAAATGTCTCGTACAAAAGGGAGGGTTGGATAAGATATTTAGAAGAAGCGATATTTAGTAAAGTGGTTTTTCTATCAAACTTCCCTTTAAAAATAATATTACTTTTACAATACTTCTTTTTTAAATTATTTTCTATTGGACCACCTCCAATAAGTGTAAGAATAAATTTTTCTTCAAGTTTTATCCAAGTTTCTAAAAGTTCATATATTCCCTTAGATTCTTCAAGTCTTCCAACATAAATATAATTCATCTTTTCTTCAATTTTTTTAGAAAAATTAATTTGTATATTTACTATATTTGGTTTAAGTATTATTTTGCTTTCTTCTATCTCCAACTGAAGTATTTTATTCATTTGAAACTTTGTCAAAACAAAAAAATAATCTATATTATCAAATATTTTGATGGCTCTATAAAACCAAAACGAAGCTTGTGCTACTGCACTTTGTGCTAATGATTTCCTATAGCACTTATGTACGATGCCATGTATTGCGATTTTTTTCTTAATGCACAACTCACATATTCCATAAGAATCTCTATAAAATATACCAGATATACACCAAAGTCTATAGTTGTGCAGGGTGTGCATAACTATAGCTCCACCATCTTTTGAAGCTTTGAAAACACTGGGAGTCAAAAGAGGATAATAGTTATGCACATGAACTATATCAATATTTTTATTTTCTATAATATTTTTTATTTTTTTGTAATGATAAAACGAAAACCAAATTGAAAAAATAATTTTTAACATATTTATATCATCGTTAGAAACTTCGTAAGAAAAAACTTTATTCTTTCCTAATTTAATTTTTAAACATTCTAATTCATTGTTATATACAATATCTTCGCCACCTACATTATCTGACTGATATTTATTGTGAACTATTAAAATATTCAAGCATACTCCTTAGCAAGGTTTAATTCTACTTTTAATCTATATTTATTTAAAATAACTATTATACCTTTTATTCCATAACAAGCTGTATCTTTAAATTTAAAAAAGAAAATTATCATATGGAAAATAGCCTGATTGCCTTAGCATCTGAGCAACAAATACAGAAATTGCATATAAAGTAAAAATGATTCCCCAAAATATTTTCCCTTCTCGTTTTTATTTTTCCATTATAAAAGGCATAATAATTTCTAATATTTTTGTCATATTTCCAAACCTAAGCCCCACATACATCCAAGGTATTGCTATAAAAATAACCAATAATAAAAACAGAATATTCTTCTAGTGAAATTATTGTTATATATAGTTTTATAAAAAATGTCTTCTGTGCTTTGCAATCATCTTTCAAAATAATCTCCATCTCTTCATTAACATATAAGCAATTAATCGCCACATGCATACTAAATTATTTTTATGAAATAATATTTTAACCTCGCGGTCTAAGTTACCATAGATAGGATTTCTTCTATAATTTTTAGAACCTTACTTTTTTTCGCCATCAATTCCTGCTCTTGAACCATCAAAAGTCAAATATAATTTTTAGATTTAGAGCTTATCTTATTCTATCGAAAGATTCTTTGGCTATTTATTGCCTGTTAAAAAAATAAATAAAACTGGTAGATTGCACCTTACCAATCTTATCTCTCCTCGTTCATGATGTGACTAAATATTATCATGTCATAACCATCCATTGCTTTGTAGGAGCTTAATAATTATTTAAGGTTGAAAGCATACCGTTGAAGCCAAAACTTATAATACGGAATTAATTGAATATAAGGTAGGTATTATTGTAAGTAATAAATATTAACAATAATTTTGTTAGTTTATATATTTCATTTTTAATTTTACTAAATTTTGGTTATGATATAGATAATTTTGATATTTAACTAAAATATTATTCCCATAATAATTCATAATTTTGCCTCTAATAATTACTGAAGTTGTGAGATAAATAATAAAAAACATTATAGCTAAATATCTTATTTTGTGTTTTTCAAACAAACCTAGCAACATGGGAAATAAAAAAATAGCACTAATGCCAAGAATTAGTGATATTCTTCGTGCAAAAACATCATTAAAGAAAAATAAATATTTCGTAGCGTACATTATAAAATATGTATTAAAAAAAATTAAAAAATATGTATTTTTTTTAATTTTTTATAATTAAATATACAAAATAATACAATAAAAGTTTGAGAAAAATATCCAAAAAAGTAATGTGAGTTTTCTGCTTCAGCAACATAATATGCAATAAGAGATTTATTAATAAAATAAAAAATATCTATAATTTTTTTTAAAATATTAATTTTTAAAAAAAAGAAAAAATTTATCAAAAAAAAAGAAAAATAACATATATTTTACTTTAACCTCTCTATTGAGAGCCCAATACAATGACAAAGTCAAGAGTAAGCTAGAATGCAAAGAAGATGCTAAAATTTTTTTAGTAATATATCTTATTGGTTGTTTTTCTTTAATATTTACTATTGAAAAATAGAAATTGCTATTGCCTGCCTTAGAACTGAAAAATAAAGGAACATTGGAATACAAAAAAAATATAAGCAATGATAAAGTTTGTTTATTTTCAGAATATAATTTTGAATTTTTAATAAAAAATACATTGACATAAAAGCTAAAAAAAATTGCCGAACTGCATAATGAGGTGAAATTTTGTAAAAAGTATTTTGTAGAAAATTAAATCCTATACCACGAAATTTAAGATGGTAATAAAAAATAAGGTTGGTAATTTTGCCAATCCCAACCAACATCATATATCAATCCATAAAAACATAGTAAAATAAATAAATTTTTTTCCAGCAATAGTACTATTTAAACATATGAATAAAAGCAGAAAGTAGGTTATCAGATAAGGCATTTAAAACTTTGTATATTGAATATATTAAATATACAAATTTATTTGTAAATTTTATACCAAAAAAATGAATTAAAAGTACAATTATCCTAAGGGCTATTTTTTTATGCCAAGGACATCTAAAAGTTTTCCAATTTAAATTTTTAAGAGTTTTTAAAGTCAGATTCACTCCTTTAATATATTTTTCATTGCCCCATTCAGACTTATAAAATAAAATTAACAACAATGACTTCAATTTAAAATCATTAATAGCCAATATGATATCTTGTTGGTTTACAAAATAATCAACTAGAATATTAAATACATCTTCTAGTTGATAAAATTTTAAGGCTTTTTTATGGTTTGTTATAGAATTTTGGTTATAAATATAGTGCATAAAAGCCTTATTTATTTTTCCTATTTTCTTAGCCTTAAAAGCCAATCTAGGTGTAGTCGCCGTATCCTCGCCAAAATTAATATAGCCTTTTGGATGTCTTATTTTATTATATAATTTTCTTCTCCATATTTTAGACCAGACAACATTTGGTAAATTTTCATGAAAAAATAACTTAACATATTCCTCTCCAGAAATAGTATCATAATTTTTTATATCCAAATCTTTTATATATTTTAATTTTCCTTTGTCATCATCTTCATAATAATCAAAAACAACTACATCCAAATCACATTTTTTTGCATAATTATAAGTTTCTTTACAAGCATTGTTCTCTATCCAATCATCTCCATCTAGATGCTGAATATACTCCCCTCTTGCTATGTCTATCCCAGCATTTCTAGCTTCAGACAGTCCTTTATTTTCTTGAGATATTAAAATTATTCTTTCATCTTGATTCTTAAAATCTTTTAATATTTCCAAAGTATTATCACTTGAACCATCATTTACAATAATTATCTCAATATCTTTTAAGGTTTGATTCATAGCACTCTCTACACATCTTTTTATATATTTAGATACATTATAAGCAGGTATAATTATGCTTACTTTTCGTGTATGTTCGATATCTCCAGTCATTTATTTCTTGTCCTCAAAAATATTTTTCCTATGAACTTTATAAACCTTTTCGCATCTTTTTATTGTGCTCAGTCTATGAGCTATAATTATAAGAGTTTTATCTCTTGATACCTCATAAATCTCATCCATTATTTCTTTTTCTATTTTTTCATCTAGGGCTGAAGTTGCTTCATCAAGCACTAGAAGCTCAGGGTCTTGATACAAGGCTCTGGCTATGGCAATTCGCTGTTTTTGCCCACCACTAAGCTTAATTCCGCCCTCACCTACAATAGTTTCTATACCATCTTGATTTTGTTCTAAAAAATCTAGGATTTTTGCTTTTTTTAAAACATCTTTAATCTTTTTTTTATCATAATCTTTACCAAAAGAAACATTTTGTCCAACTGAGCCATCAAAAAGATATACACTTTGAGGAATATAGCCTACCTTTTTTCTCCAAGCCTTTATATTTTCTTCATTTATTAATGTTCCGTCTACTAAAATCTCTCCAATACTTAAATGAAAAATACCTATAATAATATCAACTAAAGTGCTTTTGCCTTCCCCGCTAGGACCTACAAAAGCTATCTTTTGTCCTTTTTTAATCTCAAGATTAAGGTCTTTTAAAATATCTTTTTTACCATCATACGAAAAACTTAGATTTTTTAAAATAATATTTTTATTGAAATCAACTTTTTTATCTCCTAATTTTTCATTATCAAACATTAGATCAGTATGAATAACGTCTAGCGACTTATGAAAATACATAACCATATTATAATTAGACAGTAGCCTATTTGCTGAGGGCATTAATCTATAAAGTCCCAAAACAAACATAGATATTATACCTAGAAATGCTCTTATATCTCCGCCGTGTTTAAAAACTAGATAAATAACTATTGAAGATAAAATTCCAAAACCGAGGGTTTCAAGGAAGATTCTAGGAAATTGTCCAAAAGTTTCATAAATTGTCCCAGCTTTTGCAACTTCTAAACTGGCACTTTTAAATTCATCAATTATAAGCTTATCATTTGATTGTAATTTTATTAATTTAAAATTTCCAAAAGTACTTGTTATTATCTCAAAAAATCTTTGTTGATATCTCTCTCTCAGAGTTCCTTGCTTTTTAATCTTTTTTGAGATAATTTTAACTAGGAACAATACATTTAAGCCTAGGAACAATGTCATGACTAAGGTCATTTTCCAGTTTATATAAATCATGGCTGAATATATAAAGATCACTACAAAAATTTCACTAAGCATCATAAGAAGTGCTTTAATAAGTCCTGATAAATTCTGAGTTTCTGTTACTATATTTTTGGATAATTTGGCTGAATTATGATTTATAAATTTGTAATAATTCATACCCAAATAGTTCTCAAATAATTTATATGATAAGCTGTAAATTCTACCATTTGTAAATCTAGCAAGGGTGTAATAATAAAATAAATTTAGTGCTCCTCTTAAAAAATAAAATAAAACTAAAATCACTCCAAAAACCATAACAAAATCAACCTTACTATTGAAACCAAATAAATGATAAATTAGATGGTAGTATTTATTGCTATCTATTAAAGAAAAATTAGTAGATATTGAGATAAAAGGCATAATCGCAGCTATTCCAACTGTTTCAAGTATTGCAATAAATACAGAAAATCCCATTAGTAAAAATAAAAATCTTTTATCATGTCTTGTCAAAATTGCAGATATTTTTTTGTATATATTCAAATGCCTTCCTTTTTAAAATGTGATTTTACCTAAAAATTACTTATAAACACTATTTAATCAAAGTTAAAATATCCTTAGAGCAAGCCAAAAAGTTTGGATTTTTAAAATCATTTTTTATAAGTTCACTCGCATCATATCTTAGCTTTTCAAAAGCTACGCTAGCCTGTTCTTTTTTATAAATAAAAATGTCTTTTTTGCATTCTAGTAAAATGGCGTGAGATGCACATATATCCCAGCACATTGTAGTGCTAAATTTTGGATAAATATCGCCCTCATTACTAGCTACTTCACAGAGCTTAATTGAGCTTCCTTTTTGTATGAGTATTTTTCGTGGCATTTTTATAGAATTTATAAAATCTTGTGTTTTTTTATTTAGATTATTTTTACTTGCTAAAATCTTAAATTCTTCTGTATTTTCATTCTTTTCTTGATTTTCTGCTTGATTCTGCAAGGGCAAGGTAAAAAGTAAGTCATCAAGCTCCAAAAAAACACCCTCACCTTTTTTAGCATAATAAAGTTTTTTAAAAACGGGCGCATATACTAGTCCCAAAACTGGCAAACCTTTGTGAACTAATCCTATATTAATGGTAAATTCTCCGCTTTTTTTTATAAACTCTTTTGTTCCATCTATTGGATCTAAGCACCAAAAAAAATCACAGGTTTTTAGCTTTTCATAACTTGGCAAGGCTGACTCTTCACTAATTATCAGTATTTTTGGGTAAAGTTTTATTAAACTTTTGCAAAGCAAGTCATTTGTAATCAAATCAGCTCTTGTTAAAGGCGTATTATCACTTTTCATAGTAGTTTGAAAGTTGTTGCTTTCGTAGATTTTCAATACTTCTACACCTACACTTTTAATCAGAGATATTAAGGCATCTAGGCTAAAATCTTTAAGAGAAATACTTTGCATTTTATTTTATATTGTCTTCTGTATTTTCTTCTGTATCTTTTTTACTTTGCTGATTTATTTTTTCTTGTAAGATTACATTTTTATTTATATTTTCCATCTTATTTGAATTATTCTTTGAAGTTTTTTTATTGCTAACTTTATCTTTTTGATTTTTTGGACTTTTTTTTGCAGTTTTATTACCGCTATTTTTAGTCGCATTTGAGTCTTTTGTTGTATTTTTATCATTCACACTTTGAATTAAACTGCTTAAAGCCTTGATAGGCACTATCATAATTCGACCTAGAAGTTTAAAAGGTATTAGGGTGGTTTCTTTTGTAATATGTGTTTGAACATCAGGATTGCTAGGACTTCCTTTTATATCAGCTAGCATATAAACATTTTTTTCATCTCCTAAAAGTATGTAGTTTAAAATTGGGATTTGTCTCACTATTGCACTATAATCTTTCATAAAAATAATTTTTACAGCACCATCAAGTTTTTTCTTTTTCACAAAAATTTTTAATCTAGCATCAAAATTTGCCATTTTTCCGTATGTTTTAATAGAATAAAAATTCAATAATTCATCTTTTTTAGTATATTTAAATTTCAGTAGACCTTTTTTCAAAAAATAACTTCCTGTATCAAAATTTTGCTCGATAACTTTTGTCGTAGTTTGTAAAGTTGAAACAGGATTTATAAGATTTAAAAATACAATAAGTCTATTAATTAAGGCAATATTTTGCACTTTTGTTGAATTTAAATCTATATGCCCATTTATTATACCCATATCACCTTTGGCATATAAATCAGCACTACCATCTTTTAAAATCATCTTACCAAAAAGTCTATTTACGAAATCATCATTTGCATTTTTTAACGATATATTCATTTTTCTTTTTTTCTTTTCTATATCTAAACTTGTTTTTTTATCATTTAAAGCAAGAGAGATATTTTTTTTATTACTTTTAAATTTTAATTTATCAAAATTTATTTGATTAGAATTAAAGGCAAAAAATCCATTTTGTAAATCTAAATCAATTTTTGGTAAAGTAAATTTTGCTAAGCTGAAGCTTTTGTTTAAATTTTCTTTGTACGTTTCTGCCTTCTTAATATTTTTTTCATTCTTTAATTTTACCTTAAAACCTACATGTTTTAAAGAACCTGAGATATTTAATTTTCTAGCAAAGTTTATATGCAAATTTAGATTTTTTTTAGCTGAATTTAGAACTATATCATTTTGATTTTCAATCCTTGCATTTACTAAAATACTTTTTAATTGCTTTGTTTTTAAATAAACTGGCAAATTAAATCCACTTAGTCTAGCTTGAAGTTTTATATCATCTAGGCTTGTGCCTTGCATTCTAATAAAACCGTTTGAAATCTCAAATTCATCAAAAAATGGTATAAAGTTATATAATTTTTGCAAGTCTTGCATTTCTAGAGAATAACCTTTTTTTTCATCATAAGTATAAAATGTCTCCAAAGTAGGAAAATATGCTTTAATTTGCTTAGCAAAATACACACTATAAGGTATTTGTTCATTGGTTATGTTCAGAAGTTGTGGATACTTGGCATGTTTTATGTTTAAGTAACCGCTGAGTATACCATTTTTTACATCATAACTATTAATCAAACGCCCTTTTATTATTCCGTATTTATCCCTAATCGAAGAATTAAAAATCATATGCATAGAGTTAAGGTAAAAATCACTTTCTACGTGGTCTAGCGTAAAACCTTTCACATAAAAAACACAGGATTTAGCAAGACTTATAATATTATCTTTTAAAATAAATTTTAATTTTTTTGCTAAAAATTTTATTCCATGATATGAAAAATATGAAAAATTCGTATCATAATCTGCTGTTACTTTTATTTTTTCAGTGCCGTGTATTGGAAGTAAAATTTTTACATTTGTTTTGCTTTTTCCATCAAGTTGAGCAAATGGAACTAAGATTCCATAAGCTTTTAGTATATTTAAAGGTCTAGAATCAAAGGCATTTTTTGAGTGTAAATCAAGCTCAAGCGCAATATTATCCTCATATGCATTATGCAAAATAGCTTTAGAATTATCAAGTTTATAGCCATTTACACTTGGTCCATCAAAGAAAAATCTAATATTGCCTTTTTTAAATCTTGTGTATAAAATATTTACATGAAGAGTATTTTCCTCGCCCTTAAACACAAATTTTGCGTCTTTTGCCATAGCAAATAAATCAAAAGTATTATAATCAAAAATTCCATCGGAAAGTTTTATAGTATTTTTTGCTGAAAATATTTTGTATTCTTTAGCTTTTAGCCTTCTAATTGCCCATTCTTTTACGCCTTCGTTTACTTCTTTCATCTTAAGTACAAAAGTTGGTCTTGGGAAAAAATTTGTTTTTATGTCAAATTCCACTCTAGCTTTTTTATTAAAAGCATCAAGCAAAGCAACTTTGGATTTATCAATATTTATCTTATCTACAAAGGCATTTTTAAAACCAAAATAAATATTTCCATTTTTCAAACTAGCACTTAAAATTTTCGCTTTAAGTTTAGGAGCATCGTCAAGATATCTCAAAGATAAACCATTAAATTTTAATTTAACTTTAAGATTTTTTAAGATTTTTTGTACATCAAGTCCTTTTGAAGATATATCAACTTTTGATACTTCTAAACTTTTGAACTTCAACCTATCCTCAAGCCAAGATTTGCTTGATGGATTAAATTTGAAGATACTACTCAAAAATTTTAAAGAGTGTATTTTAAATTTTTTACTTAGAAAAGAATATTCATTTGTTTTTTGATTTATTTTTCCTCTTAATTTTATAAAGAAATCATTGCTTAAAATTGTAGAAAAAAGCCTAATTTTTTTAGATTTAAAATCTATATTAACGTTTGCATTTATTTTAATTTTATCGCTTTTTTCTAAAATATTTATAGTATTATAAATGATATGTTTTTTTTTGTCTATTTTGTATCTAAGATTAAAATTAAAATTTTTATTTTTTAATGAAAGTTTCTTATTTGCATACAAAAGAAAAAATTTATGCTTGTTTACTATTAGGTTTTTTATTTCTATATTTGAAAATAAATTTAAATAATCGTTTATTCCAAGTGCTTTTTTAAAGGCGATTAGTCCAAATTTTGAATTTTTATCATCATTTACTAGATTTATTTGAAATTCATCAGCTCGTAAAATGAGTTTTTTATCCAATTTTAAATACAATCTAGAAATTTTAAATCCACCAGGTAAGTGAATAGATGAGATTGATATGCCCGATAATAAAGTAAAATATATTATAAAACAAATAACTAAGATAAAAATTAAAAAATACTTGATAGTTTTAAACATTATTGAACCCGTTTTAATATTGCTAATAATAGCTTTGTTTTATTTAACTATACCTTTAACATCAAGTAAAGTTATAGATATTCCAAGAGGTAGTGCCTCAAAAGTATTAAACTATTTATCAAATGCTGGCTACGAAATAAATTTTATAGATAATATGACGATAAGATATTTAGGATACCCGCAAAGTGGTTGGATAAATCTTGGAAAAACCTCTATGACTAAGGCTGATTTTTTATACAAGCTCACTACTTCAAAGGCAGCGATTACAAGAGTTACTTTGGTTCCTGGGGAAACTTATTATTTTTTCCTAAAGATTCTAGCAAATAAATTGCATTTAAATTATTACAACTTATTGCAAGCTTATAATATGTATAAATTTAAAGATGATGGGAATATCCTGGCAAATAGCTATGATTTACCTATTGGTATGAATGCTAGACATTTGATGTTTTATCTCATTTCTTATTCTAATCAAAAATATAAAAATTTCAGTCAAAAAATATTTGGAAGATACAACAAAAGTTCTTGGTATTCTTATTTAAGTATTGCTTCGATAATACAAAAAGAATCAGCTGGTGTCAAAGAAATGCCTCTTGTCTCAAGTGTTATTCACAATAGACTCAAAAAGGGTATGAGACTTCAAATGGATGGAACGCTAAATTATGGAAAATATTCCCATACTCCAATAAGCTCAAAAAGGATTAGAGAAGATACTAGCACTTATAATACTTATAAATATAGAGGAATTCCTGATTCTCCTGTTTGTGCTGTCAATTTTGATGCTATAAAAGCAGCAATATTTCCAATCAAAAGCAACTATTTGTATTTTGTAAAAAATGCAAAAACTAAAAAACACTTTTTTTCAAAATCTTTTAGAAAACATAAATATAATATTAGAAAAAATATTAAAACTAAAAAAAGTAAAAAATCAAATCATAAAAAACACAGAAGACACAGTAAAAATATTACCTCACTTTGGAAAAGTATAAAATAATTTGTATAAAAAAGAAACATTGCTTTTTTATTTCATAAAATACCTTTAGCATTTAGAAAATATTTTTAAAATAATGCTAGAATGTTTATTACTCACAAAAATTCAAGGAAAATAAATATGTCAAAAATTATTTATACAAAAGTGGACGAAGCTCCAGCTTTAGCAACTTACTCTTTACTACCAATTATAAAAGCCTTTACAAAAAGTTCAGATATTAAAATGGAAGTAAAAAATATCTCTCTAGCGACTAGGATTCTTTCGCATTTTAATGATAAATTAAATAATGAACAAAAAGTTCAAGATGACTTGGAAGAACTTGGAAGAATGACTCAAATTAGCGATACAAATATTATTAAATTGCCTAATATTTCAGCTTCAATTCCTCAATTAAAAGCTGCGATTAAAGAACTACAAAGCAAAGGCTTTAATATACCAAATTATCCAGATGTTCCAAAAAATGATGAAGAAAAAAATATTAAAAGTAAATATGCTCAAATTTTAGGTTCAGCTGTAAATCCAGTATTAAGAGAAGGAAACTCAGATAGGCGAGCTCCAAAAGCTATAAAAGATTATGCAAGAGCAAATCCACACAAGATGGGTGCTTGGGCGAAGACTTCTAAAACTGATGTTGCTACTATGTCACATGGTGATTTTTACGGACAAGAGCTGTCAAAAACTTTTGAAAAAGCTGATACCTTAAAAATTATTTTCAAAGATAAAAATGGAAAAGAAAGTGTTTTAAAAGAAAATTTAAAAGTATTAGATAAAGAGATTATTGACGCTACTTTAATGAGTGCAAAAGCCTTAAAAGACTTTTATCAAAAATCAATAGATGAAGCAAAAGAAAAAAATGTACTTCTGTCTTTGCACCTAAAAGCTACTATGATGAAAGTGTCTGATCCTATAATGTTTGGATTTTGTGTTGAAGTTTATTTTAAAGATTTAATCAAAAAATATAAAAATACCTTTGAAGAACTTGGGGTAAATTTTTCAAATGGCCTAGGTGATTTATACACCAAAATCCAAAATCTTGATAAAAAAACTCAAGATGAGATTAAAAATGATATTGACAAAATTTATAAAGAGCAACCTAGTCTTGCTATGGTTGATTCTTCAAAAGGGATTACAAACTTGCATGTTCCTTCTGATGTGATAATTGATGCTTCTATGCCTGCTATGATTAAAGCTGGTGGTAAAATGTGGAATAAAGACAATAAGCTAGAAGATACCCTAGCTATGATACCTGATAGAAGCTATTCTTGCATTTACAAAGCTACTGTTGATGATTGTAAAGAATTTGGTGCGCTTGATCCAAGAACCATGGGTTCAGTCCCAAATGTAGGATTAATGGCACAAAAAGCTGAAGAATATGGTTCACATGATAAAACATTTCAAGCAAGTGATGATGGTGAGATAACTGTGTTTGGTAAAGGTGGAAATTGCGTTTTTAATTTTAAAGTTTGCAAAGATGATATTTTTAGAATGTGTCAAGCAAAAGATGAGCCTATTAAAGATTGGGTAAAATTAGCAGTACAAAGAGCAAGAGCTTCAAATACACCTGCTGTTTTTTGGCTAGATTCTCTTAGAGCACATGATGCGCAGATGATTTTAAAAGTTAATACTTATTTAAAAGAATATGATTTAAATGGGCTAGAAATTTCAATCTTAAGTCCTAGTGAAGCGACATCTTATTCACTCCAAAGGATTCGAAAGGGGCTTGATACTATTTCAGTTACTGGAAACGTATTGAGAGATTATAATACGGATTTATTTCCTATTTTAGAGCTTGGAACTTCAGCTAAAATGCTTTCAATCGTGCCTTTGATGAAAGGTGGAGGACTTTTTGAGACAGGAGCTGGAGGTTCAGCGCCAAAACATGTTCAGCAATTTTTAAAAGAAGATTATTTAAGATGGGATTCTTTGGGTGAGTTTATGGCTCTAGCTGCTTCACTTGAATTTCTTGGAAATAATGAAAAAAATCCAAAAGCTAAAGTCTTAGCAAAAACTCTTGATGAGGCAACTTCAAAATTTCTTTTAAATGATAAATCTCCTGCAAGAAAAATAGGACAAATTGACAATAGAGGAAGTCATTTTTATCTAGCACTTTATTGGTCTTTGGAATTGGCTAAACAAGATGAAAATAAAGAATTAAAAGATGAATTCACAAACCTTGCAAAAGATTTACAAGCAAATGAAGAAAAAATTGTAAAAGAGTTAAACGAGGTTCAAGGCAAAGCAGTAGATACAAATGGTTATTATCTTATTGATGATATAATCACTGCAAAACTTATGAGACCTAGCCAAACACTAAATAATTTTATTGATAAATTTTAGAGATTTCTAAAATAGAATAAAGAGGCTCAAAAGAGCCTCCAAAAAGCTCTTAGTGGGGTAACTTCTTAGGGCTTATATAGATTATTATAAGCTTTACTTTGTAAGTATTATTTACAATTAATTTGTCGCACAATCTCAAAAAAAATCATACAAAATTATAAAATATTTATTTAATCTATAGGGTTTGGATTTAAACCCTTAACTGGTAAATCTTTTTTTGTTAGCTTTCTTTTTAAAGAGTTTTTTAAGTCTCTAAGGCTTGAATATTTTGCTATATATTCTATCGTTATATTTTTTTTATAAGCCTCTGTAAGTGCATTTGCTAAAAGTGAACAAGAAGAAGGATCTTTTATAAGACTCAAAAAATCATCATCTAACTTGAAATTTTTTGTTTTTAGAATATTGACAATTATATTTTTAAATTTTACCTTTTTTACTTCATTCTTCTTTATATTTTTTTTCAAGGCCTTAGGTATGTCAGCAAGTGCCTTTCTATCAAGTTTTCCATGTGAATTTAAGCATAATCTTTTTATTTTAAAGATGCCACCTTGGATATTTTTTGGCAAATATTTGGTTAAAGTTTTTAAAAGCACTTCATTATTTTTAAAATCAGTAAATACTCTTACTTTTTCTTTATGAAATATTAGAGCAAAAACCTTAGTATTTAGAGCTAGTTTTAGTGCATCTTCATAAAATTCAAGATTTATACTTTTTCCTGAAATCTTTTTTTGATTTTCAAGTCTAGAGTTAACAAACAAATATTTTGACTTGTCTACAACGCTAGCCAAATCTTTTGTTTTATAAACAAGATAGCCATTATCTTGCCAAGTAAAATCTTTGTCTTGTTGGTTTATATAGCCATAAGCTCCAAAAAGGGTTTTTATAAACACCCTATTCTTTTCTAAGTAATATTCACTTTTACTTAAAGATTTTTTCAAAGGTAAATAATCACCTTTAAAATCTGGCTTATAGACATAATATATTTTTGCTAAATTTGTTTCACTTGATCCGTAAAGATTAAAAATCTTTACTTTATTTACACAAAAATGGTCATAAGCTTTTACTAAATCCAAAGGCAATCTTTCGCCTGTAAAAAATATAAAACTAAGATGAGAGTTAACATGCTTTTTGTCTAATTTTTGTAAATAAGTATAAGCTAAATTTGGAACAGAATTAAGAACACTAATTTTTTTTGTTTCAAGATAAGTTAAAATATTTTTTGTATCTTCTTCTGTGGGTAATACCAAACAAGATGCACTTAAAAAACAAGTAAAAATCTCTCTTAAATAAATATCAGAAGTTACTGAGCTTAACTGAGAAAATCTATAATTTGTTTCTGAGAAATAAGAACTTTGCCAAAGACAAAAATGCGCAATCGCTCTTTGCGAGGTTAAGATTAGTTTTGGATTTTTTTTTGTACTATTTGAGCTAAAAAATAAAGGTCCAAAATCATTATTTGATTCATATTCCAAAGTGCTAGCTTGGATAAAACCTTCCATTCCTTTCTTTCTAGGATTTAAAGTATATGCTACTAGATTTTTTATGTATTTCTTTTCTTTTGAAGGCATTTCTTTAGTAATAATTATTGGGACATAAGAAGCAAAAAGTAAAGCTAAAAATATTGAAACTTCTTCATATTTATTAGCATTTACAATAGCAACCAAAGAATTTTTTTCCAAATTTGGCAAACGCACAGAAGAAATATCTTCTAAAAATTTAGCATAAGTTATTTCTTTGCCTTCGAATTCTACAGCTATTTTTTCTTCATTTGCTCTTGCACTTTCTAGAAATAGTTCTAAAGCATTAGGATGATTTCTAAAAAACTTATTTTGAAACCGTAATTCTTTTAATTTCTCTAAATCTTTAAAACTTGGTGCTAGATTTTTAGGGTTTTTTTTCATTATTTAAAACTTTCTAAATTTTAAGCTTTTTATTATTTTATCTATATTTGTTTTAAAGTTCCATTAAGAAATTATTTTGTTTTATTTTTAATCTAGAATTATGTTTGAAAAAAATATATTAAATAAGACAAAAAAAATATTTTCTTTTTAGTGCGAGTTTTATCATTTTAGCAAGTGAAACTTAAAAATTATCAAGATAATCTTTGACTATTCATTTTTTTTGAGATAGTATAAAAAAGAAGTGCTTAAAATTAGGTAAAAATTATCATAAGTAAATATTAAAAATAACTTTAATTCATAGAAAAATCTTTAATTATTTTTTTACTTATTCTAACTATTTTTTAAAGTTTTCTAGCATATCTAAAAAATCTAATATCTAAATCTAGGTGTTTTTTTAGATGCTTGTCTAAAATATTTTTTTGCATTAAGGGGTTATTTGTTAAAGTACTTGCTAAAATATTTGCAAGGTAAGGTGCAAGTACAAAACCTCTACCTCCAAGACCATTAAAGACAAAAAGATTTTTATAATATTTTAGTTTTTCTTTTGGCACTTCTAAGCCATTTTTTATATTTTTATTAGCCTCTAGGCTATTTTTGCTTGAAATTATTTCTCCAACAAAAGGGAAATAATCAATACTACAAGCTCTAGCACCTACAAAAGTATCTAAGATTTTAATATCATCAAGTGGAGCAATTTCCCTAGCTCTAGAAATCAAAATATCTAAATCTTTGCTTAATCCTTGTTTATAAGATACAGGATTTTTACATAATTTTTTTAAATTAATCTGCTCTTCTAAAAAAGTATTTTTTCCATAATTTTTAGTAAATCTGTGATGACTTGCACCAATAGAAACTATATCTTGATTAAAGTTTTTGCTAAAATAAGTTTTTGATAGAGAGCATTTTTTGTGATAATTATGTTCAAATTTTCTGCTTGTACTTATGTCAATTCTTTGCCCCCAAAGTTCTCTGATGTCTAAATATGGCTCATTTATAAGTTCTTTTAATTTATGTCCCGTGCATAAAATCAAATTTTTTGTTTTAAAATTTGAAGTTCCCTTTAAATACCAAAAGTCATCTTTATGCTCAATATTAAGTATTTTTTCGCCTAAAATAGTTTTTGTATTTTTTGCTAAAGCTTTACAAATATTAGAGCTAAAAACCAAAGCACCAACATCAAAGAAATAAGCATTTTTAATTTTCTTATAAGTAAAATCAAGATATTTTTCATAGTCAATAAATTTATTTTCATCTTGCTTATCTTTTGGAAGTCTCAAAACTCCACAAGGAAAATAAAGTTCAGGCATATTTTTTAAGTAAAATTTAGAAGAAAATTCAAGGGCATTTTTAACTAAATTCTTAAACACATTATCTTTGCCAAGCAAGGGAGATAAAAAAGCTCCAGCAGCCCCACTTGCCTCAGAAGCTATGCTAGTATTTGCGTCAATCAAAAGCACATCTTCATAAGCTTGGCTTTTGCTTAAAAAATATGCCAAACTAGTCCCTGCTATTCCAGCACCTAGAATAATATATTTATATTCTTTCATACATTCTTTCATATTTTAGGCTTGGAAATTTTGACGCCAATACGCCCTACCATTTTTCAAAGAATAGCATCTAAAGCCCTTAAGTCTAGCTTTAAAAAAATCAAGTCTTGCTAGAGAAGTTTTACCACTATCACAATAAAATACTAAAATGGAATTTTCTTTAGATAGTTTTTCTAAAACAAAAGGATCATATTTTAGTACTTTAAAATCAAGCGTTGAAATTGGCTTTAAAAGTGTATCAACCAAAATAACATCAAAGCCTTTAGCTTTAAATAAATAAAGTTGCTTTTGATTTAGCTCTTTTAAATCATAAAGTTTGGTTAAGTTTATAGAAAAATTATCCATCAAAAAAACTAAATGCTCAGCTCTTTAATATCGGCAATATTTTTAAAAGATTTATAAATAAGTATTATTAGATTTTTTCTATTTTCTTTAATCTTTTCATCATCGCAATTTACAAAAACTTTAGCAAAAAAATCATCTAAAAATGGCTTTAAAGAAAATAAAGTATCTAGCTCTTCTTCATAAGTTACGTATTCTTTCTTGGCATATTCTTGATACATTTTATATAAAGTTTTTTCCTCATTTTGAGATAACAATTCTTCTTTTATTTTTAAGTCTTTTTCTGCATCTTCAGCTACATCAACAGAAGAAATTATATTTGCTATTCTTTTAAAAGTAATGCTAAATTCTTTTAAATCTTTTGACTTAACTATACTATCAAGTGCGGTGATTTTCAAAGATATTTTATAAAAATTGCCCTCTTTGCTGGCTATTACTGCTTTTATGATAGATGGATTAACCTTAAATATTTTATATAAGCGTTCAAAAAAGAAATCCTTTACAAGTTTTATATCGAGTCCATTATAAAAAGGCAGTAAAGATTCAAGCAAAACTAAAAAATCAATATCTAGTTTATATTTTATGGATATTTTTATGATTGAGCTTGCTGCTCTTCTTAGTGCAAAAGGATCTTTTGAGCCACTTGGGATTTTATTTATGCTAAAAAGGCTTAAGATACTATCAAGCTTAGAACTAATTGCGACAAGCGAAGAAAAAACACTAGAAGGAAGTTCTGCATTTTCTCCTAAAGGATAATATTGTTCTTTTAATCCTAGGCAAAGTTTTTCATCTTTATTGGCAACTTTTGCATAGTAATATCCCATAAGTCCTTGAAGTTCCGTAAATTCACATACCATCTCACTAAGTAAATCAGCCTTGCTTAGCTTAACACAAGAGAGTAAAAGCTCTTTTTCTTTAAAATCCAAAGCATTTGCTAAGGCTTTTGCAATCTCAACTTCTCTTAGCATTTTATCGTACAAAGTGCCCAATTTATCTACAAAAACTATATCTTTTAATCCTTTGTTGTCTAGTCCTTTTTTAAGGTCATTTTCATAAAAAAACATAGCGTCAGCAAGTCTTGGGCAAAGAACTTTTTCATTTCCTTTTACAACCAAAGTATAATCTTTGGTAAAGGCATTTGATACAACAATAAATTTATTTACTAGCTTATTATCCGCATTTCTTATTGCCTTAGAATTTAAGTCAGTATTTTCATAAACTGCAAAATATCTTTGATGTTCTTTCATAGATGAAATAATTACTTCTTTGGGCAATCTTAAAAAATCTTTTGAAAAAGTGCCTAGCAAAGGCTTTGGATATTCAGTTATTGCCACAAGTTCAGCAAGCAAAGCTTCGTCAATCTCAACTTTGATTTTATGCTCTTTTTCAATATCTTTAATACCTTCTAAAATCAAATCTCTTCTTTTATCTTGAAATAAAATTACGCCATTTTCTTCTAAGGTTTTAAAATATTCTTTAGAATTATTTAAAGATTTTGGCTCAAAACTAGCCATTCTATGGACAAAAATTTTACTTTGGCTTTTAACTCCAAAAAGTTCACAAGGCACAAGCTTATCATCTAATAAAACAAGTAAATTTCTAAGAGGACGAATGAATTCATATTCACCCTCACCCCATCTCATGGTTTTAGAAAAATTTAGGCTTAATATAAATTCTTTTATCATGGCATTTAAAAGTGAGGCACTAGAGCTTCCCTTTATATCTTTTTTAAGATATAAAACATCCCCATTTTGCGCAGTTTTTGACTCTAAATCAGTGACGTTTGCACCGCATTTTTTAGCAAATCCTAGGGCTGCTTTTGTAGGTTTGCTTTTGTCGCCATTTTCATAAGATATGGACAAGGGTGGACCAAAAAATTCTTGAGATTTATCAGCTTGAGCTAAAAGAAATTCTTCATGCCAAAAAACAAGTCGTCTTGGAGTATAAAAAAATTCAAATGCACTTTGCAAAGAATATTTTTCTAAAATACTTTGCCATTTTTTTTCAATACTTGGCAGAACTTTTAAAAAAGGTAAGGCAGGCAATTCTTCGAAATTAAACTCAATCAGTAAGGTTTTTAGCATTTTTATCCTTAGAAATTTTGTCTTTTCTATCTCTAGTTTTAAGCTGCGAATTTGTATCAGCATCTTTTAATTTTTTATTATGCTTATCAACTTGCGTTTTAACAAAGCCTCTAACAAAGATAAATAACAAAATAACAAAAAGAGCGATAATAATATAATCAAATATTTCTTTCAAGTTTATCCATTTTATAAAGTTTTTATTTGTGATTTTAGCAAAACTTTGCTTATTAAAAAAGTAAAAAGAAGCTTTGAGCCATTTTAATCTTTAATATAATATTAGTTTTAGCGTTCTATGAATTTTATATAAGATTTTTCATTAAAATTAAATTTCTAAGCGTAATTTTAGACATAAAATAACTAACACTTTTTAGGCTAAATAATATTTAAAAGCCCTATAAAAAGTATACAAAGAATACATAAGCACTAAAATTGCAGAACTTTTCATAAAAATTAGTCTTAAACTAGAGTTTTTAAAAAGTCCTAAAAAAAAGCCGAGTGAAAACAAAGCTGGGATTGTGCTAAGTCCAAAAACAAACATAAGTAAAGCACCTCTAAAAGCACTTCCACTAGCTGCTGCACTTATAGCAAAAAAGTAAACCAAGCCACAAGGCAAGAAGCCATTTAAAATACCGAGTCCATAAAAACTCAAAATTTTATCACTTTTTAAAAATAGGCTAAAAGTTTTTTTGTACCAACTTTGAGCTAGAATATTTTTTTCAATGCTTAATAAAAATGTTGATTTTCCAAGAAGTGAAAAGCCCATAAGAAGCATGATGAAGGCTAAAAATATTAAAAGTATTGCATTTGCTTTATTGTTAAAAGTTATGCCAAGCCCAAGAAGTCCAAAAACGAACCCTAAGATTGTATAGCTTGTAATTCTTCCAAAAGAATACAAAAGATGAGAAATAATCTGTCTAAACTTTGAATGTTTTGCTTGTATTTTAGAGCTTGAATAAGCTAAAACAATACCTCCACACATTCCAAGACAATGTCCAAAAGAGCCTAAAAAAGCTATAAGAATTACTGAATAAATATCTATGTTTTGCATTGATTATGATAATATATTTTTACTAAAATAGCAATAAATTATAAAATTTTATATGATTTATTTTTATAGTAAGTATATTATTATAGCCCCATTCAACAAGCATGTTTTACTTATTGAATGGGGCTATCTTTAAATAGTTATAGCACCTGTTCCCACACAAGTATGCTATACTAAAATCCCCAAAATGAACTAAGAAACATACGTTATAGCACCTGTTCCCACACAAGTATGCTATACTAATATACAATTAATGTATGATGAAGTCTACGTTATAGCACCTGTTCCCACACAAGTATGCTATACTAACGATATATATATAATAATAACTCAAAGAGTTATAGCACCTGTTCCCACACAAGTATGCTATACTTAATAGCTTAGCGAACAATACAAAGCTACTGTTATGGCACCTGTTCCCACACAAGTATGCTATACTTTGAGCAAATTCATAGGCACAGTTGATGAGGTTATAGCACCTGTTCCCACACAAGTATGCTATACTAGATTAAGAAGAGTTTTAAAGAAGAAGAGAGTTATAGCACCTGTTCCCACACAAGTATGCTATACTACAACTCTACGAATTAATGAAATAAAAGAAGTTATAGCACCTGTTCCCACACAAGTATGCTATACTATTTAAGCTTGAGTCCGCTAACTGGTGGGCTTTGGGGCTTTTTCTTTAAAAAAATAAAAGCAAATTGCTTATAAATATTTTTTTAAATAGGCATTTTTTTAAAAGAATTTATATTTTCTAGTGAATTATCTATTATTTTTTAGCTCTTTTTTAAGTAAAAATTAGAAAATACAAAAATATTTTCTAAAATAATAAAAGTTGTTTCATTCCTACGCATTTTTCTTCCTCGCTTTTTTCTCCAAGTAAGATTTTCATTCTAGAATATTGCTTGTCAGTTATTTGCAAAATTCTAATATTTCCTTCTTCAGGCAAGGTATTTTCAACTTTTTCAATATACTTATTTACAATTTCTTGCCCTTTACAAACTCTTACGTAAATAGAAAATTGAAGCATAGAAAAAGCTTCTTTTATCAAAGTGGCTCTAAATTTACTAGCACTTCTTCTTTGTTTTTTAGTGCCTGTCGGTAAATCAAAAAATACGAATAAACGCATAAATCTCCTATCTACCTCAAGCATTATTAAACTTTGGTAATAAAATATTTGAAAAATCATTATTTTTAGTACAAGAAATTAAAGAATTCACACAAACAGAAGATGCATATAAAATACTTATTTTATCACTATTTACTGTTACTACATTTTGTAAAATCTTGACTAAAGATATTTTATGCACAGAAGTAAGCTCAGAGATTTTAGGAATTTTTTCTTTTTCTTGTATTTTATAAACTACAAAATCAACAAAAGCTCTAAAAGGCTCTATTATATCATCAGCTAGATTATAGGCATTTAATTGGTTTTTATGAAATAGTCCAAGAGCAGGGATAAGCCCACTAGCACTTAAGTCTCTAGCTATTACACCTCTGATTATACTATATCCATAATTTAATGCGCAATTTCTCCAATCACTTATATCTTTTCTAATAAAATCCTTAAAAAGGTAAGAAAAATATATTTTTGCTGCGTAAGCCTCTATATTCTCGCTGTCACCTGACTTGACATTTTTTGCTAGAATTAATAGTTCTTTTTCTTCCTTTTTTTTAGAGATTTTACCTAAAACTCTAGCTTGATTTGTAATCTTTTGGACTATGATTTGTTGCCAGATTCTTTTTTTGAATGCTTCGCTCCATTTTGTTTGCAAATGTACTGTTAAATAAAATCTGCTATGTTGATGAAAGGGAGTGAAAATTCCATTTGGAATATGCTTTTTATCACAAGTAAATAATAAAATATTATATTCAGCTAAAACTGAGAGCAAAGCACTTGTGATTGTCACTTGATGAGTTTCTAAGATAATAACAGAGATATCTATAATAGGCACAAAAATTTCTTTGGCATCTTTTGGAGAATATAAAAAATTATGATTTTTTAAAGATGTCTTAGAAGGCTTTGATATGATTATACTTCTCCAAGCCATATAAACTCCTCAAATAATAGTTTAAGCTCTTTTAACTTTTTTTCTATCTTCTTTTTTAATTCTTTCTTTTTTTAATTCTTTTCTTGTCCCTACTCTTTTTTCTTCTTTTATTTCGCTTATATTACCCAAGGCATCTACTTGGAATTTTTTTATATGATTCGCATTTTGAAGACCAATAGATTTAATACAAAGTTTTGAACTGTCTCTTTTAAAAATATCGTGTTCTTTATTATCATGGCTCTTAAGCTTAATGCTAGATGTTGCACTATCAGCTAATACAAAATATCCTCTTATTAATTCTTTTTTTGTTTTTACTTCAAGTAGTTCATTTTTAAAAACTGAAAAGATAAATTCATATTCTTCATCCATTTCAAGCCAAGGTTTAGGCGTGCCATCTTTGTTTTTTCCTGAAACTATTGCTTTGTTTGGTAAAGAATTTTCAACAAAATTATAAGTATAAATCGGCACTACATAATACTTCATTTTAGTCTTATGTCTAAAAATATCAATTCTAGGCATAAGGCTTTGTTTTGCTAATTTTGTATTATGGTTTAACTTTATATTCCTAAGAACTGAACCACCACTTAGTAATGATGGCTTTTCTTGTTTTTTATTTGCACTTAAATCTTTTGGGCTAAAAATTGTCTGCTCATGTGCTTCTCCTGTTATCTTTTTTCTAGGTGAAAAAGAGACAAAAATATCATCTAAACTTTTAGATACAATGTCTCTAAAATCTTTCATGGGAGGATTAAAATTTGTTTTCTTGTCTTTTTTTTCTACGCTAGTATATGAAAAACCTTCTACTTTAGCAGATACAGTTGATAGTCTCTGCACTTCACTTTGAGTTGCAAAGGCTATAATAATAGCATCAGCTGCATGGTGAAGGTGATTTTTCCTGTCTTTTTTGCCTATATGCCAAGAGTGTCTTAGCAAGTTTGTTAGCATCCCGTTTCTACTTAAAACTTTATTCGTATCTTTTGAAGTTAAAAGTAAATTTTCTTCAATAAAATCTTTTATAAATCTAGACATAAATGCTGTATCATTTGCATTTCTTGCTCTAAATTCTTTTTGTGAATTTTCATCAAAGTTCTTTTTTAATAAGCGATTTTTTTTGCCCTGCTTTAATCCCTTTAAGCTTTTAATGAATATTTCATATTTATCCCAATCTTGTTTTTTACTATCACTAGACATAAAATATTCATAAGGAGTATTATTTCTTTTGTTTTGGTTTTCTCCACTAAAACATAAAACTTTGTTAAGCATTGAGTCATCTAGACTTTTTGAAAATGGTAAAATATGGTCGATTTGTGCATAATTTTCATCTTTTATTATAAGTGAGGGTTCTAAGTACCCTTTGGCTCCTTGGTAGCCTCTGTAAGCACAATATCCTCCTTGCTCCTTCCAAAGTCTAAATTTCAAGAGTTCTTTTTCATTTGGTTCACGTCCAAAGTCTTGCTTGAATTCTACAGCAATACCTGATTTTACTTTTTGGTATTCCTCTTGTGCTTTTTGGATTTTATTTCTGTCTTTGTGGGATTTTTTTATATCTCTCGTGAGCTCAATATGTATCTTATCAAAACTTCCGTAAGTTCTAATAAGCGCATTTATTACTTTTCTGCTTTGAGCGATTGCTCTTTTTACTACAGAATTTGTAAGCTCAAAATTTTCATCTTTATTTAAGCCTCTAAGGAATTTGCTTTTATTTTCTAGCGTTTCTTTTTTATATCCAAGCTCAGCAATAGCTTCATCGTAACGCTTAGCCTCTTTCATCAAAGGAACAATCTTAGCTAAGGCTTTCAAGCTAAGGTGCAAGTTTTTAGCAAAAGATATATTGCTTATCAAAACTTCGATTACATTTGATTTTTCATCTTGCTTAAGTCCTTTAAAATCTAATTTTTCTAATTCTACTTTTATTTTAGTATCACTTTTATGATAAGAAAATATTTCTCCAAGCTTATCTAAAAGAGTGGTATCTTTTGAGATTATATTCCAAATGTCTTTGCCACAATTTTCAGTAAGGGCTTTTCTTAGTTTATGAAAATCTTTAAAAGCACTTTTAAAAGTAGTAGCTTTTTTAGTAAATTCTCCTGTGCTTTTATCTATTTCATAAAATACAATCCCCTTAAAATATTCTTCCTCAGCAAGTTGTAATTCTTTTTTTAATTTTAAATAGCTAGGTTTCTTACTTTGCTTACATAAATTTAATGCAAGTTCAAGTTCTTTTTTTGTAAAGCTTCTTTCTAGTCCATCTTTGTCTATAATTTTTGTATTTATTAGCTTTGTTAGAGTTACAAATTCTTGGGCTAAATATGAAGCTTTGGGTGCTCTTTTGTTTGGCTTTTTCTCCAAAGTACAAAAACCTACCATTTTATCTACTGAGGCAAAATCTCTTTGTTTTAAAAATGTATCTAAATATTCTTGTTCAAATTCTTTGGTAGCACTTGAATTTAAAAATTCTCTTTGTTTTTTAAATATAGTTTTCACTTCATTTTCAAGCATTGCTCTTGAAATGCTATATTTATAATCATCTTTTTTATTTCTTCTAATTTTGTTTTTCTTTGTATTTTCATAAATTGCCTCGCCAATAGTCAAATAAGAAGTTAATAGTTTTTCGTTTTCTCTTATAGCATTTAAGACTTTACCTTTTTCTTTATCTAATTTTTTATACTCTTTATCTTCACTGTTTTCAACTTCATCAACTTTTCTATTTGATTTATATCCTCTTCTTTTTGCAATATGGATTAAAACTCTCACAAATTCTTTCGCTTCTAAAGCCCTTCTTAAAGCCTTAGCTCTTAAAAGCCATACATCTTTTAAATTTTTTTCTTTAAAAATATTGTCTTGTGAGAATAAATCATTTTCACTTAACACGAGATATTTAAGACATAATTTTTTGATAGCATGGATTCTTTGAGATTTTCTTTTAGTCATTCGTCTAGCACCCCTGCAAAGTCTTCGTGGCAAGGCTAATGATTCCCCAGTTTTTGGATTTTCTGCTGCTGTAAAAATCCTAACTCCACTTTTGATGATTTTATTAGATGAAAAATCCTCTTTTTTGCTTAATTCTTTGTCATATTCAACAACAGCCCAACCAATTGAGCTAATACCTAAGTCTAAACCTAAAATCTTTTCAAGCATTTTAATCTCCTTTGAAGCTAAATATTATTAAAATAGTCTCAGCATATTTGTGTGGGAACAGATAGACTATAATAATCGGTTTGAAGTTATCCGAGTAAAGCTCTAAGCCTTAGCAATAAAGCTTATCTTCAAAAACTTCGTTTAAATCAAAATCTATCTTAATTCTAGCCAAAAATCACTTTAACTTAAAAATTTATATTAAAATAAAATATAAAAACAATTAGTAGTCAAATCTATTTTTGGTAAACTTATGCTAAAATTTTAAAAATTTTTAAAGGAATAGATTATGAAAGCTCTTGCTTTATTTTCTGGTGGACTTGACTCAACTTTAGCAATGAAAATAATAGGATTGCAAGGTATAGAAGTTCAAGCCATACATGTAAATTTTGGTTTTGGTGGCACAAAAGATAAAAGAGCACACTTAGAAAATATGTGTTCTCAAGTCGGGGCTAAGCTTGAAATCCTAGATTTAAGAGACAAATATATAAAAGAAGTGCTTTTTTCTCCAAAATATGGCTATGGCTCTGCTTTTAATCCTTGTATTGATTGTCATGGTTTTATGTTTAGGCATACTAAAAATTTACTTGAAAAATACAAAGCTGATTTTATGATTAGTGGTGAAGTTGTAGGGCAACGCCCAATGAGCCAAAGAAAAGAAGCAATGCAAAATGTGCAAAAACTTAGCCTTGATGAAGATAATCTAATTCTTCGTCCGCTTTGTGCAAAACTTTTGCCTGAAACTAAGCCTGAGCTTGAGGGCTGGGTTGACAGGACTAAGCTTTTAGATATTGAGGGGCGAAGTAGGACTAGGCAAATAAAACTAGCAGAGGATTTTGGCATACAAGATTATGAAAGACCAGCTGGTGGGTGTATGCTAACGGAGCAAAATACTGCTAAAAGAATAAAAGATTTTATAAAGTATGATACCTTAGAAGTTGATGATATGAATACCTTAAAATATGGCAGACACTTAAGGCTTGAAGATAATGCAAAGTTGATTATTGGGCGTAATGAGCAAGATAATAAAATGCTAGAAAACACTATAAGTAAAAAATATTCTTGCGTAAAAATTGTTGATGTTATGGGGCCTTATTCTTTACTAGATATTAAGGCTTCAAAAAATGACAAAGAAATGGCTGCTAAAATAATACTAAGTTACGCAAAAACTAACGAAGATGAAATTTATAAGCTAAAAATAGGAGATGAAATAATATCAGCTTCAAAATTTGCTTCAAAAGATGAATTTGCTAAGTATTTTATTTAGATTATAAAAATTCATCATGCCTTTTAGCTAAAGAAAATTTAGCTAAAAGATTTACTTTTTAAAATTTCTTATATACTTTTTATATGTGTAACAACTTCTTCGAATGTTTTTCTTAATTGTTTACTTTGAGGATTTATTCTATATCCAAAAGGCACAATCAAAGCTACTCCATATTTTTTCTTATCAATTTTTAAAAGTTTTTCAACATCAAGTTTATCAAATCCTCCAATAGGACAAGAATCAATACCCTTAATTGCAGCGGCTGTCATCATATTTGCGGCTGCTATATGAACTTGAGCAGAAGAATAGTTAAATATTTTTTCATCATCATCTAAAATAGGAGCTAGTTTATCTTCATATTTTTTCACATAAGCTTTTGTCAAATCTTCGCTAAGTCCTTTTCTAGAAAACATTTTCAAAGGAACTCCAGAACTTGGCTTAATATCTTCAATAAGAGCTAACATTACTACAAGATTGGAACAAGTATCTATTTGGTCTTGATTCCAGCAAAGCGGTTTTAAAGCTTTTTTGATTTTCTCATCTGTAATCATCAAAAATTTCCAAGGCTCCATACCAAAAGAACTAGGAGATTTAATCCCAGCACTTACAATATATTTCATATCCTTGCATTCTATTTTTTTATTAGTGTCAAATTTTTTACAAGCATGTCTAAAATCCATAGCTTCTTCAAAAGTTTTATCCATTATATTTCCTTTTTTGATTTATTTATATTTATTTATTCTTTTATTTAAACAAAAGATATTAGCATTTTAACAGAAACTAATATTATTAAGCAAGCAAAAACTTTTTTAATAATATTTATGGGTAAAGTGTATGCTAGTTTTACCCCCAAAGGAGCAAAAATAAAAGAAAAAAATGAAACTATCAAAAAAACAGGAACTAGCACAAAGCCTAAACTAAGATGTTCTAAACTTGTAAAACTCCAACCATTTATAATATATCCAATAGTTCCACTTAATGCTAGAGGAAAAGTAAGTGCTGCACTTGTGCCTATGGCTTTTTTAGGTTCTATATTTTGCCAAAGAAAATAAGGAACATTTATAACGCCTCCTCCTAAGGATACCAAAGCTGAGATTAATCCTATAAAAAATCCTGCTGTAGCTTGAACTTTTGGAGGAAACATTTCCTTGCTCGATTCTTTTTTACCATTAAAAAACATTTTAAAAGATACAAAAATCATAACTATAATAAAAATAATTGCTAAATCAAAAGAGCTAAGAAATGAGCCTATAAAAGTTGCTAACAAAGCCCCTATGATAATCCCTGGAGTCATTAATTTAAATAAATCCCAAAGCACACCTTTTTTTTTATGGTGAGCTCTTAGGCTTGAAGACGAAGTCACAACAATAGTCGCCATGCTAGTACCGAGTGCTAAGTGCATAATATTTGCCTCAGGTATAACGCCTTGCATAATAAATATACTAGATAAGGCAGGAACTAAAATAACTCCTCCACCTATGCCTAAAAGTCCAGCGATTATTCCAACGAAAGAGCCTAAGCAAATATATAAAATAATAGATTCTGGGCTAAACATTTAATGCCTTATTTTTGATTTTCTAATTTTTACCTAGCAAACTCTAGAAATTTGATTTTTCTAGAGCCTTCTATAATTTTTAGATTTTACTAAAATAAAGCTTACAAAACAAAAGTTAAGATAATTAAAATTTTATTTAAGAAAAATACAATTTAACTGCTAACTTACTGCCCAATTTTACTAAACCAAAAGGCTTAATTTGACTATAAAAAATCCTCCGACAATTAACCAAGCAAATAAAATTGTAGCTAGATAAATAGGTTTTGCACCAACACCTTTAAATTTACTAAAACTTGTCTCCATTCCCAAAGCGCACATTGCCATAGTAAGAGCAAAAGTATCAAATATTTTAATAAATTCTAAAATTTTTGGAGAAAACCAAGAAAAAGAATTTAAGCCTACAACTAAGATGAAAATTACAGCAAACCAAGGTATAGTAATTTTGCCTTTTTCACCGCCTTTATTTGTAGCACTTCTTGCAATAAACCAAGACAAGATTATTAAAAATGGTGCTAACATCATGACTCTAATCATTTTTACAATCACTGCACTTGCGCTTGCTTCTGGGCCTATGGCATTTGATGCTGCTACAACGTGCGCTACTTCATGTACGCTTGCACCTATGTAAATACCCATATCTTGAGCGTTAAAAGGTATAATTCCCATTCTATACATAAATGGATATAAAAATATAGCAATAGTTCCAAAAACAACAACAGTTGAAACAGCAATTGCACTTTTGTAAGGCTCAGCTTTTATGATAGGCTCAGTTGCTAAGATAGCGGCTGCGCCACAGATTGAAGAACCTGCTGTTGTCAAAATTGTAATATCTCTATCAAGTTTTAAAACCTTAACTCCTACAAAATATCCTATAGTAAAAGTGCAGACTACCATCAAAAATGATGCTAATATTCCACTTAATCCGACAGCTTCAATGCTTTGAAAAGTTAATCTAAAACCATAAAAAATAATTCCAAGTCTAAGAATAAATTTTGTGCAAAATATAACCCCAGGCGTTAGTGAAGCTGGGACTTTGTGTCTGATAGTATTTGCATAAATAATTCCGATTATAATTCCTATAATTAAAGGGCTAATCCCTATATTTTCAAAAAAATGTAGTCTAGCTATAAAAGTTGCTAATAAAGAAAATAAAGCTACTAGAATTATTCCTCTTATGTTTATTTTTGTTTTTTGCATATAAATCTCCTTAAATTTTAATATTTCTTAGTTTAGCACATATCGTTTAATATGTAAAATATATTATTTTAAATATAATATAAAATAAATTATATAAGGATATAAAATGACATTCAAAGAACTTAATTTTTTTTATAGTTTGGCCAAAAATCATTCTGTAAGTCTTGTCGCCAAAGAAATGGGCATAAGTCAATCTGCTATTTCTTTAGCTATAAAATCTCTTGAAACATCTTTAGGGGAAAACCTTTTTGATAGAATTGGCAAAAAACTTATTTTAAATGCAAGAGGTAGAGAATTTTATGATATCTCTTATCCTCATTTTCAAGCACTAAATAATGCACAGGCACTTTTTAATCAAAATAAATTAGCGGGTAAATTAAAAATTACATCTTCTAAAACTATAGCAAACTACTTAATGCCAAATATTTATTATCAGTTTTTAATGGAATATGAAAATATCAAGATTGAGACAAGAACTCAAAATTCAAAAAATATTATAAGCAAAGTTCTTGATGGTTCTATTGACATTGGCTTGATTGAAACTCGTTGTAATAATGAAAATATTATAAGTGAAAAAATAAAAGATGATGAGCTTATAGTTGTAACAAGTGATGATAATGCAGACGAAAATAATTATATTGATGCCTTAGATAAAAAATGGATTTTAAGAGAGAATGGCTCAGGAACTAGGGATATTTTTATGAAATATCTTGGAGATTTATATAATGAATTAAATATTTTTATGGAGCTTGATGATTTTAATGAAATAAAACAAGTGCTTTTAAAAAATGAAGAAGCTATTACTGTTATTTCTACTTTGGCTGTAAAAGAGGAAATTGAAGCAAAAAAACTTTTTAGAATGAAACTTAAAAATATAAAAATTTCAAGAGAATTTTATATCATTTATCATAAAAATAAAGAAAAAAATAAATTGTTTAATGTATTTTCAGATTTTGTAAAAACTAAAGCAAAAGAAATATCTTAAAAAATATTTTGTAGATGTATTGTAAAAAGATTGTTTTGTAAGAATATTTTAAAATATACAAATATACAAAAATATAATAGCTAGAAAATCTAGCTATTATAAGAAACTAAGCTTTTGTAGCTTTATTAGCTTCTTTTTTATTGATGTATTGCATAACAAAATACAAAACTGCACCAACGACTAAACCACCTAAACCAAATAAGATTTTATACATACTTGAATTATAAAGTAGCCAAAAAGATATAATAACTGCAATCGCAGGGATTACTGGTCCAAAAGGTACTCTAAAAGATGGTTTTAAATCAGGTCTTGTTCTTCTAAGAACTACAACAGCAACGCAAGTTGGCAAGTATTGCACAAATCTTGAGATAACTGAGATAGCAGCAAGAAAGTAAAAAGTCCCACTTAGAGATAAAAGAATTGATAAAATAGTACTGATTGCAATCGCTGCTGTAGGTGTACCAAATCTTCCGTTTCTTCCTATAAATTTTGGTAAAATACCATTTTCAGCCAAAGCAACTCCTGCTCTTGGAGTTAAAAAAGATGAAGCAAGAGTAATACCACCGATTGATACGATAGTTCCAGCTAGAACTAAATCTCTTCCCCAAACACCTAAGAAAGTTTTCATAGCATCTGCTATCGGTGCATTTGAAGTAGCTAGTGATGAACCTAAAGTTCCTATAGACACAGCAAGGATTAAAATATAAAAAATTACTACTGCTATAATTACAGAAACAATAACTTTTGGTAAGTTTTTTTGTGGATTTTCCATATCTTCTGCTGCTGTCGCAATAGCTTCAAAGCCTGTAAATGCGTAAAACATTAATAATACTGATGAAGCAAAAGTAGCTGCCGTTAGAGTACCTGTTGTGTTTATTACACTTGATGCTGCATCTACTACTGGAGCAGCAAAGTTTGCTTTATCAAGAAAAAATATTCCGATTACGACAAACAAAATAAGAGGTATTAATTTTGCTATTGTTACGATATTATTAAATAATGCAGATATTTTAACTCCTACGATATTCATAATTCCTAGTCCACCAATCAAGACAACTTGAATAATTGTTCTAATCATTGGCTCTGCTGCTGGTTCCCAAACAACTGACAATGCTTTAGTAAAAGCTGCTGCCATCGCTGCCCAAGCAATAATGCTTATTGCCCATTTCATAAATCCTACTTCAAAACCTACAAATTCTCCAAAAGCTTCTTTAGCATAAACATAAGCAGCACCATTTTTTTTGAACATTCCAGAAGCTTCAGCAAAGCATAAAGCCATACATAAAACCAAGAATGCATCAAAAATAATCACATAAAGACTATAAACTCCAACTTGAGCATAAGCTTTATTTGGTAAAAGAAAAATTCCTGAACCGACAATAGCATTTACTCCTAAAAGCATTATGCTCCAAAACCCAAACTTACTTTTTACAATTTCCATCTTAAATTCCTTCCTCTAAAATTTTAAATCTATTTTATTTTATTTTCTACTTTTTATTTTTTGCGCAAAGTCCTACAAACTTCACAAAAATATTGTGCATTTTTTCATTTGTTGCACTTAGCATTTCACTATGCCACTGAATACCAACGACAAATTCATCTCCAACTTTTTCAATACCTTCGATAACTCCATCTTTTGCTTTTGCAGTCACTTTGAACCCAGGTGCCACATCTTTAATAGCTAAGTGATGAAAAGAGTTAACCAAAGTTTCATCTCCTAAAATATCATGCAATCTTGAATCTTTTTCAACTAAAACACTATGTGTTTCATAACTTGGATTATGTGCTTGCCAATGTTTTATATAAGAGCCTTTAATCAAAGTTAAATCTTGATGCAAAGTTCCTCCGTTTACTACATTAATTATCTGATGACCTCTGCAAATCCCAAAAATGGGTTTTTTAGTTTTCATAAAATTCTTAACTAATCTTTCATCAAATGTATCTCTTCGTGGAAATATATCATCTACTAAACGATTTGGCTCTTCACCATACATTAAAGGGTTTATATCTTGTCCGCCTGACATCAAAAGACCGTCAATCATACTAAGTTGTGAAATTACTAATTCTTCATCATCAACTATAGGAATGATATAAGGTATTCCTCCTGCACTTGCTACTGCTTGAACATAGTCATCATTTACGTATGCTCTTTTATAGCCTGGGAACATTCCACCCTCATCAACTATAATACTTCCTGAAATTCCAATTATAGGTTTAGACATTTAAACTCCTTACTTATTTTTTAAGATAACATCTAAGATGACTTCGTCTGTTTCTTCAAGTCCCTTATGTGCTAAAACATTTATATTTTTTAGTGTTCCTTCAACATTTTTCCCAACTATGCCCTCTCCTTGCTTAAAGTTTGTATGTTTTTTTGACATATAATAAGCATCAAATGCCATAGCAGCCGAAGCTGATATTTTAGCTGCACAAGAAGATTTTGCTCCATCACAAATCATACCTGACAAAGTAGCCAAAGTAGTCTCAATAGAAGTTTCGATTTGTTCAAGTGACAAATCATCTAAAAATGATAAGGCAGCGGCAACACCACCACCTGAGCAAACTACACCACAATACGCTGAAAGACGTCCTATGTTTGATTTTATATGAATTGTTGTTAAGTGAGATAAGAATAAAGCCCTAATTAATTTTTCATGAGAAATATTGTTTTCTTCGCAATATTTTATTATGGGCAAAGATGCTGTCATTCCTTGGTTTCCACTTCCACTTGTAGTCATAACGGGTAAAGAACAACCATTCATTCTTGCGTCACTTCCAGCTGAAGTAAAACTCATAATTTTATTTTTCACATCACGCCCATAAACGCCTTCTTTCATGCCCTGTGCTAAGGTTTTACCAACAGCTGCGCCATAAGTGTTTTTTAGCCCTTCATTTGCAATAGCACTATTATAAGTTATAACTTTTTCAAAAAGTGGAGCGATTTTTTCAAGTTCAATAGTTTTAGCCAAATCATAGATAAGAGCAACTGTTAAAAAATCTGTGTTTGTCATAGTATCACTAGCACCCATTGCATCACACAGCAAAGAATTTGGAACTGGTTTTGAATTTTTTTCAATCTTAACTATATTTGTGTGATAATGTTTAATCTCAACCATGACTTTATCACTTCCTAAATAAGCCGTAGCTATTAAATGCAATTTTGCAGTTTCGTGCTCTATTTTTTTAATACTTATTCTATCTTCATCAAGATATTTTTGAACTACTGGCAATTTATGTTCATTAACTGAAGATATTACCATTAATTCTTTTGAGCAGTCTCCTAGAATCATTCCAAGTGCAGCAGCAGCTTCAATACCAACCATACCATCTGAATTTGGTATTTTTACACTTTGAACATTTTTGATTATATTTCCTGATAATTCTAATTCTAATTTTTCAGGAATACCTCCTATGATACTTACGCATTTGCTTGCTAAATAAGCTATAGCAATAGGTTCAGTACAGCCCTCAGCTGCAACAATCTCTTCTTCTAGAATTTTTAATACTTTTTCAACCATTTAAACTCCTTATATTTATTTTTTATTTGGATATATTATAATCTCTTCATGAAAGAATTCAAATAAAAAATAATAATTTAACAAATATAATAAAATTTCAAAATAAAAATAACTAAATTAAGTTTTTTTCTATTTAAAAACTTTATATATAATTTTACTCTTTTTTGAGTATATACTAATTTCATTAGCACTATTTTTATATTTTTTTATAAAAACCTCTTTAAGCTGTTTATTATCTACACTTATAAGGGTTTAATAATAATAATTATCTTTTTATAAAGAATATTTTACTTCTTAAGTTCCTATCTTAGGTAAAACTTGATTTTTTTTATAAGCAAAACTAAAGTGAAAAAATAATTTTTTTAAGCATATTTTTTTTATTTTTTATTAAAATAATATTAATTTATACTAAAAATATATTATCAATTTTCAAGTTTTCTTGAAATTTTAGTTGATAAATTGAAGTTATTTTTTGATATTTAGAGTATTTTAGATTGTAAGAAATATTTTGCAAATCTAGCTAGGAGAGCCTAGCTAGGATTAAGTACTTTTAGCTTAAGTCCTAATTCGTTTAGTTGCTTAGTTGAAACAACATCTGGAGCTTCAGTCATTAAACACTGTGCTTTTTGAGTTTTTGGGAAGGCAATAACATCTTTTATGGATGATGAATTAGTTAAAAGCATAAGTAATCTATCAAGCCCTAGAGCAAAGCCACCATGTGGAGGTGCGCCAAATAAAAGTGCATCAAGTAAAAAACCAAATTTTTCTTGAGCCTCGTCTTCACTAATTCCAAGAAGTGAAAAAACTTTAGCTTGAATATCTTCTTTATGGATTCTTATGCTTCCACCACCTAGCTCAACGCCATTTAAAACTACATCATAAGCAAATGATTTTAAATCTTCTAGATTTTCTATATTATCTAAGTTTTTTACATCATTATCAGGAATTTGTGGCATAGTGAAAGGATGATGCAAAGCTTTAGCCTTACCATCAATTAGCTCAAACATAGGAAAATCGACAATCCAAAGAAAAGAAAAAACATTTTTTGGAATAATATCCATAAGTTGTGCTAAATGAATTCTTAGTCTTCCCATATAATCCCAAACAAGTTTTTTAGACCCTGCACCAAAAAATACTACGTCCCCTACTCTTAAGTTTGTTTGTTTGATAAGCTCATCTAAATCTTCTTTTTCAAAAAATTTAATAAGTGGTCCTTTTAGTCCATCTTCTTTAAATTGAAAATATCCTAAACCACTTGCTCCAAATTTTTTCACATAGTCTTCAAAGCCTTTCATCTGTCTTTTTGAGAAAATTTTATCTCCATTTGGTATTCTTAATGCTTTAATTCTATTTTTTTCTTTATCTTTTGCTAGTGTTGAAAAAATCTCATTCGAGCATTTTAAGAAAATATCACTAACTTCTTTCATTTGCAAATCATATCTCAAATCTGGCTTATCGCTTCCATATTTTTCCATAGCTTCAAGATAAGTTAGTCTAGGAAAATATTTTGGTATTTCATGTCCACAAGATTTAAAAACATCTACTAGAAGTTTTTGTGCAACTCTAATAATCTCTTCTTGGTCACAAAAACTCATTTCAACATCAATTTGAGTAAATTCAGGCTGTCTATCTGCTCTTAAATCTTCATCTCTAAAGCATTTTGCAAGTTGGTAATATCTGTCAAAACCTGAGACCATTAATAATTGTTTAAAAATCTGAGGAGACTGAGGAAGTGCAAAAAAATGCCCATGATGAATCCTACTTGGAACTAAATAATCTCTAGCACCTTCAGGAGTAGATTTTGTGAGCAAAGGTGTTTCTACATCTAAAAAACCCATCTTATCTAAAGAATTTCTAGCAGTCAAACTTACTTTACTTCTTAAAGCAAAAATTTCATAACTTTTTGGTGTTCTAAGTTCTAAAAATCTATGCTTAAGTCTAATTTCTTCATTTACTTTTAAATCACCTAAATCAAAAGGCATAGGTTTAGATTTATTTTCTACAAGCAAATCTTCTATAATAATTTCAATTTTGCCAGTGATTAGGTTTGGATTTTCTAAGCCTTCTCCTCTTAGCCTTACCTTTCCTTTTGCGCTTATTACAAATTCATCTCTTATATTGCTTGCTATCTCCCAAGCACTTTGACTGTCATTTGGATCACAAACTAGTTGAACCAAGCCACCTTTGTCTCTTAAATCAATAAAAATAATCCCACCGTGGTCTCTTCTTGAATTTACCCAACCAGAAACTCTTACTATATCTCCAATATTTTTTTCCGTAACATCAACGCAATAGTGTGTTCTCAAACCTAACTCCAAATTATATTATTTGGCATTTTAACCAAATTTTACTTAATCTCTTCAAAGCTAAAATCATTGACTTTATAAAGACTAACTAGGTAAATTGCTTGATTATTTACCATATCATAATTTAACAAACTAGAGTGATTATCTGAAAACAAATAATCAATACCAACAAGAGATGAAAATGCTAAAAAGTTATAATTAATATTTACATTATTTAACAAGAGCGCTTCATTTAAAGATGGAGAAACTTTTCCGATAGAATTTGCTATTACTAGATTTTTTCTATCATTTACTTGAGTTAGTGAAAAAATCAAAGGAGTATAATTTAGTTGGGTCGATAAAATAATTTTTGGGACAATATCAGTATTTGCTTGAATTTGTGATAAAAGTATAGAAGTTTTTACAATAGGTGTATTTAAAATCAAACTTGAATCATTTAAAGAGTCATGATTAACTAAATATCTATATCTACTATTTCTTGCATCAATTACATGCGAATAAAGAATTTTGGGAGCTAGGGATTTTACCATGTCGTCTAATCTTTGCCCTACAAAAGAATCATCATAAAAATCTACTATATTTTCATTTGAATAAAGGATTAAATATTCAAGTTGTTGCTTATAATTTACTCCGCCAAAATAAAGATTTTTATGTTTGACATAATAATTATTTTTATTTATAATTGGAAAATAAATTTTTAAACCTTTAATACTTTCATCATCTCTAATCTCCAAAAATCCTTTTTGAGTTAGCAAGGCGATTACATTTGTGTATCCATCATCATTGATTTTTGCAATTTGTTTTTTTATAGAATCTGTCTTTTCATCAAAAGAATCATAAATTTTGATTTTGAATTGTTTGTTTTGCATAAGTAGATAAGTTGAAACAGTATTTACCAAATCATAAGCATAATTTCCCACCACTTTAGAAGGAAAAAGCAAAGCAACTCTATAAGCTTGTTTACCTACTTTCTTCTTGCTTGATGAAGGCAATAGGTTTGGTTTTGATGTAGTAGCTTGCTTAGAATTGCCGATACCTAGATTGATACTTGAGCAAGCACTTAGACCTAGTACAACAACAATAAAAAATATAAGGTTTTTCAAATCTTCTCCAATATTTTGTAAATTTTTTGCATATCATTTTTAAGTTTATTCTCAAAAGATGGATTTCTTCTTAATAAATCTAAACTTTGACAAATAAAAATCCTTGTACCTTTGTAAAAAAGATTTTGGTCTAAAATTTCAGGATATACTATCTCATCATTAAAAAGATAATTATAACATTCTAAGCCAAAAGAAATAATAATTTTAGGACTTATTAGTTCAATTTGTTGGTCTAAATATATTTTGCATGATATTATATCATCATAACTTGGACTAAAATTTCCCATTTGGCATTTTAAAATATTTGTAATATACAAATCATTTAATTTTGCACCTAGGTAAATATCTAAAATATTTGCCAAAATTTCTTCTGTTTTTCCACTAGGCGAAAGATTTATTTTATCATCTAAACTTGTTACTTGAGGAAGTAAAATCATAATCTTTGAATTTTGATTTCCTCTTGAAAATATTACTTGATTTTTGATTTTAGCTTTTTGGCAAAGGTGGCAAGAAAGGACTAGTTCTTCTAGTTGGGATAGATTTATAGCTTCCAAAGTATTTGAATAATTTTTTCTGAAAACATTTGGATTAAAATATTCTAAGCCAAAACTTTTAATCTTTTGAAGCTCTGTTAAAAGTTTTATTTTTTCTTTAAGAGTCATTGTGGATTTTATAAAGTTATGTTAAAAAACATTTTCTAGCCTAAAAATCTAGACTAGAGAATTATTAATACCTTACTTATATCTGTGAGTTATTCTACCCTTATCCAAAGAATAAGGTGTAATTTCTATTTTTACCTTATCGTTTGGTAAAATTTTAATATAATGCATTCGCATTTTTCCTGAAATATGGCATAAAACTATGTGTCCATTATCAAGTTGCACTCTAAACATTGCATTAGGTAAGGCTTCAATTACCTTGCCATCAACAACAATCACATCATCTTTTGACATTTTCTTTTTTCCTTTTTAAACTTTACTTAAAATTCTTGCTTTTCCATCGATTACAGCAAGTTCGTGTTCGTAATGGCTGCCTCTTAGCCCATCTTTAGACACAACTGACCATTTATCAGCTAAAATAACTGGCTCTCTTTCTTTAGCACAAATCATAGGCTCAAGACAAAATACCATACCATTTTTAATTTTTGGCCCTGATTTTATATTTGCTTTTGAACTTATATAATTTGGTATTTCAGGTTCAGCATGGGGAGTTTTGCCAATACCATGTCCACAAAAATCAACAAGAGGTTGATAACCTCTACTAACTATAAAATTCTCAATCTCATAAGATAATTCTTTAAATCTCATACCTTCTTTTATAATATCGATTGCAAAATAAAGTGCGTCTTTAGAACAAGCTATCAAAGCCTCATCTTCTTTTGATATTTTGCCAATTGGCATAGTAATAGCAGCGTCACCATACCAACCTGCTATTTCACTGCCTATATCAACTCCTAAAATATCGCCCTCTTTTATGATGGTTTTATCTGGAAGTCCATGAATAATAACTTCATTTAAAGAAGTGCAAATTGCATTTGGAAAGCCGTAAAGGCCTTTAAAAGCAGGTCTTGCATTGTGAGAGAGCAAAAAATCCTCTCCCATTTTATCAACTTCAAGCAAACTCATGCCTGCTTTGACATTTTTATTTAAGTATTCTAAAGTCTGTGCAACAACATTTGCTGCGGTTTGTATTTTTTGTATTTCAGTTTTTTTTCTTAGTGTAATTGACATATTAAAGCCCAACTGCACTTAGCGTATCATATTTATTCATATATTGCTGAGCTTCTATTTTTTTCATAGTGTCAATTGCGACTTGAACAACAATTAATACAGCAACACCTCCAAAATAAAAAGGTACTCCCATAGCTTTTACAAGTAACCAAGGGAAAGTAGATATTAGCCCTAAATATATTGCACCCCAAAAAGTAAGCCTTCCAGCAGTATCATTTAAAAATTGAGATGTACTGCCTCCTGGTCTAACCCCTGGAATAAATCCACCTTGTTTTTTAAGGTTATCCGCTATGTCTTTAGCATTAAAAGTAATAGAAGCATAGAAAAATGCAAAGAAAACTACTAATAAAAACATTAAGATATTAAAAGTATATGAAGCTGGACTTATAAAATCTGAAATTGCTACTAAAATAGGATTTTTTGAACTATGCAAAATCGTAGAAGGAAAAGTAAGTAATGCTGAAGCGAAAATCGCTGGAATTACACCTGATAGGTTTACTTTTATAGGAATATAGTTCATTATTCTTTTTTTCTGATTTTGCATCATGGTTTTTCTTGAATAAGAAATTGGAACCCTGCGTTCTCCTAGTTCTACATAAATAATAATCAAAACGGTTATGATGACTACAAGCAAAATGCCAATTACTGTCAAAATATTCATTTGTCCGTTATTTACAAGTTCTACAGTCCCACTAATTGCGTGTGGAATAGCTGAAACAATTCCAGCAAAGATAATCAAAGAAATACCATTACCTATACCTTTTTGGGTAATTTGTTCCCCTATCCACATCAAAAGCATAGTTCCTGTCAACATAGAAATTGCGGCAACTGCTATAAAAGTATCCATATCAATCATAATAGCACTTTGCCCTGTTTTACTAGTCAAAGAATTTAGCCCCATAGAAACTCCAACTGCTTGAACTAGAGTTATAACTATTGTTGCGTATCTGATGATTTGCATATATTTTTGCATACCATCTCTTTCTTTTTTCATTTTACCAAGGGTTGGGAATGTTGTTGCTAGAAGTTCCATAATAATCGAAGATGTAATATAAGGCATAATACCCAAAGATATTATACTTAATCTTGAAATTGCATTTCCACTAAAAATATTTACTAAACCTAGAGCATTGTTTGAATTTGAATCAAAAAAATCTTTAACAACAGATATATTTACCCCAGGTACTGGAACATAAGCTAAAATTCTATAAGCAAAAATAAAACCCAAAGTTATTAGGATTTTATTTATTAATTCTTTACTCATCTTTAGTTACCAGTTGTAGTTACGTTAGCATCTTTGATTTTAGGAAGTAAATCTTTTGCACTTGGGCCTATTAATTTTACAGCTTTTACACTTCTTGATAATTTATAAACAGTTTTTATAGTTTCTAGTGTAATTTCATCTAAATCTTTAATTTTTGTAACTTTTTCTACATTTATAGAATGTGCTTTAACTACTCTTGAAGTAAATCCTACTTTTGGAAGTCTTCTGTGAATTGGTTGTTGTCCACCCTCAAAACCTCTTTTTATTTTATATCCAGATCTTGATTTTTGACCTTTATTTCCTTTTCCAGCAGTTTTACCATTTCCACTACCTTGTCCTCGCCCAATTCTTTTGGTATTTTTTGTACTACCATCAGCTGGTTTTAAAGTATCTAGTATCATTTTTAACCTTTGATTCTAGCAAGCGCTTCAACAGTAGCTTGAACTAGATTGTTTGGATTGTTTGAACCAAGAGATTTAGCGATAATATCTTTTACACCTGCAAGTTCCAAAACAGGTCTAGCAGCTCCACCAGCTATAAGTCCTGTACCTTCACTAGCTGGCTTTAATAAAATCTTACTAGCATTATATTTATGCTCAATATCATGATTTATTGTTGTGCCATTTATAGAAACTTTTACTAAAGATTTAAAAGCATCATCAAGTGCTTTTTTTATAGCATCAGGAACTTCTTTTGCTTTTCCTGTACCATATCCTACGGTTCCTTGTTTGTCACCAACTACAACTAAAGCAGTAAATCTAAATCTTCTACCACCTTTTACAACTTTTGTTACTCTACCGATTTTAACGATAGCCTCTGCAAAATCTTCTCTATTAATTGCCATCATTACACCTTAAAGTTTTATTCCATTTTCTCTTAGTGTATCTGCAAATACTGCAATAACACCATGATATAAATATCCGTTTCTATCCAAAACAACATTAGTAATTTTTTTTGCTTTTAAAGTATTTGCAAATTCACTTGCGACTTTTACTGCATTTTCTTTGTTAATACTTAAATTAAGTTTTTTACCACAAACTGCTGCTAAGGTAGTACCTGTAACATCATCAATAGCTTGAGCACTTAAAAATCTGTTTGATTTAAAAACTGATAATCTAGGTAGCTCTGCTGTTCCGCTAATCTTACCTCTTATTCTTCTTTTTCTTTTTAGTCTAAGAAGGTTCTTTTTTACTATATCTTTTGCTCTACTCATTTTTTACACCTTATTTCTTAGCAGTTTTTCCAGCTTTTCGTATAATAACTTCATCGCTGTATTTAACACCTTTACCTTTGTAAGGTTCTGGTTTTCTAAATCCTCTAATAATCGCAGCAGTTTGACCAACAGCTTGTTTGTCACTACCTTTTATATTAATAGTATTTTTTTCAACGCTAATTTCTAAACCTTTAGGAATTTCATAATTAATTGGATGAGAATATCCTAATTGTAATTCTAAAATATTTCCCTTAATTATAGCTCTGTAACCGACACCATTAATTTCTAGCGTTTTTGAAAAGCCTTTTTCAAAGCCTTCGATAGCATTTGCTGTTAAGGCTCTATAAGTTCCCCAAAATGCTCCAGCTTCTTTTTCTTCTCCAAGTTTAGTAAAAATAACTTCTTTATCAGTAACTTCAATTTTCACTTTTGAATGCGTGTCAATACAAGCTGTTTTGTTGCCTTTTTTTACATTTACAAGTGCGCCATCAACTGTAACTTCTATACCTTTTGGAATAGCAATAGGTTTTTTTCCGATTCTAGACATCTGCTCTCCTTACCAAACTGTACAAAGGACTTCGCCACCAAGTTTTGAAGCGTAAGCCTCATCGTTAGCAAGAACACCTTTGTTTGTAGAAACAACAATAGTACCAAAACCGTTTTTAAAACTTTTAAGCTCAGAAGCATTTTTATATACTCTTCGACCTGGGCTTGAAATTCTTTTTATTTCACTTATTACTGATTTTTCGTCGTCATCATATTTCAAGACAACTTGTATACTTTTTTTATTATTTTTTCCATCAATAACTTTAAAATTTTCTATGTATTCTTTTTTTTGTAATACATTTAAAACACCAACAACAGTATTTGAATGAAGTAAAGTTGTTACTTCAAGTTTTCTCATTGCAGCATTTCTAACTCTAGTTAAAGCGTCTGCGATTAAATCATTCATCATGGGCTTTTTTTCTCCTTACCAGCTAGCTTTTCTAACGCCAGGAAGTAATCCCTCGTTAGCCATTTTTCTTAAACATATTCTGCAAAGACCAAAATCTTTATAAACTGAGTGAGATCGTCCACAAATTGAACATCTACTATAAGCTCTTGTTGAAAATTTTGGAGTTCTTTTTTGCTTTGCAATCATAGATTTTTTTGCCATTACTCTTTTCCTTTTTTAAATGGAACGCCAACAAGCTCAAGTAATCTCAAAGCTTCTTCATCATTGTCAGTACTTGTTCCTATAGAAATATTCATTCCGTGAGTTTTAATAATATCATCATAAACAACTTCAGGAAACATCAATTGTTCTTCAAGTCCAAAGTTATAATTGCCTCTACCATCAAAACCATTTCTATTTAATCCTCTAAAGTCTTTTACTCTTGGAAGTGCAATTGAGCATAATTTATCTAAGAAAATATACATACTTTGCCCTCTTAAAGTAACTTTAACTCCAACAGGTGAACCTTCTCTTACTTTAAAACCAGCAACTGATTTTTTAGCAATAACTTTTACAGCTCTTTGCCCTGCGATTAGTGAAATTGTATCTTCAATATTTTGCATAAGTTTGCTATCTTTCATAGCCTCACCTGCACCAACACTAATAACAATTTTATCTACTTTTGCAGTTAGCATTGTATTTTGTTTGAATTCTTTTTCAAGTGTAGGTTTAATCTCGCTTTTATATCTTTCGTATAATCTACTTGCCATCTTAAGCCTCCACTTTTTTTACATTTGAAATATCAATTGGCATTTCTTTTTTTACAAAGCCACCATCTGGATTTTTCTCTTTATCAGCTTTTACAGCTTTTTTGCTTATTTTGCAATCTCTTACAATCACTTTGCTTGTTTTAGGAAATACAAATAAAACTTCACCAGTTTTACCTTTGTCATTTCCAGCAATAATTTTTACATTATCACCTTTTTTGATTTTTAATTTAGGCATTACAGCACCTCCGGAGCAAGTGAAACTATCTTCATAAAGTTTTTATGTCTTACTTCTCTTGCAACTGGTCCAAAAATTCTTGTACCAATTGGCTCTTTTTTAGTATCTAAAATAACTCCAGCGTTATCATCAAATCTAATAAGTGAGCCGTTTTCTCTTTGTACTTCTTTATGAGTTCTTACAACAACAGCTTTGATAACTTGACCTTTTTTTACCTTTCCATTTGGAATGGCTTTTTTAACCGAAGCTACAATTACATCACCAACAGTTGCATATCTTCTTTTAGAACCACCTAAAACTTTGATACACATAATCTCTTTAGCACCACTGTTATCAGCAACATTTAGTCTAGTAAAACTTTGTATCATTACTCGACTCCTTTAGATAAAATGGTTTTTAATCTATATGATTTACTTTTAGACAATGGTCTGCACTCAAGCGCTATAACACTATCGCCTACACTTAACTCATTTTTTTCATCATGGATTAAATATTTTTTAAATCTTTTTACAGTTTTATGATATTTTGGATGCATAACTGATCTTGTTACTAGAACTGATGCTGTTTTATCTCCAGATTTTGTTACCACTAGACCGTGAATCTCTCTTTTGTGTGTACTCATCCTAGACCCTTAGTTTGACTTAGCAAGAGCTGAAATAGCAGTTTGTATTTTTGCTATATCTTTTTTAGTAACTCTTGGTTCGCTTGTATTTGTTAGTTGCATAGTTTTAAGCTTGGCTTTTAACTCAAACAACAACACCTTTTTTTCTTTCAATAATGATTTAAGCTCTTCTTGGCTTTTAGTTTTTATATCAGTATATTTCATTTTCATTTTCCGCAGTAACAATTTTTGTTTTAAATGGCAATTTATGAATTGCTAAGGTTAAGGCTTTTCTAGCTATTTCATCACTAACTCCAGCCATCTCAAAGCAAATTCTTCCAGGCTTGATATTCATAACCCATTTTTCAACAGCACCTTTACCTTTACCCATTCTAGTTTCAAGTGGTTTAGCAGTTAAAGGTTTGTCAGGAAATACCATAATCCAAACCTTACCTTCTCTTTTGATTGCTCTTGTCATTGCAACCCTAGCAGCTTCTATTTGTCTTGAATCTATTCTTCCATGCTCAAGTGCTTTGATACCAATATTTCCATAAGCTAAAGAATTACCTCGAAAAGATTTACCTCTATTTCGGCCTTTCATTTGCTTTCTGTATTTTGTTCTTTTAGGCATTAACATATTTATTTACCTCTTCTTTTAACTGGTCTTCTTTTTGGTTTAGAAGTTTCAGCTTTTTCAGGTTGAATTCCTTTTGCAAGAACTTCACCTTTAAAAATCCAAACTTTGATACCGATGCATCCATAAGTTGTATGTGCTTCAGCAAAACCATAATCAATCTTTGCTCTTAGCGTATGAAGTGGAACTCTACCTTCAAGATACCACTCAGTTCTAGCCATTTCAGCTCCACCAAGTCTACCTGAAACTGATATTTTTATACCCTTAGCACCTGATTTTTGTGCATTTTGAATAACTCTTTTCATAGCTCTTCTAAAAGCAACTCTTCGCTCTAATTGTTGTGATACATTTTCAGCAGCTAATTGAGCACAAACTTGAGGTTTTCTCTCTTCTTTGATGTTTACTGCAACTTCTTTGCCAACAAGCTTAGCTAAAGTAGTTTTTAATTTTTCAACATCTGCACCTTTTTTACCGATAATAATACCAGGTCTTGCTGCAACAACTGAAACTCTTACTTTTTTAGCAGTTCGCTCTATTATAGTTTGAGCAATACCAGCGTAATAAAGTTCTTTTTTTATAAATTTTCTTATTTTGTCATCTTCGGCTACATTTGAAGGCATTTTTGCAAAGCCAGGAAACCATCTTGAATCCCAGTTTTTGTTGATTCCTAATCTAAGACCAATTGGATTTACTTTTTGACCCATCTTATTTATCTCCTTTTTTTGCTTCTGCTACTTCTATCATAATGTGTGCTGTTGGTTTATGCTTTGGAGTTGCTCTACCTCTAGCTCTTGGAGTAAATCTTTTTAAAACTGGACCATTATCAACTCTTGCACTCTTAATAATTGCTTCTTCAGGCTCAAGCCCTGCATTTGCAACAGCTGAGCTTATCACTTTTGAGATAAGTTTTGCTGCTTTATTAGGTGTAAAAGCTAAACTTGCTATTGCTAGCTCTGCGTTCATTCCTTGAACTTCTCTTGCTATTAATCTTGATTTAATTGGAGAAACTCTTATAAATCTTAAAATTGCTTTTGACATCTTAGCCTACCTTCTTTTGAACAGAGCCTTTGTGGCCTTTAAATGTTCTAGTTGGTGCAAATTCACCTAGTTTATAACCAACGTGATTTTCAGTAACTGACACGGGTATAAAATTTCTTCCATTATGAACAGTAAAAGTCAAACCAATCATATCAGGAAGGATTGTAGATCTTCTTGACCATGTTTTTATTGGTTTTTTATTATTTTCTTTAACTGCTTTTAACACTTTTTTCATTAGGTGTCCATCTACAAATGGACCTTTTTTTATTGATCTTGACATCTATCCTACCTTACTTTTTTCTTTTTGAAATAATAAGTTTATCACTAGCTTTTTTCTTTCTAGTTTTATAACCTTTAGTTGGCATACCCCAAGGAGTTACGGGATGTCTTCCAGAATTTGTTTTACCTTCACCACCACCATGTGGGTGATCTATTGGATTCATCGCTGAACCCCTAGTTTGCGGTCTAATTCCTAAATGCCTACTTCTACCAGCTTTTCCTACAACCATATTAGAAAAATCTTCATTTCCAACGATTCCAATAGTAGCCATACAAACACCTAAGATTTTTCTCATCTCTCCACTAGGTAGTCTTAAAATTACATATTTATCTTCTCTACCCATAATCTGAGCATAACCACCAGCACTTCTAGCGATTTGTCCACCTTTTCCAGGCTTCATCTCAATATTATGAACCATTGTTCCTATTGGAATACCAATAAGTTGCATAGCATTTGCAGGTAAAATATCAAGTCCAGACTCAGCTGCATTTACTTTATCACCAACTTTTAAACCACTTGGTTGAAGAATATATCTTTTATCACCATCTCTATAAGTAATAAGACAAATTCTACAATTTCTATAAGGGTCATATTCAATAGTGCTAACTACACCTTCGATTCCAAATTTATTTCTTTTAAAATCTATGATTCTATAAAGTTTTTTTGCCCCAGCTTCTCTATGTCTTGAGGTAATTCTTCCGTTGTTATTTCTACCAGCACTTGCTTTTACTCTTTTTAAAAGAGCTCTAACGCTTGGCTTTGAAGTTATATCTGAAGTATCCATAACAGACATAAATCTTCTAGCTGGAGTTATAGGTCTAAATTTTTTAATTGCCATTTTCTCTCCTTAAGCTGACAGGCTAGCGATTTCCGCGCCCTCTGGTAAAGTTACATAAAACTTTTTAAAGTCAGGTCTTTTTCCAAGTTTTCCCTTGAATTTTTTGACCTTTCCACTTTGTCTTAAAGAATTTATTTTTAAAGGACTTACCCCAAAATACTCTTTGAAAACTTCTCTTAATCCATTTTTAGTCATTCTAGTACTTGTTTGGACTACCACAACACCGCTTTCTTGCAGTTCAATTGTCTTCTCTGTATAAAGGATTGATTTAATATCAGTAATATCTGCCATTTTATACCTCTTGTGTTAAACTATCAAGTACTGATTTTTCAAAAAGTACTGAGTAATAAGCTGAAATTACATAGGCGTTAACTTCTTGCTTTTCGATTAAATAACAATTTTTTATATTTCTAAACGCTAAATATGTTTTTTCATCAATTGTATCAACTATTATTAATGTATCTCTTTTGTTTAATTTTGCCAAAATACTAATAGCATCTTTTGTTTTAGATGACTCAACTTTTATTGTATCGCTTACAAATAAGCTTCCTCTTTTTGCTTGAGCGTTAATAGCATATTTTAAAGCCAAAACTTTTTGTTTTTTATTAACTTTTTGCTCATAGTTTCTTTTGCTAGGTCCAAAAATTTGACCACCACCTACAAATAAAGGTGAACGCATAGAACCCCATCTAGCACCACCGCTTCCTTTTTGAGCCTTAGGTTTTTTACCACCACCTCTTACTTCGGAACGATTTTTTACTCTTGCTGTATTTGCTCTTTGAGCTGATAAATATGATTTAACATATAAATATAAATTATGCGAATTAATACCCTCAAAAGCTTCTGGGAGTTTTAGTTCGCCGTTATTTTCAAATTTATCATTTAAAATTATAGCTTTATTCATTTAGCAATCCTTACTCTTCCTAATGCTCCATTAGGTCCTGAAACGCAACCTTTTAGAACTAAAATACCACTTTTGTCATCAAATGAAATAACTTCATTTTTAACTGATATTTTTGTATTTCCATATTGTCCTGGCATTTTTTTACCTGGTTGAACTCGTCCTGGCCATTCGCAGTTACCAATCGAACCTGGAGCTCTGTGAAATCTTGAACCGTGTCCACCTGGTCCACCTGCAAAATTCCATCTTTTCATAACACCTGTAAAACCTCTACCTTTTGAATTAAAAGAAGTTTTTAATACTTTTGCAGATGCAAGAAGTGAAGTATCTAAATCCCCAGCTTCAGTATTGTTTACTTTTAAAGTAGCAAAATTATTAAATTCTTTACTTAGATTATATTTTTTTTGCTGTCCTTCAATAGTTTTATTAAAGTTTTTACCTCTGCTGTATGCTACAAATGCAGTGCCTTTTTCTTGTATATCAAGAACTTTTACATCAAGAACTTTAACTAAGGTTACAGCTGTACTAGAAGTATTAACAGTTCTACTCATTCCTATTTTTTCTACTATATATTCCATGTTCTATTCCTTACCCATTGATCTTACTTCAACATCAACCTCAGGTGCAAGGTCAAGTTTCATCAAAGAATCGACAGTATCAGGAGTAGCGGCCACTATATCAATAACTCTTGAATGAACTCTAATCTCAAACTGCTCTCGTGAATCCTTATTTACATGAGGACCTCTTATTACAGTATATCTTCTAATCTTAGTTGGAAGTGGAATTGGTCCTCTTAATTGAGCACCAGTTCTTTTTACAGCTTCAACAATAGAAGCAACTGATCTATCTAATACTCTGTGGTCATAGGCTTTTAACTTAAGTCTAATCTTTTCCATTTTTTTCCTTTAAAGAACTCGTCAAATAGCAAAAGTGCTTTTGAACATTTTAAGTGAGTGTGGATTTTAGCTTATTTATTTAGAAATGTCAACAATATTGGGCTTTTTATCTTTAATTTACTTATTTTATATCCTTATGATAAGGAAACAAACTAAGCATTAAGATGAATTTATTTATGATATAAAACAAAAATTTAGTAAAAATTTTATTTATTATATCTTTTTTTAAGTTTTTAAAGTTCTTTTTATTTCTTTTCTGTCTCTTTATTTATGTTATTTGCAAAATTTATGAAAAAATATTTTTGCATAATTAGTTAAAAATATACCAAATTTCAAAAAGCTATTAAAGCTTTTATAATAGCAAAAAAAGAATTTGAGAGATAAAAGGGAGGTGATTAATCTCCCCCTAATATTTAAAATAATTTTGTTACTAGAACAAAAAAAATAATAAATATTGTAATTATGAAGTTTTTTAGTTTGGTAAACTTCTTCATAATAAACCTCCTTTTACAAAAGTCCCACCCTCACTAACCCGCTAAAAAAAGCAAAAAAAAGCAGAGCCTAAGCCCTGCTTTTTACTCTCATAAATGTTAGATAATCAATCTAACGGAGTTAGTTTACCAAACTCAAAGATATTATAACGTATTTCTATAAATATTGTACTTAATATCTTTGATTTTAAAAACTCGACTCAATGTTTAAAATCTAGTCAAATAGATTTTATATCTTTTAAATATTTTGCAACTATAAGGTGAATACTCCACTATCATGAGAATTTTTGCTTTATTCTAATAACTTTATTAGTTTTATAATTATGTGCAAGCATACCACTTACTAAATTTATAAATTATCTTTAGTATTTTTAGCTAATTTTGTGCGGATTTTTCTAGCTTGTTCTTTTATAATTATTCTTTAAATCCTTTCATCTTCTTACTCCTTAAAATTTATTTATTCTCTTTCCGCCCACCATTTTTTAGCTTCAGGGCTTAGCTTTGAGTCTTTTACTATTTGTTTATATATCTTGTCATTATGTATTTTGTTTGCTTTTAGCTGAGCTTTACCCTCAGCAGTATTATAAAAAGCCTTTTGCAAACTAGCTAACTTTTTATCTAATTCGCCATCAAAGCCATACGGGTCTCTTTTTTTAATTTGACTAATTTCTTTTTTTAATTCTTTACCTGATTTTAAATAATCAAAATTGCACCCACTTAAAAATAATATTGCTGATATAACTAATAATAGATTTTTCATTTTCTGCCTTTTCTAGTCTTAGAATTATTATAATTTTTATTAAATACTTCTAATACTTGCAAATTTTAACTTAAAGTCAAGTTAAGGCTTTTGGATTTTTGTTTATTAGTTTTATTGGGTTTATAGTTTTTTAAAAATTTTGAAGATATTTTCTTAAGGCTTTTTTATTTTGTCTAGTTTGTCTAATTTACTTGGTTTAATTTTCTTATCTTTTTCATACAAAGCATAGTGCCAAAAAGAAAATCCAACAAGAGCAACTCCAGCGCCTAAATGGATATTTTTCATAGTTTTTGATTTCATAGAAAAAGAGCTTAGCACAGTTAAGCCCATGGAAACACTCATTCCTATTTTTGCTAATTCTTTTTTTGTTTCTAAATTAGTTTTAGCTTTTATTGTTTTATCCATTATGCTTTCTTTGCTTTTTTATTTGGATTATTTGTATTGTTTGCATTATCAATATTTATTTTTCTTAAAGAGTTAATCAAAAGTGCAATAGTTGTACCATTATGAAGTACAGCTGTTGAAATAGGATTTAAAACTCCAAGTGTAGCACTAAATAAAATAAGACTATTGATGCCAACTGTAGCCTTAAAATTTCTATTAATTCTACTTAGCGTTTTATTTGACAATTCTTTTAGCTCAGCTACCAAAGCAATATCATCTTTTAAAAGTCCAATATCAGCTGTCGCCTTGGCAATATCTGCACCTTTGTGCATAGAAATCCCAACATTTGCACTAATTAAAGCAGGTGCGTCGTTTATGCCGTCTCCTATAAAAGCTACATTTTTGCCTTCATCTTTTAAGTCTTTTACAATTTTGGCTTTTTGTGTGGGTAAAACATTTGCGTAATATTTATCGATGCCAAGCTCATCAGCGATTTCTTTTGCCTTGCTTTCTATATCTCCTGTTATCATAATAATTTCTTTAACACCAAGCGATTTTAGTTTTATAATACTTTCTTTGGCATTTTCTCTTAGCGTGTCTTTTAAGCTAATAATTCCTAAAAGTTTTTTACCATAGCCCACATATAAAACCATATTTCCATTAACAAGAAGTTTTTTAATCTGTTCATCATATTTAGAAAAATCAATTTTTTCATCATCTTCTAAAAAGTGCCTACTTCCGATAATTACTTCTTTGTCTTTCACACTAGTTTTTACTCCATGCGCAACTATAAATTCTACTTCTTCATGGTGCATATGCACAAAACCTTGATTTTTAGCAGCATTTACAATAGCTTCAGCCACAGGGTGAAAATAATGCTCTTCAGCTGAAGCACTTAGATTAAGAAGCTCTTCTTCGCTCCAATTTTTATCAAAAGACAAAACAGACTCAACTAATAATTGCCCCTTAGTTAAAGTTCCCGTTTTATCAAAAACAAAAGTATCAGCAAGGGCTAGATTTTCAATAGATTTTGCCCCTTTAATCATAGCGCCATTTCTTCCAGCTTGAGAAATAGAAGCTTTAAATGCAACTGGAGTTGCAAGTTTTAAAGCGCAAGAATAATCAGCTTGTAAAACAGAAGCTACATTTTTAAAGTCTCTTGAAATCAGATAAGAAAAACCTGCTAAGCCCAAAGTAATCGGCACTAATTTATCAGCTAATTTACTTGCTTTTAGCCCTATTTTTGATTTTTCATCTAAAGAATTTTTAATATAGTTTTTTATTCTAGCTGTCGCCGTATCATCACCTACTTGTTCAGCCCATATTTTGATAGTGCCTTCTGTGACAATAGTTCCTGAAATTACCCTATCGCCTCTGCTTTTTTCAACACTTTGCGCTTCACCTGTCATAGATACTTGATTTACAAGGGCTTTTCCACTTATAATATGCCCATCAATTGCTATGGTATCGCCTGTTCTAACTACAACGATATCACTTACTTTAAGTAATGCAGTTTTTATTTTTTCTTGGATTTTTTTTCCATCTTTTGTCTTTTCAATCCAAGCTTCTTCTACATTTGGTTTTGCTAATTCTTTTATCAAATCATCACTTCTATGAACTGTAGTTTCTTCTATATATTCTCCAAGTTCAAGTAAAGCATTTGTAGAATTCGCCGCAAGATAATCCTTTCTTGCAAAAGAAACACCCACAGCAGTAGCTTCAAGCACTCTTGAAGTTAAGCCGTGTTTAAAAAATTCTTTAAACCCATCAATTAACAAAGGTCTAACAGCAAATGATGTCAAAAACATTTTTGCATAATCATTTTTTATCAAAGGTACTAAAGCCATTACACTTGAAGATTTATAAACTTCTTTTAAAGAAGGTTTATTTTCATTGCTTGAAGTTTCGTTTAGGCTCAAAAAAGTTGCAGAAGATAAGTATTTAGAAATTTCTAAATTTTCTAGTAAATCTTGCAAAAAAGAAATTTCTAAATCTTTAAAAATAAGGATTATACTTTTAACTTTTTTATTGATTCTTACTTTTTTTATTTTTTTATTTTTTTCTAAATCAAAAATAAATTCACTAATATTTAAAATCTTATTTAAAGAGCCAAAATAAAATCTAGCCCTATTATTAGTAGAATGTAAGAGTCTTACTTTTTGCATTTTATTCCTTAGTTTCAAGCTCTGCTTTTGCATCTTCTATTCGTTCTTTCATTTCTTCAATTCCAGCTTGAACAAGGTTTCCGCCTTTTGCAAATGTTTTAAATAGTGTTTTTTGCACTTTTTCGTTTGTTAAAAGAAATGTAAGTGAAGCTCCAATTAATGCCCCTTTTAAAAAACCATTAGTATCAAAACCACCTAAAAAACCATCTTGCTTAGAATTCTTGCCATTATGGCTATAATTTTGTTTCGATTTTATATAAGGATTTGAACAACCTTTGTGAGATTTTTTAAATTTTCTTGTATTTTCTATATCTGTTTGGTATGGATTATCATGCATATTATTTTCCTTCTTTTTTTATTAAAAATTCATCTTCTTTTTTGCAAGGATATTTTTGTGATATTTGCTCTATTGCATAAACACTAGCAAGTCCTAAAGATACACTTCCTAATAATCCTAAAATATTTCCCTTACCTAGATAATTTGCAGCTGCTATTGCACTTGCAGTTACCGCTCCACCTTCTACTGAAGTTTTTAGTGTAGATACTAAAATTTGCTTAGTGCTTAACTCTTTATTTTTATAATCTTTATAATTTAATGTTGCACTTGCAATTCCGCAAGCAACGGCTCCGCTAACAAAATGCCCGAAAACATGTCTAGGCTCTCCTGTGTTTATTGAAAATTTTGCCATTTTTATTCTCCTTTTTCTTCGTTAATTTTAGTTTCTTTTTTAGATTCATTCTTAGACTCATTTTTAGACTCAGAGATATTTTTTTTAATATCTTTTTTGACATCTTTTGCAATTTTCTTACCAAGCTTAAGCTTATCTTTTGCCTCTTTTTTAGCCTTGTCAAAGATTTCTTTTGCTCCACCTTTATTTTTTTTCAAGGCAACAACAGCGCCACCACCAATAACTAATCCAATTATAAAGCCAAACATATTTATCCTTTATTTAATTTTGTTATATTATGTTTTATTTAACTAATTTTTGTCAATACCTTGCTCGCTTGCATCTTCATCATTATCTTCTTTTTGTTCTTCTTCACTTGTTTTTATCATAGATGAAGCAAAAAAACTTCCTGCTCCACCAAGAACTAAGCCACCTAAAAATGAAGGGCTAAAAGTGCTTAAAAGCTTTGTTAGCTTATCTTGGTCTAATTCTCCATTTGCAAGAGAAATTCCTAATTCTTGAAATTGCTGAAGCTTAGCTAATAAATCATCTTGATTTAAAGAAAAATCTTGCGTGCTTGTTTCTTCTTCGTTAAAAAGTTTTGAAACTAAGGCTCTAAAAGTTGGTAAATGATAATTATAAGACGCTGCTTGTAAAAAATACAAGGCATCTTTTACGTCATCTTCTTCTGCAAATTCTAGTAAATAATCATATAATCTTATATTATTTATCTCACTTGCAACTCCAAGTTCAGCACATTCAAGCAAACTTTGAGGCATTGTGATTTTTAAAGCCCAATCATTAATAGGCACAGGCACTTGGTATTTTTCTAAAAGCTTTATCAAAAAAACATAGTGATTTTTTTCATTTTCTACAATTTGTACAAAAGGCTCAATAGCCCCAAATTGCTCTAAAACTTTTGAATAAGCCTCATAGGCAAAATACTCATCATAAACTGCTATTCTTAAAATCTGATGTAAAATGGGCTCTGAATGTTTAGTATCAATTTTTTTAGAACTTAGCAATTCTTGATCAAAATTTTCTTTCATTTATTCTAACTCCTTAATTATTTTATTAATTATTTGGCAAATTTTTTCTAAATTTTTACCCTCTAATAAGTCATCCCATAAATTTTTTGGAAAAATATCATTATCATATTGTATTGTAAGCGAACCGATTAATTCATTGATTTTTAAACTTTTGATACCATTAATCTTTAGAACAAGAGAATCAATATCTTCAAGTTTTAAATTTTGCTTTTCACTTTTTATCTTAGAACTTATTCTTAGCCTAAGTCTTCCTTTTGTATGATGGATTAAAGTAAAATAAGACCTTAATTCATCTAGTTTAGAAATTTCTAACACTTGAGGCTTCCTTTTAAATTTTCAAATTTAATTATAGTGAAATATTCTTTAAGAAAAGGTTATATTCACTGAATCAAAACTATATGAAATTTATAGATAAAAAGTGAATAATCTTTTAAAATTTATTTTGACTTTTATTCCTTTTAATTGAAAAAATATTAAATACTTATTTATCTAAAATATAAGCTCTAATCCATGCAATATTAGATAAAATTACAAATATACTAAAATTTTATTTCAGTTAAGGCTTAGTTATGAGTTGGCAATATTTCTTTAAATCTTTAAAATATGGTGCTGAAAATAAATCTATTGCATATACGATTATAAAAGCATAATTTATACTATTATAATGCACTATCTAACAAGCCATAACTAACAAAATTTTTAATTAAAAATATAAAACATATTTTAAAAATCTTTTTTAATAGCTATAATGGAGAACACTAAAATGGTTATAATTCATGCTAGGGGAAATAAAAATATAGGAATTGGTAACCTATCAAGATCTTATGAATTGATTTCTTATCTAGAAAAAAAAAGAGAAGTTCTTGGAATTTTTGAATGTACGGAAGATCTTTTTTGCAAGTATAAAAAAAATAATATTAAAAGATCTGATAGTTTAGAAGATTCGCTTAAAATAATTAAAAAATATAATTGCGATATATATATTTGTGATTTATTAGATGCTGATAAAATGTTAAGCAATAGATTAAGAAAATTTGGAATTAGAAAAATTATTCACTTAAATGGCCTAGAATTAGGTTTTGAACCTGATTTATTAATCATATCAGATAGTTTTGATTATGTTTATAAAAATGATAAAATCGATATTATAAGAGGTTTTGAATATTATATAGTTCCTGAAAATGTAGTTAAAAATAGAAAAAAAACTTATGTGCCAATTAGTAAAGTTAAAAATATCTTAATATGTTTTGGAGGTGCTGATCCTGCATTTTATACAGAATTTTTCTCAGAAAATATAAAAGATAATGAATATTTCTATACAATAATACTGGGTCCCGCTATGGAAGAAAAAAGAAAAGTATATATAAAAAGTATATATAAAAAAAATGTAAAATATTTAGATAGTCCTGTAAATATGGTTGATTTAATATTAGCAAGTGATTTAGTTGTCACTCTTGGTGGTATGATAACTTATGAGGCAATGTGTCTAGGTGTGCCAGTTTCTGCTGTAAGGTGGAAATACTTAGAATACATAGTAAAAAGTTTTGGAGAAAAAAATATGATTAATGATTTAGGTGACATTAAAAATGCTTATCAAAATATGTTAAAGTTAGATTTAGATAAAATCAATGATATATGTAAAAATGCTTATAAAATAATTGATGGTAGTTCTTTAAAAAATATTGAGAATATACTTGATAAAATAGAAATATAGGAGATAGTATGTTTAAAATAGGAAATAAAATAATTTCAGATAATATGCCTGCTTTTATTGTTGCTGAAATTGGAGCTAATCACAATGGTAATCTAGAATTAGCTAAAAAATCTATTGATGCTGCTTACGAATGTGGAGTAGATGCTGTCAAGTTTCAAACTTATACTAGCGATGAATTAATATCAAATAAAAATGACTTAATCAAATATGGCAAAAAAGGAAATGAGGTCTGCGAAACACTTGAAGAAATGTTTGATAAAGTAACATTAAAAAGAGAATTTCATCAAGAAATTTATGGTTATGCAAAAAGTAAAAATCTTATTTGTTTTTCAACTCCATTTAGTTTAGATGGTGTTAGTTTTTTGGAAAAACTTGATAACCCAATTTATAAAATAGCCTCATCTGATGTGAATTATGTTGATATGTTAGAGGCGATAGGGCAAACAAAAAAACCAGTTATTTTATCGACTGGAAAATCTACGATTGGTGATTTAGATTTAGCCATAAATTTATTAAGAAAAAATGGCACAAAAGAGCTTTGCTTATTGCATTGTATTGCAATTTATCCTCCAGAGATAAAAAATATGAATTTAAATATTATTAAAACTCTTAAACAGATGTATCCTGATTGTGTTATAGGTTTTTCAGATCATTCTATGGGCATTACAGCATCTCTTGGAGCTATTGGACTTGGTGCTAAAATAATAGAAAAGCATTTTACTATTGATAAAAATTTAGAAGGGCCAGATCATTGGTTTAGCATGGATCCTAATGATATGAAAAATCTTGTTACAGAAATAAGAAATCTAGAATCAGCTTATGGTAATTCAAAAAAAAGAGTAACTGATTGTGAATCTTTAGATAAACATTGGGCTACAAGGTCACTTCATATTAATAAAAAACTCAAAATCGGTGATATTATAAAAAAAGAAGATATTGAGATGTTAAGACCTGGATATGGGATTTCTCCTTTTGATAGAGATAAAATTTTAGGAATGAAATTAAGAAAAAATATAAACAAAAATGAAATATTAGAATGGAATCATTTTAAATAAAAAGGGAATCTTGTGAAAATAACAACTTGCAATAAAAATGATATTGGCATAAATTCTTATGTTTTACAACACAATAATCACGCTATCGTTATTGATCCAAACAATTATAAAGAAATATTAAAAGCACTAGGAAATGATAAGCTTGATTATATTTTATTAACACATGAACACTTTGACCATATTATGGCAGTTGATGAATTAAGACTAAAATATGATGCACAATTAATAAGTCAAAAATTTACAAGTGAAAATATTCAATCATCATCTAAAAATTTATCTAAATTTTCTAATATTATACTTGACTTTATGAACAAAAAATTAAACTCACCAATAAGTGAGATTACAGTTAAACCTGCTAATATTACATTTGATGATACGTATGAATTATTTTGGCAAGGGTATAAGTTCTTTTTTAAGCATACACCAGGTCATTCAGCAGGAAGTTCTTGTATTTTAGTAGAAGATTTTTTATTTGCAGGTGATTCTTTATTTGAATCTTGTGAGACTTCGCTGAAAGGTCCAGGGACAAAGAAAAAAGACTATTTAAATATCACTATGCCTTATTTAAATAGTCTTAAGGATTCAATTCAAGTTTTTGCAGGACATTACAATAATTTTAGATTAGAAGATAAATTAAATGCAAAAGAACAAGCTATAAAAATATTTAAAAATAGATGCAAATATACTAATTGTTTCGTTAATTATAAAGATTTTCTTAATCTTATTGAAAATTGTTATTTTTTTGTCAGAGAAAATAGTATTTTTATTTTAAAAAAAGAAGAAGAATTTTATAGATTTTATTATTTTTTAAGTGATTATAAGGCAATAAATGATTTAAATGATTTTTTCCAAATGCACAAAAAAACTATTATTCTTGAAGTTGCTTCTAGAAAAAGTCTAGACAAGTCATTGTATAATAACATAGGATTTTCACCATATAAAGTTTATTCGCGATATAGTGCTGATAAGAAATCAAAGAAGTTTGAAATAATTGAATTTGCTAAGGTTCAAGATATTGAAGATATCAAAAAAATGATAGATAATACTTTCGATGTTTTAGTTGATTATGTACCATCTATTTCTGATTTAAATACTTTAATTGGAAAAGAAGAAATTTTCATTATCAAGCAAGATAATGAAATAGCTGGCATAGCTATATATGAAAAAAAAGGAGCAAAAGATACATACTATTTGAGATTAACTTGTGTTCATCCTGATTATAGAGGTCGTTCTATAGGATATTACTTAATCTCTGGCTTGCCTCTTGAGAATAAAAGATGTACTGCTTGGATTGATGATGACAACAAAATAGCTAAAAAACTTGATATAGGAGTTGGATACAAAGCAGATGGGCTTAAAAACTATATCTTAATATTGAGACAATGAAATTTAAAAAATATGAAAAAATAAATAATAAAATTATTAGCAAAAATAAAATAGTAGGATAATAAATATAGCTAAGCATTATATATTAAAAAATTATAATGTTATTGAAGCTTAGTAGAAGCGATAAATATATTACAGATGAATTTATACTTAATTATATTCAGCTATAAATTATTTTGATTTTTGTAAATATATATGTATCAGCTTAAAGATTAATATTTTTTAGTTCTAATAACTCATAAAACTATAAACTTGAGTAATTATTAATATTTATTTTGATAGTATTAGCAGTATATATTTTAAGGACAATAAAATGGATTTAAACAAAAAGATGGAATTATTAGCTGAACTTTTTGAGTTAGGATTAAATGAATTTACAAAAGAAACAGTACTTGATGATTTAGAAGAATGGGATTCTTTGGCTGCTATATCATATGTAGTAATGATGGATGAAGAATTTGGTGTTATTGCCAATCCAGCAGACATAAAAGAGTTTAAAACAGTACAAGATATTTTAAATACAATGAAATAAAGATGGCTATTGATCATATAAAAAATGTAAAAATTTCAGCTGTTTGTTGCGCTGTACCCAAAGATAAATTAACAGCAGAGGATTTTTATAAATATCTTAATAAAGAGTCTATACAGAGGTTCGTAAAAGAAGCAGGTGTACATCAAAAGTTTTATAGTAAAAATAGAAAAACAATGACGTCAGATTTATGCTTTGAAGCAAGTGAAGAGATTTTTAGAAAAAAAAATATTATTAGAGAAAGTATTGATGCAATAATCTTTATTTCTCAAACACCAGATTATGGCGCTCCTACAACTTCAGGCACTTTGCAATATAGGCTAGGATTATCAGAAAACTGCATGGCGTATGATGTAAATCTTGGTTGTTCAGGCTATGTTTATGGACTACAACTTGCTGCAAGTAAATTGCAAAGTGGATTTATGAAAAAAGTTTTACTTTTGGTTGGTGATACTGTGAATGGTATAAGTGCTAAACCAACTTTGAATGATTTGCTATTTGGTGACTGCGGTTCTGCTACATTAATCGAATACGAAAAAAATGCGCCAGGTTTTAGATTTGATTTGCGAACTATCGGAAGTGGATTTAAAGCTTTGGGTGCAACTACTGGACTTAGGTATGCTTATACAGGACATCCAAGCTTTGATCCTGCTATTCATATGGATGGCTTAGCTATTTTTACATTTAGCATCACAAAAGTACCTAGATTATTTAAATCTTTTTTAAAATCATTTGATTTAAGTATTGATAATTATGATGCAATTTTATTGCACCAAGCAAATAAATCAATGCTTGATGTTATTATTAAAAAAATAAAAGCTGATAAAAATAAAGTGCCTTTTTCTTTGGGCGTTTATGGGAATACATCTTCTGCAACAATACCAAATGTTATGTGTGATTTTTATAAAGAAAATAATAGTGATAAAGAAGTTTCATTGATTATGGCAGGTTTTGGAATCGGATTATCGTTAGGTATTGCAGATGCACTCGTAAGTCCAAAAGATATTTTTCCTATTATTTCTACAGATATTACTTGGGATGAAGGTAGATCAAAAGTGGAAAATGCAAATGCTTGAGCTAAATAATAAAAAGATACTTGTAATGGGTGCTAGTGGTAATATAGGCAAAAAAATAGCTATTAAGCTAAGTAAATTAGGTGCAAAAGTAGTAATAAGCGGAAGAGATGAAAAAAAACTTAAAGAGACTCTTTGTGAGCTTGAGGGCAAGGGACACTATTCATTGGTTTTTGATGTAAAAGAAGTAGATAAGATTATGGATTTTATGAAATCTATTTTAGAAATAGATAATCAAAAATTAGCAGGATTAGTATATAGTGCAGGCATTATTCCTATTCATCCAATAAAAAATACAACTTATAGTTTTCTCCATGATATTATGCTTGTAAATTATTATGCTTTTGCAGAGATGGTAAGATGCTACGCAAATAAGAAAATTTCGGGAAAAGGAAGTATTGTTGTTTTATCTTCTTATGCTGCAATTAATGGAGATAAAGGGCAACTGGCGTATTCTGCTAGCAAGGGTGCGATTGATAGTAGCATAATTGTTATGGGAAAAGAACTTTATTCTAAAGGAATAAGAGTAAACGCAATTCGTCCTGCGATTGTATCTTCTGAAGATGTAAATGAAGATGATTTATCTTCAGGAATAAAAGATACAATAAATAAGATGAGAACAGGCCCAATAGACCCTGAAAATATTGCAGAGCAAGTTGCTTTTTTACTAAGTGAATATTCAAGTGGAGTATATGGAAGGTGCTTTGATGTAAGAGGATATTTATCATGATTTCTTTTGAAGGAAAAAAAATATTAGTAACTGGTGCTAGTTCAGGAATAGGAAGAGAAATATCCATTCATCTAAGTGAACTTGGTGCAAAAGTTGTTTTACTTGCAAGAGATGAAGAAAGATTAAAAGAAACAATCTCACTTATGGAAGGAAAAGGACATAGATATATGTCTTATGATTTAGAAAATATAGATGGGTTATTTGACTTAGTTAAAAATCTTTTAGATTATGATGATACGAAATTTAATGGATATGTTCATTGCGCGGGAAATGTCGGAATTTATCCCTTAAAAGTTATTAATTATAATAATTTTGAAAAAGTAATGAAAGTAAATACCTATTCATATTTAGAAATCATAAAACATTTAAGTAAAAAAACATTTTCAAATGATAATACCTCTATAGTCTATCTTTCTGCAATGCTAACTAAAGTGCCAAAAAAAGCGCAAGCAGTATATATTGCTAGTAAAAATGCAGGAGAAGGTATGTCTAAAACGCTATCTCTTGAACTTTTTAAAAGAAAAATAAGAATCAACAGTGTTTTAGTAGGTAGTGTTTTAACTAAGATGTCATTAGATACTGAAAAATATAAATTATTAAAACCTAATACTGAAGAAATAGATGATAGTTCTGTGTCTAAAAACCTAAGCCCAAGAGAAGTATCAAATATGGTTATGTTTTTAATGAGTGATAGTGCAAAATATATTATAGGTGAAAGTTATTATATAGATGGGGGAATATTTTAATGAAGATAGAGCTATTTAAAGATACAAAAGGTATTATTTATACTTTAGAAAATGTAATATCATCCTTAAAAGAGTTAAATGCACATAAGGCAAAAATATTATATATTCATACCGATATAGGTTTTGGCAAACCTTTGCTAAAAAGAAAAGACTTTATTGCTAAATTGTATGAAGCGATAAAGGCTTTAGAAGTTAAAACGCTTATCTTTCCAACATATACTTTTAGTTTTTGTAATAATAAGTATTATGATATTAAAAATTCAAAAACCAGAATGGGGGTATTAAATGAATATGTAAGAAAAAAAGAAGGCACTTTTAGAACTATAGATCCGTTACTTTCCGTATGTGTTGTAGGCGAAGTACCTGAAAAATTTAATAATCTATCCAAATTATCTTGTGGAAAAGGAAGTTCTTTTGAGATACTATCAGAAAGTGACGATAATATGTTTTTATTTTTTGGTGCAAAACCCACTGAATGTTTTACCTTTTTGCATTATGTTGAAGCTATTGCTAATGTGCCTTACCGGTATGAAAAAGAGTTTACAGGTAAAATTATTAATGGTGATATAATCACAGAAGAAACATATAATCTTTTTACCCTATACGATACTGTTATTCCAAGTGTTGATATTGGATTTCAAAATATTTTAGAAAGTAAGAATATTTTGAAAAGAATTACTTTAGGCGAAAAAGAAATAATGATTATTAAAGGCAAAAGTGCATTTGAAGAAACATTAGAATATTTTAAAAAAGATATTAATATATTATTAGCAAGGCCATATGACTCTTTTAAATTAGGGAAAAATTATACTTATGGTAATGTTGACAGTATAAAATAAGGATTATAATTGAATAAATCAGTTTTAGAATATCTAGAAGATAGTTGCTTAAAAAATAAAAATAAAATAGCATTTATTGATGAAAATAAATCAATAACATTTGCTGAGTGCAAACATCTCGCACTAGCTATTTCTAATGAAATAATTAAAAAAATATCTTATACACAAAATAAAGCTATCCTTGTTTTTTTACCAAAAAGTATCGAAGCTATTGTTTCAATGCTTGGCATCGTTTATAGTGGAAATTTTTATACTCCAACTAGTATAGATTTTCCAAAAAAAAAGATTCAAAGTTTAATCAAAACACTTTCTCCTTCTCTTGTGATAACAAATTCAAACAATAAAAAAAAGATTTTGGATTTAGGAATAAAAGAAGAACAGATTATATGTTATGATTTAATTGACTTTTCAAAAGATATATATTCCTATAAATCTAATGAAAAAAATTCAGTAGATACAGACCTTGTGTATACATATTTTACTTCAGGATCAACAGGAGTGCCCAAGGGTGTGACAATTAATCATAAAAATATTATTGACTATATTGATTGGGCTTGTAATAAACTGCCTATTAATAAAAAAACTATTTTTGGAAACCAATCTGCACTATATTTTGATATTACTACACAAGATGTTTATGCAACACTTAAACAAAGTGCGACAATGATAATTATCCCAGAAAAACTTTTTGCTTTTCCAATCAAAGTAGTAGAATTTATAAAAAAAAATAATGTTAATTTTTTGTTTTGGGTTCCTTCTGCGCTTATTAGTTTATCCAATTTTAAAGCTCTTGATAAAATAGTATTAGATAAAATAAAGACTATTATGTTTGGGGGTGAAGTTATGCCCGTAAAACATCTTAATTATATAAAAAATAAACTCCCAAAACTTAATTTTATTGCTAATCTTTATGGTTTCACAGAAGGGACTGTTAATTCAACATATTATATTGTGGACAAAGAGTATACCGAAAAAGAATCATTGCCGATAGGAAAAAGTATTGAAAATAAAAGAATACTTATTTTAGATGAAAAAGATGATTTAATAAAAGATAAAGATAAAATTGGAGAAATGTGTGTTTTGGGAACAAGTATTTCTCCAGGTTATTACAAAAATGCAAAGAAAACAAAAGAAGTTTTTGTTCAAAATCCATTGCATAATGATTATCCAGATATTATTTATCGCACAGGTGATTTAGCAATGTATGATGATGAAGGACTTTTGATTTTCTGTGGAAGAAAAGATAATCAAATAAAACATTTAGGTTATAGAATAGAATTAGGGGAGATAGAAACTGCTGCTATATCATTAAATGATGTAGATGACTGTATAAGTTTTTATGATGATATTAAAAGAAAAATAATACTTATTTATACTTCTAAAAACATAGACGATATAGATAAACAAATAAAATTATCATTAATGAATATTTTACCTAAGTATATGGTGCCAACTAAATATCATAAAATTGATAATTTGCCATTAAATCATAATGGGAAAATTGATAAAATTTTACTCAAATCTAAGTATAGATAAAGGAAACAATAGTGGAGAAAATAAGAAAAATACTAATCGATACAAGACCAGAATATGATTTTTTAAATGATATAGATTTTATAGATGAAGGTATGCTTGATAGCTTTGATGTTATTACATTAGTAACAGAATTTGAAGAAAAATTTAATATTGTAATTAATGGTGAAGATATTCTTCCTGAAAATTTTTCGAGCATAGAAAGAATAAAAAAATTAATAGTTAAAAGTGGTGGTACTGTTTAACATATTTTAAATTAAAAATAGAAAATATAAAAATATTTTTTTATTTTATAATAAAACAATTGATTAGATAGATAATCTTATTGGCAAATTATATATTAAGAATTTTAAGTGTTACATTAAATAAGTATTAGTAATAAAAAATTACTAAAAAATCAAATTAGCAAAAAAGGGTTAGAATGGCTTATTTTGTGCATATAAAGATAAAATAGCTGGAGAAAAGATATGAAAACTACATTTTATGGAAAGAAGATAACAAGTATATTGTCTCTTTTGCCTGAAACAGAATATAATTTTGAAGATGATATGAAGCTTAACAATCTTTCAGAGAAACAAAATAGAAAACTTCAAAAAACTATGGGTTATGAAAAACATCGTCTTTTCAAAAGTGATAGTTATGTTTCAAAAATAGCTACATTTGGGCTTAGATATATGTTTGATAATCATATTTTAGAAAAAGAAGATATTTCTGCTATTATTTTATCATCAACTACTCCAGACTTTTTAATGCCTGGAACGTCAAATCTTATTATGTCAAATTTAGATTTAGATAATAGTGTTTTTTGTATGGATACAAATCAGCAATGTGCTGGTTATGCTAATGGCTTATTGCAAGCCTTTATGCTTTTAAATAATGATAATATGAATAAAGTTATATTAATTACAGGTGATGTGCTTGCGAAAAATCCAGACAGAAGCAATACTAGTGGTTATCCATTATCGGGTGATGCGATTACAATAACTGTTGTTGAAAATTGTGAAAAAAATCTTCCTATTTTTTTGCATACAATTATTGATTCTTCAAAATATGATGCCCTCATATTTCCTGCCTTAGGATTTAGAGATAATTCTCAAGAAGAGATTGAAAAATATTCCTCTTCTAAATATGGATTTAATAAAAATATAAAAAGTGTTCATATGGATGGGCAGGCTGTTTTTCAATACGTTATGCAAGATATACCTAAATATATCAATGAAACATTAGAATTTGCAAAAATAAATAAAGATGATTTAGATTACTATTTCTTTCATCAGCCAAATAAATTTATGGTGGATAAATTATCTCAAAAATTAGGTGTGGCTAAAAATAAAGTTCCTAGCAATGTTGTTACATATTATGGTAATTCTAATAGTTCGACTATACCAGTATGTATTTGCCATAATGTTCATAACGATATTACAAAAAAGACTTACAATTGTATGCTAGCTGGTTTTGGAGCAGGATTAACTTATTCAAGTATTATAATGGAGATAGGAAAATTAGATTTTTGTGATATGTTGATAACAAACTATTAAAAAATAATTTATCCCTCTTAGAGACCATAAAAATAAATTGTAAACCTTGAAACCTAAATTATTGGATAGAATAATATCTAGTAAATAATTTAAAGAATTTAGACTTCAGCAATATTAAATTTAGAAGAATTAGCATATAAATTTTCCAAATACAAGAAAAAATTTTATAGGTTTAACCTCACTTGAGAATGAGTTTTAAAGAGACTATAAACTAAACTGTGTAAACCCACCAACATCTTTCATCTACTTTGTATATTTTTCCATAATTTCGCTGAAAAATATGAAAGTTCGGGATAAATTTCAGGCCAATTTCTTAACTTAAGTTTTTCCATTTATTTTGAAGTCCTGAGTTGATAAATACATAATTTTAAAAGAAGATTCTATTTAGCAAATGTGCCTTTAGTTTTAGTCTTTCTTTTTGATCGTAGAATTTAAGATTTCATAGGATTTGCGGTAAAATCAAGCTTTTTGATAGCTTCAAGATATTTTAAAAGGCTGACACAATTCACCCCTCCCCGATGATTTAGTCAAGATTGTTTAATACTGCCCATTCAACTTGGAAGTGCAACACTAATTTTTAGGCTTCTGTGTTGAGGGTACTAGATAATTTTAAAAATTTAAAAGCAAAAATGATATAATAAGTTATATTATGAAAATAAAAAATATAAGTTAAGATATAAAGAATCTAGATTAGGATAAATATGTTTGGAATTGAAAAAAAACTTTATGAACAACTTTGTATTCTTCGTGATGAGTATAAATTGCAAGGAATTAAAGCAGAGTTTGAGGCTGAAGGTTCTTCTTTTCGTGATTTAACGAGATTAAGAAGACTAACCTTACAGGCTGGAATTAAATTATATTTAAAAATAGGCGGTGTCGAGGCCATAAGAGATATAAATGACGCACTAGAAATTGGTGTTGATGGTATTATAGCTCCAATGGTTGAAAGTAAATTTGGTGCAAAAAAATTTTTTGATTCATTGAAAAAAGTTTACGGAAGGCATAAAATTCATTCAACTTTAAATATAGAAACTAAAAATTCTATTAAATCAATAGATGAAATACTTGAATTCGCAATAGATAAATTTAATAATATAACCATCGGAAGATCTGACCTAACTGCTTCATATTTTAATGATAATATTAAACCAGACAGTAGCTTTACTTTTGAACTTCTTCAAAAAATTGGAAAAAAAGTAAATGATTCTAACTTGACTTTCACAGTCGGTGGGAGTATATCGTGTAAGACACTAAATATAATAAACAAAAATTATCCAAGTTTAAAAGAAATTATATATAAGATGGAAACTAGAAAAATTATTTTACCAACAAAAATATTTTTTAAAAATGCTCAAGCGCTAAAAGAATCATTGAAGTTTGAAGAATTATATATATTGTCAAAAAGGGAGTTTGGTGTTTTACAGATTAAAAATGAAGTTAAAAGACTTCCAGAATTAAGAAGGAGAATACTATGAAAATAGTAGTTATTATACCAGCTCAGGATTTTAATCAGTACCATTATTCTGGCGACTTGGCTCCATTTGGTGATACTACATTATTACAATGGAAGATAGCTCAGTGTAAAGAATTTATTGATAATACTAATATTTATATTAGTTCTAGTAGTCAAACAATAAAAAAAATAGCTTTAAAAGAGAATGTTAATTTTCATGAGACAAAAAAAAATATGCCATATATGGAAAAGGTATTAAATACTGTAAAGGATATTAATTCAGAATTTATCCTTTGGGCAAATTCAATGTCTCCTTTTATAGGTAGTAATATATATGAAAAGATGTGGAGTAAACTTCTTGAGTCTGGTAAATCATCAATTATTTCAGTAGAAAAAAGAAAAGAGTATGTTTTTTATAAAAAATCTAAATTAAATTTTTCTAATGATTTTGTATCACGAAAAGATATTGAGCCAATATATATAATAACTAATGGAATTTTCATAATTAATAAGAATGAAATTATTAAAACAAATAGTATGGTTGGCTCTGAACCTTTGCTATATGAGACTGATTATTTTGAATCCATAGAAATTAAAGATGTTCATGACCATAATATTGCAAGCGATTTAATTTCAATATATTTTAAAAGGAATTTATGTGTCTAATATTCTAATCACAGGTGGAGCAGGTTTTATTGGAACTGCTTTAGCAAATAAATTGCAGACAAATGGTCATTGTGTAACTATAATAGATCTTGCTGATCGTATAGCTTCTTCTGAGTTAGAATGCGAAAAGTATATATTAGATATTAGAGAATATAAAAATTTTGATATTATAAAAAAAAAGGGGGGGGGGGGGAGATTTGATTTAATTTACCATCTCGCAGCTCAGACATCAGGGGCTATATCACAAGTTAAACCATATCTTGATATAGACACAAATATCAAAGGAACATTGAATATTTGTAATTTTGCAAGAAAGTGTTCCGCTAAAAAAATAATATTCTCTTCTTCTATGGCGACATATGGAAATAAGGAAGGGAAAATAAAAGAAGAAGATTTGTTATCCCCATTGTCAAACTATGGGGTTTCAAAAGTTGCTGGAGAATATTATTTAAATATGTTTAAGCAGTATGGAATAAAAAATACAATATTTAGGCTCTTTAATGTTTATGGACCAGGGCAAAACATGCTAAATATGAAACAAGGAATGGCAAGCATATTCATGGCTCAATCTATATTGTCTAACAAAATTTCTGTTACAGGTTCTTTTGAGAGATATAGAGATTTTATATATATTGATGATGTTGTTGATGCTCTAATATTGGGTTTAGATAATAAAACTGATTCTGAAATTTTTAATGTTGGTTCAGGAACTGCTACTAAAGTGAGGGAATTAATAAAACTGATTTTAGAAATAAACGATAAAGAAGAAAGTGATTTTTTTATAGAAAATATTGGCTCACATGAAGGGGATCAATTTGGGTCTATTTCGGACTCTTCAAAAATAGAATTATTAGGCTGGACTGCTAAAATTTCTTTATCAGATGGAATGAAAACAATGTATAAATATGCAAAAGAAGTATTATTATGAATATTGTAGCATTATTGACAGGAAGAGGAAATAATACTTTAAAAAATAAAAATATTTTACCTATATTAGGAAAACCCTTGATAAGCTATCCTGCGAATGTAGCCAAAAATACTTCTCTAATCACACATTTTTATGTTAGCAGTGATGATGATAAGATTTTAGATATAACTTATAAATTAGGGTTTAAAAAGATTAAAAGGCCAGAAGTATTATCCTCATCGACTGCAAGGCATATTGACGCAATTTTTCATGCAGTTGAATATATGAAAAAGAATGATAATATTACACCTGATATTTTAATTGTTTTTTTAGCAAATTCAGCAACCGTAAAAAGTGAATGGATTGAAAAAGGAATAAATGATATTTTAAATGACAGTTCAATTTCTGCTGAAGTTCCTGTTTATCAGGAGCAAGATCATCATCCATATAGGGCAAAAAGGCTTAATAAAGAGGGTAGTTTAGAAGCTTTTTTTGATTTCGCCGATAAGGAAATCTCTACTAATAGGCAAGAATTAGAAGCTTGTTATTTTTTAGGACATAATTTTTGGGTACTGAATATGAAAAATTCACTTTATTCTAAAAATGGACAAAAACCATGGACTTTTTTAGGAAACAATATTAAACCTATTTTCGTAGATGCATGCTTTGATGTACACACATTTGATGATATTAAAAGGACTGAGAAATGGTTAAAAGATTATAAATGAGACAATTAAATAATGAATTTAATGTACTGTATGTTTTAAATCAAAATGTTGATTTAAAAAGCTTATGCGAAGATATAAACTTTAAAAAATACAATACTATTCTTATTTTATCAACTTGCTTATTATTTGATAATGAAATAGAATATATAAAAATTAATATAAATTATAAAATAATAGAGTTTAAGATATTTAGCGATTATATTGATGATAAGGAAATGGAGTTATGCGACATCAATTCTAGCAATACTTTTAATATCCACACTTTTGATGTTTTAAAATTTATGAATAAAAGTATGCTATATAAAAATATAATAGTTAGAAAAAGAGTATTAGCAAAAAACAAAATTTATAATACACATTGTCTAAAAGGACTAGGCATAGCAAGCGAAGTTTGGCAGTCAGAATTTATAAATTTATCTTCTGTAAATTCTAAAATAGTTTATCATAATTTTTTATCTAATATATTTAAAAAGATATTAAGCAAAATAACTAGGAAAATTTATGTAGAACACATTATCTATGATAAAAAGAAATATTTATTTACTGTAGATGCAAATAGGTTAAAAATTAAAAATGATGCAATAAGAACAAAGCGTGTATATAATTATTTTTTATTTTCACTTTTACTTAAATTAGGCTCACTGAAAGTAGATTATTTTGCCAGTACTATTCATAATTACAATAAGAGAGTCTCAAATATCTTATTAAGTTTAAATAAAAAGCATTATATCTTTATCGATGGTAATAATCCTAGTAATATGCCAAGGACATATCTTGATATATTTAGTAAAAATTGTGTATTTGTAGTTAAGGACTTTATAGATAAAAAATGGTTTGAAAAGTTTGGATTAAAAATATTGAGTAAATTACCTCTATCAAAAGATGAGTTAATGATTGAAACTTCTTTTAAAAAAATTAACGATATTTTGTTAATTCTTGGTCATGCTGGAGATTGGTCATCTTTAATTAATAGAAGTGACACAGATATTAGTGTAAGAGAATTCGCTAATCTTGCAAAAAAATTTCCTTATTTGAGATTTACAATAAGAACACATCCAGCAATGGTACATCCCTCCCATGAAGGGATTAATTCAATAAAAAGAATTGAGCAATATGTTAAATTCCTAAAATTGAAAAATTTAACTATTTCAAACAATACATTAGATAAAGATATAAAAGAGAATGACCTATTTTTAAGTGAGTATTCTAATGCCTTTATAGATTGTTTAAAAAAAGGAAAACTAGGCTTAATAATTAATTTTACTAATCGTAGAAGTTTTATGACAGATTATGCAGAGTTAGAATTTGAATATTTAGATAGTCCAAAAAAATTGCCTAGTAAAATTAATGAATATATTGAAAATCAAAATGCATTTATTGTCAAACAAAATAAAGCAGTATTTGAATACAATAAAAAACAATATACTTTATATCAAGGTACTTAAGAAGTATAAAAGATGAATAAAAACTATCAATAGCTACTCTTTCTAGAAATAGTTTTAGATATTTTAAAATGACAATAGATTCTTTGGAATCATTTTTTCTATTATAGATGTTTTAGTTGTAGTAGTTCTACTATTATAAATTACGGTGACATTTCGAAAAGATTTAAATATTTTTTTATATGCTTTAACTGATATTGACTATGCTTGAAAAACAAAAAATAATATAGACGCTATTCGTTACAAAATTTGCTGCAATATGAGAATCTAAAATGTTATTTAATATCTAGCATAGCTGATAATATATTTAAGATTACCTTAAAAATAAAGTGCACTTGCATAAAAGAATATTTTTGTATAATGAGAATGTATGTATGCTTTCAAAATAATAAAATTCTAAGAAGAGTAAGAGCTGTTTACAATAAAATATATGCACCTAAAAAATTATTAAGATATACAAAAAGCATAGACTAATCAATTTGATATTATTGGATATTATAATCTCTTTGTAAAAAATGTATTTATAAACATTTATAGAAAATAATTATAAGTAAATGTTTTTTGTATCAGGACTGTTTGTAAAATTCCAGATGCTATGAATAATATAAAAATAGTCAAAAGGCTCTAAATTTTTTTTTAGTTGTATATCTAATAAATAATGGACTAGAATCATTGCTTGGATGTTTTGCTATATATTAAATATATAAATTTGCACATATGCGACAATATATCCAATGAACATTATTTTAAATTAATATAGAAATGAACTAAATAAATTAAATACTATTGTTTATGGATTTATAGATATTGAAAATAAAATATTTAGCTATGTTCTAAGAATGTGAGATTTTATAGTGTTTCTAAGTGTCCCAGAAGGCGGTTCATTATCTGCACGGATGGATTAATACTAATAATATCAAGTTGATAATGATTTTAATATTTTTATGACTACCAATAGATAGGCAAATTATTAAGGCGTAAACAAGGCAAAATAGAGATAAATATTTTAGTATCTTAAAACAATATCTATATAAAACTATTTTTAAGTAATTTTTCTGTATTATAATTTTAAAAGGATTATCAATTAAAATTATCGCTATCATGGGAGGTTTGGGAAACCAAATGTTTCAATATGCTCTTTATAGAGCAAATAAAAAAAAAATAAAAAATTTGTATGTTGATGTTTCATTCTTCACTAGGGTAAAATGCCATAATGGTTATGAGCTAAATAAAATTTTTAGCTTAAATCCTAGAAAAAATAATATTAATATTTTAAAAAACATTGTGAGTTCCCAGACTTTAATCTATAAACAGCTAAGAAAATTACTTTACAAAACTAGCTTTTTATTCTCAACTGATGAATTAGGATATATAGAAAATATTTTAAATAAAGCTTATGTTATATTTAAAGGATCTTGGGAAAGTGAAAAATATTTTATTGAAATTCAAGATGAGATAAGAAAAGATTTTGTATTTCCTGCCTTTAAAAATTATAAAAATATTGAATTAAAAAACATTTTAAAAATAACTAATTCTATTTCTATTCATGTTAGGAGAGGAGACTATTTGTGCAATCGCTTTTTTGGTGGTTTAACTTCTTTGGAGTACTATAAAAAATGTATACTTTATATTCAAGAAAAAGTTCAAAATCCGAAGTTTATTATTTTTTCAAATGATATTTGTTGGTGTAAAAATAATTTAGAATTAGAAAAAGATAGTATTTTCGTAGATTGGAATATAAAAGAAGAATCTTTTAGAGATATGCAATTAATGAGTTTATGCAAGCATAACATTATAGCAAATTCTTCTTTTTCATGGTGGGGGGCTTGGCTAAATGATAATTCCAATAAAATAGTACTTGCACCCCAAAGATGGTTTAATAAAGAGTGTAATTTTTACTATGATGACATTATTCCAGAAACTTGGATAAAAATTGACGATAAAAATAATAAATAAGATGATAAAAAAATATTAAAAAATAATTATATTCAAGAATAAAGATTCTATATTTGTTGTTAGAATGATTAGCTTTATAAAATATGAAGAGAATATCCTAAGCGACGAACCAATTGATATGATTATTTCTATTATTCAAAAGGATTTAGAAATTTTATTCCTTTATATTAAAAAGTATTCAAAATAATTTTTTTTTGAGAGGGCATTTTATTTCTTTTCAAAATAAAAACATCATAAATTTTTATTTTGAAAGGTTTAAAATATAGATGAAAATATCTTATTTTAACAAGATGTTGAAATATAAAATCTATAACTCATAAAAGTAATTCAATACTTCAAACCATCTATTCAAAGAAACCGTAAACTAAACTGTGCGAACCCACCAATATCTTCCATCTACTTTGTATATTTTTCCATAATTTGCTTGAAAATATAAAAGTTTGGGATAAATCTCAGATCAATTTCTTGATTTTATTATTCGATTTATTTTGAAGTCCTGAGTTAATAAATAGATTATTTTAAAAGCAGATGCTACTCGGTAAATGTGCCTTTATGTTTAGTCTTTCTCTTGATTGTAGAATTTAAGATTTCATAGGATTTGTAGTATAAATTAGCAATATTTATCAATAACTTAATAGCTTCAAGATATTTAAAAATTTAACAATTCACCCCAATAGTTTATCCAAGATTGCTTAATATTAGGATATTTATTTCCTCAGATATTATCAATTTATTTAAATTTTCTAAGGCTTATGCGTCTGTATTAGCACAATAAAGTGTTTTTAAATCTTTAGCTATTGCTTTTCTAGCATTCTGCGAAACAAAATTAAAAACTTCTTATTTTGCATATACAATTTTAATCGTACATGATGAACTCTTGCATCGTTGAATTTCTGCTTTTAGATATTTAGATGGGATTATGTTTTAGATAAAACCACTTAAGCCACATGAGGTGCAAGGGAATTCACACTTGCAAATGCCAAATTTAAGAACACCTTCTAGCCCACTTTTTTAATTTTATTAAGCAAAGATAGCCAATATTGAGAGGCTTCATTATCTTTAGTCTTGATGCTATCTCCTTGTTGCCCTCTGCTGTGATGTCTAGCATAATATATGTAGCCATATTTATACAAGCAATGCTTCTTAAAAAAAATAATATTTTTTCAAGCTAAGATACTGTTTATTCTAATTTTAAGAACTTAGTATCCATAAAGATTATAAGATACTTGTGCCCTAAAGCTCTATTTTGCCAATCTCTAGCTAGCTCTATAATTTTTTTGTCATGCTTGAGATAGTTCCAATTGATAATTCATAAGATATAAATCATCAAGATGTAATTGAAATCTGCTCACTCATACCTTTGACTTATATTGAGACTATAAGTTCTTCATCGCCTTTAGTATGGTTTCTCTTTTTTTGATTAGCTATTTGAAAGAGCGGTTTAAAGCTAGAGTCTGCTTCCCTTGTGGTATTTCTAAATTCACTTGTCCGTATTTAGAGTTTAATTTCTTTTTATTGTATAACATTTCTTAAATTTATATTGTTTTTAGATTTTATTCTTTTCATAAGCTAAGTGTGAGGTGAGTTCAACTTGTAAAGTAACTTGTAATACAAATTAAACATTGATTTAAATTCATTTTCGAGCGATTCTAAACCTACAAATTTCCTTCTTTGATTTGGCTCATTAAATATTTTCTGATTCCTCTAAATTTAATATTGTCAAAATGCAAATCCTTTAAATTAATTTGCTAGATATTTCATTCTATCTAATAAATTAGCTTTCAAGGCTTAGGTTTTATTTTTACGGTCTCTTCTTCTATGTTAAAATATAATTTATCAAATCAATATAATTGTTAATTTTTCTCTTATCTTTTAAGATCCTATGGCTTAATTTGAAATATAATATTACCATCTAATATTAATTTTAATACACATTAATAATCCCAGATACAAGAAACTAAATTTCCAAAATTTAAAAATATTTTATATTCTTCAAAATTAAAATTAGGTTTTTTATTTTGCTTATTTTATTAAAAGATATTATTTATACTATATGTACTTCTTTAGCTGTATTTACAAGAACTCCATCAAAGTCTATGAAAAAAAATATTATTCATTTATTATTCTGTGTACATGTTCTATAAATTGATAAATCTTAGTTGATTTTCAAAAAATCAACTTTCTCAAAAATCATGCCTTTAAATTTATATTCAAAACCTTTGCCGTCAAGCCCTTTAAAATCTTCTAATACTTTATAATTTTTATTTAGAAAATATTTTATAAATTTATCCTCATCAAAAATCATAGAAGGATAACTAGCTTCATAGATACTTGGAGGTACAATTTGAACTTTTATTTTATCACAATTCTTAGTAAATGGTGTTCTGTCTATCACTATATACTCAAACTGATTTTTTAAAATACTATTAAGCAATTCATAAGGTTTTTCTATATATTGCAATACACTAGAAAGCAACAGAATATTTGGGTTTTCTTTTTTTAGACATTCATCCACAGTAAAAAAAAATTTTAGTCTTTCATCTTCAAATTCTTTTTTACCAATACTTACAAATTTTTTTTGTTCAACTATATTCCAAGATACAGTATCTATTCTATCTAGAAACTTTTTATTTTGATAATAAGTGCTTCCTAAACTTCCACCAAAATCAAGCACCTTTAATACTCCCCCCCACTTGGCACAACAAAACATTAGATTGGCCAAGAGTGGCCACGAATATTGAATTTTATCAAATATCACGCTATCACGTTCATATACAGCTTTTCCATTTTTCACTTTCAGCAATGAGCTTCTAACAATTTGCAAGATATTATCTGTATCGTAACCTGTTGAATCATCTTCTGCTTCTTGCCATGTATGATAATCTCCCTTAAAACCATATTTTGATTCTTTTTTTATTATATTTAATAAAATAGGAGGTATTAATGAATTTATAAATTTTTTCATTTATCAATCCCTCTATTTTTTAAATACCACTCATACATCATTTTAATTC
>JAACJU010000001.1:227457-473987 GCA_021378565.1 Arcobacter sp. LC1 | reverse complement strand
AAAATACTAAATTATATAAAACAGGAGACTTAGTAAGATACCTTGAAGATGGTAACATAGAATACATACAAAGAATAGATGAACAAGTTAAGATTAGAGGATATAGAATAGAATTAGCAGAAATTGAACAACAGCTATTAGCCCAAGTTGATATTAAAGAAGCTGTTGTAATTGCAAAAGAGATTAATAACTCTAAAGCACTAATAGCATTCATTACTTCAAACATACCTTTAATAAAAACTAATACTATTAAAACTTCTTTAGCTAAAAGCTTACCACAGTATATGATACCTTTAGTTATTAAACAAATTAAAGCTATTCCTTTAACTCCTAATGCAAAAGTAGATAAAAAAGCTTTAGAGAGTATAAAAATAACTCTTAGTGCAAGTACAGCTTATATAGCCCCTAGAACTAAACTAGAAAAAGACTTAGCTAGTATATTTGAACAAACACTAAATGTTAAAAATGTAGGTATAAAAGATAACTTCTTTGAACTAGGTGGACATTCTTTATTGGTATTTGAGTTGATATCAAAAATTAATAATAAACTAAATAAAAAACTTGATGTTGTGGCAATTTTCAGAGCTCCAAGTATAGAACAAATAGTTGAATATCTTGCAAATAACCAGCAAGCCGATATTATCGTTCCTATTTGTGAAGGTGGCACAAAAAGAGCTATTTTTGCTGTGCCAGGCATCGAAGGAAACCCTTTTGTTTATAAAGATTTATCTTCTTTGTTAGGAAAAAATCAATCATTTTATGGTGTTCAGATTAATGAAATTAAAGGTAAAGATAGAAGTATTAAAATGCTAGCAAAAATCAGCATAGAGAATATGAAAAAGATTCAGGAAAAAGGTCCTTATAGACTTTTAGGCTATTCTCAAGGTGGGCTTATTGCTTATGAAATGGCTAGAATTTTGTTAGAAAATGATGAAGAAGTTGATTCTTTGGTTATTTTAGATACTCGTGAGCCAGATATTTTAAGATTGTTAATGCGAGGTAAAAGCTATTTAGAATTTGAATTTGACTCTTTGAAAGAATATTTTAAATTAAATTCATTAGACCTTTTGATTAATTTTAAAGAATATGCAAGTAAAACCTCAGAAGAAAGAAAAAAATGTATTTTAGAATATATTAATACTGATAAAAGTAAAATAAGCTCACAAGATTTTGAAGTTAGCTATGAAAATTATAAAAGTAACATCCAAATTATTATGAATTATAAAGCTAAAGCTATGAATAAAATTTGCAAAGTAACTTTATTTAAAGCCAAAGTTCAAGATGAACAAGATGATTTGACACCTTATGATTATGGCTGGAATAAATATATGGTTAAAGATATTAAAGTTAAGCAAATTAATGGTACTCATCATAGCCTAATAAGAGAAGAAAATCTAGATGTTTTGGTGGAGTATTATAAAAATGAAAAAAATGATTAAAATCGATCTTTTAAAGGTTCTAGTTTGTTAAAAATTGCTATATTAATTCTTGTTCAACTTGTGTCCTTATTTGGAACAAATGTAAGTGATTTTGCATTAAATTTATATCTTTATAACCAATCGAAATCACTCTTTTATTATTCTATGTTTACTATATTTATAATTTTACCAGAGCTTGCTTTATCTCCAGTTATAGGTATTTTTGTTGATAAATATAATAAAAAAATCCTTATGCTTTTAGGACATGGAGGAGCTGGGCTTTGTAGTGTAATAATTTTAGTATTTTTAGAAAATGGACATGTTTACACTATATTTTTTCTCCTTTTAATAGCTTTAGCATCTATTTTTTCTTCTTTAATTTTCTTGTCTTTAAATATAGTTATATCAAAAGAAATAAAAAAAGAAAGTATGAATAAATTTTCTTCTTTGATTCAATTTGGTTTTGCATTGATTTTTATTGTTGCGCCTTTAGCTTCAGCTACTTTACTAGATAAACTTGGTGTAAAATATGTATTTTACTTAGATATTTGCACTTTTATGCTAGCTTTGATTTATATATCATTTATGAAATTTAATAAGTCTGTTTATGAAAATAACACCAAAATAAGACTTAAAAATATGAAAAGTGATTTAACCCAAGCTTGGAAATACCTTAGAAAAAACAATGCTCTTTTTTTAAGTTTAGTATTGTTTGCTGTTATAAATTTTAGCATGGCCTTAGTCAGCATTCTAATTACACCTTTGGTGCTTGATATTTCAAATATACAAACTCTAGGTAGAATAATGAGTATATCTGGAATCGGTATGCTTGTAGGTGCAGTAATAATGTTTGCCTTTAAAACAAAAAAATACTTTTTTTATATGCTAATTATGACAGTCCTTCTTGGACTAATTTTATTTTTAGCATTTTTACATGTTAATGTTTTACTTATAACTATTGGTTCATTTTTATTTATGCTTGTGTCTTCTGTAATAAACACACTAAATTATACTTTTTGGCAGGTTGAAATAGATGATGACCTCAAAGGCCGTTTATTTGGGCTAAGAAATTCTATAATGGCTTTTTCTTTAATACTTGGATATTCGCTTAGCTCTTTTATTAGTGATGTTGTTATGCCTAGCGTTTTAAAATATCTTCCTTTTTTAAATGAAATTTTAGGAACTTTTAAGCCTGCGATTAAACTAAGCTTTATTTTTGATGCTTGTATTCTAGTTGGGTTAGCATTAATCATAGCATTTAAAGCAAGAAAATATAAAAATGCTTGATATTTGGCATATAAATTTTAGTGATTATACTGATACTTTGACTTTAAATACTTATTTAAACCAAGAAGAAAATATAAAATCTTTAAAATTTGTTAAAGAAAATGATAAAAATTCTTATATAAAAAGCCATGCTTTGCTCCGTATAATTTTAAGCTCTTATTTAGATATTAATCCAAGTTTAATAGAATTTGAATGTAATGAATTTTTTAAGCCTAAGTTAGCAAAAAAATATGAAAGTAGGTTTTATTTTAATCTATCACACACAACAACTTGCGCTTACGTGATAGTTTCTACTTCTAAAAATTGTGGTATAGATGTTGAAGATTTTAATGAGAATATAAAAATTGATACTAAAATATTGGATATGATATTAAGCCAAGAAGAAGAAAAAAATTTTTATAAAGCAAGTAAAAAAAAAGAATTATTTTTTACTTATTGGACTTTAAAAGAAGCATATTTAAAAGCAAAAGGCACGGGTTTTTTAGATAATCCAAGAAAGATTGATTTTTCTAAATTTTGTAAAGAAAGTGAGTCTTACCAAACTTTTATGCTTAAAAAAGATAGATATTTTACTTATAATTTTGATGATAAAACTTTTTTATCTTTTGTGCTTTTAGATAAAAAGGAGCCTATTCAGCCAAAATTTTATTCAAGTATTGATTTGCATAAAAAATAATATAGCTATATTATAAGTAGATATTAATATTTTTTTAAGTAACATATTAAGAGAAGAAAAAAGGATGAAAACTTGAAAAGAATAATATTTTTTTATCTTATTTTAGGAGTTATAACACTTAACGCAGGTAATTTTTTTAGATACCCTTATGTTGGGATAAAGGCAAATACCCTTGGACCTGGGATTGAACTAGGGGCTAGTTTGACTGACAATCTTAGTTTTAGATTAGGAGTAAATAATTATAAGTATAAATTAGATAGTAAAAGTGATAATTTGCAATTGGATTTAAATGCGCGATTGCGTTCAGGTACTGCAATTTTTGATTACCATCTTTTCTCAGGTGGATTTATTCTGAGTGCTGGTATGGTTTACAACAAAAATGGGCTGAGTTTAAAAGCTATACCAACAGATGGAAATGATGGCTCTTATAAACTAGATTTAGACTTTCCGAAATATTCCCCTTATGTTGGTATTGGTTATAGTACAGCTTCAATTTATGAAGGTTTTCATTTTGAGTTTAATCTTGGAGCAGTCCATGAAGGTGATGCAAATTTAGATTTAACAACGCAGTGTTCTGATGCAATGTCTAAAGCAGAATGCACAGATCTTAAAAATGATGCTAAAGATGAAAAAGATGCCCTCAAAGATATGTTGGCAGGTATAAGCAAATATATTCAGTGGTATCCTGTGATTTCTCTAGGACTTGCTTATACTTTTTAGATTATTCACAAGATAGAAATAAGGTATTTTAAAAAACTAAGTAAAGATATAAGGTATAAAAAAGTATTTTTTCTAATATTTAAAAAAAGGATATTATGAATACTATAAAATATCAAGTTAGTGTTGAGATTATTGAGAAAAAATCAAAATTTATAGCAAACATAAAACCCATAGCAAGTTTAGATGAAGCAAAAGATTTTATAAATGAAATAAAATCTCAATATAATGATGCTAGGCATAATTGCACTCTTTATAGATTTTATAAAGATAAAGAATATTTAAAATATGATGATGACAAAGAGCCAAAACTAACAGCTGGCAAGCCTATGGCTGAAGTTGCAAGACTTATGGATATTTATAATTTTGTCTTAATAGTGTCTAGATATTTTGGAGGTATCAAACTAGGCGCTAGTGGACTTATCCGTGTTTATGCAAAAACTGCAAAATTAAGTATTTTGGAAGCCAAAATCATTACTTTTATTAAAATGAGTGAGCTTGAATTTGAGTTTTCTTATGAAAATACCAAAGTCTTAGAGCAAGCCTTGGATAAAGTAGAGGCACAAATTTTAAGCAAGAATTTTGAAAAAAATATAAAATATAAAATCAAAATTCCAAGTGCTAAACTTGAAATTTTGCAAAGTCTTGATTTTTTAGAAAATATAAAATATTTTGATTAAGCCCTAGCTTCTTTTAAACTATCAGCAATTAAAAAAGCAAGTTCTAAAGCTTGGTCAGCACTTAGCCTAGGATCACATTGAGTATGATACCTTGAAGCTAATCCCTCTTGAGTGATTGCCGCACTTGTACTTCCAATGCATTCAGTCACATTTTGCCCTGTCATTTCAAGATGAATGCCACCAGCGTAAGTGCCTTCAGCTCTGTGTATTTGGAAAAATTGTTTTACCTCGCTTAAAATTGCATCAAAAGACCTAGTTTTATAACCGTTGTCTGTTTTTATAGTATTTGCATGCATTGGATCGCAAGAATAAAGGATATTTTTTCCCTCAGATTTTAATCTTTTTATAAAATTTGGCAAGGTATTAGCTATTTCTTCTGCACCAAGTCTAAGGATTAAAGTTAGCCTGCCTGCTTCATTTTTTGGATTTAGTGCATCAACCAACCTTAAAAGTTCATCTTCTTTCATGCTAGGCCCAACTTTGCAAGCGATAGGATTTTCTATTCCTTTAAAATATTCAATATGTGCTTCATCTAATTTTCTAGTTCTATCTCCAATCCAAAGCATATGTGCAGAGCAAGAAAACCATTTATCTGTGATTGAATCTCTTCTTGTTAATGCTTCTTCATAATTTAGTAAAAGTGCTTCATGAGACGTAAAAAGTGTAGTTTGTGTGAGTGCTGGACTTGTGTCGCTATTTAATCCACAAGATTCCATAAATTTTAGGGCTTGAGATATTTTTGAAGCCATTTCTTCATATTTTACTCCCAAAGCATTATCTTTTATAAAATCCAAATTCCAAGAATGAACTTTGTTTAAATCAGCCATTCCACCTCTTGAAAAAGCTCTTAAAAGATTTAATGTTGCCGCACTTTGATTATAAGCTTGTAGTAGTTTTTTTGGATTTGGTGTTCTAGCTCCTGATTCAAAAGTACTAGAATTTACCATATCTCCTCTATAAGATGGTAAAATTATTCCATCTTTTTCTTCAAAATCACCAGATCTGGGCTTAGCAAATTGTCCAGCAACTCTACCAATTTTTATTACAGGACAAGAGCCTGAGAAAGTAAGAATAACCGCCATTTGCATAAGAACTTTAAATAAATTTTTTATATTATTTGCATTAAATTCACTAAAACTCTCAGCGCAATCTCCACCTTGAAGCACAAATGCCTTAGAATTTACACCATCAGCAAGCAAAGATTTTAATCTCAAAGCCTCGCCCGCAAAAATTAAAGGAGGGTAAGATTTTAGCTTTTCTTCCACTTTTTTTAATTTTTCCAAGTCATTATAAACTGGCTGTTGTCTTATAGTAAATTCTCTCCAGCTACTTGGACTCCAATTATTCATATCTTAAACCTTTGTTATTAATAGTCTGAATTTTAACTAAAAAAACTTATATTATCTATTAAGCTTAGCTAAAAGTTTAGAAAAAGAAGTTTTAAAACCATTTAAACCATCATCTAAAAGTTTTCTATGAATACCTTCTAAATCAAAATCATTTTTTTTCATAAGCCCAAAAAATTCATCGCATTCATTTTCGCTTGGCACTTTTGCACCTTCTTTACTTCCATTATCTTGCCACGCTTTTATAGCTTGCAAGGGTGCAGTATTTACTGAATTTGGATATATTAGTTTGTCTATATAATAGCTTTTTTCTAAAGTCATATCTTTTATTCCTGTACTTGCAAAAAGTGTGCGGATATTTTGATTTTTTTCTTTATTTACTTCATGGTAGCATTTTGTCGCATTCATAATTCCAAGCTTGGATTTTGGTAAATTTTTAGCTAGAAAATCATTATCACAAAGCCCATCAAAGCGTGAAACAAACACAGATACAACAGCTTGAATATCTTTGTTTTTTGAAAGATGCATTCCTTCGTTTAAAGCTTGAGCGCAAAGTTTGGCTTGTAAGGGTGAAAAAATCAAGGTAGCATTTACACTAATTCCACTAGTACTTAGCTCTTTCATAACTTCATATCCCGCATTTGTAGCAGGTACTTTTATCATCACATTTTGCGCGCCAAGACCAGAATGAATTCTTTTGCCTTCTGTAATGCTAGCTTTAACATCATCACAAATCTCAGGATCAAGCTCAATAGAAATAAAACCATCAGCAGAGTTTTTCTCATACAAGGGTTTTAAAATATCAGCAGCTCTTTTAATGTCTGTAAAAGCTAGTTCTTCATAAATCTTTTTTTTATCATTTTCTTGCAGTATATTTATCTGCTGTTTATAAGCAGGCGAAGAAGATATTGCAGATTCAAAAATAGCAGGGTTGCTTGTAGCTCCGTAGATTGTTTTGCTATCAATTAATGCTAAAAAATCTTTCTCTAAAAAATCTCTTTCTATGAAATCACACCAAAGGCAAAAATTTATATCTTCTCTTAAACTCATAATTATTCCTTAAATTTTGGCAAGAATTTTACTTAAATCTTGCTCTTGTATTATAATATTTGCTTCTTTTTTTAAAATATCTTTGGCACAAAACGCAACTTTTGTTTTAGCATATTTAAACATACAAAGGTCATTTGCACCATCTCCAACTACTAAAGTATTTTCTTTGTCAATTCCTAGTAAGCTTTGGAGTTTTTGAAGCATTATAGCTTTTGAGTCTGAAAACATCATAGAGCCTCCGACAAGTCCTGTGAGCTTTCCATCTTCTTGGTGCAGAGTATTTGCAAAGTCAACATCAAGTCCTAAAATTTCTTTTGCACTTGTTGTGGCTTCACTAAAACCACCACTAAAACAAGCTATTTTATAACCTCGTTTTTTAAGCTCTCTTATTGTTTCTTTTGCGCCTTTCATAAGCGGTAAGTTTTGACAAATTTGTAAAACTTTTTCATATTCAAGACCTTTTAAAAGTTTAACTCTTTTACTTAATGATTCAAAAAAATCAAGCTTGCCTTCCATGGCATCTTTAGTAAGTTTGCTAATTTCTTTTTGGGCTCCCATACTTTGTGCTAAAAAATCTATGGTTTCACCGTTCATCAAAGTTGAATCAAAATCAAAAACTGCTAATTTCATCAAAAATATCCTAAATAAAAGTTTTTTAAAGTTATAATCATAGCTAAAATTTACTAAGTATTTAGTTATTAAAAAGGAGCTCAAAGTGAAATTGGCTAGTATTGATGTAGGGCTTAAAAGAATAGGGCTAGCGTTAAATTTGGAATCTAGTATTATAAGCCCAATGCCCGCAATTTTAAGAAAAAATAGGCATCAAGCATCAAAAGAAGTGTGTTTGTTTTTGCAAACTTGGGAGATAGAAAAACTAATAGTAGGATACCCAAAAAGTAGTGAAGAAATGCAAATAAGAATTAAGCATTTTATCTCACTTCTAAATTTAAAAATACCTTATGTTTTCGTAAATGAAGATATGAGTTCAGTTGAAGCAAAAGAGCAGATGAAAGGTATCACAAAACAAAAAAAAGATGGCAAGATAGACTCATTTGCCGCAAAAATTATTTTGCAAAGGTATTTAGATTCTAAGGTTTAAAATTCAAAATTTAGGATTTTTTGCATCTCTTCAAAAATACAACAGCAATAGCTAAGCCCTTATCATGAGTGATTGAAAGATAAGCTTTTTTTATTTTAAATTCTTTTTTAATCTTTTTTGAAAATTTTATTTTAGGTGCATTTAGCTTATTTTTTGAAATAATTATATCGCTAAAAGAGCAATGTTTTCCAATACCAGTACCTAAAGCTTTTGAGGCTGCTTCTTTTGCTGCAAAAAATCCAGCTGCATTTTGCGGATTTTTAATCAAGCAAATTTCATCTTGGTTTAAGAATTTTGCAAGTCCTTTTTGGGGAAATCTTTGCATTAATCTTTGCATTCTACTTATATTAACTATATCAATTCCTAACACTTTTTAACCTTAGTTTTAAGCCTTTTGTATATAATGTCTTTGATGAAAATATTTACAAAAAAGATATTATATTTATTTCTTATGCTTTTTATTTTAAGTATTATATCATTTTTATCCATACATTTAGAGCCAAACTCTTTTTTTGCTTCAGGCGAATTAAATCCAAATATAAGTCAGGAAGCCTTAAAAAATCTACAAAAAATTTATGGGCTTGATAGACCTTTGATTATTCAATACTTTTCTTGGGCAAAGGCAATCTTGTCTCTTAATTTTGGTATTTCTTTTGTAAGTGGTGAAATGGTTAGGACTGAAATTTTAGAAAAATTGCCCACAACTTTGCTTATAAATATTTCAAGTATGATTTTGATTTTTGCCTTTTCTTTGTATTTTGGTATAAAATCAGCCTTAAAAAAAGACAAATTACAAGCTAAGATAATAAATCAAATATCATTATTATCTTTTTCTATGCCAATTTTTTATTTAAGCCTAATCTTACTTATGATTTTTTCTGTAAAGCTCAAAATTTTGCCTTTGAGTGGTTTGCATAGTGGCTTGGGTTTAAGTGGATTTGCTTATTATTTTGATACTTTTAAGCATCTAATCTTGCCAGTTTTTGTCTTGACTTTTAGTGGAATTGGAAGTTTAAGCTTATATATTCGCTCACTTTGTCTTGATATTTTAAAAAGTGATTATGTATTTTTTGCAAGGGCTAGGGGGCTTGGTACAAAAACTATAATTAGGCATTTTATTTTGCCAAACCTTTATCCTCCTTTAGTTACTATGCTAGGGCTTTCTTTGCCTGCTTTGATAGGTGGAAGCGTGGTTATTGAGTCGATATTTTCTATAAATGCCATGGGCTTTTTGTTTTACCAAAGCGTGCTTAGCCATGATTATCCTGTTATAATGGGGATTTTAATGGTGGGTGCTTTTTTAAGCTTGCTAGGAAATATTTTAGCAGATATTACACTTTTATATTTAAATCCAACACACAAGGAAAATAAATGATTATAGTAAAAAATAATATTGAGCTAAAACAAGCTCTTGCAAAAAGCTCAGATGATTTAGCTTTTGTGCCTACTATGGGTGCTTTGCATGATGGGCATCTTTCACTTTTAAAACAAGCGAGGCAAGATTGCAAAGTTGTGCTTTGCTCAATTTTTGTAAATCCTACGCAATTTTTAGTGGGTGAGGATTTGGACTCTTATCCAAGACAAACAAAAAAAGATTTAGAACTTTGTGAAAAAAATGGCGTTGATATTTGCTTTTTACCAAGTGTCAAAGACTTGTATTTTGATGATGAAGTGTTAATAAAAGCGCCTAAAAATAAATCTTATATTTTAGAAGGATTTTGTAGACCTGAGCATTTTGATGGAGTTTTGCAAGTTGTTTTAAAATTGTTTAATTTAGTCAAACCTAAAAAGGCTTATTTTGGACAAAAAGATGCTCAACAACTTCTTCTAATCCGACAAATGCAAAGAAATTTATTTTTGGATATTGATATAATAGCCTGTGAAATTTTTAGGGAAAATGATGGTCTTGCAATGAGCAGTAGAAATGTTTATTTAGACAAAAAAGAACGCCAAGAAGCACTTTGCTTGATAAAGTCTTTAAGACTTGCTAAAAATTTGGTTAAGCAAGGACAAAGAGATATTTTGGAAATAAAAAGACAAATGATGTTTGAATTTAAAAATAAGGATTTAGAATATCTTGAGATTTTATCTTATGATTTAGAATATATTGAAAAGGTTGAGCCTAGCAATACAATTATTCTTTTAGCAGTTAAATTTTCAAAGGCAAGGCTTATTGATAATATTTGGCTTTGATTTTTTACTTGGCAGTTTGATACAATTTTTTAAATGCCTTGCTAATAAGAGAATAAAATCATTCTCTTATTTTTCTAATGTTTAAAATCTGAAATAAATTTACTCATTTTTTTCATTTCTTTAGTTTTTGTTTCTTGAAAAACTTCTTTATTTTTTTCAAATAGATTGGAGCCTTCTGTATCAATTGTTACAACTAAAGGCCCAAATTTTTTAACTTTCATTATCCAAAAAGCTTCAGGCATTCCAAATTCTTCCCATTCTACGCCTTCGATTTTTTCAACTTCCTCTGCCGCAACAACAGCACAACCTCCAGGATACATAGCATGAATAACTTTGTGTTCTTTGCATGCTTTTGAAGTTTTGTCTCCCATACCACCTTTGCCAATAATGAATTTAATTTTAGTTTTTTCAATAAATTCAGATTCGTATTTTTCCATTCTTTTGCTTGTTGTGGGTCCGATTGAAACCATATCCCAAGAACCATTATTTTCTTTTACTATTGGCCCAGCGTGTAAAATTGCCATATTTTCCAAGTTAAATTTTGGCAGTATTCCTTCTTCTATGACTCTTCTGTGCCCATCATCTCTGCATGTAACCAAATAACCAGTAAGATAAACAATATCTCCAATTCTAAGGTCAATAATATCTTCATTTTTGATTGGCGTTGTGATTTCTTTTTTCATTTATTTTTCCTTGTGTGTTGTAATAACAGAATTAAAGTTTTCATCAAATTTAATAATACCATGTCTGCTTGCCCAGCAACCAATTGTTATTCCCACGCCTAGTGTTGAAGGGTGATGTGCCATACCCTCGATATTTACGCCAAGTACACTTTTCTTTCCTGTGACGCCTTGTGGCCCCATTTTAATGTTATTAAGACCTTCCTCAATTTTCTTTTCAAGTTCAGCGGCAAAAGGATGAGGATTTGATGTATTTATAGGTCTTAACATTGCTTTTTTAGACAAAGAAGCCGCAGTATTAGAGCACGTTCCGATACCTATTCCTACTATAAGTGGAGGACAAGCATTGATTCCCATTTCTACAACAGTATCAAATACAAATTGAACAGCACCCTCATAACCTGACAATGGAGGAAGCACAACCGACCTTCCTGGAAGACTACATCCTCCACCTGCCATATATACTTCAATTTCTAGGTTTTTACTATCATCAATAATATCCCATTCAATCCACGGAAGTTTTGTTCCTACATTATTGCCAGTGTTGACTTCATCAAACACTTCAACTGCATTTGGTCTTAAAGGTGCAGATTTTGTAACTTCTTTTGTAACCTCAGTTAATAATTCTTTTAAGTCCGCTAAATAAGGAAATTTTGAACCTGCGCGAATATAAAATTGCAAAACTCCAGTATCTTGGCAAATTGGACGATTTAATTCTTTTGCTCTTTTCATATTTATTGACATGCAAGAATATATTTCATTTGCAAGACTTGCATCCTCTTCAGCCTCTAAAAGTTTTATTTTTTTATAAATATCGTCTGGCAATTCTTTTGCAACTAAATCAACAAATGACACCAATTTATCTTTCATTAGTTTTCGTTCTTTAAACATAGTAATCCTTCATAATGTAACAAGATTTAAGTATCACTTATCATATTCTTTTTAATCTTAGCATTTAATTAATAAAAATTAATATTAATAACAAATATTATTTAATTTTAAAATAGTTTAAGAGCTTTGATTACGGAAGGCTAAAAATTCAGTTATGGATGATTGAGTACACGATAAGCATAAAACTAATTTAATAAAGATGGCTCTTATGAAAATACAGAGGCACAACAAGTTGGAACAAATTTAATAACTGATAAAGTAGCTCAAATGGGACAAAGTGCAAAAGGAATATAATAATTTAAATGTATGACAAATAACTATATGAAAATATGGAATAGTTATTGAGAATCCTAATACTAGCAATAGATAAGCAAGCACATAACGCTAAACTGTAGAAACGAGCCCTTATAAACCTAGTGTTACTAATAAAGTTGGTATTTCTAACAGGTTAGTAGCTGATAAACGAAAAACTTTAAATAAAATATAATAGTATGCAAAGGCAAGGCGATGCTCATGGAGCAAGTGCAGAAAATAAAATAAGTTAGATAAACAGTAAATAAAATTTTTAATGGGGAAGTGTGGACTTGTGAGTGAAGTTACTAAATGGTAAAATAGAAAAGTTTTTAGCTCATAGGAGCTTAAAAAGCAGAATTAATATATTTTATAATCTTTAGATTTGAGTTTATAAACTCAAAAATATTTGAGTAAGTCGGAGAGATATTTGGAGAATAAGTTTGAAAAATTGTTATTAGCAATCTTAGAAAAACAAGAAGATGGCTTAATTATTGCTCTTAATGGAGAGTGGGGAGTTGGTAAGACATATTTTTGGAATGATTTTATAAAAAAATACTATTTGAACCAAAAGAAATTTAAAAAAAATTCTTGTCCTAGCTGTATATTTTTAGAAAAAACTTTTTTGACTCTTGAAAAGGTATTTTGGTATTTAGATAAATTATTAAATTGTAATTTTAGCATAACTAAAAAGCTTTTTAAACAAAACAATAAACAAATAGCATATGTATCTTTGTTTGGAAAAGAGACACTAAAAGAGATAGAGACTGATATTATTTTACAAGTTTCAAAAGGATATAGGGTAAAAGAAAAGTTAAAAAATATTCTTGGTTCAAGTAATATTATTGGAATTGACATTGCTTCTTGTATGTCTTTAATTCCCAAAAGTGATTTTAAAAATATTGTTATTTGTTTCGATGATTTTGAAAGAAAATCCAATAAACTAGACACAAAAGACATATTAGGATTAATTTCACAGTTCAAAGAACAAAAAAATTGTAAAGTAATAATGATTTTTAATAAAGATAAAATTCATAGAGATGACAAAGATATATTTTGTACCTTTAAAGATAAAATAATCGATTATGAGCTTCAGTATAAACCCACAATAGAGCAATCCTATAATATTGCAGTCAGCAATTTAAAGTGTTTTAAGGAATATCCATTAGAATATTTTAAAAAAAAATAATATAAATAATATTAGAGTTATGAAAAGAGTTATAAATGCTTTAAATGATTTTGAATTTTTCGAAAAATTACCAAAGAAATATAAGAGTATAAGAGATGAATTAGCAAAATCTATTATTGAATTAGCAACAATAAATTCAAAATATGCTACTTTTAATCTTGAAAAGCTTAATTCTTATCTTGAAGAGAAGCATTTTAGTAAATTAAGTGAAGCAAATCAGGGAAAAATAGAAATAAATCAAGAATATGAGGAAATGTTTGATTATATTGATACAGACAAAGTTCCTTATATATTAACTACAGAAATCTTATATAATGTTAATGATTATATAAAAAATTCTATGTTAGATAAAATAAAACTTTGTAAAATTATAAAAAATAAAATAAAAAATATTAAAATGAATGCTAAAATAGAAAAAATTAAAAATATTAATAAAAAGTATTTTTATGATTTAAATTATACTAAAATAAATTTTGTGAAAGATATGCTCATTGCTCTAAAGGAAATTGAAAATAATATTGTAAATATTATTGGAGTAAGCAGTTTTTTATATTATACTAACGCAATTAAAAATAAAAATGAACTTGAAGAATTTATTACGGAAAAATTAAAAGAATATATAGATTTTATATATGAAAAGGGAGACTTAAAAGACGACTATGTTTCTGATAATTTAGAGCAAATTTCTAAATATAGTAATCAATTGGGAGATTATATAAAAAATAAGAAACTTGCAAAAAAACGAGAGAAAATTACAAAAATCGATGATGTAATTGAACTATTAATAAAATCTAGAGATAATGATTATGAATACGATACAGCTGAATTTCTTGAAATAATAGATGCTGGAACATATAAAAAATATATGATTGAATCTTCAGTTTTTTTAGAAGAAATAGTAAATCTTATTCGTTGGGACAATAGAATTAGTGGAAATGTAAGTTTTGAAAAAGTAATTGAAAAAATTATGGGAGTGCTTCAAGAACTAGAAAAAGACAAAAGATATAGTTTAAAAATAAAAAAAATAATGGAATCATATAAAATTAAAAGACAATAAAATTATATAAAGCACCAATCACTAATCTTACTAGGTTTAGACTCTTAGCTATGCTAACAATAAATAACTTCACTCATCACAATTAAATGTTCATTTATAGCCACAAAGTGGACACCTAAAATAATATTAATTTTACTATTATATTTTTTTTGCCGATAAAAGCCGTATTCATGGGATATTCATTGGCGACCCCAGCAGGAGTTGAACCTGCGTTCTTAGGAAGAAAACCTAATGTCCTTGGCCACTAGACGACGGGGTCATAAAGAGTGTGAATTATATATGAAATTTATTTTAGCAAAGCTTAATAAGAAAGATTAAAATCCAAAGTTTTTAAATTCATAAAAGCTAGGAAGATAGCTTTTGCAAAATAGAATGTCAGCATGATAGTATAAAGGAGGAGAAAATATTATCATGCGTTCATTGGATATAATAATGGGACAAACTAATCATAGCTAATTAGGATAAAAATAGTCTTAAATAAAAATGAAATTCAAAAGAATTTGGAAAAAAATTATTATTAGCGAAAAATATGCCCAAATTTTATTTTTTAGCCAAAGTCTTAAAGCTAAAAACATACATTTTCTTCCTAAGTATAAATTTTAGTAAAGTTTTGTAGAATCTAAAATTAAAACAAAGGAAAAATTTGGAAGCACTTATCAAAGATTGGGGATATATTATATTATTTTTTTACTCTTTTGGAGGAGGATTTGTAGCTCTTGCGACAGCTTGTGTCTTAAGTGCTTCAGGGCAAATTGATTTTAGTACTTCTTTGGTCGTGGCTGGAATTGCAAATTTTATAGGCGATGAAGTGCTTTTTTTACTTGCAAGATACAACAAAACTTACGCAAACAATCTTTTAGGAAAATACCAAAAACATGTGGCTAAAACAGAAAATCTTATGTTTAAATTTGGCTCTTTTGCGATAATCTTACAAAAATATATTTATGGTATCAAGACTCTTATCCCCTTGCTTATTGGGTTAACTGAGTATTCAAGCAAAAAATTTATAGTTTATAATTTATTGGCTACGATTTTGTGGACTTTGCTTATTGGCTGGGTTTTTTATTATCTTGGTGCAAGTGTTTCAGGGCTTAGTAGCGATTTTAAATATTTTGGGCTTGGGCTTATTTTGCTTATGGTTTTTGGCATAGCGTATTATCTAAAAAAAATTTAGTAATATATTATTAAGCTAAAAGAATTAGATAAAGATTTGCTAAATTTTTATTTCGATTATTTTTATTTATGCATTTTTATCATAACTTTTTCAGTGCTTCAAAACCATTTCTATATATCTTAATCAATTTATTATTAGGATAATTACAAGTAAATTAATAAATTTTCTAAAACCATTTTATTAACATTTTTTATAATCCATTTTTGATACATTATAGATATTATTCAAAATAAGGATGGAAATAATGAAAAAATATAAAAGTTTAGTATTTTTAACTTCTCTAATGCTATTGTTATTTAGTGCTTGTAGTAGCGATGATGATGGCTCTAATAATGATTCTAGTAGTGGCGGTGATGGTGTTGTATATCCTGCAATGGATGTGCGACATGTAAAATGTGCCGTAACAAATAAGGGAACGATTTTGACATTTACTTGGAAACCTACAAATGAAGGAAGAGTTGATTCAGCTGATGGAAAAAGACAAGCTCATGCAGTTGATCTTTTAACGACTAAGACACCTAATAATTCTGAAGTAGGCAGTGTTATGGGCGAACCTGTTGTTACTACACAAGATAGTAGTACAACTGTTTATAATACAAATCTTCAAACAACAGAATGCGCTATTGCTATTGAATTTTCTACGAAAGATAAGACAGTATATCGGTGTTCTAATTTATCTAGAACTAATTTAGCTCCTTATTCATTTACTGATGGAAATATAACTATCTTGTCAAAGGGTGAAACTTATATTTATGTTAATGAATTAGATGGTAAAATTGATGAAAAATCACATAATATTATTAAAGATAATACAATAAAAAGAACAAAAGTATTATTCACTATTAGTAATTTTGATGCAAAAACAAATCATTTCGATATAGTAGATAATCAAGATAGTAAGCTTGAGCCTTAGTAGTTTTACTTACTTTAAGTAAAACTATTTATTTAGTATTTTATGATTTTATGATTTTAGAATACTAAATTTATTATTTTAATCAATACTCCAAAAATAGAATAAACTAGTAAAACATTTTTTAAAATTCATTTTAAGACTTAATTTAAAATTAAAAACAATCTTCTTATTTTATGATATTTATTTTTAAAGCAAGACTTCAAATATAAGTTTTATTTAAAAAATATCTAAAAAATATTTAAATATACCTAAAAATAGGCTTTTATTTTTCTATAATTCATATATTTGGCAAGTATCTATTTAAATATTTTTCATTTTTAACCTTTCTAGTAGCTAAAATTTTATACCAAACAATCAAATTTTTAATATAAGTTTAAGTTTATTAATTGATTTTTCTAATTATATTTATTAATATTTTTTAAAAATGATTTTCGCTATATTACAAAAATAAAGACAGAAAGGATAAAAAATGAAAAGTTTTAAAAGCCTAATATTTTTCACTTCTTTAATGGTACTATTTTTAAGTGCTTGTAGTAGTGGAGATGATAGTTCTAGCAATAATAACAATAATGATGATTTTGATGATGGCAGTAGCGACTCAAATACTAGCTATCCTATAATAGATGATGTTCAACATATTGATTTTAATCAAAGCAAAGATGGGAAAATTCTTACATTTAAATGGAAACCTATAAGTAATGGTAGCCTTGAAATAGAAGGAGAAAATGAAAAACCAATATATGCTAATAATGTCAATCTTTTAACAATTAAATCATCAAATATTACTAATGTAGATAATGTCGCAGGCGAAGCTGTTGATACGCATGATGGCAATATTGTTCATTATGATGTTAAGGACTTACTACAAGAAACAAAATGTACATATCAAAATATTATATCTGATAAAATAGAATATCAATGTATAAATATTCATGATGTAGATGGTGCTCATTCATTTAGTGATGGTTCAATTTATTTTTCAAAAACTGGAAAATCTTATATATATTTAAATGTAATAGATGGTAAGCTTGTTGATAATAAACATAATATTGTTGATAAAAATACGATAAAAAGATCAAATGTATTATTAATCTTTAGTGATTATAACGCTACATCTAGACTTTTTAAAATTACAGATAGTCAAGCTAGTAAATTTGAGCCTTAAAAAGCTTAGCTTTACTTGATGATTTTGTAATATTATCAAATATTTTTTAAATGTGAAACTTAGATTATTTATCTTAAATAATTAAAATTATAACAAATACTACATTTCAATCTTGCTTTTAAAATAAGAATTAAATAGTAAAAGTATAATAAAATTTTATAAAAGTAAGAAAAAGTAAATTGAATAAGTCTACTCTGCTTTTTAAAACAAAGTGGACTTATAAAAAATTAAAAACAATAAAAAAACTTATTTTAAGAGATTTTTTACTTCTTCAAGTTTGATTTTATCTGCGCTGTATTTCACAACAGCTATGGCTTCAGTTTCGTTTATATACCATTCATCTATTGCATTATTATTAGCCAGTTTACTTAGTTTGTCTCTTGAAATATCAGATAATTTCAAATAAGCAGCTCGTTTTTTAGCTGGGTTTGGCATGGTAGCAATTAAAATAGCCCAAATTACAACTATAACTAAAATAGCAGTAGAAATTTGGTTTAAATTGATTTTTTCTAAAAATGCCCCACCTAAAATACCACCTATAAAAGTACCTAAATATCCACAAGAGTTAAAGACTCCTAAAACTGCACCTCGTTCATAAACCTTAGCAAATTTTGAAGTAAGTGATTGCATTATAGGTTCATGCATATTTGCCCCTATAAAAAATATAGCAACTCCAGTAACAAAAAGTCCTGCAGTTGCAGTTTTCCCCATGAAGAAATAAGCTACTCCAAAGCAAATAATTCCTAAAACTAAAACTTCTCTAAATCTTCCGTACTTTTCAGCTATTATCGAAGCTGGCCCCATCACTATAAGACCTCCAACCATCGCAGGCATATAAACCTTCCAAAGTTCAGAAAATTCCCAATGGTAAGTCGTGGTTAGTGTAATCGGAATAATCATAAAAGCAAAAGTCATAAGCCCTTTTTGCAAGAAGTTATTTAACATCATTTTTAAAATACTTACATCTTTTAAAATTCTTGAAACTTTAAATTTTGTATTATAAGTATGATGAATTTTAGGAGGATCTGGAATCCATTTTACTGTTACATAAATAGGGATAAGCGCAGCTACTGCTGTTATCCAAAACAAAGAAGCAATACCAAAATAAGCTGAAACAATTGGTCCAGCTATCATAGAAATAGCAAATGAGATAGCAATAGTGCCACCCATTAAGCTCATTGCTTTTCCTCTTTCATTTTCTTTTACAACATCTGAGATAGTCGCAGTTACAACAGCGCCAATAGCTCCTGCACCTTGCAAAAATCTTCCAAGCATTAAAGAAAAAATATCATGTGACAAGGCACAAACTACTGAACCAATACAAAAAAGTAAAAGTCCTGTGATGATTGTCCCTTTTCTTCCTAGCTTATCGCTCATTATTCCAAAAGGAACTTGAAAAATCATTTGAGTTAAGGCGTAACCTCCGATAACAATACCTACTAAAAGGGTATCTGAGCCCTTTAAATCAAGTGCGTAAATGGAAATTACAGGTAGGACAAGAAAAAGTCCTAAGAATCTAAGCCCAATAATTGAGCTTAGAGGTAGTACGGTTTTAAACATATGTAATCCTATTAGTGTTAAAATATTATGATTATATGCTAAAACTGCTAAATAAGCATTAAAGGAAGACTATGAAAATAATATTAGCCTCACAAAATAAGGGAAAAATCAAAGAATTTAAAGAGTTACTAAATATGGAAGTTTATGCTTATACTGATTTTATTCCTAGCTTTTTCATAGAAGAAAATGGCAATAGTTTTAAGCAAAATGCTTTTATAAAAGTAAGAGCAGTTACAAAAGCACTTAAAAGTGGGGCTTGTTTTGAAGATGATATGCTTATTTTAGCTGATGATAGTGGCATTAGTATAAAAGATTTAGCAAATGAGCCTAATATTTATAGTGCAAGATACGCAGGAATTAATGCAAGTGATAAGCAAAATAATGAAAAAGTAATAAAAAAACTAAAAGAAAAAAATCTTAAAAGTAGTGAAGCTTTTTATACTGTTTGCCTAGCTTTTATCTATAAAACAAAAGAATTTAGTGTGCACGGAAAAATGCACGGAAAAGTTTGTAATAAAATGCAAGGCTCTAATGGCTTTGGCTATGATAGTATTTTTATCCCTAAAGGCTACAATAAAACTTTAGGCGAACTTAGTCCAAATATAAAAAGGCAATTATCGCATAGGGCAAAAGCACTAAAACTTTTAAGTATTTTACTTGAAAGTTTTGAATAGTTTAAGCTAGTTTTTGTTAAATATATATAATAAGATTTTATTATTATAGCTTTTGGCGTTATATTTTTTAGACTAAGCTAAACTAATCAAATTTTTAAAATATTATTTTATTAATAAACTTTTCAAATATTGCTTAAATTAGTAATGATTTAAGCTGTTTGTATATTACTGTTTATTTTTGAAATATATCCAAAGTTTAATATATTAAAAGATATTAAACAAAACAAAAAGGTAATGAATGTCGCAAAGTGAGAACGGAAAGTTTCAGATGAATTGGGCTGTTTTTGTCCCCTCGTTAGGTTTAATATTATTAGCTGTAGTTATAGGTTTAGTGGATAACAAATTAATGGTTGATGTTTCAAAAAGTATTTTCAATTTTACATTATTGAAGTTTGGTTGGTTGTACCAATTACTTGCCTTATCTTGCTTATCGATTACTATTTTTGTATTTTTCTCTAAATTTGGAAAAATAAAAATAGGTGGTAAAAATGCAAAGCCAAATTTTAACTTTTTAACAACTTTTGCAATGGCACTAACAGGCGGTATAGCGACAGGTGTTGTAACTTACTCAGTAAATGAACCTATTATTTATCTAGGTAATATTTACGGAGAAATCGCAAATCAAGGCTTTGCACCTATGGGAAGAGAAGCTAGTGTTTTTGCTTTAGCAAGATGTTTTTATAATTGGACTTTTTTCCCATACGCTATGTATTCAGTCGTTGGACTTATGATAGCTTATATGCATTTTAATAAAGGACAAACTTTTTCTTTGGTTTCAGCTATTAGACCTGTTATTGGTAGGTGGGCTGATAATAAAATAGTTATTTCTATTATTGATATAATTTCTTTGCTTTCAATCGCTCTAGGACTAGCTTCTGGATTAGGTGAGGGCTTAACACTTTTAAGCTCAGGTTTACAAACAGTTTATGGCATACACACAAACCATGCAGTTTTACAAATCATAGCAGTTATTATCGTAGGAACTTTTATAACTTCTTCAATGACTGGATTTAAAAGAGGCGTTAAGACTCTAGCTTCTACAAATGCTTTTTTATTTTATGCTTTAGCAATTTTAATCTTCATAGTTGGACCAACTGATTATATTATGAACCTTTCGACTACTGCTATTGGATATTGGCTTAATCATTTCTTTGGATGGAGTTTGGACGCTAAAAATATGGGTGGTGAAGCTCTTGTTACTTGGTGGACTATGTTTGACTGGGCTATTTGGATAGCTTACGCACCTTTAATGGGATTATTCTTAGCTAAGATTTCTTATGGTAGAACAATTAAAGAATTTTTAATCATAAATTGGATTTTACCTGCTGTATTTGGACTTTTATGGTTTGGAATATGGGGAGCAACTGCTATTGATTGGCAACTTCACGATGGGGTAAACTTGGTTCAAATGATTAAAGACAATGGTGCTTTTGCTGCTCTTTGGTTATTTTTAAAGCATTTTCCATTTTCAAGCGTATTAATTCCAATCGTTTTTATAGTATTTATTTTATCATACGCAACAGCAGCAGATTCACTATCTTCAATAATTGCTTCAGTTTGTGTAAAACAAAGCCATTCTGACCACACAAAAGGTGATGATAGTTCTCCAAAATTCTTAAGAGCAATTTGGGGTATCTTGATTGGTGTAATTGCATATACTATGGTGGTTTATGGTGCAGGTAAACAAGGAATTGAAGGTATAAAATACTTAGCTTCAGCAGCTTCTGCACTTGTCTTAATTTATTTTATTTTAGTTGTTATTGCAGCATATAAAGTGTTTGCAAAAAATAGTGATAATAGTAGTTCGACTTATAGCAAAGATCAAACTATAGTGTCTTAATTTTTCTCCCCTTTTTTAAGAGGGTAGAGCTGTTGTTTTAAAAAATCTAAAGAAAAAATTTGATGAATTTACTATTGTAAAAATAATCATAACACTTATTTAATCGAAAATGATGATAAACATCCAAAAGAAAACCTTTTGCATATACTTTATGAGTGGGAGCCATTTAAGAAATTTATTTCACAAGTTACTGGAGTTGAAAATATTTATCCATATATTGATAGTCTTAGCCCAATCAATATAAATGTAAATGAAGAAGGGCAAGGGCTTAATTGGCATTACGATAATTGTGATTTTTCAATAACTTTAATGCTTCAGCCTGCAAAAAAGGGCGGAACTTTTGAGTATGTTCCTTGGCTAAGGAGTAAAGATAACGAAAATTATGATGAGCTTGATAAAACACTAAAAGGTGAAAATAAAAAAGTTCAAGTATTGAATCAAAGTGCTGGAACTCTGGCATTTTTTAGAGGTAGATATTCTGTGCATAGAGTAACTCCAACTATTGGAAAAGAACCTCGCTTGATAACTGTTTTGGCTTATTCGACTGAGCCTAATAAAACAATTACAAAGCATACTAGAAATATTTTTTATGGTAGAGAATAAAAAAATAGAAGAATAAAAATTTTATCCTAGCTTAGGCTAGGGTAGAGTAAAAGTATTTTAAAAACTTATTTCAATAACTTAGATTAAACTTTTTCTAAGCGTTTTATGCATTTTATGCAAAATTTGCATAAAACTTTAGCTTTACCAAAATCTTTTTTTTACTTCTTATTTTTGAAATTGATTATTAATATTTTCGTTATAATTCCCAAAAATAAAAAGGATAGAAATGATAAAACAAGCATTATGCCTAGTGCTTTTAATCTCAAGCACTTTAGTTGCTAGCGAGGTTTTTACTTTAGGCGAAGTAAATATAGTAGACAAGGCAAAGAAAAGCTTAGATACAAGTAAAATAACAAGTAAAGAATTACGAAAAATAGAGTCTAAAGATTTGGCAAAAGTTTTAAGTACACAAGCTGGAATCTCTTTTGTAAAAAAAGGTGGTAGAGCAGAAAGCAGTATAACTATGCGAGGTTTAGATGCTAGAAGAATAGGAGTTTATATTGATGGTATTCCTGTTTTTGTGCCTTATGACGGGAATTTTGATTATTCAAGATTTTTAAGTACACAATTTTCTTCTATTGATATATCTAAAGGTTTTTCTTCAGTTTTTTATGGTCCAAACACTATGGCTGGAACTATAAATTTAATTAGCAAAAAACCAACTAAGGCTTTTGAAGGTTCTTTTTCAACACAAAGTAATTTTGATAATAAGTTCCATGATGCAATGAATTTAAATACTATATATCTTGGTTCAAAACAAGAAAAGTATTATTTTAGTTTAAATGGGACTATTTATGATAGATCGCATTTCAATGTTTCAAAACATTTTAGTCCAACAAAAACTCAAGGTGTGGGACAAATCGACAGAAGTGGCTCAGAAAATAAAACTATGAATTTAAAAGCTGGTTTTACTCCTGATGATAATAGTGAGTATGTTTTAGGTTACGGAATAATCGATTCACAAAAATCACAAGCTTTGACTACTGATACTGATTTAGCTAAGGTAAAATATCAAGATTGGCCTATTTGGGATAGCCAAAGTTTATATTTTATAGCAAATAAAACTTATAATACTAGCACTTTTAATTTTAAGATTTTTAGAAATTCTTATACAAATACTTTAGATATGTATAAAGATGATACTTATACAAAATTAAGTGAGGTAGAAGATTCAAAAGCTTATAGTCAAGGTGCAAGTTTTTCTTATACAAACTTTGCACTTAAAAAACATATTTTAAAAGTCGGAGTAAATTATAAACAAGATAGCAACAAAATCACAAGAGAAATATCAAAATTAGATGATTCTTACAAAGATAATGTTTTCTCTCTTGAAGCGCAAGATGTTTATCAGGCAAATGAAAAGCTAAAACTAATTACTGCACTTAGCTATGATTATACAAAACCTGATTATGCAACTACAGCAGACGAAGTTTTAAACACTGCATCAAATCATGGTTTAAATCCTGAAATCGGAGTATTTTATGATAGTTTTGCTAATCAAACTACAAGATTTACTGTAGCGCAAAAAACTCATCTTCCTTCAATGAAAGAAAGATATTCTTTAAAACACGGAAAATCTATTCCAAATCCTGATTTAAAAGCTGAGCTTGCTAGACATTTTGAACTAGGACATAAGGCTAAAATCACAGATAATCTAGCAGTTGATGGGGATATTTTTTATATAAATGTTCAAAATCCTATTATTTCAAAAGATTATAATAGCACCGTAGAGCAAAGTCAAAATAGTGGAACAGAGCATTACAAAGGTTTTGAAGCAAGTATAAAATATGCTAGTGATACTATTGAATCAGGAGCTAATTATACTTACACAGATATAAATAAAGTTGGCACAGATTATGTAACAGATGTTCCAAAAAATGAAATCCATTTATTTGCCTATTACAGCTTTTATAAATTTACTTTTGGCGGTGATGTATCTTATGCTAACGATATTATGTCAAAAAAAGATAGCAAAGCACCTAAAAAAAGCACTAAAATTTCTAAAAAGAAAAAAGGTGGCGGCGGAGGAGGCGGTGGTGGTGGCACTACCATCACTAGCTATGAAAAACTGCCAGGTATTTTTAAAGCTGATGTTAGCTTAAAATATACATATTCAAAAGATTTAAATTTTGTCTTAGGAGCTGAAAATTTAAGTGATGAAGATTATTCTTACAGACTTGGGTATCCTGAAAGTGGTAGAGAATATTACGCTAAATTAACTTATAATTTTTAAGACTTACAATAAAAAAATAAGAAAATAAATTTATAAATGGAGCTAAGCTTTTTGGCTTAGTTTTGTTTCAAGCAAGTAAAGCTTGTTTTGCTCCATCTTCTAAATAAACAGTTATAGCAAGTATTAAATTTTGTGCTTGTAACTAATTCATCTTCATCAGCATCAAGAATAAAATCTTTGCATCTTGTGCCTTTTTCTTCTGCTTTTTTATAATCATTTCTTCCGTATTTAAAAATAATTTGTTTTGATTCTTTTGTGAAATATTTTTCATCAAACATTTAATAACTCCTTAACTCATCAATGCTTAAATTTTGGTACTTATCTTCACTTATTTTTCTTACCAAGATTGTGCTTTTGTGGTTTAAATAAACTGCTTTTAGCTTGTCTTGAATATGTAGTTTTATATTTGGATTTACTCTGAATGCCAAATCTAAATCTAGCTCTTTTTTAGAATCAATGTCCTTTATAATTTCTACATTTTTTAAGTTTAAAACTTCTTTTAAACTCAAAATTTTAGCTTTTGTTTTGATAACTCCTTTTACTCTTCCGTCAAAACCATAAAGTCTTAAAGCGACTCCTGCTAAAGCACCAATCACTCCAGCACCTGCATTTTTATGCTCACTAAGATGAATGTTTTGTTTTTTTGCCATATCATAAGCCTCAGCTTTAGTTAATACTTTTTTCTTAGCATCTAGCCCAAAGTTTATAAGCTCATCTTTGGAAGTAAAATCTTTTTCAAAAGCTATACAAATTCCAGCTTGCGAACTAGGCGCACAATTTTGCTCTATATGCTTTTTCATAAATTCAAGCACTTTGAGTTTTTCTTTTTCATCTAAATAGCTTATAAAACACATAGAACTATTGTGCGAAGTATAAGGTATGTCTTCGTGGATAAAAAGTTGATGTCTTGTGATAACCTCACATTTTGAAAAGTTTTGCTCAACAAAATCACGAATTTCTCCACTTATTTGCCCTGTTGATTTTGGGTATCCTATTTCATCCGTATCATCTATACTTATGTAAGTTTTATATTTATTCATTTATTTCCTTTTATGTTCGTATTTTCAAAAATAAGCTATCAAAATCTTTTTTTATTTTTTTATAATCATAGTTAAAATATTTAGGATATACTTTTTGACCTAGCCAGAAAACTCCTAGTATTTTAAAAAATGAAGGAGGGCTATCAAGATAATTTATAGGTTTTGTAGGTATTAAAAATATTCTTTTATTTTTTCTTGCTTTTAAAAATTTATATTTATTTTGTTTAAAAAAGTTTTTATAAAAAATTTTATTTGCTGTAATTATAATATCAGGATTAATAAGAAGAAGATTTTCAAAATTTATTCTAATCTTCATATTTTTTAGTTTTGGACATTCTATTGGGTTTTTTGCACCTATTAATTTTATAGTTTCAGAATGTATAGAATCTTTGCAAACACTTCCTAAACCATCATTTCCTCTTGCAAAATAAACACTAAGTTGCTTTGATTTTGGAACTTTATTTTTATATTTTTTTAATAATCTTATTTTTTCACTGATAAAGCTTGCTAGTTTTTTTGCTCTTTTTTCTTTTTTAAATATTTTGCCTAAAATTTTATAAGCTTGGGGATAAGAAGAAATAGTGCTTAAATCTAGTGAACAAGTTGAGATATTTAATTTGTTTAATTTTTTTGCTAAGATAGAAAAATTTGCCAACTTAGAGCTTGAACTCCAAAAAATAAGTAAATCTGCTTTATTTTTAGCAAGTTCTTCTAGTGAATCTAGCTTTTTAAAAAGGTCAGATTTTTTTGAAATTTTATTTTCAAAGTGATAGCCTTGTAAACTTTTTATTAGAATATTGACAGGTGGAGATTTGCCCCTTGGATTTTTGCTAAAGCCCTGATAATTTTTGCAAGTTCCTATATAGCTTGCTTGTAAAAAACTTGCAAAACCTGCAAAGCTCAAAAATATTACTAAAATCAAATTTTTCATTTTATACCTTTTTAAAATTAATTTCTTTTTTTTGCATAAATTTTGGAATGCAAGTATTATAGCCATGGGAATTTTTTTCTATACTAATATCAATATTATATAAAATTTTTAAATTTTTTTCATTTAGAACATCAGCAGTTTTGCCTTGAGCTAGTATTTTTTTATTTTTGATTAATATGACTTTATTGGAGACTAAAAAAGCATGCTCTGGATGGTGGGTTGATTTTAAAAAAGTATAACCTTGCTTAGCCAAGATTTTGATTTGCTCTAACAATCTTAAGCAATTTCCATAATCAAGCCCAGCTATTGGTTCATCCATTATTAGAGTTTTTGCACCTTGCGCTAAGGCTCTTGCTATTAAAACCAATTGCTTTTGTCCCCCACTTAATTCGTTGAAAAGTTTATCTTTAAGATGAATTATATTTAAAAAATCCAAGCTTTCTTTTGTAATTTTTTTGTCTTTATCTGAGTAACTTGAAAACATACTTTGATAAGAAATTCTAGCGCTTAAAACTACTTCAAATACACTAAAAGAAAATGCTAGATTATTACTTTGAGGAATATAAGCAAGTTGTTTTGCTATACTTTTGTGGCTATAAGATTTTAAGTTTTTATCGTGCAAAAACACTTCTCCATCTTTTGGAATTTGTAGCCCTAGAAGAATTTTTATAAGTGTACTTTTGCCAGCTCCATTTTCTCCAAGTAAAGAAATAATATCGCCTTTTTCTAAAATTAGGCTAACATCTTCTAAAATAGTTTTTTTATCATAAGAAAAATATATATTTTTAGCTTCTAAAATTTTGCTACTCATTTAAGCCTAAACTTTCTTTGCATTTTTTAATGCAAAAATAAAAATAGGTATTCCAATAAGTGAAGAAAGTATACCTATTGGTATTTCAGTTTTAAATAAAAGTCTTGAAAAGTCATCAACAATTATCAAAAAACTAGCTCCTAAAAGTCCAGATGCAGGCAAAACTTTGGTATTGTCACTTCCTACAAGCAATCTTGTAAAATGTGGTATTATTAGCCCAATCCAGCCAATCATACCACCTAGCGCTACACTTAATGAAGAAACTAAGGTAGCAAAAATAATGACAAGCACTCTAATAAGATTAGCATTTATTCCCAAGCTTTTGGCTTCTTTATCTCCAAAACTTAAAATATTTAAATATTTTGCTAGGAAAATTAAGCCAAAAATTCCTAGTAAAAATAAAGGACTAAGCTCTAAAATATTTCCTAAGTCTATGGAAGCTAAGCTACCTAAGAGCCAATAAACTATTGAAGGAAGTTGATTGTAAGGGTCTGCAGTGTATTTTAATATTGAAACCAAAGTAGAAAAAAATGAACCTGAGATTATTCCACCAAGAATTAAGATTAATTTATTTGAGGCTTTGCTGTTATATACGTAAGCTATAAAAACTCCAAAGCAAACTGCTAAAATTCCAAAAATAAAAGAAAAAGCTTGAGTTAAAATCCAAGAATTAAAAAATGAAATTCCAAAAACAGCACCAAAAGCAGAACCAGCTAGTACTCCAAGTATTCCAGGAGAGACTAGGGGATTTGAGAAAATTGCTTGCAAGCTAGAACCTGAGAGCGCATAAGATGCTCCTATAAGAGCTGCTGCTAAAATCCTAGGGAAACGAATATTTATAAGTATACTTTCTACTAAATCTAAATGATTTGCTTCGCTTGAACTTGGATTCAAAAAACCAAAATGAACTTCTATGATTTTATAAATATCTTTTAAATGCAGTGGAAAAGCTCCAAGATATAAAGAGCCAAAAAAACTAAATAATAAGATAAGAAATAAAATAATAAATATTTTTTTCATTTATATTTTACTCATTTTAAATTCAATTTGCATTTATTTTCTTTGTTAAAAGAGAAATATTATTTAATTTATTTTCTTTTAAAATATCCAAGATTTTAAGTAAGTTTTTGTATTTTGTGTCTTTATCAATTATCAAGATAAATTTATTTTTTTTACTTAAACCCTTGCAAATATTTTTAAATCTTTTGAAGCTAAGACTTTTATTCTGATAGGCTAAGGAATTATTGTTTAACTCAATTTTGATATTTTTTTCCTTGCTTAGTATATGACTTGCCCTAGTTTTTGGTAAGGAAATATCAAAGATAAATTTATCTTTTTTAATCACAGAAAAAACCAAAAAGAATATTAATAAAATAAAAATAATATCTATAAGCGGAGTTAAATCTATGCTTAAATCTAAAGATCTTTTTCTTCTCAAGTTTTCTCCTTGTTGGCTAGTAAAACTAATTTGCTATCTAAAAATGATTCTAGATTATCAATCATTCCTAATAAATAATTATAAGCTATGAAGTGAGGCAAGGCTACAATCAAACCTGCTAGCGTTGTAAGCAAAGCTAGAGATATGCCACTTGCAAAAATAGTTTCTGCATTTTGCCCATGCTCTCCTAGATTTAAAAAGCAAGAAAATATTCCTAAAGCAGTGCCAAGAAGTCCAAGTAATGGAGAAATAGCAGCAATTATTTTTATAGTATTTAAGCCAAAGCTTAGTTTTTGCATTTTATAGCTAAGCGTATCTTTTAAAAGAGTAATTATAAAAAGTTGCTTTTTACTATCTAACTTGCTTGTATCAAGTGTAGTTTTTATGTCCTTAATAATTAGGTGATGATTTTTGTTGAAATATAAAATTTCAAAAAATTTATAAATAATAAGGCAAAAACCTAAAATATTTATAAAAAGTAAAATATACATTATACTTCCACCTTGATGTAAATAATAAAATAAATTCATAATTATCCTTTTATCTTATAAATGAATGGTACTAAAAAAGAAATATTTTCTTTTTTTAAAGCTAGTGGAAAATGCCTGAATTTTTTTATTTTTACAAACACTTTCAAAGCTGCCTTGTTTAAAATATCAAATTTTGTTTTTTCTTTTAGATTTAATTCAAGAATTTCTCCATTTTTGTTTATTTTGAAACTTAATAAGCATTTACCTTGTAGCTTTAAATATTTACCAATTTTTGGATAAAATTTATTTTTGGCTAAGATTTTATATACATAATCTAAATACTTCTTTAGATAAATAGCTTGTAATTTTTTAAAATTTTGATTAGTACTTTTTATATTTTCTTCTTTTTTTTGTCTTGTGTTCTTTTTTATAATCTTATCCATAGTTTTGTTTGTCTGCTTTTTTATATTTTGTTTTTTTGTTTTGATGTTATTCTTAGCTATTATTTGCTTTTTGTTCTTTTCTTTTTTTGGCTTCTCTAATTTTGCTTCTTTTGTCTTTTTTGTATTTAAAATCTTTTGCTTGGATTCTAGATTTATCCTCAGAAGTTTATTATATTGACTTTGTTTGTTTTGCTTTTCTAATCTAATTTTTTTTGTTCTTTGAGAAGTGCCAAAAAGAAAAAAATTTAAAAAATATATATGCAAAATTAGCACAATAATAAATATTAAAAAAACCGCATAAAACTTAAACTTCATTAACTGCCTTGTGTTTAATATTAAAGCGTTATTTACTCAAATATACTAAGCTTAGAAATTTTAACTTATTTACAATTTTATTTTACTAAGTATTTAAAACTAGTATGTAAATAAAAGAATATTTTAATTGGTTTTTATTATGATTTTTCTAAAAAGATTGATTTTAATATTTTTATTTTTTGACTTTACATAGATATTTACAAGACAAAAATCATCTTTGCTAGAAGATATTATATTTTTACAAAAAGTATTATTTGTGAAATATTCAAAGGTCATCTTTGCATTAAAGTATTTTTGTTTAAAATGCAATTCATTTAAGCAATAATTTTTACCAAGAGGCTTTAGTCTTTTACTTATTGACACTAGATAAACCATAAAAAAATTTGCTCTTTGCATAAGATAAGAATATTGTTCTTGCTTTACACCTAAAAAATCATAAGTTAAGGTATCTTTGGCAAGTTTTGCAAAAAGCAAGAGTAAAATAAGCAAGAAAAAGATGGCAAAAGCTTTTTTGAATTTTCTTGCTTTTTTAACGCTTTTAGTTTTTTTAATATTTTTAAAATTCATTACAAAAAACTTCCAAGTCTAAAACTATAGCTTTTACAAATTTTATCATTTAGGCATAGTTTATAATTAAGCACTTTATTATTTTTTGAAAAACTAAAATTTTTAAGTGGATAAAATATTTTTTGATTATTTAAATATAAAGTATTATTTTTAAAGTAAAATATTTCTTTTCTAGCTAAGAGAAAATATTTTTTTGCTTTTATATTTTTCAAATCTTGCTTTAAAAATATTTTATCATTTTCTAGGTTTTTTATTTGATAAAAATTTGAATCTAGGAAGCTAATAAGATTTGCTTTGTCTGCATTTATCAAAGAATCAAAATCAGCTTTTGGAGATAACAAAAAATGCGTATTAGAAACTTTTAAAGAAATAAAACCATAATATTTATGAATAAGCAAGTCTTTATAATCAATAGTTACTAGCTCTAGATTTTTATCAGAAGTGTTAACCTTAAGGCTATTTTGTAGTTTATGATTTATAAAAAGTGCCAAACTGTCTAAATTTACTTTAAGAAGTAAAATTTTTGTTTTTATTTTATAAACTTCAAGGAAATTTCTATTTATTTTTAGACTAATCAAAATCAAGCTTAGCATTAAAATAAGTCCAAAAATAAGCTCAAGTAGTGAAAAAGATTTTTTCATTTGCAAAACTTATTTAGAACTTGCATCTAAAACTTGATAACTAAAAACAATATTTTGAGATTTGCAAGTATAGGTATTAAGAAAAAAAGTTTTTTGATGTGGAAGTTTAAGATTGGATTTTATTCTAGAGCAAAGGCTAAAATCTTGTTTATTTATTTTAGCCACTAAAGAAGAAAGTTTAGCTTCTTTGGTATTAAAATCTTTTGGTAAATTAAGACTAAGCCCAACAAGCAAAGAGACTAATACCAAAGAAATAAGTACTTCAAAAAGCACTAAGGCTTTTTTGTGAGTTTTAGTGCTGAGAAATAATTTTTGTTTTTTCATAAGTAAGGTTTACGGCATTTATCATGGCAGCTCTTACTTTATGGTCTTCAAGCGCTGTTACTCCAGCTATACTTGTGCCCCCTGGGCTTGTAACTTTATCTTTTATTATTGTAGGATGATATTTTGCGATTAAGCTTGAAAAGCTAGCAAAAAGTCCTTCTACTAGACTTGCACAATGACTTCTCTCAAGTCCTGCGTTTACTCCGCCATCAGTTAATCCTTCAGCGATTAAAGCTAGAAAGGCAGGTCCGCTCCCAGCTATCGCACTAGCAATATCTAGCTGTTTCTCAGTGTTTAACCACAAAACATTTCCAATACTTGAAAAAATATCCAAAGCTTCATTTCTAACAGCTTCATCACCAACTAAGCTAGTCATTGAATTCCCAGTTTGCGCTGCAATATTGGGCATAGTTCTTACATAATTTTTAGCTTCGATTTGTTTTCTTATTTCATATAAAGATGTACCAGCTAAAATAGAATAAACTGTATTTGCTTCACCTTCTAGCCCTGCGCAAACACTTTCAAATGCATAAGGTTTGACGCAAAAAATAATATTTTTATCATCTATATTTGCATTACTGCCTAAAAGCTTTGTTTCTATTTGAGGAATTTTTGTTTTTAGTTTCGCAAGATTTTGTTCATTTCGTCCAAGTACTTCGATTTCATATTTACTTACCAATCCTAAAGCCAAGGCTTCAGCCATTACACCGTTTCCGATTAGTGTTAGTTTCATAACAGTCCTTTAAGAGAATATAAAAATTATTATAACGAATTTATGATTAAGTAAAATAAATTTTAGCTAAAACTTCTTTCTAAGTTCCTTCTTTGGCTTTCAAGACTGCGCATTTAAGCAAAGATTTGATAAAATGACACAATAATAAAGGAAGAAAATATGAGTTTATGTTTGAAGATTGTTGCAAGTTTTATACTTATGTTGTTTTTGGCATCTTGTGATTCACAGCCTAAGAGCCAATACGATAAGTCTGCAATTTTTTGGTACAACAAAATGCTTTCTCAAATATCTTTATATAGACTTGATGATGCTGATAGTACTTTTATATCGCTTGAGAGTGAGCATAGAAGTTCTCCCTTGATTTCTTCTGCTTTGATGATTTTGGCTTCAGCACATATTAAAGATGAAGAATATGAGCTAGCAAATTTTTATCTTGATGAATATATAAAAAGATTTGCAAGAGATAGTGATATAGAATATGTGAGATATTTAAAGATAAAAGCGAAATTTTTAGCTTTTAAAAGCGAATATAGAGAACAAGCTTTGATTGATAACACGATAATTAGTATTAATCAATATGTAAAAGAATATCCAAACTCTCCTTATATATTTTTAGCTAAAGATATGCAAACAAGACTTTATATGGCAAGAGTAATGTTTGATAAAGAAATAGCTAGTCTTTATGGGCGAATAGATAAGCCAAAGGCAAAGGGATTTTATTTAAATAAAATGAAAAACAACTTTATACTAGAAAAAGATATAGGAAAAGTAGATGTGCCTTGGTATAGAGCAATATTTGAATAAGTTTAGGAGTAAAATATATGCAAATAGATAATTACGGAAATTTTCCGCAAGAAGTTCCTTTTATAGTTGAAGACGAAGTATTTTTGTATCCATTTATGATAGCGCCTTTATTTCTAGATGATGAAGAAAATATTAAAGCAGTTGAGTTTGCTCTTGCTAATAATAAAGCTTTAGCGGTATTAAATTCAAAAGAAGGGCATGAAGGAAGCAGAGATTTAGCAAATTTATATGATGTTGGAGTTTTGGGCTCTATCATGAGAAAAGTAAATCTTCCTGATGGTAAAGTGAAAATACTTTTTCAAGGATTAGAAAAAATTAAAATCCAAAAACCAAGTGAAAACCCTACATTTGTTTTGGCAGATATTTTAGAAAATAAAGAATATGATACAAAAAGAGTAAATGAAATTTTGGAAATTTTAAAAAATTCCCTAAAAGACTTATCAAAAATAAACTCTAAATTTCCAGTAGATTTAGTAAAAACTGTTGAAGAAAATACAGATCCTCTAAGAATTTCTGATTTGATATCTTCGGTTTTGAAAATGAAAAAAGACCAAGCTCATGAACTTTTTAGCTCTGATAATATTGAAGAACGATTACTGAAAATTATTGAAGTATTACACGAAGAAACGCAAAGTTATAAAATCCAAAAAGATATAACTCAACAAGTAAATTCTAAAATAGAAAAAAATCATAAAGATTATTTTTTAAAAGAACAAATAAAAGCTATACAAAAAGAGTTAGGTTCAGATAGTCAAAAAGATGAGAATATAAAATCATATAAGAAAAGACTAAAAAAAGATAAAAATATTATGCCAAAAGAGGCTTATAAAGAAGTCAAAAAACAAATTTCTAAACTAAGTAGAATGCACCAAGATTCTCCTGATGCTTCTTTGCTTCAAACATACATAGACACAGTTTTTGAGCTTCCTTTTGCTAAATATGCTGATGAGAAAATTTCTGTTTTAAATGTAGAAGAGCAGTTAAATAAAGATCACTATTCACTAAAAAAGCAAAAAGACAGAATTTGTGAATACTTTGCTGTAAAAGAATTGCTTGTAAAAAGAAAAATAAAAGATAATCAAGAAAGAGGTACAGTTTTATGCTTTGTTGGACCTCCTGGCGTTGGTAAGACTTCTTTGGCAAATTCAATAGCAAAAGCGTTGAAGCGTCCACTTGTAAGGATAGCTTTGGGCGGTATGGAAGATGTAAATGAACTAAGAGGGCACAGAAGAACTTATGTGGGCGCAATGCCTGGGCGAATTGCAAATGGTTTGATTGATGCTAAAAATATGAATCCTGTAATTGTTTTAGATGAAATTGATAAAATAGGTGCGAATTATAAGGGTGACCCAAGTGCTGTGATGCTTGAGATTTTAGATCCTGAGCAAAATAATGCTTTTAGGGATTTGTATTTAAACTTTTCGCTAGATTTAAGCCAAGTTATTTTTGTAGCAACTGCTAATGATGTTAGAGAAATAAGTCCTGCATTAAGAGATAGAATGGAATTTATTGAGATTAGCTCTTATACTCCAAAAGAAAAATATCATATTGCAAAAGACTATTTGATTCCTCAAGAATTACATAAACATGGACTACAAAAAGAAGAAGTTATTTTTGGAAAAAATATTATTGATTTGCTTGTTTCATCCTATACAAGAGAAGCTGGGGTTAGAAATTTAAGACGAGTATTCGCAAAGTTGTTTAGAAAAATTGCTAAGCAAATTATCATAAATCCAAAATTAAGCTCAACAGAACTTTCGACATATAATATAAAAGAATATCTTGAAAATCCTATTTTTGAGATTGATGTTGCTAATAAAGAAAATCAAATTGGTGAGGCAAATGGACTTGCTTGGACAAGTGTTGGTGGAGATGTTTTAAAAATCGAAGCTGTTAAGATAAAAGGTAAGGGACAAGTTTTAGTGACAGGGAATATGGGCGATGTTATGAAAGAATCATCACAAATTTCATATTCTGTTGTTAAAGTTTTGATTGATGAAAATAAATTAAAAATAGATAAAGATATAATTCCTTTAAGTCCTAAAGAGAAAAAAGATAATAAAAAAGTAAATTCAAGTGAGGTGTATAAGCGTTTTGATATTCACTTGCATATTCCTGAGGGTGCAACTCCTAAAGATGGTCCAAGTGCAGGAATTACCATGGCTTTAGCCTTAGCTTCAATTTTAAGCGAAAGAGAAATAAAAAATGATATTTGTATGACAGGAGAACTTACTCTTAGTGGAAAAGTGCTTCCAATTGGAGGATTAAAAGAAAAATTAATAGCAGCATATAAAGCAAAAATGAAAAAAGTTTTAATCCCTAGAAAAAATTTTCAAAGAGATTTAGATGATATACCTGATGAGGTCAAAACAAATGTAGAGATAAAGGCTGTGGACAATATAACTGATGTTTTAAAAGAAGCACTTATTTAAAATGCAAAGGCGAAATAATGATGCTCAAAAAATAGCTAATTTATTTGCCCTTGCAACTATAAGTGTAATTTGTGTTTTTTTAGTGCTTTATGTAAGATACGGAGCAGGGGGCTTAAGAAAATCAGCTCTTGTAAAAATTAAGAAAAATATTCCTTTGCAATGTTTAAAAAATAATCATGGTTTTGAAAAACTCACAGATACTAAACTTATAAAAAATCTTTTTGTACTTTATAAAAAAAAGGAATTAAAAATATTTGGTGGAATTATAAAAAATGTTAAAGAAGATAAAAATTCAAAAAATAGCAATGGAAAAAAATTAAAAGATATAATTCCTAGTCAAAAAGAAGTTAGAAAAATATTTTTAAAAGAAGCGGATATTAAAAAAAATACAAAAAAGCCAATATTTTTAGCAATTTACTATGAAATAATTCAAGCTAAGCAAAAAAATTCTTTAGGTTTCGTTGGAGTTTTAAAGACTTCTTTTAGATTTAATGGACATGAGGCTTATAGAATTTTTTTAAATTTGAAAAACTATAAAAAAGATGAAATACAGGCAAAGATACTTTGCTCTTTAAGGTCGTTTGAAAACAATGCTAAATAATAGAAAACTATTTACTGCTACAAATGTTATTATTTTATTAAATATAATTATGTATGTAATTCAGCATAATATGAGGTATGGCTCACTTATTTTTGGTTTAAATATGTATTTCTTACAAGGTCATTTTTGGTTTCAGCCACTTTCAAGTATGTTCGTTCATGGCTCATATATGCATATTTTTATGAATATGTTTATTTTATTTCAATTTGGCTCTATGCTCGAACATTTTAAGGGAGCTAGATTTTTCTTGATTTTTTATCTTTTAGGTGGAATTTTATGTTCGCTTTTATCATTTGTTTTTATTTATTACTTTAGTCCGATGTCAAATCTAATAGGTGCTTCAGGTGCTATTTGCTTACTTTTGGGATATATTGCTTATGTTGATAAGATGCAAAGAAAAGGGCTTATTATTTGGATTTTGCTTATTTCTTTTGCTCCTTTAATACTTGGAGAGCATATTGCGTGGTTCGCGCATATTATAGGTTTTTGTCTTGGATTTTTGTATGCTTTACTTTCTTTTAAATTATTTTACACAAGACAGGGCTAAAAATATTTAGAAATATCTAAAAAAAATTAAAAAATATGCCAATTTAGAACAATTTAGTCGAAAATATCAATAAAAATAAAGAAATATTGAAAAAATAAAAATAATATTATAAATTTATAGTATAATATTTATAAGTATTTGTTTTGAACTGATGCTGTGAATTTACAAAGGAAAAGAATGCAAATTTATATTGGAAATATGTCATATGGATCTACAGAAGAAGATATCAAAACTCTTTTTGAAAAATATGGTGAAGTAGAGAGTGTTAAACTAATTACGGATAGAGAAACAGGAAGAGCAAAAGGCTTTGGATTTGTTGAGATGGCTGATAGTACAAAAGCACAAGAAGCAATTGATGACTTAAACGGTAAAGAACTTGATGGACGGACACTTAGAATAAACGAGGCTAAACCTAGACCTGAACGTTCGCCTAGATATTAAAATTAGAGGATTTTCCTCTAATTGCACACTTTCTTTGTAGCTAACCAAAAAAATAATTTTATTTATTATTATTTTAAATTTAAATTTAGATTTAATAAATAAATTAACCTTTAGATAAAATTGACTTAAGAGTAAATAAAGTATAGAATACACTAATACTAAAGTAAAAAAATAATATAGATTTTAGTGTTTTATAAAATTAGTTAACTATAAGGAGAAGCAATGGCAATCAAAAGAACAGCTTTACAAAATAAAGCACACAAAATACTATCAAATTATTTGGCAAAAGCAGGCATAGAATTAGATGGTAAAAATGCTTGTGACCCACAAGTTCATAATCCAAACTTATATAATAGAATAATTATGCAAGGCTCATTAGGACTTGGCGAAGCTTATATGGACAAATGGTGGGATTGTGAAGATGTTGATGAATTTATTTGTAAAGTTTTAACTTCACAATTAGACAATGAAGTAAGAGGGAAAATGGTATTTGTAAAAAATTGGTTAATGCCAAGACTTATGAATATGCAATCACGTGCAAGATCTTTTCAAGTTGGGAAGCAACACTATGATGCTGGGAATGATTTATACCAAGCTATGCTTGATCCTACTATGTCGTATTCTTGCGGATATTGGAAAGATGCAAAAAACTTACATGAAGCACAAATAGCAAAATTAGATTTGATTTGTAGAAAGCTTCAGTTAAAAGCTGGAGAAAAAGTCCTAGAAATTGGTTGTGGTTGGGGCTCATTTATGCATTACGCTTCAAAAAAATATAAAGTAGAAGTTACAGGAATTACAGTTTCTAAAGAGCAAGAAAAATTAGCACTTGAGCGATGCAAAGATTTGCCTGTAAAAGTTGCTCTTATGGATTATAGAAGTTTAAAAGGAAAATACAACAAAGTCGTATCTATTGGTATGTTTGAGCATGTTGGTTCAAAAAATTATGATGAATATTTTAGAAGTGCTTGTAGATTAATGGATGATGATGGTATTTTTGTATTACATACCATAGGAAATGATAAAACACAACTAGGCACAGATCCTTGGATAAATAAATATATTTTTCCAAATGGACAAATTCCAGCTTTAGCACAAATTGCTCCTGCTTGCGAACCTTATTTCGTTATTGAAGATGTACATAATTTTGGACTTGATTATGATAAAACTCTTATGGCTTGGCTTGAAAATTTTGAAGCATCTTGGCCTGATTTTAAAGACCAATATGATGAAAGATTTTATAGAATGTGGACTTATTATTTAAAATCTTGCGCAGGTGCTTTTAGAAGTAGAGGCTTGCAATTATTCCAAATAGTTCTTAGAAAAAAATTAAGACCACTTCCTAGATATGATAGCGTTCGGTAGTTATATTTAATACCTAGAAGTTAAAGCTAAGCCCTAGCTTTAACTTCCCAAGAAGCCTCAACAAGTAACTTATCTTCATAAAATATTTTTCCTAAAAATATATCTTTTATTTTATAGGAGCCTACACCTTTTGGAGTTCCACTCATTATAATATCTCCATCTTCAAAACTCATAAAAGTTTGAATTTCACTTAAAATCTCGAAAGGCTTATAAATCATAAGCTCATAAGCACTAACTTGAACTAAAATATTATTTATATGAAGTTCAAGATAAATCTTTTTTATATCTCCCTCAAAGGGCACAAAATCGCTAAAAACAGCCGCACCATCAAAGGCTTTGCTTCGCTCCCATGGAAGATTTGGACTTTTCTTTTGTTCTTGTTCTTTTGTTAAATCTAGCCCAAATCCAAGCCCAGCAATCTTTTTATTTTTAATCAAAAAACAAAGCTCACCTTCGTATCTTGTATCTTCGCTAAAAAAATATAATTCTTTAGATATAGAAGAATTAGGCTTAGAAAAAATTATCATTTCATCAGCTTTGACATTTCCAAGTTCTTTAATATGCTCTAAATAATTTCTACCAACACAAACAATTTTTGAAGGAATAATCTTTTTATTTTCATATATTATATTATTCATTTTTAGCCTTTTTTTATAAAAATATTTCAAATCTTAGCACACTTAGCTTTAAGAAGTTTGTAAAATATCGTGATGTTTACAAGGCTTTAGAAAATCTTAGATATAATATTGCAATGAAACAAGGTTTAGAAAAATTTAATGACTTAGTATCAGCCTTTGAGGCCTTGCCAAGTATCGGTAAAAAATCAGCCCAAAGACTAGCTTATGATATAGTGATAAATGACACTTTCAAGGGCTTAAAATTATCTTCAGCTATTGAAGATGCAATTGCTAATATAAGAACTTGCACTTTGTGTGGAGCTATGAGTGAACATGAGATTTGTGAGCTTTGCTTGGATGAGGATAGAAATAATGAGATTTTATGCTTAGTTCAAAGCGCAGCAGATATATTTTTAATCGAAGATTCTAAGCAATTTGATGGCAAATATTTTGTTTTAGAAGACCTTAGTTTAATTATAATAAAAAAACTCAAAGAATTTATTTTAAAAAATGAAATCAAAGAGATTTTATTTGCTTTGACTCCTAGCATATCAAATGATGGTTTTATGCTCTACATTGAAGAACAGCTTAAAAATCTTGAACTTTGTTTCTCTAAAATCGCCCAAGGTGTGCCAACTGGAGTTAGTTTAGAAAATGTTGATATTTTATCTTTATCCAAAGCAATCAAGGCAAAAACAAAGATTAATTAAATTTTGGTATAATATGTGTTAAAATGGAAGATAAGATTATATGCCAAAAATGTATTTATTATTATGTAACTTGGGAAAGTGCTAGTCCACACGGATGTAAGGCTTATGGTTTTAAATCAAAGTCTATTCCGTCTTTGGTGGTAAAACAAGCTAGTGAGGAAGAATGTAAATTTTATAAGAAAAAAGTTAAGTAGGAGAAAAGAGTTGTTATACGATGATTTTAAAAATAGTATTAAAGCCCTTGGTTTTGAAAATAGCGAAGATTTTGCAAAATATATAGGAGTTGCTCCTGTAAAAGTTTTAACTTGGGAAGATAAGGGAAAAATTCCTTATAATATTTCTTTGATTATTCGTCTTTTGCAAGGTGATAAAAGTGTTTTACCAGTTGAGAGTAGTGTGGATAAGCTTATCGAAGAATGCTTGCCTCTTGCCTCTTTGCTAGAAGAATCTTCTTCATTTCCCCATAAATTAGAAGAAATGTTTTTGATGCAAAAAAAACTAAATGATGATACAAATGGAAAAAATTGGGAACTTGGAGTTAATGCTTTTAACAAAGAAATTTCTTGGTTAAGATGTATTCATATGGAAGTTTCTGAGCTTATAGAGTCAACTCCTTGGAAGCATTGGAAAAATATCAACTCTAAGCCTGATATGGATAATATTCATATAGAATTAGTCGATATTTGGCATTTCTTAATGAGTTATATTTTGCAAGAAACAAATATTCCAAAGGCTGTATCTTTGGTAAATACTCACTGCATTTATGAACCTTTAGAAGAACTTGATGTTCTTGTTTTAATAGAAGAAGTTGAAAAATTATCTTATCTTTGTTTTGCTGTTCAAACAGGAAATATGCCTTTATTTTCAGCAATGGAGAGATTAATCGACCAATTTTTTAGAGCTTGTAAGGTAAGCGAACTTAGTTTTACTTGGCTTCAAAAATTATATATTGGTAAAAACTGCTTAAACAAATTTAGACAAGAACACGGCTATAAAGAAGGAACATACCTTAAAAAATGGAATGGCGAAGAAGATAATGTTGTTATGATGGCATTTCTAAATAATTTTGAAAATATTACTTTTGATGAGCTTTATGAAAAACTAGAAGGTGTTTATTCTAAATTAGTAGCTAAAGCAAATGCTAAAATAAATGAAAAAGCATCAACAAAAACAAATAAAAATACAAAAAAGAAATCCTAAATAATTTAACTTATTTTTACAAGAATAACAAAAAAGTCAAGGAATAAGTTTAAAATATTATATTAGTAAGTAAAATTTAATAACTAAAACCAAAAGTTAAATACTAAGAATATTCATTTTTATATTTTACATAAGATAAGGCATGTAAGATAAGTTTTTGCTCTTCTTCTTCGCTTAGTGTTTTTACTACTTTTGCAGGACTTCCTAATATCAAACTTCTAGGTGGAAAAACCTTGCCCTTGGTTACCAAAGAATTTGCTCCAACTATTGAGCCTTTTCCTATCACTGCATTATCTAAAATTGTAGCACTCATGCCTATTAAGCAATTATCTTCAATTTTGCAACCATGAAGCATAACTTTGTGCCCTATGGTTACATTGTCTCCTAAAATACTTTGAGTATTTATGTCAGTATGTATCATAGATAAATCTTGCACATTTGTGTTTTTACCTATGATTATTTTATTTACATCACCTCTTAAAACACAGCCAAACCAAACAGAAGAATTCTCACCTATTTTAATATCTCCTATTAAATCTGCACTTGGAGCTATCCAAGCTGAACTTTCAATACTTGGATAATGCTCTTTAAATTTTAAAATCATTTTTTACCTTACTTTTTAGCTTTATTTTTTCCTGCAATAATAAATCTAAGTGCATTTAATTTAATAAAACCTTCTGCATCTTTTTGATTATAAACTTCATCTTCTTCAAAAGTAGAATAAGCTTCGTTATATAAAGACTCACTAGAGCTTCTTCCAACAACAATAACATTTCCTTTCAAAAGTTTCAGCCTTACTTGGCCCTGTACATTTTTTTGTGTTTTATCAATAGCACTTTGAAGCATTTCTCTTTCTTTTGAAAACCAAAAGCCATTATAGATTAGCTTAGCATATTTTGGCATAAGCTCATCTTTTAAATGTGCTTCTTCTCTATCTAGGCAAAGTGATTCTATGGCTCTATGTGCTTTTAGCATGATAGTGCCTCCTGGCGTCTCGTAACACCCTCTAGCTTTCATACCAACATAACGATTTTCAACTATATCAATTCGTCCAATTCCGTGTAAGTTTCCATATTCATTTAGTGCTTTTAATAAATTTGCAGGACTTAAAGCTTGTTTATTTATGCTTATTGGATCTCCATTTTCATATTCGATTGTCAAATACGTTGGAGTATTTGGAGTTTTTTCTAAAGAAGAAGTCCAAAGCCACATGCTCTCTTCTGGCTCTTTTGATGGGTCTTCTAAAATCTGTCCCTCATAAGAGATGTGAAGTAAATTTGCATCCATCGAATAAGGAGATTTATTTTTTTGTTTTTCTATTTTAATATTGTGTTTTTTTGCGTAAGAGAGTAGTTTTTCTCTTGAGTTTAAATCCCATTCTCTCCAAGGCGCAATAACTGTAATATCAGGATTTAGCCCAAGGTATCCCAGCTCAAAACGAACTTGGTCATTTCCTTTTCCAGTTGCCCCATGAGCCACTGCGTCCGCTCCAAGTTTAGCAGCGATTTCTATTTGTTTTTTTGCGATTAACGGTCTTGCTATACTAGTGCCAAGTAAATATTCACCTTCATAAATTGCATTTGCTCGAAACATAGGAAAAACATAATCTTTTACAAATTCTTCTTTAACATCAAGAATAAAAATATTTTCTTCTTTAACTCCTAGCTCTAAGGCTTTGATTTTAGCAGGTTCAAGTTCTTCACCTTGTCCTAAGTCCGCACTAAAAGTTATAACTTCAGCATTATATTCATCTTGTAGCCATTTTAAAATAACAGAAGTGTCTAAACCTCCGCTATAAGCTAGAACTACTTTTTTTACATTTTTTTTTAACATCTTTAGCTCCATAAATTATTTTTACTTATAAGTTATTTTAACCAAAATTAGTTATAATTAGCTTTATGAGAATAGACAAGTTTTTAAATGCTGTAAATATTACAAAAAGAAGAGCAATCGCTGAAGATATGCTTAAAAATAAAGTGGTGCTTTTAAATGGCTCGGTGGTTAAAAAAGCAAAAGAAGTCAAAGTTGCAGATATTATAGAATTAAAATATTTAGAACATAGTGATAGATTTAAAATTTTGCAAATTCCACTCACAAAATCTACACCAAAAAGTAAAATGGAAGAATATATTCAAAAGTTAAGTTAGGAAAAGCAATGTTGGATTATACACAAGCTAAGTTTGATAATATTTTTTCAAATAATTTTGAAGAAGAAGAGCTAAAAGATTATTTAGTAGGACTTTATAATAAAGGCGAAGAAGTAGAAGAGATTGTAATTGCGGCAAAAGCTATGCGAAAATACATGATAGAGCTTGAGTTAAGTGATGAGTTAAAAGATAAGATTATTGATAATTGTGGAACAGGTGGAGATAAAAGTTCAAGTTTTAATATATCTACGACTTGTTCATTTTTGTTAAGTTCTGGTGGTTGCTTTGTTGCAAAACATGGAAATATAAGTTTGAGTTCAAAAAGTGGAAGTGCAAATGTTTTAGAGGCCTTAGGTCTAAAATTAGATTTATCAAATAAAAATTTAGCTTTAATGCTTGAGGATTTGGGTTTTTGCTTTATGTTTGCAAAAAATCACCATGTAGCAATGAAGCACATTATGTTGCTTCGCGCAAAAATACCACATAGAACGATTTTTAATATTTTAGGACCACTTTCAAATCCTGCGGGTGCAGATAAAAATATAATTGGTGTTTTTTCCAAAGATTATCTTGCTAAGTTAATACAAGCATTAAAAGGACTTGGAAGTAAAAAAGCTCTTTTATTTAGCTCAAAAGATTTAATGGATGAGATTTCTATAAGTGATATAACTTATGCAAATAGTTTAGATGAAAATGGAGAAATAAAAGAATTTATAATCGACCCTAGAGAATATGGTTTAAAGTTTTATAAAAAAGAAGAAATTATAGGCGGAACCCCTGAAGTTAATGCAAAAATTACAAGAGATATTTTAAGCGGAGTTGAAGTTGGTGCAAAAAGAGATATAGTTTTGATTAATAGTGCTTTTGCTTTTTTACTTGATGGAAAAGTAAGAGATATAAAAGAAGGCATTGAATACGGAAAAGATTTGATAAAAAGCAAAAAAGCTATTACTAAACTTGATGATATTATCAAAGCATCAAATAAAATGCAAACGAAATAAGCACAGCAAAAAAGATGAAAGAAAACTATTTGCTAGGTTTAGATGAACTTCAAATTTTAGCAAGTGATTTTATAAATGATTTTGTAAATAAATCAGACAAGAAAAATCTTTTAGTTTTACTCTCAGGTGATTTAGCAAGCGGAAAAACAACTTTAGTAAAAGTTTTAGTAAAAGCACTAGGAAATGATGAAACAGTTACATCTCCCACTTTTTGCTTGCAAAATATTTATGGTTCAAAAATTTTTCATTATGATATGTTTTCTTCAAAAAAAGAAGAATTTATGCGACTTGGAATGCTAGAAGAATTTGATAAAGATGGTATTCATTTTATAGAATGGGCAAACGCTGAGCTTGAAAAAGTTTTGAAAGATTATGGATTTTTTTATGTAAAAATTTGTATAAAAAAAGATGAACAAGAACAAGAAAACGAAAATACACAAAAAAGGAGATATGAAATCAGCTTTTAGCTAGATTTTATTAAAATATGCATAAATTAGTCATAGAAAATATCAAAAAACATATTAAAAAAACACAGATTTTACACGGCATTTCACTTGAAGTAAACAGCGGTGAGATTGTAGGTTTGCTAGGGCCAAATGGAGCAGGCAAAACTACTACTTTTTATACAGTTTGTGGGCTTGTAGCTCCAAGTTCTGGTAAGGTATTTTTTGATGGAGTTGATATAACTTCTATGCCCTTGCATAAAAGAGCCTTAAAAGGAATTGGGTATTTGCCCCAAGAATCTTCAATTTTTAAAGATTTAAGCGTAGAAGATAATCTATTTTTAGCAGCAGAGATAGTTATAAAAGATAAAATAAAAAGAAAAAAAAGAGTTGAAGAACTTCTTGAGCTTTTTAATATTGAACCTATTAGACGAAGAAAAGGGCTAAGTTTAAGCGGAGGTGAGCGAAGAAGAACTGAAATTGCGCGCTCTTTAGTGTCACGTCCAAAATTTTTACTTCTTGATGAGCCTTTTGCGGGGGTTGACCCTTTGGCAGTTAGTGACATACAAGAAATAATCCACCAACTTATAAATATAGGAATTGGAGTTTTAATAACTGACCATAATGTAAGAGAAACCTTAGCCATTTGTAGCAGAGCTTATGTTATAAAAAGTGGAATGGTGTTAGCTAGTGGAAAAAGTGAAGAAATAAAAAAGAACAAAAGCGTAAAAGAGCATTATCTAGGGGATAATTTTGCCTTTTAAAATATTTATTAAAGCTAAGTAAAATTACACTAAAATAAGTTAAATTTTTAATCAAGGAAATATAATGAAATACATAATTTTTGCACTAGGATTTGCCATTTCTCTAAATGCAACAAATATAAAAACAAATAATGATTTGTCATGGAGTACCCCAAAAAGAGGAACGTATAAGTATGTTCCTATAAAAGTACAAAAGAAATATACTTTAAAAGGAAGTAAGATTTTTCTTAGTATGAAAGAAATAAATAACCAGTTTAATGCACCCGAATGGTTTAAAACAAAAATAAAAATGCCAAATATCGTAAAATATGGAAAAGCTCCGAAAGTATGGGCATGTGCATCTTGTCATCTAAGTTCTGGAATGGGGCACCCAGAATCAGCTAGACTTGCAGGCTTAACAAGCCAATATTTGCAAGCTCAACTTAGAGCTTTTGCTACGAAAAAAAGAATTGATTATTCAGGACATATGAACGAAATGGCAGCAAATCTTACTAAGGCTGAGATTAAAGAAGCCTCTGATTGGTTTGGAGCTTTGACTCCGCATAAAGAATATAAAGTTATTGAAAGTGCAAGGGTTCCTAAAACAATAATTGATGATTCAAGAATGAGAATAAAAGTTGAATATTCAAATAAAAAAAATAATAAAGCGGGTTTAGAAGATATTAAAAATAGAGTTATTGAGATACCAAAAAATATTGCAACTGTGAAATTAAGATCTCCAAATGCAGGCTTCATCGCATACGTTAAACCTGGAAGCATTAAAGCAGGAGAGCTTAAAGCGACGCTATGTAAGGCTTGTCACGGAGTGAATTTAAAAGGAACAACAATAGCTCCTAATATTGCAGGTTTATCGCCTATGTATGTTATAAGACAATTACATGGTTTTAAAAACAAAACTAGAGCTGGAGTAAATGCAGATAAAAATTCTATGATGAGTGGTTTATCAAAAAGTTTAAGTGATGATGATATTTATAATTTGGCTGCTTTTGTTGCAACATTAAATCCATAAAATTTAAAGCGAAACAAAGCAAGATAAAGTACAATAAAAACAATAAATTATGAAAAAATTAGTAGTATAAGATAATTTAAATATTATTATAAGTACTACTAATAATTATTTTGCTATTATTTTTTTACCCAAAAATTGCAAGAGCATTTTCTAAATCTTCTTTAGTGTCAATCCCAAATGATTTTGATTGTACTTCAACCATGGCAATTTTTTTTGCATTATAAAGTGCTCTTAATTGTTCTAGCTTTTCTATTCTTTCCAAAGGTGCTTCTTCTAAGGCACAAAAAGTATTTAGATTTTTTTTGTAAAAAGCGTAAATACCTAAATGCCCGTTAAAGGTGCTATCTTGATAAGGATCTTTATAAAAAGGGACTTTATTTCTTGAAAAATACAAGGCATTTTGGTTTTTATCAAGCACTACCTTTACATGATTTATATCTTCAGCTAGGTTTGCAGGTATTTTTTTATAAGCACTTACTAATAAAATATCATTATTATCTTTTGTTTCTTTTAGTCTTTCTATGACACTTTTTACAACGCTAGGCTCAATAAATGGCTCATCAGCTTGGACATTAACCACAATTTCATCATCACTTAAGCCCAAAATATTTGTAGCTTCATTTATTCTATCAGTCCCGCTACTATGTTTTGAAGATGTTAAAATACTTTTAATATTATATTTTTTTGCAAGGCTTAGCACCTCTTGGCTATCACTTGCTATTAAAACATCATCAAGCTCACTTACTCTTTGCGCTGTTTTTATGACCATAGGAGTGCCTAAAATATCAACTAAAACTTTATTTGCAAAGCGTGAAGAATTTAGTCTTGCTGGTATAATTATCATAGATTTTCCTTTTAGTCTTTAAGTGAAATTATTATATTATAAAGGAACTAAAACATAGGAAATATTTTTTGAAGACACTCACTATTATAGATACTTTTGGATTTTTGTTTCGCTCTTATTACGCTCTTCCTCCACTTCGCTCAAATGAAGGTTTTCCAACAGGACTATTGACAGGATTTATGAAATTTATTTCAAATATAGGAAAAGATTTTCAAAGTGATTATTTAGTTTTTGCACTTGATAGCAAAGGCGATACTTTTAGAAATGAATTGTATCCACAATACAAAGCGCAAAGACCTCCAGTGCCTGAGGATTTATTAAGCCAACTTCCTTTGGCTATTGAATGGATAGAAAAAATGGGTTTTAAAACTCTTAGTAAAAGTGGCTTTGAAGCTGATGATATTATAGCTTCTTTGGCAAGTTATGCAAAAAAGAATAATATTTTAGTTCGAGTTGTGAGCCATGACAAAGACTTGTATCAACTTATTGAAGATGATAAGATTTTTTTATTTGATCCCATTAAAAAGCACATTATAAACGAAGAAAAATGCTTTGAAAAATTTGGGGTTAAGCCAAGGCAATTTATTGATTATCAAGCTTTAGTAGGTGATAGTGCTGATAATATTCCAGGAGTTAAAGGAGTAGGTGCAAAAACTGCGGAGAGTTTAATATCTGAGTTTGATAATCTTGATAATATTTATAATAATCTTGATAATATTGTAAAACTTAGATGGACTAAGCTGTTAGTTGAGTCTAAGGATTTGGCATTTTTAAGTAAAAAATTAGTAAGTCTTAGACAAGATATTGAGATTTCTAATTCTTTTGATGAATTTGTTTTACCAAGCGATAATCCAATATCTAGTTTGTCTATAATAAGCGAAGAGCTTAAAAAATATGGTTTAAATTTTATTTTGCAAAGAATATCGACAGCTTCATCAAAAGCTTCGCCACAATCTCAGGCACAAAATATAGCACAAAAAACCCCTAGTATCGAGGCTGAGCTTTTAGATAATCTTGAAGATAATTTAAAATTTGAAAGTATTTTACTTGATAGCGATGAGAAACTTTTTGAAGTTTTAAGAAAATTAGAAAGTCCTTGCAAGATTAGTTTTGATACTGAAACAAATTCTTTAGATGTAAAAACTGCACAAATTATAGGCTTTTCTTTTTGCCTTGATGAACAAAAATCTTATTATGTTCCATTAAATCATAAATACCTAGGTGTACAAAGTCAAGTCAGTATGGAAGGGGCAAAAAGGGCTCTTAAAGTATTGAATATGTTTTCATTAATTGCGCATAATTTTAAGTTTGATTACGCAGTTATTGAAAAAAACTTTGGTATAAAACTAAATATTTTTAGTGATACTATTATTCTAGCTTGGCTTTTAAATTCAAGCCAAAAATTAGCACTTGATTTTTTGGTAAAAAAATATTTTCAACACAATATGATATCTTTTAAAGATACTGTTAAAAAAGGAGAAGATTTTTCTAGCGTAGATATAGAACAAGCTTGTTTATATGCTAGTGAAGATGCTTTTGCGACTTATAAATTATACTTTACTTTGATGAAAGAATTTAAATTAAAATCTTGCGAAGAATTGATAAAAGAAGCAGAAAATGTTGAGTTTTTGTTTATAAAAGTTTTGGCAAAAATGGAAAAAGAAGGAATTGAACTTGATACTGATATTTTAAACCAATTAAGGGAGCAAAATTCAGAATATCTTTTGAGCCTAAGAGCAAAAATCTATGCAAGCGCTGGCAGAGAATTTAACATAAATTCTCCTAAACAAGTGGGTGAAATTTTATTTGATGATTTGGCTTTACCAAGCCCTACAAAAAATAAAAGTACAAAAGAAATGGTATTACAAAAACTTTATAAAGAGCATGATATTGTTCCTTTACTTTTAGATTATAGAGAAGCATTTAAACTTCAAAGTACTTATATCGAACCACTTTTAAATCTTGCACAAAAAGATAAAATGTCTAGAATATTTACTTCTTTTGTTCAAACTGGTACACAAACAGGAAGGCTAAGCAGTAAAAATCCAAATTTACAAAATATTCCAGTTAGAAGTGAAGCGGGCAAAAATATTAGAAAGGCTTTTGTAGCAAGTGAGGGCAAGGTATTGCTAGGACTTGATTATTCACAAATCGAGCTAAGACTTTTGGCTCATTTTTCCAAAGATTCTGCTTTACTTGAAGCTTTTAGAGGAAATTTAGATATTCATTTACAAACTGCAAGTAAAATATTTGGCGAAGAGAAAGCAAAAGAAAAAAGAAGTGTAGCAAAAAGTATAAATTTTGGCTTGCTTTATGGAATGGGAAGTAAAAAACTTGGCGATACCTTGGGCATTGCTCCAAAAGAAGCTAAGGTTTATATTGAGAATTATTTTACTTCTTTTCCAACCGTAAAAAGCTATTTAAAAAGTATTGAAGATGATTCTTTAAGAGATGGTTATGTAAAAACTTTGCTAGAACGAAGAAGATATTTTGATTATGCAAATGCAAATGCTATGTTTAAAGCTGCTTATCTAAGAGAAGCTGTAAACACACTTTTCCAAGGTTCTGCGGCTGATTTGATAAAATTAGCTATGAATAAAATTCACAAAAAATATGAAGAAAACCCAAAAGTTAGGCTTTTGTTGCAAATTCATGATGAACTTATTTTAGAAGTTGATGAAGAAATAGTTGAAGAAATTGGACTTGAAGTTAAGGAAATTATGGAAAATATTTGCACCTTAGAAGTCCCACTAAAAGTATCTCTTAGCATTGCAAAAAATTGGCAAGCATTAAAATAACTTCTAAATAGAATTAATTAAGTTTTAAATAGATTTTGACTAATTCTTATTTTATGTTTTTCTAGAATATTTTACTTTTTTCGATTATAAAATAACAAAAACATTAAAAAATGAATGTAAATTTACAAAATAATTATTTTCGGTTTGACAAAGTAGAATTATTTTGCTAATATCTCACTTAACAAAAAATCAAAGCGGTACTAAAAATGATACATTCAGACAGAGCCAGTAAAACTTTAAAGCATACTGATTTATTATTTGTTTGTGATGATGGTGCTTTAATTAGAGAATTTGAAGTGCAATTTGAAAATAGCTTTAAAAGCATTTCAATTGCTAGCAATAAAAGATTTATGTTAGAAAAATTAGATTTAAATTCGTATGGTATTATGATTATAGATTCTAGTATAGAATGTGGTTTAGAAGAAATAACTTTTGAGCTTCAAAACAAAGCTGAACATATTCCCAAAATAGTTTTGCTTGGATTTTATACATCAAAACTAGATAATGAATTAGTCCTTTGTGTAGATTCTGATATTCATACAGTTTTATCTAAGCCTTTTAGGTATGAAGATTTAGTTCTTGCTATGGTTTTATCTCTAAATCAAGCTAGAAAAGGTGATAGAGTAGAGTTCCAAAATGGTATTTACTATGATAAGTATAAAGATGATTTTTATTATAGAAATTCGACTTTGGTTGAATTGACAAGATTAGAGAAGCTACTACTAAAATTTTTGATTGATAAAAAAGGTGAAGTTATAGATTACGAAGAAATAAAAGAAGCTGTTTGGAAGGGTAAGAATATGTCTATTTATACTATGAGAAATATTGTAAACAAAATTAGACAAAAAACTTATTATGAAATAATAAAAACTTATTCCAATAAAGGCTATATAATAGATGGCTAGATTCTAGCTGTTAGGTTGAAATTTTGGAAGAATATATTTTAAGTAAAGAAGAATTGGTAAAAATGTTTAAGACTAAAGAAATAATGGATACAGGTAAAGGTTGGTTTTTGAAGAATAATAAAGAGGTTACTATTGTGGCGTTACATGAATTAGAAGCAAAATATGTAAAAGATGTTGCAAATGCGGAGTTTTATAAATTAATTGTCGAAGGTAAAATGTAATGTCTCATTGTCCATTTTGTAAGAAAAAAATTGCTATGAGCAAGGCATTTTGTTCAAGATCTTGCAAGGAAAATTATTTTCAATTAATAGCCATACAAGTTCCAAAGCCATTTTTAAAAAGAATTTTTGTATTTTGTACGGTTGAGCAAAGAGAAGTTGAGATTGAAAAATTTGCTACAAGACACGGTTGGCGACATGATTTATTAAAAAATAAAATTGACGAACTAGCTAGTCAATACGGTTATTAGCTAGTCTAAAATTTGGTTTATTCGCTTTATAAAACTTTTTACTAGCTCTTAGATTTTTTATATTTTACTTCTGCATTCGTAGATTTTACATTATTTGGCACTTGACTTTTTATTTGATTTTGCTGTTTTAGCCAAAACCAAAGTAAGACACAAATCACTGCAAAAATCCCTGAAATTAGCATTCCCATAGTTAGCCATCCACCATATAAAAAGCCAAGTTGAACATCTGGTTGTCTGTAAAATTCTGAAATTATTCGCATTATTGAGTAAAGAAAACCATAAATCAAGGTTAGCTCCCCTTGAAATCTTGTTTTATTTCTAATAAAACTAAGAACTATAAAAACAACGACACCTTCTAAAAATGCTTCATACAACTGAGAAGGTTGTCTTAATGCTCCATTTACATAAATTCCCCAAGGCTCAGTAGTAAGTCTTCCGACAAGTCCATGATTTAAAAAGTTACCAATTCGCCCAAAAGTATATGCTGCACTTATTCCTAAAACTGAAATATCGCCTAAAAACCAAAAAGAAAGTTTATGTTTTTTACAAAATAATAAAGATGAAATTATAAACCCAATAAATGCACCATGATAGCTCATGCCTGAAATTCCTACAAAAACTCCATCATAAAAAGGATTAAAAATCTGCCAAGGGTGCATCAAATAATAGCTTGTATGAGTATCATAAAAAATTATATATCCTAGTCTTGCGCCTAAAATGACTCCAATTTCAGCCCACCAAATATATGAATCAAAAAGTTCTTGTTTTATATTTATCTTGTCTTTTTTTATAAACCACTTGGCTACATAAATAGCAAAAAGCAAGGCAAAAGCGTAGCAGATTCCATACCAATGTACTGAAAAAGAGCCAAGTTTGAAAGCTATTGGGTTTAAATGATAATAAATATGTTGCCAATAATTTGTAAGTTCTTGCATTAAAGTGCCTTTGCTATTAGTTCAATAGGATTTTTAAATATAATGTCTGAGCCCTCAAGGTGCAAGGCATTTGTTATTTGCATTCTACAAGCTGAGCATTCAGCACTTACAATTTGTGTTTTTGTTTCTTGTATCATTTTTGCTTTTGGTATTCCTGCTTTTTTTGCTAAATGGTAGTTATTACTTTGCATAGTAATTCCACCAAAGCCACAGCATCTGTTTGAATCACTCATCTCGACAAGTTTATAATTTGCACTAAGAAGTTTTCTAGGCTCAGCCCAAACTCCTTGCATTTTTTTTGCGTGGCAAGGGTCGTGATAGGTAATTTTTTCATCAAATATTTTATTTTTAGATTTTAGAATTTCTTCTAAATTTGTTTGTTCTTGCAAAAATTTACTGGCTAAAAATACTTTGGATGCTATTTTTTTAGCTCTTAATCCCCAAGATTTTTGGTCATGAAGATAATGTTCCCAATCAGTATTTATCATAGCGCTACAAGTAGCTTCAGCCGTAATAATTGCGTCAACATCATCAATCCAAGTTTCAAAATATTCAATGTTTTTTTTTATTAAATAATCGACTATTTTAAAATCACCCGTAAAATATGCAGGAGCACCGCAACAAGCTTGTTTTTTAGGGATAAAAATATCAATATCAAGCGTTTTTAAGATTTTAACAAGTGCGTCACCTGTGCTAGTATAAGCATAATTACTCATGCAACCTATAAAAATAGCAACTTTTTTTGTATCTTTATTTTGAATTTTGGCTTTAATATTTTCTGGGTATTTTTTTAAAAAACTTTGTTTCGCTGAAAAAGGCAAGGCACGATTTTTTTTGATAATTGGCAAGGAAAATCTAGGCAGGGCACTTTGTTTTTTATGGTCAAGGCTTAAAGCACATGTTTGAAAAACCCAACCAAACTTTGCAAGTATATCCATAGTTTTTCTATGTTTTAGTAAAAAGAAAAAAGATTTTTTATACCAAGCAAGTCCAAATTTTTTGCGAATATCGTTTCTGACTTGTTCGATTATCATATCAGTTGGCAAGGAGTTTGGACAAACTTCCACACAATTTGTGCATAGAAAACAAGATTCAAAAATATTTTTTGTATTTTTATCAAGTTCAAGTTTGCCTTCTTTGTAAGCACCTAATAAATCTATAAAACCTCTAGGGCTTGTTGCCTCATCTTGGTTAATACTAAAAATAGTGCAAACAGGCTTGCATTTACCGCATTTTACACAAGCATCGCTTATTTTTGTAAAATCAAATATATTATCCACTCTCTACCTCAATTCTTAAATTTAATATACTAAAAAGTCTGTTAAAAGTATATGAAGTGTTAAAAAATCTTCAGTCATTTTTATTTTGCTTTTAGGGAAATATTACTAAAAAAATGCTATTTTATAAGAAATATTATTTAAGGGCTCCAATGAAAAAAACTTATAAATTTATCTCATGGAACGTAAATGGGATAAGAGCAGTAGATAAAAAAGAAGCATTAAAATGGGTGGATGAAGCAAATATTGATATTTTAGCTTTGCAAGAAATAAAATCAACGAAAGAGCAAATTCCAAAGTCGATTTTTACAAAAGAATATAAGTCTGAAATCGTAAGTTCTTGTTCTATAAAAGGTCGCTCAGGTGTAGCACTTTTTACAGATATTGAGCTGGAGAAAAATAGTGAAGCGCTAAATATCGATATTTTAGATGAAGGCAGAATAAACGAAGTGCATTTTAAAAATATTGTTTTTTTTAATGTATATTTTCCAAATGGACAAAGCAAAGAAGAAAGGCTTGTTTATAAAATGGGATTTTATGATAGGTTTTTGTCTTATTGCGAAGAGTTAAGAGAGCAGGGCAAATCTTTGATAATTTGTGGAGATGTAAATACTGCTCATAAAGAAATAGATTTGGCAAGACCTAAGGCAAATGAAAAAACTTCAGGATTTTTACCAATGGAGAGAGCTTGGATAGATAAGTTTTTAAGCAAGGGTTATGTTGATACTTTTAGGGAAGTTAATAAAGAGCAAAAAGATAAATATTCGTGGTGGAGCTATAGAGCAAATGCTAGAAATAATAATGTAGGCTGGAGAATTGATTATTTCTTTGTAAGCGAAGATTTAAAAGATAAAATAAAAAATGCTTATATTTTAGATGAAGTTTTAGGAAGCGACCATTGTCCTATAGCACTTGAAATTGAGCTTTAAACTTAAGATAAATTACAAAAACGCAAAAATGAAAAAGATGAAAAAAGCAAAAAACTTGCAATTTCATCTAAAATAAATAAATAAATAATAAAGTAAAAGTCTAGACAGTTTTAGAGAATCTTCTTTTATCTTCTGGTAATTTTTTAAGATATTCATCAAAAGGCATAACAATATTTCTAATAAGCATAGTACCTGTTTGGCTAACTTGGATTTTTTCTTTTGTAATAGTTAATAATTTTGCATCTATAAATTCATCAAGTTCTTTTACTTCAACTTTGAAATGCTTAAAAAAATCAATAGAAAAAGTTTTTTCTAGTTTTGTGATATTCAAAGAGAAATTGCTCATAAGCTCCATAATCACATTTTGTCTAAGAATGTCTTCATCACTTAAGATATAGCCTTTAAACACAGGCAAAGAACCCTTATCCAATGCCTCTTCGTAAGTTTTAAGCTCTTTATAATTTTGAGCATAATAATCAACACCGTTTCCAATAGAAGTAAGCCCAATACCTATCAAATCAGTTCCACCTTTTGTAGTATATCCTTGGAAATTTCTATGCAATTCACCTTTTTTTATAGCTTTAAAAAGTTCATCATCAGGTCGCGCAAAATGATCCATTCCGACCATTTCATAGCCATTGTTTGTAAAATTATCTACAGTATCTTTAAAAATATTTAGTTTTTCAGCTGGAGTACAAAAACTATCTTCATCAAATTTTCTCATAGTTTTTTTAACCCAAGGCACATGCCCATAGTTAAAAACTGCTAATCTATCAATATTTAACTCAAGAATTTTTGTAGTTGTTTTGTGAAAAGTTTCTTGGGTTTGAAAAGGCAAGCCATAAATCAAATCGACATTTATTGATTTTATTCCTGCTTGTCTTGCTATATCAATGACAGATTTTGTAAGCTCAAAGGGTTGAATTCTGTGTATAGTTTTTTGCACTTTTTCATCTAAATCTTGAACTCCAAAACTAATACGATTACAGCCATTTTTTTTCAAAACTTGCATATGTTCTTTTGTAAAAAATCTAGGGTCAACTTCACAGCTTATTTCAGCGTCACTTGCAAAATTCGTAAAAATATCTTTTATGCTTGTCATTACATCATCAAGTTGTTCAGGGCTTAAAAAGGTAGGAGTTCCACCTCCAAAATGCATTTGAATAACTTGTCTTTTTGTATTTAAATATTTTTTTAAAATCTGTAATTCTTTTTTAAAATATTCTATATATCGCACTTTTTTTTCTTCTTTTGAAGTATAAATTACATTACAGCCACAAAAATAACATGCAGAGCGGCAAAAAGGAATGTGAATATATAAAGAAAGCGGTCTGTTGTCATCTTGAGATTTATAAAGTTTGATTAAATCATTTTCTTTAAAATCTTCACTAAATTCTGGTGCTGTTGGGTAACTTGTATATCTAGGTCCTGCTTTTGAATATTTTTCAAATTTTTTAAAATCTATCATTTTGTATCTCCATTTTCATTTTCTCGTGCTTTTGTATCTAGCCAAAGCATTACGCCTTTTTGAGCGTGAAGTCTGTTTTCAGCTTCTTCATAAATCAAACTTTGTTTACCTTCAAGCACTTGCTCGCTAACTTCATAACCTCTATAAGCTGGTAAGCAATGCAAGAAAATTGCATTTTTTGTGCCTAAAGACATAAGTTTTTCATCTACGATAAAACCTTTAAAGTTTTTTATTCTTTGTTTCTTTTCTTCTTCTTGTCCCATCGAAGTCCAAGTATCACTTGTAAGCACACTTGCATCTTTACTAGCAATCTTAGGATCATTTGTAATAAGTATTTTTGCTCCTGAATCTTTGGCAAAAACTTTAGCTTGGCTTAAAATAGCCTCATCAACTTCATATCCTTTTGGAGTTGCAATTCTAAGTTCAAAGCCAAGTTTTGATGTTAGCATTAGCCAAGAATGTGCCATATTATTCCCATCGCCTATAAAAGCAACTACCAAATTTTTATCTAGATTGTGCTCTTGGAGCGTCATATAATCAGCCATTAGCTGAACAGGATGAAAAGAATCACTTAAGCCATTTATCACAGGAACACTTGAATATTTTGCAAATTCTTCTAGTTTTTCATGCCCATAAGTTCTAATCATTAGCATATCAAGCATAGATGAAACAACTCTACTTGTATCACAAATTGGTTCTCCTCTACCTAATTGAATATCATTGCTTGATAAAAATAATCCAATCCCACCTAGCTGATAAATCCCAGCTTCAAAGCTAACTCTTGTTCTTGTACTACTTTTTTCAAATATCATTCCAAGTGTTTTTTTATCCATATAAGGTTTAAAAATTCTTTTTTTTGTTTCTTTCTTTATTTTTTTAGCAAGATTAAGTATCTCTAAAATCTCTTCTTTGGAGTAGTCTTTTAGACTTAAAAAATGTCTCATTTTACTTCCTTTATTATTTATAGCTACATTAAAGTAGATATTATAGCAAATTCTTTGTTATAGAAGCTTAGCAAAAAAGGCACTATTTAAGTTTTTTTTAATAAATTTTAAAAAAAAAATAAATTCGACTTTTTTTATACTTTTTACTGTTATACTTCGCTCAACGTGGTGGTAATGATATTAATAAAGACTATCATGATTTAAATAGAATAAATCTAATAGGAAATAAATTATGAATAATTCAAGAAGAGATTTTTTAAAAAAGGGAGCCATTGGTGGAGCAGTAGTTGCAGCTAGTGGTGGAGCTAGTGGTGCTTTTGCTAAAGTTTTACAATCTAAGACTACAAAAATACCAAGTGCGTCTCATTTTGGAGCATTTTATGCCGAAGTTAGAGATAACAAAATGGTAGGTATCACACCTCAAGATTCAGACAAAAATCCAACTTTACTTACTAAGGGTTTGATTGATAGAGAAACAACAAACTCAAGAGTGAAATATCCTTGTGTTAGAAAAAGTTTTCTTGAAGGAAAAGATGCTGGAGATTTAAGAGGAAAAGAAGAATTTGTTAGAGTATCTTGGGATACAGCATATGATTTAGTTACTAAATCTATAAAATCTGCACAAAAAAAAGGTGGCAATCAAGCACTTTATAACGCATCTTATGGTGGTTGGTCAATGCCTGGTTCGTTTAAACCAAATACTATGGCTGGAAGATTTTTCAACCAAATTGGTGGAGCAGTAGGAACAGCTGGAGAATATAGTAATGGTGCCGCGGGACCTACAAACCCAGTAATTGTTGGAGATATTGAAGTATATTCTATACAAACTGCTTTTGATGAAATTATTAAAAATACAAAAGTTATGGTTCTTTGGGGAGCTGATTTATATAAATGTAATAGAGTGGGGTACAGTGTACCTAGTCATAATTGTTTTGATCGTTATGAAGAATACAAAAAAGCTGGGATTAAATTTATTTCAATTGACCCAATTTATACTCAAAGTGCGCAAGAATTCAAAGCTGATTGGGTAAAAATAAGACCAAACACAGATGTTGCTTTGATGTTAGGAATGATGCATTATTTATACAAAAGTGGAAAATATGATGCTAAATTTATTAAAAAATACACAGATGGATTTGATAAATTCTTACCTTATCTTTTAGGTAAAGAAGACAAAATAGAAAAAACTCCAGCTTGGGCATCTAAAATCACAACAATTAGCGAAGCTACTATAAAAGAGTTAGCAACTACAATGGTTGATAATAGAACTTTTATAGCAGGAAACTGGTCTTTACAAAGAGCACACCATGGTGAGCAAGTTGACTGGGCTATAATAACTTTAGCTTCAATGATAGGTCAAGTTGGACTTCCAGGTGGTGGTTTTGGTTTTTCTATGCATTATGAAAATGGTGGAGATGCAAACTCAGGTAAAATAACTGTCGGTGGACTTAGCCAAGGTGGAGGAGACAAAGTAAGATTTTCAATTCCAGCTTCTAGAATGAGTGATTTAATCTTAAAAGATGGTGAAACTATTGACTTTAAAGGTAGCAGATTAACTTATCCAAAAGTGCATTTTATGCTTAGTGCTGGGTGTTCTCCTATAGGGCATCAACCAAATATAAATGAATTAATTGGCGCAATAAGAACACTAGATACTTATGTTGTTGTTGAGCCTTGGTGGACTCCATCAGCTAAAATGGCTGATATTGTACTTCCTGCAACTACTACAATGGAAAGAAATGATGTAGCTGGTGCAATGTCTTATTCTAATGATAGAATTTATGCAATGAAGCAAATATTAAAACCTAGATATGAATCAAAAGATGATTATGAAATCTTTGCTAGTCTTTCAAAAAGATTTGGTAAAGAAAAAAGATTTACAAGAAATAAAACTCCTATGCAATGGATACAAAAATTATATGCTAGATCTTACGCTAAGAAAAAAATGGGAATTTCGTTTGAAGAATTTTGGGAAAAAGGTGTTGTTAAATATTCTATTCCAGCTGAGGCTAAGAAATTTGTTAGACATCAAGCATTTAGAGAAGATCCAGTTAAAAATAAATTACAAACTGAAAGCGGAAAAATTCAAATCTATTCAGAAAAATTTGCGAAATTTGGATACAAAGATTTCAAAGGCCATGTTACTTGGTTTGAACCAGCTGAATGGTTAGGAAATGAAAAATTAGTTAAAAAATTTCCATTACATCTAGTTTCTCCACATCCAACTTATAGAATACATTCTCAGCTTGATAATACTTGGGTACAAAATGCCCATAAAGTTCAAGGTAGAGAACCTATAAGAATCAACCCAAAAGACGCACAAAAATTTGGTGTGAAAGATGGTGAGATTGTAGAAGTTTACAATAACAGAGGAAGTCTTTTAGCAGGAGTTGTAGTAACAAATACTATAAGACAAGGCGTGGCTGCACTAGAAGAGGGTGCTTGGTATTCTCCTGAAAATCCAGAAGCTGGAGATTCAATGTTTGGAGATGACCAAAGAAAAGTAAGATGTAATTCAGGGCAAATTAATGTTTTGACATCTTCAAGACCATCTTCACAAATGGCGCAAGCTACAACAGCGAACACTTTATTAGTGGCAATCAAAAAAGTCGATAATGTTAGTCCAAATCTAGCATATCAACCACCAAAAATTCAAGGAGCGTAAAAATGAACAAATTAGTAAAAGGTATATTAACTTTAGGATTATTGCTAGGAACTTTTTCTTATGCAGCAACAGGTAAAACTTATATTTCAAAAAATACAGTTTTAAAAGCAAGTAATGGTAAAACAGCACAATTATATATCGGTATTGCTGTAACAGTTGTAAAAAAAGATGCAAAAGTTTCAACTATTGCTGTAAATGGTTTTCAAAATGGAAAAAAAATATATTTTTCAAAAGGTGAATCTTTGGTTATTGCTACTTTGAATAATGGTTTTACCATATCAAAAGAAGGTGGAAACAAAGTTAAATTAACAGGAACAGTAGCATCTTCATTGTTAACAACAGATCATGATGGTCTTTGGGCTGATGAACAAGATTTCTATGAAGATACTTGTACTCAATGTCACGCTGAGAGAATCGTTGAAGATCACAGTATGAAAGAATGGGAAGCACTTTTTGCACCTATGAAAATTAGAGCACAAATAAGCCCTGAAGAAGCATCTGCATTATTAAGATATTTAAAATCAAATGCTAAAAACGGAATTGTTCGTTCAAAATAATCTTTACTACCAAGTCTTAGGACTTGGAAAGTAACCATAGGATAGAATTAACCTTATATATATTAAAGGATTTTTATGGAAGCTAAATTTTTACAAGACTTAAAAAATATGACTTTGCTATACGCAGAAGATGAAATTGGTATTAGAAAAAATATTGCTGATTCTTTGAGGTACTATACAAAAGAAATTTTTGAAGCAAGTGATGGAGAAGAAGCCTTTAAAATATATAAAGAAAAACAACCAGATATTATACTTACAGATATTCATATGCCAAATTTAGACGGCATTAGCTTAGTTCAAAAAATAAGAAAAGAAGATACAAAAATACCCATTATTATGCTAACTGCTCATACCGATAAAGATTATTTACTTGAAGCAGTTGAGCTTAAAATGGAAAAATATATTGTAAAACCTATTGATTTAGATGAATTATTTGAAGCGCTTGAAAAATGTATCAAAGTTTTTGCTTTGAACAAAAAAGTTAAGCTAGGTGTTGATGAAGATTATTTTTATGATTATGATAAAAGAGAGTTAAAATATAAAGATGAAGTAGTGAAACTAAATAAAAAAGAATTAGTTTTTCTTGAATTATTAATCTCAAATCAAAATCGAATAGTTACTTATATAGAATTAGAAAAAAATGTTTGGGAAAATTCTGTGATGACAGATTCTGCGCTTCGTTCTTTGGTTAGAAATTTGCGAAAAAAATTGCCTACTGATATTGTGTTTAATCTTTCAGGAGTAGGATATAGACTTATGTAGTTTTATTTTTTATAGAAGATGGCTTGGGACACAAAATTAAAATAAGAGAAGTTTGAAGCCTTAGTCATTTTTATCCATATAATCAATATCTTCTAGCTTTTTTAATTTAAATAATAAAATTATTATTCTTTTATAGCCTTTTAGATTAAAATGCAAAAGTTTTAACACTTCAAAAAATTCTTTTTTATTTATCGCTCTTTTACTTTTGTACATAGCCCAAAGTTCGGAAAGTGGCATAGAATTTAAATAACGAGATTTTAGATTATTGTTTTGAATTGTTTGTCTTTCGCATTTACTAATAGAGCATAAACTTTGCAAAGAGTGAAGCGAGACTTTTTTTGACATTATACTACCTTCTCTTTTTCTATAAAAATAAAAATCATGCTTAAAGTAAATTACTTTTTTTGCAAGACAAAGGGTAGAAAAGAAAAATAAATTGTCTTCATATATAATTTTTGCTTTAAAAAATAAATTATTATAAATTAAAAAATTCTTTTTATATATTCCAAGCCAAGCTTCAGGCCTAACAGAATGGAGTTTTACAGAATCTTCTAAGTATTTAAGGCCTGTTAGGATTTTTTTATTATTTTTATTTTTAAAATAAAATTTTCTTGATAAGAGTTTATTATGCAATTTTTCTCCATAAAGTCTTCCATCTGCGAAGCAAATATCTGCATTGCTTTTAAATGAAAGATTAATAAAAGTCTCATATTTTTTTGTATCTACAAAATCATCGCTATCAATAAAGCTAATATATTCTCCACTTGCTTGTTTTATTCCATTATTTCTAGCTTCACCTTGACCTTCATTATTTTTATCAATTAGAATAATCTCTTTAGGATATTTTTTTAGATATGACTTTATAATATCAAGTGAATTATCACTTGAGCCATCGTTTATAAGTATGAGCTCTTTGTCAAAATCCACCGCTAAAAGACTATCAAAGCACTGTTTTAGATAAGGCGCTGTATTGTAAATTGGTACTACAATACTAATTTTTGACATAAGACTTCTTTTTTTGCTTATTATAGCATATTTTTATTGCCATTTGGTTTTAAACTAAGTCTCAGTATGTTTTTGATTTAGTGGCTTCTTTATCGTTAAATTTTGAGATAACGGCATTTGCTCCTTGAATTATGAAGTTTGCATCTGAAGATACTGAAATAAAATCAAAACCAAGTTTAAGCATTTTTTGTCCATATTCTACAGTAGCGTTATGAATTCCTGCAAATTTATTGTGCTTTTTTGCTTCTTTTAAAATATGCTTTATAGTTTTTAAAATAAATTCATCTTCTTTGTCAAAAGCTGGTTCTTTGCCAAGATTTAAAGATAAATCTGCAGGACCTATGTAAATACCATCAATCCCTTCAACACTTAAAATATCTTCTAAGTTTTCTAATGCCTCTGCAGTTTCAATCATAGCAATAATAAGCAAACTAGAATTTGCGTCTTTTGCATAATCATTCAAAAAATACTTAGCTCTAGTAGGCCCAAAACTTCTAGTGCCAAGTGGAGGATAATAAGAATAAGATACTAATTTTTGTGCATCTTCTTTGGTATTAACCATAGGGCAAATTATACCTCTTGCACCTGCATCTAAAACTTTCATTATATCACTAGGATTTAACCAAGGTACTCTAGCCATAAGTTCACTTTTTGAAGAACTCATAGCTTGAAACATATTTAAGGCGTTTTCATAAGATATCAAGCCGTGCTGTATATCTATTGTAATGCTATCAAATCCAGCTTTTCCGATAAGTTCAGCACTAAAAGCGCAGGGCATGCTAAGCCAAGCGTTTATCGTGCCTTGATTTTTAGCCCATTTTTTACATAAACTAATATTTTTCATGTTAATCCTTAAGAAGTTTGCATGGTTATAATTTTTGTGTTTAAATACTCAGTCATACCAAGTTCTCCACTTTCTCTACCAAATCCACTAGCTTTTATTCCTCCAAAAGGAATCTCAGCAGCAGCTAGTGCAAAGCTATTAATCCCCACCATTCCAGATGATATTTCACTTTGGCATTTATTTGCAAGTTCAAGTGATGAAGTAAAAGCGTAAGATGCCAAGCCATAAGCTGTTGAGTTTGCTTTTTTGATAACTTCATCAAAAGTGCTAAAAGTTTGAATAAGTGCAATTGGTCCAAAAATTTCATCACATAAAAGTTTTGAGCAATCTTCTAAATCTCTTATAATCGTAGGTTCAAAATAATATCCTTTACTAAAACCTGCTGCTTCTTTACCTCCAAGTAAAATATCGCCTTTAGTATTTTTTACTTCAGTAATGAATTCTTTTATCGCAACAAGTCTTTTTTTGTTTATCAAAGGACCCATAGTTGTGCTTTCATCAAGCCCAGAACCTATTTTGATTTTTTTTGCTTCTTCTATAAAGTATTTACAAAATTCATCAATAATATCTTTGTGAACATAAAATCTAGTAGGTGAAACGCAAACTTGACCAGAATTTGCAAATTTTACAGAGCAACAAGTTTTTGCTAATTCTTGAAGATTTTTTACATCAGGAAAAATAAGTACAGGCGCATGTCCGCCTAATTCCATAGTTACTTTTTTAAATGTTTTTGCACTTTGTTTTATAAGTTCACTTCCAACAAAGCTAGAACCTGTAAGAGATAATTTTTTTACTCTTTCATCATCTGCAATAATAGTTGAAATAGTATTTGCGTCCCCACAAAGCAAAGAAACAAGCCCTTTAGGTAAACCTGCATCATGACAAGCTTGGATTAATTTCATAGCACTTAAAACACATTCTTTACTTGAACGAATGATAATAGGGCATTTTGCTGCTAGAGCTGGAGCTATTTTTCTAGCCAGTAGTAAAACAGGAAAATTCCATGAAGAAAAAGCACCGACTGTTCCTATTGGCTCATATTCTACATAAACTTTAGTATTTTTAATTCTACTTTCTAGGATTTGTCCTTTTATTCTTTTTGTTTGTTCTCCAAACCAAGTGAATTGCTCAAGGCTAAGTTGAACTTCTCTTTTTGCTTGAGCGAGTGGTTTACCTGATTCAAGGCTTATAGCCTGAGCAATATCTTCTAAAGAATTTTTCATATTTGTAGCTACATTTTGAAGTTTTTCACATCTTTGCCAAGCATCAAGTGCACCCCAAGTTTTAGCACAATCTTGAGCTAAATCAATAGCTTTTGTAATTTGTGCTTTTGAAGCATTTGGAGCTAAGCCTATAACACTTTCATCACAAGGATTAATCACTTCAAAAGTTCCATCTTCGCCTTTTTCCCATTTGTTTCCTAAGTATAATCCATAATCTTTATACATTTTCATTTTATAGTCCTTTTAATTTCATCTATAGTAACTGCTCTTTTTTCCTCAAGAGACTTTTTACAAGCCAAAGCTATAAAAGTAGCTTCTAAGCAATCATTTATTTTTGCACCTAAGTTTTTTCTTTTATCTAAAATATTTTCAACAAAAGCTTGACTTTCTTTAAAATATGCTTGTTCATAACGTTCAAGAAAAAAGTCAAGCGCTTTAGCTTGTGTGTTTCCATTATCATTTGTAAGTTCAAACGAATTTTCTAAAATATTTTCGCATTTTCCTTGTGCTTTTGTACCAAATACTTCTATTCTTTGATCATACCCAAAAGTAGTAGCTCTGCAATTTTCTATCAAAGCTAAGCTTTTATCTTCAAGTTCAAGATGAATCATAGCAGTATCAATATCAATATCTCCATATGAGCTTACAAAAGAGCCTCCTTTAACAAAAACTTCTTTAACTTCTTTTTTGGAGATAAATCTTAGCATATCAAAATCATGAATAGTCATATCCAAAAACATACCACCTGAAGTTTTTACATATTCCTTAGGCGGAGCCGCACAATCTCTTGAAATAATTTTTATGCTTATGATATCTCCTAAAGTTTTGTCTTCAACTTCTTTAGCCAATTTTGAAAAGCTAGTATCAAATCTTCTGTTAAATCCAAGATGGCATAATACTTTAGTTTCCTTTAAAACTTTAGAGACTTCTAAAATTCTATTTAAGTTTATATCCACAGGTTTTTCACAAAAAATAGCTTTATTTTTTCTTGCCGCTTGGATAATCAAATCAGCATGCGTATCAGTTGGTGTACAAATATATACAGCATCTATTTCATCATCATTTAAAATATCATCAGTACTTTTATAACAGTTTTTAATATTTTGCGTTTTTGCCCAAGCCTCATCTAAATAAGGGTCAGCTATACTTTTTATATATACTCCTGAAATTTGTTTTAAACTTTTAACATGGACTTTACCTATACGCCCAGCTCCGAGTATTCCAATATTTATCATTTTCTTATCCTTTAAAAAATTCTTGGTTCTTTGTTTGCTCTATCGCCATCACTTAAAAAGTCAAAATCGCAACCTTTGTTTGCTTGTCCTACACTTGATGTAAAAAGTTTAGTGTAGCCACTTGCATAATCTCGTGGTTTTGGCTTGTAAGCTTTTCTTCTTTTTTCTAATTCTTCGCCACTTAATAAAACTTCAATTAATCTTTTTTCAAGATCAAAATGTATTATATCCCCAGTTTCAACTAAAGCTAGATTTCCACCAATGTATGATTCTGGTGCGACATGTAAAATAGAAGAGCCGTAACAAGTCCCACTCATTCTAGCATCAGAAATTCTAAGCATATCTTTTACACCTTTTTTTAATAGCTTTTTAGGCAAGGGCAAATTCCCCCACTCAGGCATACCAGGAGCCCCAACAGGGCCAGCATTTTTTAAAACTAAAACTGAATTTTCATCAACATCAAGATTTTCATCATCAATTGTAGCTTTTAAAATTTCAATATCATCAAAGACAAGAGCTTTTCCTTTGTGCTTAAATAAATGCTTAGAACAAGCGCTTTGTTTGATGACTGCACCATCAGGAGCTAAGTTTCCTTTTAAAATTGCTAAAGAAGGAAGGGTATTGAATGGTTTTTCTAAGTTTGTAATTACATCTTCGTTGTATATTTCTCCATCTTCATAGTTTTTGAAAAAACTTTTTTGATTTATGGTTTTTATATCATGAAGTTTTGATTTTAATTCTTTGAAAAGTGCCAAAGTTCCACCTGCATAAAAAAAGTCTTCCATGACATATTTTCCACTTGGTTTCAGATTTAAAATAAGTGGAATATTTTTACTCAATCTTTCAAAATCTTCTAAATCAAGGGGAATTTTAGCTCTTAATGCAAGAGCAATTAAATGAATAACTGCATTTGTTGAGCCACCTATCGCATTTAGTGTTATGACTGCATTTTCAAACGATTGCTTAGTTAAAATATCTCTTGGTTTTACATCTTCTTCGACAAGTTTTACAATTTGCACTCCACTAGCTCTTGCCATTCTTGAATGCTCAGAATCTACTGCTAAAATACTAGAGCTTGCTGGCAAACAAAGTCCAAGTGCTTCACTTAAAATCATCATTGTACTTGCTGTTCCCATGCTCATACAAGTTCCAGCTGAACGTGCAATTCCTAGTTCAAGTTTTCGCCACTCACATTCACTAAAATTTCCCTTTTGTTTTTCATCCCAATATTTCCAAACATCAGTACCTGAGCCTAAAACTTCGCCTTTATAATTTCCTCTAATCATAGCGCCAGCAGGTACATAAACAAAAGGAATATTAAAAGAAATTGCGCCCATTAAAACTCCTGGGGTTGTTTTGTCACAACCTCCAAGCAAAACAGCACCATCAACAGGATAAGCACGAAGAACTTCTTCAACTTCAAGGGCTAATAAATTTCTAAACATCATAGATGTTGGTTTTATTAGTTGTTCTCCTAGGCTTAAAACTGGTATTTCAACAGGAAATGCACCTGAGCTTAATATTCCTCTTTTTATTTCTTGAACCATTTGTGGAAAATGTCCATGACAAGTGTTTAGCTCATTCCAAGGATTTATAATCGCAATTATTGGTTTATCAACATATTCTTCATAGTCATATCCCAATTGGTTCATTCTTGACCTGTGTCCAAAACTTCTTAAATCATTTTGCTTAAACCATCTTTGACTTCTTAATTTCATCACTTTTTTTTTCATCTCGTTTTCTTCTTCATTAATTTTTTTATTTTTTACCTTCTACTTTTTCAAAACTTTTGCTTTTTATTGATTTTAGCATGGCATTTAAAACATGCCCAACATTTTTAGCATCGCTAAAATCTGTAAAATGCTTGTGCTCTTTATTCAAAATTTTTCTTAAAAAGTTTGCTGTTTCGATAGTTTTTAAATCTTCATAGCCTAAGCCTGTACCATCAGCTGGATTAAAATTTGCATGATATGGATGGCTTGGATTTGAATAGATTTTTTTGTATCCTAGTGTAGCTTTGCTATCTTTTGTATCTTCTTTTAAATATAAATGCAAGGTATTCATTTCTTCAAAATCCCATTTTATACTTCCCTTGCTTCCATAAACTTCAAAACTCATATCACAAGATGGACCTTGAAAAACTCTAGAAGTATCAAGATGCCCTTTTGCTCCTGAGTCAAATTTTACAAGTGAACTTAAAAAATCATCATTAGTAACATCTAGCATTTTATCATCTTTACTTCCAATTCCAAAGTGACTAGCTCCTTTTGGCGCACTAGGTCTTTTTTTAATAAAAGTATCCATATCAGCACTCACTTCTTTTATTCCACCCATAAGATAATTAGCCATATCAACAACATGACTCATGATATCGCTTAGGACTCCGTAGCCATTTTCTTTTTCAAAACGCCAAGAATAAAAACCTAATTCATCACTAGCGTAAGATGCAAAAAATCTTCCTTTAAAGTACCACAAATCTCCTAAAGAACCATCTTCTATTAACTCTTTTGCATATTGAACTAAAGGCGCATATCTATAATTGTAACCAACTGAAGTTTGTTTATCATAGTTTTTAACCAAATTATAAGCTTCAATACTTTGATCAGGAAATGCTCCTAATGGTTTTTCACAACTTATGTGTTTGTTTTTTTTAATGCAATATTTTATTATTTCAAGGTGCATTGAGTTTGGTGCTGTAATATCCACTACATCAACTTGTGGATTATCAACAACATCTTTCCAAGAACAAGAATATTCTAAAAAGCCAAATTTTTCTTTAGCTTCTTTTGCCCTTTCTTCTAAAATTTCAGAGCAAATTATTAATTTGGGAGAAACATTTAAATGTGAAAATTTAGCTCTAACATTGTTGTAAGCATTACTATGTGCTTCACCCATCCAACCCATACCGATAACTCCGATTCCTAATTCTTTCATATTAATCCTTCAACAAAGTTTGTAAATAGCTATAAGCTTTTTTTGCATATTCTAATGGTGGTGCTAATTTTGGATCTTGTTCAGCTTCCACTACTAGCCAACCTGAATAAGATTTTTGTTTTAAAAAGTCAATTATTTCTTTAAAATTAATTGCTCCATCTCCTGGAATTGTAAAAACTCCTATTAAAACAGAATTTAGAAAACTTAAGTCTTCTTTTTTTGCTTTTGCTTTAATATCTTCTCTTATATCTTTTAAATGCACATGCGCAATCTGCTCATAATGTTTTTTCAAGACCTCAAGAGGATTTGCACCTGCAAAGTATAAATGTCCGCTATCAAAAGTTATTTTTACATCTTTTGAAGCAAATTTTAAAAAACTATCAAGTTCTTCTTCATTTTGGATTATTGTTCCCATGTGATGGTGATAAGCTAAAATAAAACCTTTTTGCTTAGCAAATTCAGAAAGTTTAGAAAATCTTTTTGCATATTCTTCCATTTCCTTTTGGCTAAGCACAACTTTTTTACTTAAAGGCGTAGAAATCTCACCTTGAATTGTGTTTGAACATTCGCAATAAACTATTACTTTAGAATCTACAAATTTTCTTTTTATAAATTCTTCTTCTAATCTAACTTTTTCTTCTCCTAGGCTCAAATTAAGAAGTAAACCAGAAAACCAACCTCCAACTAGTTCTAAATTATATTTATTTAAAATCGCTTTTAGCTTTTCTTTTTTTTGTGGAAATTTTCCACCTAGTTCAGTACCTACAAAACCTGATTGCTCTATTTGGCTTAAGCAAAGCTCAACAGGAGTATCTCCACCTAGCTCAGGTAAGTCATCATTTGTCCACGCTATTGGTGCAATTGCTAATTTTACATTCATCTTATACGCCTTTTCTTTGAGATTCTTTGTCTTTTTCTAAGACTTTTCTTGCTTTTTTAATTTTTGTTTTTTTTGAATCTTCTGGAACTCCTACTTCCCACCAAGCATCTGAATACTCACTCCAAGAATACGCTGATACTTTGATATGGATTAGATAAGATACCTCACTTTTTCTTGCCATTACTAAAGCTTTTTTTAAATCATCCAAATTTTCCACATAAGAAGAATCTGCACCCACAGCTTTAGCATGAGCTGCAAAATCAATCATAAAAGGTTTATTTACATGTTTACAATCTTTAATAAGATTATTAAATTCTTCTCCACCCTGAGCTACTTGCAAGCGATTAATCACCCCAAAGCCTCCGTTATCACAAAGCAAAACAATCATTTTATGCCCTGTTAAAACTGAAGAATAAATTTCAGAATTTAGCATCATATAAGAGCCATCACCACAAAGAGAAAAAACATCACCTTTGCTTTTGCCATTTTTAGAGTCTTTTGCTAGAGCCGCTCCGTAAGCTGCACTTACTTCATAACCCATGCAAGAATAACCGTACTCAATATCTATGCTATTATAAGCTTTATTTCTCCAAAGTGTATTTAATTCACCTGGTAAACCTCCAGAAGCTGATATGATTTTGTCATCTTTTGAGGCAAATTCATTTAAAGTGCCTACAACATTTGCATAATTTAGGAGCCCATTTTTTCCATCTTTTTCATTGATTCTTTTTTCTATATATTTTGAATATTCTTTTTTATTTTTTAAACCAAGATTTACAAAACTTTGGTTTGCTTTGAAACCTTTACAAGCTAAGCTTAAATCTTTTAAACCTTCTTTTGCATCACTATTAATCATCAAACTTAAATGCTTGCTTGCGTCCAAACTTGAAGTATTTATACTTATAAATTTTAAGTTTTCATTTTGTGAAAATAAGCTCCATGAAGCTGTGCTAAAATCTTGCAATCTTGTACCAATAGCTATGATTAAATCAGCTTGTTTGACTAAAGAATTTATAGATTTTGAGCCAGATACTCCAATAGGTCCCATGTATAAATCATCACTTTCAAAAAATGCTGATTTTGCACAAACTGTAGTTCCATACATTATATTGCACTGTTTAGAAAATTTGATTAATTCATTTCTAGCTTCAGAATAAACAAGTCCAGCACCTACAAGCATAACTATTTTTTTAGATGATTTTATAAGTTCTGCTGCTTCTTTTATTTGTTCCAAGCATGCTCTTGGTCTTGGAATTTTATGAATTTTCTTTTCAAAAAATCTACAAGGATAATCAAAACTTTCTGCCTGTGTATCTTGACATAGTCCTAAATAAACAGGTCCTGAGGTTTTTGGATTTAGCATAACTTCAATAGCTCTTGGTAAGCTTGCGATTATTTGCGCTGGGTTTGTAATTCTATCCCAATATTTAACTAAAGGCTTAAAACAATCACTTGCTGAGCTTGTAGCATCAATTTCTTGCTCAACTTGTTGAAGCACAGGATGGCTAAGTCTCGAGTCAAAATAATCTCCAGATAAAATAAGCATGGGCAAAGAGTTTGTAAACGCAACTCCAGCTGCTGTTATTATATTTGTTGAACCAGGGCCTATTGAGCTTGTAACTGCTAAAAATTGTTTTTTATTTTTTGCCCTCGTAAAACCAAGAGCAGCTAAGGCCATAGCTTGTTCATTTTGCCCCCTATAAGTTGGCATTTCTTCTTTACAATCATATAAAGCAGAAGCTAGACACGTTACATTGCCATGTCCAAATATACCAAAAACGGCAGGAATTAGTTTAGAAATTTCGCCATTATTATCAATGTATTGTGCATTTAAGTACTTTACCAAGGCTTCCGCCATGCTTAATCTTATTGTTTTCATTTTTTCTCCTGAGACTTATCTATAAATTTTCACAATCTTGACCTAATTCCTTACTTAAATCTTGTATTGTTTTACCACCTGCCATTTTTTCTTGTAAATCTTGAATGGAGGTATCTTCTTTTTTAAATGTTCCTACAGTTTTACCTCTGTTTAAAACAGTAAATCTGTTTCCAACTGCAAAAGCGTGATAAACATTATGGGTTATAAAAATTACTCCTAAACCCTTGTTTTTGGCTTGTAAAATATATTTTAATACCATAGATGATTGAGCAACTCCTAAGGCTGAAGTTGGCTCATCAAGTATCAAAACTTTTGCTCCAAAATGCACAGCTTTTGCAATAGCTAAACACTGCCTCTCACCTCCACTTAAAGTTCCTACAGGCTGAGAAGCTTGCCTTATATTTATTCCAATTTCGTGCATACAATCATAAGCTATTTTATCTGCTTTTTTAAAATCAAGCACTTTTATAAAAGCAACTCTTTTTTCAATTTCTTTTTCTCTACCTAAAAAGAAATTTCTTGATATTGACATTAAAGGTATAGTTGATAAATCTTGATAAACTGTAGCAATCCCTTTGTCAAGAAGTTTTTGAGGACTTACATTTTTTACACTTTTATTATCAATTTCATAAACCCCAGACGTTTTTTTGTGTACTCCTGCAAGTGTTTTTATAAGAGTTGATTTTCCAGCTCCATTGTCACCTAAAAGGCACATAACTTCTCCAGCATGCAAGTCCATACTTATATCATGAAGGGCTATAACATTTCCGAAGTGCTTTTTTATATTTTTTATTTTTAATAAAGGATGTTTCATCATATCTCCCTAAGAACTCATGGCTTTTTTTCTTATGCTATTACTTAAAACTACGGCAAATAAAAGCATCAAGCCTAAGAACACCCTAAACCAATCACTACTTATGGAGGTATAAGAAATTCCTATATTAACTGTACCAAAAATCAAAGCTCCAATACTTGCTCCAATTACCGTGCCATAGCCTCCTGTTAATAAAGTTCCACCCATAACAACAGCAATAATAGCTTCAAATTCTTTTAACAAACCTCTTTGCGCATCTGCTGAACCATAATCTAACACTTGACAAGCAGCAAATAAACAAGCACATAAACTAGTCACTATAAAAAGCATAATTTTTACTTTATCAGTCGGTACTCCCATATTTTTAGCAGATTCTTCATCTCCACCTGTTGCATAAATCCAGTTTCCATATTTTGTATTTCTTAAAACAAAAATTCCTATTATTGTTAGTAATATCCACCAAATTATTATCATTTTCACACCAATTACAGAAGGCGTGCCATTGGGCAGAGCCTGTATAAAGCCTTGCTTACTAAGATATGAAAAAAATCCTTTAAAAGCATAGCCTCCAAACATAGAAGATAAAAAGCTAGAACTTGTAGCTTCTTTAACTCCATCAATCAAGGTTTGCCCTGTAATCATTCTAGAAATTGCTATAGTTAAACCTCGCAAAATAAATAAACCTGCAAGAGTTACTATAAAAGAGGGTAGCCTAGTTTTTACCACTAAATAACCATTTAAAAATCCAAAGCAACCTGCAATAAAAAATGCTATCACAAGACTTAAAAAAAGACTTAAATGTAAATTTACTGTTAAAATCGCTATAGTCATACCTGAAAAACCTATCATTGAACCAATAGATAAATCAAATTCCCCTGCTATCATTAACAAACATACACCAACTGCTAAAACTCCTATTAAAGCTGAAGATTCTGTCCAAGACAATATTCCCTCTAGATTAAACATAGCGGGATTAGCTAAAAATGCAAATACTAAAAATACAATAATTACTGAAATAACTGAAGTTGATTCTGGTTTTTTTAATATTTTTAAATGAAATTTTTCTTTTGAGAGTCGTTCATCTGCCACTTTATTTTCCTTTTTTTTAAAAACTAGGATAAAAATCCTAGTTTACGTTAAAATTTAACTAATTATCTGTATTTACCTGCATATTTTTCTACTAAATTTACATTTGCTTTTGTTATAAATCCAGGACCTGAATTTATATTTCCACTTGGTAAAACTCCGTATTTAATATATTGTGTTAATACAACTATTGGCATATAGCCTTGTAAGTAAGGTTGTTGATCAATTGCAAAGTCAATTACACCTTTTTTGATAAGGCTTAGGATTTTTTTACTTAAATCAAAAGTAACAAAATAGATGTGTTTTTTTAATCCAGCTTTTGCAATAGCTCTAGCTGTTGGACCTGCTGCAATTTCGCCTACAACTAAAACGGCATCTAAACCTTTTAATCTAGGTTCAACTTTTTGTGTAATGTTAGTAGGATCTTTTCCAACATCTAACATATTGTTTTTAACACCTAAAGCTTTAGCAAAACCTCTACATCTTGCTTCTACTGCTGAGTTTGTAATTTCATGATTTACACACATAAAGTTTTTTACTCCAGCTTTTTTAGCTCTTAAACCAGCTAGATAACCTGCATGATACTCAGATTGTCCAACATGCATCAAAGCACCAACTTTTTTAGAAAATTTTTCTCCCGCATTGATGGTAATTACAGGAATTCCAAGTGCTATTGCTCTTTTGATTTCTGGGCCAAGAGCATCAGCATCAGGAACAGAAACAACTAAACCATCAGGTCTTCTTGCCACTGCTGAATGAATCAGCCTAGCCATCTGTGTTAAAGATCCTGTTGAAGGATTTCTATAAACTACCTTGACACCCATATCTTTTTTTGCGTTATTAATTCCATTTTTAACAACGTTCCAAAAAGGATCTGTGTCAGTTCCGTGAGTTACTACATCAATTGTAATTTGTTTTGCAAAAGCAAAGCAAGAAACAAACATAAGTGCCAGTAATATCTTTTTAACCATAGTCAAGCTCCTTGAGATTTTTTTTGTCCTTACGACAAGTCAATTATAAAATAATAATTAAAATATTTCAAGTAAATTTAATGTTTAAGGAATTTTTATTTTAAGATGTGTAAAAAAGAAACAAAAATTATAAACAAGATATTTTTTTATAAAATATTAAAATATTGTATAAAAATATGTGTATAAAAGTAGCAAAATATCAATAAAATTAAAATTTTAATAATAAATTAAAAGAAAAAGGAATAATATGGCTTATAATTTGTTAAATAAATATTTTAAGGTGAGAGATGAAAAAAAAATTATTTATAGTCGGTGGAGGATTTGCAGGTATTAAGCTCTGTGCAGAACTTAATAAAGAATTTGATATTACTTTAATAGATGAAGCTAAATATCATATTGACCAAATACAAATCCATAGATATTTAAGTTCTAAGGTTGAACTAGAAGATTTCACTTTTAGTTTTATAAAATTTGCAAAGTTAAAAAATATAAAATTTATAAATGAAAAGATTTGTAAATTTGATTTCGAAAAAAAACAAGTTTTTAGCAAAGATAAGACTTATTCTTATGATTATTTAGTAATCTCAAATGGTGCCAAGACTTTTTTTCCAAGTCAAATTAAAAATATTGAAAAGCATAATTTAGATATTAAGGTTTTAGAAAAAATTATAGAGTTTAAAAAAAGTTTTTATAAACTTTTAGATAGCAGTGAAAAAAAGAAAGAAACCGAGCAAAAAAATATTGTAATAGCAGGTGGAGGACTAAGTGGGGTTGAGATTGCAGTTGAATTATCTGAAGTTATAAAACAAAGAAAAGTTAAAAATGTTCAAGTCTATATAATAGAACAAGTAAAAGAAATTTTGCCAAATATGAATATTTTTTTACAAAATAGAACAAACAAAGCTTTGGATAATTTTAAAGTAAAAAGAATACACGGAAGTTTTATCACAAGTCTTGAAAAAAATAATATGATTTTATCAGATAAGCAAAAAATACCTTTTGATTTGTGTCTTTTTGTTTTAGGAGTTTCAACTGAGTTTATAGAAAATAAACAAAATATAAAAGCAAATGTTAAAAATCAATACATAGTAAATGATTACCTCCAAGTTGATGGATTTGATGATGTATTTTGCTTAGGTGATGCGGCACAAACTAAAGATGCAAACAATCATTATTCTCCAACTTGTGCGCAGATTGCTTTAAAACAAGCAAAATATTTAGCACAAAACCTAAGAAATGCAATAAATGGTAAAAAGTTTATTAAGCAAAAAATATCTTTACAAGGTATTTTGATAGATTTAGGAGGAAAAAATACCATAGGTTTACTTTTAGGTATGAAGATAAGCTATTTATTTGCTTATTATCTAAAACGCTTTACCTCTTATCTTCATAAGAAAGATTTTCACTAGGTATGAAAAAGTTTAAAGTAGGCATAATTGGAATGGGGCGAATGGGTAAAAACCATCTTGAACTATTAGAAGAGTATTCAAATTTTGCCAATGTTAAAGCAGTTTGTGATCTTAGCTTTGATAATAAAACAGAAGATTTGCTAAAAAAATATAAAGTCAAAGATAAATATTTTGATTATAAAGATTTATTAGCAGATGCTTTGATTGATGTTGTTTATGTTTGTACAGATATAGATAGTTTGTGTGAAATATCTATGAATGCAATTAAGGCAAATAAACACACTTTTTGTGAGAGTAATTTATCAAAAAGCCCTAAAGATATAAAGAAATTAATGGAAGTGTTGAAAACAAAAAATTTAATATTTCATGTTGGTCTAAATAAGCGTTTTGATAATAACTTTCGTTCAGTAAAAGATGTATTAGTAAGCGGAAAAATAGGCGAAGCGCATATTATAAAAATAACTTCAAGAGATCCTGATTTGCCATCTTTGGATTATCTTAAAAAATCAGGAGGATTATTTTTTGATATGAGTGTTGATGATTTTGATATGATTAGATATTTAAGTTCTTTCGAGGTTGAAGAAGTTTATGCAAGAGGAGGTGTACTTATTGATGAAATGGTAAAAGAATATGATGATATAGATACGGCAGTTTTGAGTTTAAAACTTAGTAATGGAACTCTTTGCTTGATTGATAATTCAAGAAGAGCTACTTATGGTTATGACCAAAGAGTAGAAATTCATGGTTCTTTAGGTATGGTTACAACTTCAAATGAATTGCAATCTAAAGCAAAGATTTACACTACTTATGGGGTAATTGCTGAAAAACCTAAGTATTTAATAATACAAAGATATAAGCAAGCATATATTATTCAAAATGAATATTTTTTTACAAGTATTTTGAATAATAAAGTTAGTCTTAGTTCTTGTAACGATTCTTTGCAAGCCTTGTATATTGCCCTTGCTGCTAAGAAATCTTTTGAGCAAAATCGCTCTGTTAAGATAAGTGAAGTTAAACATAATTAATAAAAAGGAATAAAAATGAGTGAAGTAATAAAAGCATTAGTTGATGGAGAATTCATCGTAAGTAAAAGTAAAACAATAAATGACATAATATGTCCGCTAACCCAAAAAGTGCAAGCAAGAGTTCCGCATATGCTTGATAGCGAAATTTCTCATGCCGTTGAAGTAGCAAACGAAGCATATTTGAGCTGGAGATTTGTGCCTATTATGAAAAGAGTTAGAATTATGCTTAAATATCAAGCTTTGATAAAAGACAATCTTGACGCACTAGCTAAGACTTTGAGTAAAGAGCAAGGTAAGACTTATGATGATTCTATTGGGGATTTAACTAGAGGTTTTGAAGTTGTTGAATTTGCTTGTTCTGCGCCTACTTTATTAACAGGTGAGTATATGGAAAATGTCGGAAGAGGTGTAAATACTTTTAGTATCAAACAAGCTCTTGGTGTTTGTGTTGGAATCACACCTTTTAATTTTCCTGCTATGATACCTTTATGGATGTTTCCTTTGGCTATTGTTTGTGGAAATTCTTTTATCTTAAAGCCTTCAGAAAGTGTTACAAAAACTGCAATGTTTTTAGCTAAACTATTAGTTGATGCTGGAGTTCCTAAGGGCGTGTTTCAAGTAGTTCACGGAGGAAGAGAGCAAGTTAAATTGCTTTTAGACCATCCTTTAACAAGAGCCTTTTCTTTTGTTGGTTCTCCAAAAGTTGGTGCTTATATTTACGCAAGAGCTAGTGAAAATCTAAAACGATCACAATGCTTAGTTGGTGCAAAAAACCATATGTTAGTTATGCCTGATGCAAATGAAGAAAGTCTTATAAATGCGCTAATTGGCTCAAGTATGGGAGCAGCTGGGCAAAGATGTATGGCTATTGCTGTAGCTGTTGTTGTCGGAAATGCAAAAAGATTTATACCAAAATTAATAGAGAAACTAAAAGATGTAAAACCTGGAGCATGGGATGATAAAAAAGCGGCTTATGGTCCACTTATTAACAAAAAAGCACTTGGGCATATAAAATCTTTGATTCAAAGTGGGATTGATGAAGGTGCAAATCTAGTTCTTGATGGAAGAGGCTATACAAATGAAGCATATCCTGAGGGAAATTGGCTTGGACCTTGCGTTTTTTCTGGCGTAAAAACTAATATGGAAATTTACAAAGAAGAGATTTTTGGACCTGTTTTATGTTTAATCGAAGTTGATACTTTTGAAGAAGGTTTAAAACTAATAAATGATAATATTTATGGTAACGGAACAGCGATTTTTACAGCGAGTGGAGCAGTGGCTGCAAAATTTAAACAAGAAGTTCAAGTAGGTCAAGTTGGAGTAAATATTCCAATTCCTGTGCCATTATCGTTCTTTTCTTTTACAGGTTGGAGAGGTTCATTTTATGGAGATTTACACGCTTATGGAAAAGAAGCAATGACTTTTTATACACAAGCAAAAACAATAACTCAAAGATGGTTTGAAGATGATAAAGATGAAGAAATAGCATTTAACTTTAAAGCATAAAGCTAAGCCTAAAATAAAGATACATTATTTTAGCAAAATTTACTTATTTCTAGATACAATAGTATTTAGGATGAGGTGAATGTAAATGCTCTATTTAGGTAATTTTTCTATAAAAGCAAAACTAGGCTTTTTGTTCTTGATTCTTTTGTGTTCGATTTTTATTTTAGGCTATACTTCTTTAAGAATTAGCGAATTATCGACGCAAAAGATGAGAGAGATACATAAATACTCAAAAGATGTAGTACGCTTTGAGGTCAAAATAATATCTCCTTTGTATAAAGTAAGAGAAATTAGCCATCTTTTGGCATTTAGTAAAAATAAAGCCTTAAATATAAAGCTCAATAAAAGTTTAGATAAAAATACAAAAATACTAGATAAAAATTTCTCAAAGTTCCCAAATAAACATATTATTTCTATGTGGAAAAATTATAAAATTAGTCTAAATGTTTTAAAAAATCAAGATAGATTAGCAAATATTTTAAAAATAAAAAGTTTATCAAATGCTAGATTTGATTATTTTTTAAGTGAATTATTATTAAGACAAAAAAAGTTTTTTGATAAATCAACAAAAGAATATAAAAAGACATTAGAAAAATTAGATAAACTTGAGTTTGAAATTTTATTTTTTCTTGTATTGATTTTAAGTTTTTGCATTATGCTTGGTTGGTTTATTTCATCAAATATTATATCTTCAATAAAACTTATGCAACATGGACTAAAAGAGTTTTTTGCTTATTTAAATCATGAAGAACACGAGAGCATAAAAATAAATATATCCTCAAATGACGAGGTCGGCCAAATGGCCAAAATGATAAATGAAAATATTGAGATTATACAAGAAAACTTAGATAAAAATGACGCTTTGATTTATGATGCAACTAGAGTTTTAGAAGATATTAAAAGTGGAAATTTAGGTACTAGACTTACAAAAGAGACAAGTTCGCAATCATTAAGTGAGCTAAAAAATATGATTAATAATGTGATTTCAAGCTTTGAGATTAAAATTCAAAGAGAGATTAAGAAAAGACTTGACCAAGAGCAGATTTTGATTCAGCAATCAAAATTAGCATCTATGGGTGAAATGATTGGAAATATTGCCCATCAATGGAGACAACCTTTAGCGCAAATTTCTGCAATTCATATGAATATGAAAATCACTTACCAATTTGATAAATTTACAAAAGAATATATGGAAGGAAAATTAAAAGAAGCAAATACACTTACAAAATATATGTCTGAGACTATCTCAGATTTTCAAAACTTCTTCCATCCAAAAGAAACTAAAGAGATTTTTAGTATAGAAAAAGCCTGCAAAGATGCTTATTTTATTATAGAATCTTCGTTTAGATATTATGATATTCAAGTTGAATTTAATGTTATTGAAGATATTGAAGTTATTGGTTATCATAATGAATTTTCTCAAGTTATTTTAAATATCTTTTCAAATGCCAAGGATATTTTTCTTGAACGAGAAGTCAAAAGCCCAAAAATAAAAGTTGAGATTAAGCATGGAAATTCTTATGCAATTATAAAAATAGAAGATAACGGAGGAGGAATAAAAGATGAAATTATTGCAAAAATCTTTGAGCCTTATTTTACAACTAGGCATAAAACTCAAGGTACAGGAATAGGGCTTTATATGTCAAAAAATATTATTGAGAGAAATATGCAAGGACTTATAAAAGTAGTAAATAAAAACAAAGGTGCTTGTTTTATAATAAAAATAGCAAAATTTCAAAAAGATGCTAAACAAAAGAATACTTCAATAGAATAAGCAAAATACTTTTAATCGCATCATGAAGTCATTATTAATCAATTAAAAAATTATTAAAAATAAATTCTAAAATTATTTTGAATGAATAATTAATGATAATTTGATAGAATTACACCGTTATTGTTTAAATAATATAACGAAGATTTTATCGCTCTTGTGGGCTTTTGAAAAATATGCAAAAAAAGAATATTTTTTTAGGAATATTAATATTTTTTTTGTCTATAAATATGCAAAAAAATAATATTTCTTATGATTGTGTTATTTTTAGTTTATTCAAATTTAAGACTATATGGCTTGCTAAAATCTCAATTTATTTACAAAAGGAAAAAAATGCGTAAGATTATAAATGTACTAATATTGTTGGCCTTAGTTGGAGGAATGTCATCTTTGCTTTGGGCAAAAGATTTTAGAACAATCGAGGACCAACTTGGAAGAAAAGTTAAAGTGCCTACAAAGGTAACTAGGATAGTTGTATTAGACCATCATACTTTAGATGTTTTGGTTCAATTAGGTGCACAAAAAGATATAGTTGGAGTAGCAAGCACTTGGAAAAGAGAGTTAGGAGATAATTTTATAAAATTTATGCCTAGTCTTAAAACTATGCCAATGCCAGGAGATGAAAATTCTGTAAATATTGAAAGTTTGTTAAAACTTAGACCTCAAGTCGTATTTACAACAAATCATGCTCCAATAGATATGATAAATAAAATTCAAAATGCGGGAATTGCTGTACTTGCTATTTCTTTTACAAAAAATTCAAAAGCAGATTTACATAAATTAAATCCATCGTTAAAAAATGCAAAAAAAGCGTATAAAGATGGCTTGACACAAACTATAAGAATAATGGCAGAAGTTTTAAACAAGCCAAAATTAGGAAAAGAGCTTATAAAAGCAGCTTTTAGTAAAAGAGCAATGATTGCAAAAAGACTAAAAACTATAAAACCAAGTGAAAGAGTTAAAGTTTATATGGCAAATCCTAAGCTTCATACTTATGGAAAAGGAAAATACACAGCTTTGATGATGAGACTTTGTGGGGCTAGTAATGTAGCAGCAAAAAATATTAAAGGGTATAAACAAGTTTCACTAGAACAAGTTATAAAATGGCAACCTGAAGTTATTTTTATTCAACACAGATATGCAAGTGTTTTAAATGAGATTAAAGCTGATTCAAGATGGAAATTAGTTCCAGCTGTTAAAAATCATAAAATTTTTATTCTTCCTGAATATGCAAAAGCTTGGGGACACCCTTTACCAGAAGCTACAAGTTTAGGTGAACTTTATATCTCAAAAGCTTTATATCCTAAATTATTTAAAGATATTGATATGAATAAAGAAGTTAGTGCTTATTATAAAAAGTTTTATAAAGTTTCTTGGGAAAAATAGTATTGAAAAAAACCCCTATCTTCCTAGCTTTTGGAGTTATTCTTGTTTTGTTTTTATCTCTTAGCATGGGGCAATTTGGCGTAAGCTATGAAAAAATATTTTTTATACTTTTTCATCCTTTTAAAAGTGGTGATTTAGCAAATGAAATAATTTGGAAGATTAGAATGCCTAGAATCTTACTAGCATTTTTTGCAGGAAGTGCCTTGTCTTTAGCAGGGGCTAGCTTGCAAGGGCTTTTTCATAATCCTTTAGTTGATCCACATATTATAGGAGTTAGCTCAGGTGCAGCCTTTGGAGGTGCCTTGGCTATCTTATTTGGGCTATCTTCAATTTATCTTTTAGGACTTGCTTTTGTTTTTGGTTTCTTAGCCTTAATTTTAGTTTATTCTTTGGCTAGTATTTTTGAAGGTGATAGGCGTTTGATGCTTATCTTATCAGGAATTATTTTAGCAGGGGTATTTACAGCCTTGGTTTCTTTAGTGCAATATTTAGCTGACACTGAAGAAATTTTGCCAAATATTGTGTTTTGGTTACTTGGAAGTTTTGCTACTTCTTCTTGGCATAAGCTACTTTTGCTTTTTATTCCTGTATTTATTTTTGGAATTTTGTTACTAAAACTTCGTTGGAGAGTAAATATTTTATCTCTTGAAGAACAAGACGCAAATTCTCTTGGACTTAATGTCAAAAATTTGCGAAGATTTATTTTGTTAATTTGCGCAATTTTAACAGCAGCACAAGTTAGTGTAAGTGGAAATATCGCTTGGGTTGGGTTGGTAGTCCCGCATCTTGCACGGCTTTTAGTAGGGCCAAGTCACGAAAAACTTTTGCCTTATTCTTTTGTTTTAGGAGGAATATTTATGGTTTTAGTTGATGATTTGGCTAGAAGTATAACTTCAACCGAGATACCAATTGGGATAATTACAGCTTTATTTGGTGCGCCAATATTTGTATTTTTATTAGTTTACAAGCAAAAAAAGGAAAAAAATGTCAAGCAAGCCTAATATATTTTTAAAAGATTTTGAATTTGGTCATGAAAAAGCTTTATTTGAGCCTTTAAACTTCTCTTGTAAAAAAGGAGAAATTTGTGCAATTTTAGGAGCAAATGGACTTGGAAAAACAAGTCTTCTGCACTCTATTATTGGATTAAAGCCTAAATTAAAAGGAGAAATCCTAATAAGCGAAGATATAGGGTTTGTGCCTCAAATAAATTTTATTGCTTTTTCTTATAGTGTTTTAGATGTAGTTTTGATGGGAAGAGCTAGAAAAATTTCTTTATTTAAAATGCCTAGTCAAAAAGATAGAGATTTAGCTTATTCACTTTTAAAAGAGTTGGGTATTGAGGAGCTTGCGCAAAAAGATTATTTGACACTCTCAGGTGGGCAAAAGCAGTTAGTTTTGATAGCTAGAGCTTTGGTTGGCTCTTGCGAAGTGCTTATTTTGGATGAACCTAGCTCTGCGCTTGATTTGAAAAATCAAGAAAAAATCTTAAGCTTAATTTGCAAGCTTGCTTCAGATATGAAAAAAAGTATTATTTTTACAACTCATTCTCCTTCACACGCACTTTTAGTCGCAAACAAAACCTTACTTTTATTTCCTGATAAAAAGTGGCTTTTTGGAGAAACTAAAGATATGCTGAGTGAAATAAATCTAAAAAAAGCTTATAACCTAGACTTTAGACTTAATAATTTTGAATATTTTGATAAAAAACAAGAATCAAAAGATTTGATTATACCTTTAATTAAAGTTAAAAATTAAGGAAGTTATTTTTATTTAATAACTGTTAATTTTAAGAAAGATATTTTAAGAGTTTTTACACTTTTTTTACACTTTTTTATTAAAATCGATTTTTTTGCTACTTTTTTTAATTATAATATTTAAAATTAAAAAAGGAAAAATATGAATAATTCTAGAAGAGATTTTCTAAAAAAAGGTGCTGTTGGTACTGCTGTTGCAGCTGCTAGTGGTGGAACAACTGGTGCTCTTGCTAAAGCATTTCAAGCTAAAACAAAAAAAATAGTTACTGCTTCACATGTTGGAGCTATTGTTGCTGAAGTTAGAGACAATAAAATAGTAGGAATCACATCTCAAAATTCAGATAAAAATCCTAATATCATGGTAAAAGCTTTGGCTCCAAGAGAAACTTCGGATTCAAGAGTAAAATATCCTTGCGTTAGAAAAAGTTTTCTTGAAGGTAAAAATAGTGGAAGCTTAAGAGGTAAAGAAGAATTTGTTAGAGTGTCTTGGGACAAAGCACTTGATTTAGTAGCTGAGTCTATAAAATCTGCACAAAAAAAGGGTGGAAACAAAGCACTTTATCATTCAAACTTTGAAAACTGGGCTGAAGTTGGATCTTTCAATAATCCTGGTACAATGTCGGGGCGATTTTTTAATAAAATCGGTGGGGCAGTTATAAATCAAGGTGATATGAGTACAGGAGCTTGCTCAAATGTAAATGCAGGAGTTGTTGGTGATTCTGAAGTTTATTCTCAACAAACAACTTTCCAAGAAATCATTAGAAATACTAAAGTTATGGTTCTTTGGGGAGCTGATTTATATAAATGTAATAGAATTGGATATTCAGTTCCAACTCACTCTTGCTATGATTATTATGAAGAATATAAAAAAGCTGGAATTAAATTTATTTCAATTGACCCAATTTATACTCAAAGTGCGCAAGAATTTAAAGCTGATTGGATTAAAATTAGACCAAACACTGATGTTGCTTTAATGCTAGGAATGATGCATTATTTATACAAAAGTGGCAAATATGATGCTAATTTCATTAAAAAATACACAGATGGATTTGATAAATTCTTACCTTATCTTTTAGGAACAGAAGACAAAATAGAAAAAACTCCAGCTTGGGCATCTAAAATTACAGAAATTAAAGAAGATACCATAAAAGAGCTAGCAAATACTATGGTTAATAATAGAACTTTTATAGCTGGAAATTGGGCTATGCAAAGAGCGCACCATGGTGAGCAAGTTGACTGGGCTTTAATAACTTTAGCTTCAATGATAGGTCAAGTTGGAATCCCAGGTGGTGGTTTTGGTTTCTCTATGCATTATGAAAATGGTGGAGATGCAAATTCAGGTAAAGCTACAATCGGTGGTTTTCCACAAGGTGGAGGAGATAAAGTAAGAACTGCAATCCCTGCTTCAAGAGTTGCACAGATGCTTAAAAATCCAGGTAAAACTATTACTTATAATGGTAATAAAATTACTTTCCCAGAAGTACACTTTATGCTAAGTGCTGGTTGCTCTCCTATTGGTAGACAACCTGATGTTAATGAAATGATAGAAGCAGTTAGAGGACTTGATACTTATGTTGTTGTTGAGCCTTGGTGGACTCCATCAGCTAAAATGGCTGATATTGTTCTTCCTGCTACTACATTCTTAGAAAGAGATGATATTTCTTATGGTATGGCTTATTCAAATGATAGAGTTTATGCTATGAAAAAAGTTATTGACCCTAGATATGAATCAAAAGATGATTATGAAATCTTCTCTAATCTTGCAAAAAGATTTGGAAAACAAAGAAGATTTACAGAAAATAGAACTCCTATGCAATGGATTGAAAGATTATATAATATTTCTTATGCAAAAAATAAAATGGGACTTTCTTTCAAACAATTTTGGGCGAGAGGTATGGTTAAATATTCTGTTCCTGCTGAAGCTAGAAAATATGTTAGACATCAAGCATTTAGAGAAGATCCAGTTAAAAACAAACTTCAAACTGAAAGTGGAAAAATTCAAATTTATTCAGAAAAATTTGCTAAATTTGGATACAAAGATTTCAAAGGTCATCCGACTTGGTTTGAGCCAGCTGAATGGTTAGGAAATGAAAAATTAGTTAAAAAATTTCCACTTCATATGCTTAGTCCTCATGCAACTTATAGAGTTCATTCACAATTTGATAATACTTGGGTACAAGATGCTCATAAAGTTCAAGGTAGAGAACCTATGAGAATTAATCCAAAAGATGCACAAAAATATGGTGTAAAAGATGGGGAAATTGTTGAAGTTTATAATGACAGAGGAAGTCTTTTGGCAGGTGTTGTTGTAACTAAAGGCATAAGAGAAGGTGTTGTTGCTATTGAAGAGGGTGCTTGGTATAGCCCACTTGATCCTAAAGCTGGAGATTCTATGTTTGGAAAAAGTGATCAAAGAAAAGTAAGATGTAATTCAGGACATGCAAATGTTTTGACATCTTCAAGACCATCATCACAAATGTCACAAGCTACAACTGTAAATACACTTTTAGTAGCTATTAGAAAAGTTGACCATGTTAGTCCAAATATGGCTCATCAACCACCAGTTATCAAAGGTGCTTAAATACTTAAAAATTTAAATAAAAATCTAGCTTTTAAAAAGGCTAGATTTCTTTAATTTTTTTAAATACTTTAAAATCTTGAGAGAAAATTTATTTAAAATAGCATCTTATTTGGCGTAAATTTTCTTCTTGAGATTTTTTGCATTTAATCTACTCAATCAAAAAAATTTTCTTTTGTTCTACTTTGGCTTTGTCTATAACTATCCCTAAAAATAGTACTTTAATTTAAAATCTATAAAATATTTTTTTAGTTTAATAATGATATAATATTCATATTATGTTGTCGATAATTGCAATCTTGGAGAAAAAAAATATGAAAAAAGCTATTATTATAATGTTTAGTTTATTAAGTGCTTTGTTACTTAGTGCTTGCTTTTCCAAAAAAGAAGTTAAATTTTATGGAAATATTGATACTAAAACTACAACTTTAAGTTTTCAAGTTTCAGGAAAAATCAATAAGATTTTTTATGAAGAAGGACAAAATGTCAAAAAAGGTTCACTTCTAGTAAGTCTTAATCCAAATCTTTATAAGCAATATCTGGCACAAGCAAAAGCTTCTTATATGGAGCAAAAATTCCAAGTCCAAAAGCTTGAAAATGGCTATAGAAAAGAAGATATTGCAATGGCAAAAGATGTCTTGAAGCAGAAGAGCGTAGCTTGGCTAAAAGCTAAAAAAGATTTAAAAAGAAATTATAATTTGTTTTTAAATAAATCAATTTCAAAACAAGTTTATGATAATTACAAAGAAACAGTAAACTTATCTAAAGCTGAATATTCATATGCTAAAAATTCTTATGAAAAAGAGCAAAAAGGTTATGAAAGTGCAGATATTAACTCAGCAAAAGCTAAGGCAAATTTTCTAAAAGCTAAGCTTGAAGAGGCAAAACTAAATCTAAGTTATTGCAAACTTTACGCTCCAAATGATGCTTATGTTTTAACAAGATTAAAAGAAGTAGGAGCTAATACAAATACAAATGAGCCTGTATTTGAGCTTGCAAATTCAGGCAAATATTGGGTGCGAGCTTACGCAAATGAGCGATTTTTGGGAAAAATAAAACCTAATATGAAAGCTTTGATTTATACGGATTCTAGTAAAAAAGTTTATAAAGGGCGTGTGAGTTTCATCTCAAGCGTTGCTGAGTTTACTCCAAAAAATGTTCAAACTGAAGATTTACGAACAGATTTAGTTTATCGTTTTAGAATAAATTTGATTGATTTTGATTCTAATATTAAACAAGGAATGCCAGTTACTATAAGATTTCCTAGCTTGGATAAATAGTGCTTTTAGCAAAAGCAAAATCTTTAAAGAAAAATTTTGCCAAAGAAAAAGCCCTTGTAGATATAAATTTTGAGATTTTTAGCGGGCATATTACAGGGCTCGTTGGACCAGATGGAGCAGGTAAAACAACGCTGATGCGTATAATGGCAGGATTGCTTGACGCTAATTCAGGCTCACTTGAAGTGTTGGGTTTTACTCTTCCAAAAGACGCTTTAAAAGTTCAAGAACTTATAGGATATATGCCCCAAAAATTTGGACTTTACGAGGATTTAAGCGTTGAGCAAAACTTAAATTTATTTGCAAATTTGCAAAATATACCTAAAGAGGATTTATCTAAAAGAATTAATGAATTATTAGAGTTTACAAATCTTTTTGATTTTAAACATTTTTTGACAAAAAATTTATCAGGCGGAATGAAACAAAAACTAGGACTTGCTTGTGCTTTGATTAAAAAGCCTAAATTGCTTCTTCTAGATGAGCCTGGAGTTGGAGTAGATCCAATCTCAAGAAAAGAGCTTTGGTCTATGGTAAAAACTTTGCTTAAAGATGATGTAGCAGTTTTATGGTCTACAGCTTATTTAGATGAGGCTGAACTTTGCGATAGAACAATCTTGTTAAACAAAGGTGAGATTTTATTTAACGGAGTGCCAAAGGATTTATCTAAACTTATGGCAGGCAGAGTTTTTAAAATCATTGGAGATATTCTTGATAAAAGAAAAACACTTCAAAAGCTTTTGTCTTATGATAATATAAGTGATGGGGTTATTCTAGGAAGTGGCATTAAAGTCCTTTGCAAAAATCCAAAAGCTTTGCCATCTTTAGAAGACTTAGGGCTAAAAACTTGCAAGTATGAGCCAATGGAGCCTAATTTTGAAGATGGCTTTATGCTTAAATTAAAAGGTGAATTTAATGGTGAATCTTTATTAGCAAAACAAATGAAAACTTTTGATATGACTTCTGAAACTTTAATTGAAGCTAAGAATTTAAGCAAAAAATTTGGCAATTTTACAGCTACTGATAATATAAGTTTTAAGGTAAAAAGAGGTGAAATTTTTGGTTTTTTAGGGCCAAACGGAGCGGGCAAATCAACTACATTTAAGATGCTTTGCGGACTTTTGAAACCAAGCAGTGGAAAGGCTAGGGTTCTAGGACAAGATTTTGGAAAATCCTCATATAAGCTTAGAGGAAAAATAGGGTATATGTCTCAAAAATTTTCACTTTATAGTGATATTTCAGTAATACAAAATCTAAAGTTTTTTTCAGGAATTTACGGTTTAAGAGGGGCAAAAAGAAAGCAAAAAATTGCTGATATGCTAGAAATATTTGACTTAAAAATATATGAGAAATCAAAGGCAAAAGACTTGCCTTTAGGATATAAGCAAAGACTTGCCTTAGCATGTTCTTTGATGCATGACCCTGTAGTTTTATTTTTAGATGAGCCAACTTCAGGGGTTGATCCTTTGACTAGAAGAGAATTTTGGAACCATATTTATGCTATGGTGCAAAAAGGTATGACTATTATGGTAACAACACATTTTATGGATGAAGCTGAGTATTGTGACAAAATTGCACTTATTTACAAAGCAAAAGCAATAGCGCTTGATACGCCAGCAAATCTAATAGCAAAAGTTGGCAAAAATGCCACTATGGAAGACGCTTTTATTGAGCTTATAAAAAGAAGTGAAAATGCTTAGTAAGAGACGATTTTTAGCACTTTTCAAAAAAGAAAGTTTGCAAATACTAAAAGACCCTAGCTCTTTAATGATAGCCTTTGTTTTGCCATTTGTTTTGCTTTTTTTGATGGGTTACGCTATTTCACTTGATTCAAATAAAATACCTATTGCCATAGTTGCAAATTCACAAGGAAAACATACCCAAAGCATAATAGGTGCATTTTCAAATTCTAAAAGTTTTGATGTCAAAAATGTTTCAAGAACTAGAGAATATCCTAAGCAACTTATGCAAGAAAATAAAATCAAAACCATAATAATTCTTCCAAAAAATTTAGAAAAAAATCTTAGTAAATTTAAGCCTAAAATTCAAATTTTAACTGATGGGAGCGAGCTAAATGTTGCTGGACTAAGTGCTAAATATGCCGCAGGACTTTGGCATCTTTGGCTAGAGCAAAATCATTTTATTAAAGGCTCAAAAATACAAATTCATATAAGATATTGGTTTAACTCACCTTTATTATCGAGCTACTTTTTACTTCCTGGCTCAATCGCAATTATCCTAACATTAATAGGCACACTATTAACTGCTTTAGTAGTTGCTAGGGAATGGGAGAGAGGGACTATGGAAGCTTTGATGTCCACTCCTGTAAGTATTACTGAGATTTTACTTGCTAAGCTTTTACCTTATTTTGTTTTGGCTTTGATGTCAATGGTAATTTGTATGCTACTTTCTTTATTTTGGTTCAAAATCCCATTTCATGGCTCTTATTTATTATTATTTTTAAGCTCTTGCATTTATCTTTTTCCAGCTCTTAGTATCGGTTTACTAATTTCTACTTTAGCAAAAAACCAATTCATTGCTGCTCAGGGTGCATTAATCTCAGGATTTTTACCAGCTATGCTTTTATCAGGATTTATTTTTCCAATAAGTGCCATGCCTATTTGGTTGCAATATATTACAGCAATTATACCTGCTAGGTATTTTATTCCAATCTTGCAGACACTATTTTTATCAGGAAATGTTTACGGGATTATTTTGCCAAATTTATTATATATGTTTATTTTAGGGCTTGTAGTTTTTGGTATAATTATTAAAATAACAAAAAAGAAGTTAGCATAATGTTTAAACAATTATTGTTTCTTATTAAAAAAGAATTTTTAGCAATTTGGAGTGATAAACGTTCACGAGCAGTTATAATCGCTCCTCCACTTTTGCAGCTAATTATATTTTCTTTTGCAGTAACTTTTGAGGTTAAAAATATTTCTATTGGAGTATTGGATAGAGATAATTCAAGCTTTAGTCAAAATATTGAAAGAAGTATAAAAAATTCTACGATATTTACAAAAGTTTATCCTTTAAAAAGCGAAGAGCAATTAGGTGATTTTATAGATACTCAAAAAATCCTTTTAGCTCTTAGAATTCCGCAAAATTTTAAAAAAAACCTAGACCAAGGACTAAAAGCAAATCTTGGAATTGTAGCAGATGGAAGACAGGCAAATAATGCTCAAATAGCAAGCTCATATTTAAATAATATAATCTTAGGGCAGAGTTTGAGCAATTCAATAAGTATAAGAAATTGGTATAATCCAAACCTTAATAATCTTTGGTGGATTTTGCCCAATTTAATAGCTGTTTTATCTATGCTAATTGCTGTAATTTTAACATCGCTATCTTTAGCACGAGAGAGAGAACTGGGCACTTTTGAGCAGATTTTAGTCTCACCAATTCCACCAATGTCATTAATGCTTGGCAAAATTATACCTCCTATGATAATAGCCTTAGCTGAGGCTACTTTTATTTTTATAGTTACAATTGTAATCTACGGAGTTCCATTTTTAGGCTCTATTTGGATACTTTATTTTGGCTTGATTTCTTTTATTTTTTCAATTGTAGGATTTGGACTTTTCGTTTCTTCGATTTCATCAACACAACAGCAAGGGATTTTGGGAGCTTTTTTTATATTTATACCATTTTTTCTTATGTCAGGTTTCGCAACTCCTGTTTTAAATATGCCAACTTGGCTTCAGCCTTTTACAGACTTTGTATCTTTGAAGTATTTTTTAGTTTTGATTAAAGGAGTTTATTTAAAAAATATTTCTCTTTCAAATGCCCTTGGACTAATATGGCCTATGCTTTTACTAGGTTGTGGGTCTTTAGGTTTTGCTTCTTGGTTTTTTAGAAAAAATATTTCTTAGGGCATTTTGAGATTTTTAAATGCTTGAAAGTTCTTAAAAACAAATGCAGTGCAAAGTAAAAATTTTGCTAAATTGCTAGGATTTTTATAATTTTATCGAAGAATATAAAATATGATAATTTGATTTTCTTGATTTAAAATAAAATAAAAAGCATTCTTTATGTTATTTTAAATATATCTTGATATAATTTCATCTGCTTAAAAATAAGCAATATATGTCAGGGTAGCTCAGCTGGCTAGAGCGCTGGTCTCATAAGCCGGAGGTCGGGAGTTCAAGTCTCCCTCCTGACACCATAGAATGGGGCTTTTGAAGCTTTTTTCAAAACCTATTTTTTTACTGTGTAATAATTGGGTAAAAAGTGGGTAAAAAATATTTTCACACATAATTAATTCGTTTCTTCCTTTAAATAAGAAAAAAAGTTATTTGCTGTTGGTAAATCAAAAATCTTTTTATCAAAGGTAAAATATACATCTTCTAAGACTTTTGAACTTTGTTTATGTCCAATTACAGACTTTAACCACGTATCACTAACACTAAAAATATAATTTTTATGCCAAAATTAAATATTTAGCTATAATAATTTTTACTAATAAAAAAGGATTGAATTTGAAAAATTTATTTAAAGTTATTTTTATATTGTTTTGCCTCGCATCTTTATCTTATGCTAAAGTGACTCCCGCAAAGTTAAGTGAACAAGGAGTTAAATATTTTGCTGGTTTTGATTTTTCTTTAGCAAGATACTATTCTGATTTGACATACACAGATAATAGCACATCAGGTGGAGCATCTCACACTTCGACAAGCACAGGCAATTTTAAAGAGCTTGGACTAAGCCTTGGAGCTATTGTAAATAATTATAAATTTACAGGATTTTTTGCAACAACAGACACAAAATCTGATATAGTAACGAACTCAAATTTTGGACTAAAAGTGGATTATCTTATTCCTCTAACAAATAAATTGATACCTTTTATAGGTATTGGGGCAGTTTATAATATCTCAAAAGGCGATTTGCAAAAAGCTGGTTTGCCAAAAACAAGCACAGAAAAAAACGATATTGACTTTTCAGGTGCTGGCTTGCTTTTTAATGCTGGTGCTGATTTTAAAATTTCAAATAAAATATTTGCAAGCCTTACTTATCAGATGATTTATAATATTTTTGGAAGTGATACTTATACTAGAACTTTTGGTAGCGCTACTGAGAGAGACTACGAACGGTTTGGAATGTTTGGTTCTAAAACTATATTTTCTTTGAATTATATTTTTTAGTTTTATAAATAGCTTTGTGCTTTAGCGAATAAAATCTTATTTAGGTTTTTACGCTAATGTATTTAGTGATAAATTGAGAATTATTATACTTTTATAATTTTTGTATCATAGAACTAAAATCCATTTTTTTATTTATAAATTTACAAACGTAAAAACGATACTTTTAATTGCCAAAATCGTAAGTATAATTTTTAAAATAAATTTTAGTTTATCACCTGAGTAATTTCGTCTTATTTTAGTTCCTAAATATGAGCCAATAATAGCTGCAAAAATCATAGTAAGCATTAAAGGTAAATGAGCAAAAAATTTAAAGCCAAGAAATACAAAAACTATGATTTTAAGAAAATGCGTCACACTTGCAAAAGCTGCGGCACTTGTGACTATTTCATCCATTTTTTTACAATCTTTGAGCAAAAGAGGCATAGCCATTGCGCCAGTTGCCCCAACTATTAAAGATATTCCACTTTGGATTAAACCTATCAAAAAATAACTTTCTAAATTTTTTATTAGATTAATGAATTTTTTTGACCAAAGAGAAAGCAAGATATATAAGCCTATAAATAAAGGAATATGCTGAAAAGACATTAAAGACAAAAAGTAAGCAAAAATCCCAACACCCACCAAAGAGCCTAGTAAAAATTTACCAAGTGCTTTATAATAAATATCTTTGTACCCAAAAAAAGCTCTTGAAATATTTGATGCAAATTGCGTTGCTCCGTGAATTGGCACTATATTGCTAGGACTTAAAAAATTTGGTAAAATCGCTATCAAAACCATGCCACCACCTGCTCCTAATATGGCTGTGATTGTTGAAGTTATTATAGTTATTAGTCCAAGTATTAAATCTTCTTGCATATAAACCTTTTAAATATCTTAGCATTAATTTAGAAAAAAATAAACCTTTATATAAAATCTAACATCATTTTTAAAAATTTATAAGTTTGTGTTTCTTTTTATTCTATTTAAAAAGTAAAATATTTTAAGTCAATAATATGTATAATTAAAGTAAAAAGGTTAGCTATGGATGTGTTAGAAGCTTTAAATGTAAGAAAATCAACTAGGGCATTTTTGGACAAGACTCCAAGCGAAAGCTTAATAAAATCTTTGATAGATGGTGCAAAACTTAGCCCATCTGGAGTGAATATGCAACCTTGGGAGCTTTGCGTGGTAGGTGGAGATAAAAAGAAAAAAATTGAAACTAAAGTTTTAAAAGCATTCGATGAAAAAAAATCAAAAATGGATTATCAATATTATCCTAAAGAATGGAAAGAGCCATATAAAAGCAGAAGAAAAGAAATGGGACTTTTGATGTATGAAACGCTAGGAATTACAAGAGAAGATAAGCAAAAACAAGTACAACAATGGAAGGAAAATTACAAGGCTTTCGGTGCTCCTATCGTGGTTTATTTTTTTATTGATAAAACCCTAGAAGTTGGTTCGTGGCTTGATTATGGAATGTTTTTGCAATCGTTTATGCTTTTAGCTTGTGAAAAAGGATTAGCAACTTGCCCCATGGCTTCTTTGGCTGAGTTTCCAAATATTGTAAGGCAAGAGCTAGAAATTGATGAAAATAAACTTTTGCTTTGTGGTATCGCTCTTGGGTTTGAAGATAAAGATGCTAAAGTAAATAGCTTTAGGACTTCTAGGGCTAAGCTTGAAGAATTTTGCAAATTTTATTCTTAGAAATAAGCGTTTATAAAAAGAAGGGATTTTGATTATTTTATAATTCACTTGCATTTTTAATAATATCGACGCCAAATCTTTCTCTTAATTCTTGTAAAGATTTGCTAAATTTTGCTCTTTCTTTGTCCTTTGTATAATTTAGTAAGTCTAGTGTTGTCGATTTTTTTTCTAAAAAATTACTTAAATTTATCCCAACTTGCACTACTTCATATTGCGGGTGTTTGTCTATTTTTTCTAGGAGTCTTAAAGCTTCTTCCTTTAGGATTAATTCGCTGAAAAGTCTATTTGTGATTTTTGATGCTTTTTCTTCGCTGTTGTAATGGTATTTTATATGTAAAGAATACGATGTTGGATTTTTATTTTCTTTAAAGCATAAAAAACTTAGATGCCTGCAAAGTATAGCAATTCTTCTTTTTAGTTCCGTTCTTGATTTTAGCCCATCAAAAGTCCTAACTAAGCTTATGGATTTTCTTTCTTGTTTGCGTATTATTTCTTCTTTGTCATCTCCGCAGATTCTAGCATAAAGTTTTTTTCCATTTTTGCCCCATGAATCAAAAAGTCTTTTTTGGTCTTTTATATCTCCTAATGTTTGGATGTGATATTTTGCTAGTTTTTCTTGGTATGCCTTGCCAATCCCTACAAATTTTTTTATCGGAATATTTTGTATAAAAGCATCAACTTCACAAGCTTTTAGATACTTTACTCCAAAAGGTTTAGCATAAGATGTGCATAATTTAGCTATCCATTTACTAGGCGCTAAACCAATCGATACGGGCAAACCTAGCTCTTGCTGGATTCTCTGTTTCAAGTTTACTGCAAATCCTTTGGCATCTTCATCTTTTATCCAACCATGCAAATCTCCAAAAAATTCATCTATGCTAAATTGTTCTATCAAAGGCAATTCATCTTCAAGAATATCTTTTAATTGCTTTGATAATTTGTGATACAAAGGATAGTTTGGAATAAGTACTTTCAAGCTTGGACAAGTTCGCAAAGCCTCCGCTATTGACATAGCAGTTTTTACCCCATAAGCTCTTGCTTCATAAGATGAAGTTGTTATTATGCCTCGTATTTTGCCATCTTTATCTTTGTAATATTCATCAAAACTTTGATTTTTATTTTGGCTGATAAATGAGCTTGTAAATGCTCCTTGAATCTTAGATATTTCTTTTATTTGATTGTTTGTGCCAAAAATGCCAAGATTGCTTCTACCTCCAACTGCTATTGGAATATTTTCTAAATCTGGATTATTTATCCTATGTGCTGAGGCAAAAAAACAATCAATATCTACATGTAAAATCATAATATATTTTAGCCAAGTTTATTTTATAAGCTCTTAAATATTGCAAAATTTAAGATTTTTCTAGACTGGTGGTTTATAAAAAATTAAGTTTTATTTTAGTAAAATTAAAAAATATTTAAAAAGGAATGATTTGCCTTTATTGGTTGATAAAAATAAAAAAATTAAATTACTTTGCTCTTTAGCTTACACGGAATTTAAAAAAGATGGTATAGAAAATTTTTCTTTAAATCAATTTATTATAAAATCCAAGTTGTCAAAAGGGCAATTTTATCATTATTTTAAAAATAAAGAAGATTTAATTTTTTATGTCATGGAAGAAGAATTTAAAAAATATATGTCAATCGTTGATGAAAAACTAAAAAAATGTGATGTTTTTTTGGAAAAATTATATATTTTATTTTCAATCTATCTTGACTTTAATAATGATTTTAAGGATTTCAATGTTTTGATTTTAAGCACTCTTAATATGTGCATAAATTCAAAAGAAAAAAAAGTAAAAGAATTTAATGAATATTTATATTCTTGGATTTATAAGCATTTGGAAAAAATCTTTAAAGATGAAGCAAAAATTTATGAGTTAAAAATAAATTCAAAAGATTTTTTTAGAAGTATTTGCGCAAGTGCTGATGGTATGTATTTGCAATCTTTGATGCTTTCATCTTATGATCTAGAAGATGAATTAAAAAAATATTTAATAATAATTGAAAAAATAATAAAAGGAAAATAATGTATTGGTTTTTGTTGGCAATCTCAATAATTTTTGAAGTGGCTGGAACTTTGTGCTTAAAGCAAATCGCTATAAAAAATTCAAGTTCTTTATTGTATTTAGTGATATTTTTCTATGCTGTATCGTTTGTTTTCATGTGGGTAACTTTGAAAAAAATAGATGTTAGTACAGTTTATGTGCTTTGGTCTGGTTTTGGAACTGTGCTTATTTGCATTTGCGGAGTTGTATTTTTTAAAGAATATTTAAATTTTACTAAAATATTAGCAATAGGATTAATCTTGCTTGGTGCAATTTTGTTAAAAACACAAAGTGCTTAAGACAAGTATCGCTTAAACAGATATTTTAAGTAGAAATAAAATATTTTTATGTATAATTACAAAATGTCTAGATTTTTAGGCAAAATTATACCAATCAGGAGGTCATTATGGCTTTGGATCAGGAAACAAAAGCAGGTATTATTACAAAATACCAAAGTAAACAAGGTGATACAGGTTCATCACAGGTGCAAATCGCAATCTTAAGTGAGCAAATCAAAACTTTAACAGAACATTTAAAGATTAATAAAAAAGATCATTCATCAAGACTTGGTTTATTAAAAATGGTTGGTAAGCGAAAAAGACTTTTAGCTTATCTAAAAAACACTAATTATGAGCAATTTACAAGTATTGTAGAATCTCTAGGAATTAGATCTAAATAATTATCTTTTAAAAGGCCTTGCCTTTTAAAACTTGTATTAATCTAAAATAATTTTTAGTATTCTAAAATATTAAATACATAAAATAAGATTACGAATAAGGTTAATATGTTACTTACAAAAAAAAGCGAATATGCTTTACTAGCACTTTTAGCATTAGCAAAAAGCTCTCAACCAAAAAATATAGATATTTTAGCAAAAGAAGTTTGTCTTTCAAAATCTTTTCTAGCTAAGGTTATGCAAAATTTAGCAAAAAATAATATAGTAAAATCTTATAGAGGAATAAATGGTGGTTTTGTCTTGGATATTCCTTATGAAAACTTGACGGTTTTGGAGATTATTCTAGCAGCTGAGCAAAGAGTTCCTTATGTTTTTGAATGCTCTCCTTCTTTAGAAGATTGCCCTGCACAAATCGGTGAATCTTGCCTTTTATGGCCCTTACTTAATACTTTGCAAACTAAAATTAATGGGTTTTTCGAACACCTTACTTTGAAGGATATTTCACAATGATACTTTTTCACTTATCACATACAGACTTAGATGGTTATGCTTGTCAATACCTTAGCAACAAATATTTTTCAAAAGATGAAAAGTTTTTTTATAATGCAAATTATGGTGCAGAAGTAAAAACTGCTCTAAAGCAAATACCTCTAAAAATTCAAGATTATCCAAATGATGAGATTTTATTTTTAATAAGCGATTTAAATCTTACTTTTTCTCAATCTAAAACACTTGATGAAGAAATAAAATCTTTACAAGAAAAGTCTTATAAGATAACTTTGCAAGTGCTTGACCATCATATTAGTGGGGAAGATAGCGCAAAAGCTTATCCTTGGTATTTTTTGGATATTTCAAGATGTGCGGCAAAGATTTGTCTAGATTATTTCTTGGAGAAAAATACCAAACAAGGTAAAAAACTTGAAAAATTAACTAAGCTAATATCCACAGTAAATGCTGCTGATATTTGGCTAGAAGATGAAAAAGAAAACTTTGAGTTTGGTAAAGTTTGTATGTCTGTGATAGTAAGATGTAATGAAATAAACCCTAGACTTTTTCCTGATGAAAATAGAAAGATGAAGTTTTGGCTATTAAAAAAAGCTAAAAAATTTCTTGATAAAAAAGATGCAAATATACTTTTTGATAATAAAATTCATAAGCTAAAAAAAATCTATTTAAAAAATAAAAAAGGTGATGATACCTTGGATAATCTAAGTGCAAAAAACTTAGTTGGACTTTTGGGAGCTAAAAAAGAAACACTTAGTGTGAGCTATAAAAATCATAAAGGTTTGATGACTTATTGCTTAGGAAATATTTCAATACCTGCAAATGCTTTTTTGAAAGAAAATGATGATTATGATTTTTTTATTGACGTAAGTTATAAAGGCACAATTAGTTTAAGAGCTGATTCTAAACTTGATGTTTGTTTGCTTGCTTCAAAACTAGCTAATGGTGGTGGGCATAAAAATGCTGCTGGTGGAAAATTTGATGATTTTGATACACCTGCATCATATGAAGAGGCAAGAATATTTCTTCAAAAAAAACTAGATGAAATAAAAGATTAATAAAAAAGGGGAGGGGACAAAATGTCAGATTTTGACTTGATTTCACTTGAAAGCAAAGATTTTAGAGAAATCTTTGAAAATGTTAAAAATATAGCTGTTTTTTCTTGCTCTCCAAATCCCATGAAAGCTAGTTTTCATGTAGCAAAATATTTACAAAATGCTGGGTATAAAATAATTCCTATTTATCCAAAAGAGGATAAAATTTTAGGAGTAAAAGTTTATAGAAGCCTTGAGGAAGTGCCTTTTAAAATCGACATGGTGGATATTTTTAGAAAACCTGAGGCTATTGAAGGTATTGTGAAAAGTGCTATAAAAAGAGGTGATATTTCGGTTATTTGGACTCAACTTGATTTAGTCGATAATAAAGCTGCAAGATTAGCTAAAGACAATAATATAAAAGTAGTACAAAATAAATGTACGCAGATAGAGCATGGGAAGTTGTTTTCTTAAAGTATATGCTTATGTTCTTGGCAAAGGAATACTAACCTTTGCTACTGTTCCTTTAATCGTATCTTTTCTATTAAAGATCGATATATTAGCTCCGATTGTATTCGCAGCATTTTGTGCTAGAAAAAGTCCAAGTCCAACTCCAGCTTTGCCACCAACTCTTACAAATGGTGCAAAAAGGTCTAGGTCTTCATTTATTCCTGAGCCTTCATCTTGAACTATTAGGTTTACATTTTCATCTTCAATACTTAAAATAATATTTATATTTTTCCCTGTATCTGTAAATTTTATAGCATTTTGCACAAAATTTTGAATAATATGTATTAAAAGTGTTTCTTGGATATACATAGGAAGAGTTTTGATGCCATTAACTAAGGACAGATTTATGCCTTTTTGATTTGCAAGTATTTTATAATCGTTAAATTTTTCTTTAATAAATTTAACTAAATCTAGTTTTTTTGGTTTTTCAAATTGTGAACCCTCAGCTCTTCCTATGCTTAAGATTGAGCCTACCATAATGTTCATATTGTCAATTTCTTTTATATTTAGTCTTAATGTTTCTTCGTATTTTTTAGTATCTCTTGTCTTGATAAGCGTAACTTCATTTTTTAGTTTCATTACAGCTAGAGGCGTTTTAAGCTCATGTGCCGCCCCTATAAAAAGTTCTTTTTTAAATCTTAAAAATGATTTTATTTTTTTTGTAAGTTTATTTACTGAATTTGCAAGGGGGTGAAATTCTACTGGAAGATTATTCATTTCTATTTTTACTAGATAATTTTCGTCCATTTTTGAAAGCTTATTTGTTATCTCAACAATAGGTCCTAGAAGTGCTTTTGAAACCATAAAGGCATAAAAAAGTATAGCAATAAAAACTACAAAACTAAGAAGCATAATGTTGTTAAAAATTTTATTTAGCATTGCTCTTGAAGAGTTAATATTTTTTACAATCTCTACGAAGGTATGCTTTTTTAGATCCAAAGGATAAAGCATTTTTACATAAAAATTATTTTTAACTTGAAAAGTTTTTATAACTGTATGGTTAAGTCTTAGGTTTTTTATTATATGCACTTTTATATCTTTGCTAGAAAATAATTTTAGTTTTCTGTGTTCGGCTTTTCGGATAATCGATATTTTTTTTACAAGTTTTGCATTTAGGAGTAGATTTCCTTTTACGCCTTCATAAATTGTCATTTTAGTATGTGCATAAAACATAACTGATAGAATTAATATGAAAACAGAAGTAGCAATTATAAGCTTTTGATAAAATTGCCTATAAATGCTTTTTGTTCTCATGGAGTTTTAGCTTATTCTTCTTCTGCTTCCCCACCATTACTTGGATAACAAAATCTGTATCCTCTTCTTCTAATAGTTTCAATTGTAGAGATTTTTAATGGTTTGTCCATTTTTTGTCTAATCTGATTAATTGCAACTTCAATAACATTTGGAGTTACAAGTTCAGGCTCTTCCCAAATAGCGTCAAGTAATTGTTCTTTTGAAACAATTTGGTCTCTATGTCTTGCTAAGTGAGTTAAAACTTCAAAAGGTTTACCTTTTAATTCAATCTCATTACCATTATAGATAATTTTTTCTTCATCAGGGTTTATTGATAAATCATCAATCTCTATAATGCTTGTACCACCAAATCTAAGTCTCGCTTCAATTCTTGCTAATAAAATATCAAAATCAAAAGGTTTTTTGATATAATCATCAGCTCCACTTTTAAGCGCAGTAACTTCGCTTTCTTTGTCGTCTCTAGCAGATAGTATAACAACAGCAGTTCTTCTACTTTTGTTTTTGATTATTTTGCAAAGTTCAATACCATCACCATCAGGCAACATCCAATCTGTTAAAACTAAATCGTAATTTCTTATGTCTATAAAATATTCAGCATCTTTATAGTTTTCAGCAGAATCAACTTGATAACCAAAATCAGCAAGTCCTTCTTGTAAAGTCCTATTTAATGTAGTTTCATCTTCAATAATTAATATTCTCATATTTTGTCTTCCTTAAAATTAAGCTTAAAAACTTCGTAATTGTACCATAAAATAAACATAAATTAAAGAGTTTTTAAGATTAATTTCAAAATACTTAAAAAATAACTAAGAAAAAAGGGTAATACTTAATGAATTTATAAGGTTAAAATATGGTATAATCTCAGCTATTTTAAAAACGTTTAAGGACAAATATGAAAAAAAGTATATTATGTATCGTAGCTTGTGTTACTTTGGTAGCTTCTATGGCAATGGCAAATGACAAGGTTTACGCAAGTGTGAATGGCGCAAAAATAACAAACAGTGATTTAAGCAAAATGTTAGGTAACAGAGGTATAAAATTTGAATCTTTACCTAAAGTTCAACAAAAAAAAGTAATAGAACAAGCTATAAGAAAAGAGCTTTTAACTTCTCATGCTATAAAAAGTGGAGTTGAAAAAAGTTCAAGCTATAAAAAAGCTTTAAAACAAGTAAGAAGTGAATTGGCTTTAGAAATTTGGATGCAAAAAGAATTTTCAAAAGTTCATATAACTACTAAAGAAGAAAAAACTTTTTATAACAAAAATAAAGCAAAATTTAAAACAAAAGAATCAGTAAGTGCTAGTCATATTTTAGTTAAAACTAAAAAAGAAGCAGAGCAAATCATCAAAACTTTAGAGAAATCTAAAAATGTACAAAGTGAATTTGCAAAACTTGCAAAAGCAAAATCAGTTGGTCCAACAGGTAAAAATGGTGGAAACTTAGGTAAATTTAATCCAAAACAAATGGTTCCAGCTTTTGCAAAAGCAGTTAATACTTTAAAAGTGGGTACTTTTACAAAAACACCTGTAAAAACTCAATTTGGTTATCATGTTATTTATCTACAAGCTAAACAAAAAGCAAAAATTATTTCTTTTTCTACTGTAAAGAAAAGAATAGCTCAAGCTTTAAAACAAGAAAAATTTGCTAAAAATATCAAAAAACTTTCTGAAAATTTAAGTAAAAAAGCAAAAATAACTATTAAAAAATAGAAAGAAGATAAAATGGGTGTTTTAGATTTAGTTAAAACAGGCGTTTTAAACGCAGACGAAGCAAGAGAAGTTTTTAATCTTGCAAAAGAGCAGGGCTTTGCCTTGCCTGCTGTAAATGTAGTAGGAACTGACTCAGCAAATGCTGTGCTTGAAATCGCTGCAAAACTTAATTCTCCTGTAATTATTCAATTTTCAAATGGTGGAGCTAGTTTTTTTGCTGGAAAAGGCTTAAAAGATTCTAAAAAATCAGCTATTTTAGGCGCAATAGCAGGGGCTAAATATGTTCATGCATTAGCAAAGGCTTATGGTGTAGCTGTTATTTTACATACTGACCATGCTGCTAGAAAATTACTTCCTTGGATAGATGGCTTACTTGAAGCTGGTGAAGAATACTTTAAAGTGCATAAAAGACCTTTGTTTACTTCTCATATGTTAGATTTTAGCGAAGATAGTCTTCTAGACAATCTTAAAACTTCTAAAGAATATTTCGCTAAAATGGTAAAACTAGACATGATGCTTGAGATTGAATTAGGTATCACTGGTGGAGAAGAAGATGGGGTTGATAATACAAGTATTGATAATTCACTTCTATATTCTCAGCCTGAAGATGTATTTTATGCTTATGAGATTTTAAATAAAATCAGTCCAAATTTTACAATCGCAGCGTCATTTGGAAATGTTCATGGAGTTTATAAACCTGGAAATGTGGTTTTATCTCCAAAAATCTTAGATAACTCTCAAAAATATATAGCTAAAAAATTGTCTCAAAGTGGAAAAATAGTTAATTTTGTTTTTCACGGTGGTTCAGGTTCAAAACTTGAAGAGATTAAAGAAGCTGTATCTTATGGTGTTGTTAAGATGAATATTGATACAGATACTCAGTGGGCTTTTTGGGATGGTGTGAGAGCTTATGAACTTGAAAATAAAGCTTACCTTCAAGCACAAATCGGAAATCCTGAGGGTGAAGAAAAACCAAATAAAGCTTATTATGACCCTAGAAAATGGTTAAGAGCTGGACAAACTTCAATGATGAAAAGACTTGAAATGGCTTTTTCTGCACTTTCTTGCATAAATAAGAACTAGCCAAGAATAAACAAAATAAACACACAAAAAACTTAAAAAGATAAAGGTAGATTATTTCTAGTTTTGTCTTTTTTAGTATTTAGAAAATCCTAAAAACAATCACTCAAAAAATCACAAAATTTTCAAAAATTCTTTAATGATGATATTTTTTTCAAAAAATTATAAAAATAAAATAAATAATTTAATGTAATTTTAAGATATATTTTTATATTATCAAAAGTTAAAAAAATTCAAGGAGAAAAAATGTCTATAAAATTTTCAAGTCTGTCAAATATGACAAATATATCAAGCATTTCAAAAATGTTTGGACTTAGCATTGTGCTAATTACCCTAAGCGCTTGCGGGGGGGGGCGATACTGGCTCGAACCAAGCTGTAAACCATAAAATTGACGGTACGTCTTATACTTTCAATGGAACTGCAAAAGCAAGTTTAGGAACTATGATACAAGGTAAAAATGGTGCTACAATAAAAAATGAAGGTATCATAAGTCAAGATGATAGTGCTCCCAAAATACCTATTTTAGATTCTTTACAACCAAAAAATTCTTTAAATTCCATACAAGCTGATTCTTTACAGCCTTTAAGCCTTAATGCAAGTTTGCCAAGTAAGATATTTAAAGCTATTGATATTTCTGGTAAATCAAATTCTTTTAACTACGGCACTATAAATCTTACTGGAAAAGATTTTGTACCAAAAAATACAGATAATAAACCATGTTTGGTAGGTATGATTGCAGATGGTACTTCTAATGCTACAAATGAAGTAGGTGGAACTATAAGCCTATCTTCAAAATTGTCTAAAGATGCTAATCTTACTATAGCAAATAGAGGTAAGGATATGCTAAAACCATGGCCTGCTGCTATGTATGCACATAATGGCTCAACTATTACAAACAAAGGTAGTATTTCTGATACCGCTCAATTTGATTCTAGTATGCTTGCAAGTCTTAATTCGCACGCTATAAACACAGGTACTATCACTCTTAACAATTATAAAAGTGACAAAACAGAAACTTTTTTCAAAAGTGATGGCAGCAAATTTGATGGTTTTAGTGGAATGCATATCGCAATGACTGCATTTAATCATAGTGCTTTAGTAAATAATGGTACTTTTAAAATGAGTAATGTAAAAGGTGATTTTTCAAACACCTATCAAGTACCTTATAAATTTATGTATGCAACAGATTATTCTACTTTAACAAATAATAAAGATATTACAATCGAGGGCGTAGCAGGGCAAACTTTAGACAAAGAACTTGAAGTTTTACATGCAAGTGATAATTCTGGGATAATTAATCAAGGAGATATTACTGTTAAAAATGTTACGTATCAATTGAACGGTTCTAACGACCAAAGCCATATTAGCTTATTAAACCTTGAGGGCAACTCAACACTTATAAATAGCGGAAAATTAACGATAGAAAACTCCAATATAACAGGTAATATTTTTGCAATAGAAACTGATAAAAATAATGCAGGAACTTCGATCGTAAATAATGGAACTATTTTGATAAAGAACTCTAGTGCTAAAGAAGATCCCAATGATAAGCCAAGTGGTTATGTTGGAGCAATACAAGTAAGTGATTCTACTGTTAAAAATACAGCAGACATCACTATAGATACCTTAAATGGTGGTTCGAGTCAGGATGCAAGATTGGCAGAAGTGCAAGGCAATGGAAAATTTATAAATACAGGAAATCTTTTAATAAAAAATTCTAAGAATGCTGTTGGGGTGTACTTGGACGGTCAAAGCTCAAAATTTGATAACACGGGAGGAACTATTACAATAGATTCTAGTTCGTCTAGTTCTTGTGCCATCAAAGGCGATATAAGTAAAATAGTAAGCGGTGGTTTTGGTACAATTGAGTTTGATGGAAAATCATATAACTTTAATAACTACAAAACTGCACCTAATCCAGATGGTAAAGGAAATAAAATCATTTGTCCCTAGCTGAAATTTAAAATAAACAATATAAATACTTATAAACAAGACAAGGCAAGTTTTCTCTTGCCTTGTTTAAAACTCCAAAATATATACTAAACTAAATTTTACATTATAAAAAATACAAATAAAATCCAAGCTTACAAATTTATTTCATTCTAGCCTAAGCCAAGCTATAAAAATAGCCTATGACTTAATTTTGCTTTTTTGTGATAAGGGCAAGATTATTTAGATTGTATTTTTGTAAGATATTAAGTATTTGTATTACTTTTGCATATTCTACTTTTTTGTCAATTTTTAGAGTGATTGTTTTTTCTTTATCATTTATTTGTGATAAGTATTTATCAAGCATTTTAAGAGTAATAATTTTGCCCTTAAAAGCAAGTGCATAAGTGCTTAGCTCTATTGTAATATCTTCTTTCTTAACTGCCTTACTACTTGCACTTGCTTTTGGCAATTCTAAGCTAAGAGCTGTGTTTTGGCTTTTGAAAGTCGAAGTTACCATAAAAAAAATCAGCAGTATAAAAACTACATCAATCAAGGGAGTCATATCAAAATTTAGTGTTTCTCTTTTTTTCATTTTAACTCTCTATCTTATTTTATATTATTGCTTAAGGTATTTTTCAAAGTAATTTCAAGGCGATTTAAAATAGAAATATAATAATTATAAAATAAATAATGTGGAATTGCTACGATTAGCCCAGCAACAGTAGTAATCAAAGCTATAGAGATACCACCTGAGAACACAGAAGGGTTTCCAAGTCCGTGAGCTGAGATTGACTCAAAAGATTTTAAAATCCCTACAACAGTTCCTAAAAGTCCAAGTAAGGGCGAAATGGTAGCGATATTTTTTATAACATTTAAACCAGACTCAAGCTTAGATACTTCAAAATCAACAGCATCATCTTTATTTTTATAGGCTCTTTTTTTAAGTTTTTCGCAAATTTGCTGTTCTAGTTTTGATTTTTTTATTAGGATTAAACCTTTATAGATTATGATAATGTAACCGATAAAATTTAATATTAATAAAATATAAACAATAACTCCACCTTTTTGAATATAATCAATAAGATTCATTATTTTCCTTTATGAATTTTTTTGCTTATTCTAGTATAATTTATGTATGAATTTTATAAATCCACCCTTACAAAAGCTAAAATTTAAGCAATTTTGCTTTTTTCTAAAAAGAGATGACTTACTAAGTGAAGATTTTAGCGGGAATAAAGCTAGAAAATTTCATTATTTTTTAAATCATGATTTTGAAGGTATAAAAAAACTTGTCTCTTACGGCTCAAACCAGTCAAATGCTATGTATTCTTTATCTGTACTTTGTGCTTTAAAATCGTGGGATTTTGAATACTATACTAAGCATATTTCAAGTTTTCTAAGGCAAAATCCTAACGGAAATTATGAAAATGCTTTAAGAAATAATATGAAGATTTCTACTTCGCAGATTCCAAGAAAAGTTATTGAAAATTTGGATAACGATACACTTTTTATAAAAGAAGGTGGAGCAGTCAAAGAAGCTGAATATGGGCTTAAAATCTTAGCTAACGAGTTAAAAGAATTTATCTTAAAAAATAACTTAAAAAATCCAAAAATATTTTTGCCAAGTGGTACAGGAACTTCAGCGTTATACTTACAAAAAAACTTATCTTGCCAAGTTTTTACTTGTGCATGTGCAGGTGATGAAACTTATCTAAAAAAGCAGTTTAAGCAACTTGAAACTAATAATTCATATTTTCCAAAGATTTTAAACTTAGAGAAAAAATATCATTTTGGTCAACTTTATAAGGAAAATATTGAGCTTTATTTAGAGCTTTTAAAAGAGCTTAATATTGAGTTTGATTTGCTTTATGATATGCAAGGTTTGAGGATTGTTTTTGAATATTTCAAAGATGAAAAAGAGCTTATTTATATTCATCAAGGAGGCTTGAAAGGCAATATTTCTATGCTTATGCGATATAAACATAAATTTATCGAACTTTTTAGCTAGGATATTTTAAGTTTTTTAAAAATTTTTTTACTTCACAAAACTTTAGATATTTATTTAGAAATATTTTGCTAAAATAAATAAATAAAACTCAAGCATTACGAATATAAGGACTAAAAAATATGATTGATATAAAACTATTACAAAATAACTTTGAAGAAACAGCAAAGAAGCTTTTTAAAAAAGGTATAAAAAGTCAAGATTTAGTGGAGCTAAAAGACTTATCTTTAGATACGAAAGATTTGAGAAAAAAACTAGAAGATATAAGTTCTAAGCAAAATATTTTATCAAAAAGTTTTGGAAATGCCAAAAAAAATGGATTAGAAACTAAGACTTTAGAAGTGGAGATTAATGATTTAAAAGAAGCAAAATCTAGCTTAGAGCTAAGCTTGAAAGATAAAGAAGAAGTTTTAAGAAAAAGTCTTTTAGGACTTGCTAATATTCCTGATGATGAAGTGCCACTTGGTTTAAGCGAAGATGAAAATGTGGTTTTATGTCAGATTGGAGAAAAGCCAACTTTTGATTTTATGCCAAAAGAGCATTGGGACTTAGGAGAGCAAAATTCTTGGATAGATGCAAAAAGAGGGGTTAAATTAGCAAAAACTAGATTTTCAGCCTTAAGTGGAATCGGTGCAAAACTTGAGCGTGCTTTGATAAATTACATGCTTGAATTTAATAAAAAAAGAGGTTTTGAAGAATGGTACGTGCCTTTTATGGTAAATTCTACTGCTTTAGAGGGTACTGGAAATCTTCCAAAATTTGCTGAGGATTTATTTAAAATCGAGGGTGAAGATTTGTATCTTTTGCCAACTGCTGAAGTAGCTTTAACAAACCTTTATGCTGATGAGATTATCCAAGCTTGTGATTTGCCTTTGAAGCTTACTGCTTATACACCTTGCTTTAGAAAAGAAGCAGGAAGTGCAGGCAGAGATACTAGAGGGTTAATAAGACAGCATCAATTTGATAAGGTGGAACTAGTGGCTATTACAAAACCAGAGCAGAGCGAAGAAATGTTTGAATACATGGTGCAAACTGCAAGCGACTTGCTTAGTTCTTTAGGGCTTGCTCATCAAAAAGTATTGCTTTGTGGCGGGGATTTGGGCTTTAGCGCTTGTAAAACTATCGACTTAGAAGTTTGGCTACCTGGGCAAAATAAATATAGAGAAATTTCATCAATCTCAAATACAAAATCTTTTCAAGCAAGAAGAGCAAAAATACGATATAAAAATGCTAAGAAAAATGACTTAGTCCATACTTTGAATGGCTCAAGCCTAGCAGTTGGACGAACTTTAGTGGCTATTATGGAAAATTATCAATGCGAAAATGGCGATATTGAGATTCCTAAGGTTTTAGAGAAATATATGGGTATTTAATGCCTAATTTAAATAAAAAGAGTTCTCAATAAAATAAATAATAATTACTTAATATTTAAGATTTTATTTTTGTTAAGATTGTTCTTTTACTTTATTTTTTGCTTTTTTAGCAATAAGATAATTTACAAATGCTGAGCAAATAACCAACATATACTTAGCATCTTCAAATGAGATTGTAATTTCTTCATCACTGTTTGCATGTCTAATTCCTCCATCTTGCGAAGTCCAATTATACATTTTAGTGATTCCTTCTTTAAAACTTCTACTAAAATCAAAATCTAATTGATTTAAACAGCTACCTAATGCAGAGTTATTTCCAATTTATTTGCCTTCTATAATTTTTATTTCTTCATCTGTAAGTTTATAAAGTTTATAAACCATACTGTCAATCTCGTTTTCACTAGCTATAACTATTTTTTCAAAGTTTTCAATCTCTGCTTTTAGTTTTATTTCTCTATCAAAATTATTACTAATTATTGATTCTTTTAGTAAAATTTTATAATCTTTTATTTTTCGTTTTGCTTCTAAAATATTGTTAGCAAAGTTTATAAAAGGTTTTTTTTCTTCGATATTTATTTTTGGAATAGGAAGTTGCTCTACATAAGTTTTTTTCCATCTATTCGTACCCACTCCTGATTCAGCACATATTATATTAAAATACCAAAATATTAATTTAGAATTCAAAAGAGATAATAAATATTTAAGGCTTTCGCCAGTTATAAAAAATATTGTCATATCAACATAGGCACCACTTTCATCAATTGTAAATTTACCTAAATCACTCAATTCAATCCAAATTATTTTTGGATTATCTAACAATTTAAAATAATGCTGTTGAGGGTTATTATCTAATTCTAACCAATGATGTTGTCCATTTTCGACTTGTCCTCTCTGTATTAATTTATCTTTATAAGTTTCTAAATAATGGAATATTGTTGGGTAGCTACTTTTTAATTCTTCATTTCCTTTATATTTTGAAACGATAATATATTTATTTGCAAGTTCATAATCATATTGTTTTATATTTCGCCCCCTCAAATAAGGTTTAATAATTTCTTTGTTTTTAGAATCTAATTTTATTAATTCATTTTTCTTATCTTCGCCTATAATAAAGGCTTCATTAAAACCTGTTTTTATCCCTGATTTTATTTGAATATCCCATTTTTTAAGAATTATCCCATTTTTTTCAATTTTTTCTTTTAAATCTAATTTATATTTTGGTAAAAATACAAAACCTAACTTATTTAAATTTTGTTGTTCCATTTTATAATATGTAGTTAAATCTTTATTTGTAACTTTAAAAATATTATTATCTGGTGCTGATTTTTTGAATATATTAATATCACTAGTTACGATTGCATCTTCAAATACTTTTTTATCTCCAAAATCTGTAAATTCTAATATGGTTACATTATCTAAAATGTATTTTCTTAGGTTGATTCCATACTTTGCCTTATAAAATTTATTAGAACAAATATATCCCATTAAAGAATTTTCTTTTAGCATTTTAAAAGCAAGTTCATAGAAATAAACGTATAAATCTGATGTTCCAGTATAAACTTTATACTTTTTTTCAAGTTGTGGTTTTAGTTCTTTTATTGATTCTTGTCTTACATAAGGAGGATTACCAATAATTACATCAAAAGTATTTTCTTCAAACGGCATATTGAAAAGTGAGTTTTCACAAAGTATTTTATCTGCTAATGTTGTTAAAAGTCTTCCCTCTTTTGCAGTTCGAAGCCATAAAGAAAGTTTAGCTATTTCAACTGCATTTTCATTTATATCTACTCCGTATAGATTGTTTTCTAGCACACTTTCTTCAACTGCATAAGAGAAAAATATATCACCCATAATAGCTAAATCATCTTGCAAAGATTTATGCTCTTTTATCAAAAATTCTAAGGCTTGATTTAGAAATGCTCCACTACCACAAGCAGGGTCAAGGATTTTTAAACTAAAAAGCCAAGCTTTATATTCTTCTAAATTATTTTTTAATTCTTTCTCTTTTTTCCCAAGCTTTTTACGATTTTTTGGCTCTGCTATTTTTGTAAGTTTTAATTCATCTTTTTTCTCTTTGCATAGCTTTCCTAAGGTATTATCCACAATATATTTAGTGATATATTCAGGGGTATAAAACACTCCATCTTTTTTTCTTTTTGTTTTAGTCTTATCAAAAACTGCATCGTTGATTGAAGCATTTATTTCTTCTAAATCAGTTAAGCTATGTTCAAAAATATGCCCTAAAATATTTACAGATATATCACTTTCAAAATCATAATCACTTAATTTTTGTGCATCTAAATCTAGCATAGAATCATCTATTATCAAGCTATCTAGTTTTTCATCTTCTGCAAATAATCCACCATTGTATTTTGCAATATTTAGTTTTTCATTTCCTTTATTTATGGCATCAAAATAAAGTTTGTAATAGTCATACATAGTTCTATCGCCAAAACCATCATTTTTGTGACTTTCTCTAATCTTTTTAATAGTGTTTGGTGTTAAGAGTCCTCTATCTTCTGCAAATAAAATAAAAATTATTTTGTCACATAATTTTTGTGTTTGTCTAAGTAATAAAGATTTATCCAAGTCATTGTTTTTGACTAAATTTTCAAATAGATTAGTCCTAAATGATGAAAAATCTTTATATAGTGTTTTTGAAATATCTTGTTCAAAGCTAAGAGATTTTTCTTTTATAATAGCAGGAATATTTTGTGAAATACTTTCATAAGATAGTATAAGATGAAGTTTTTTAAATCCATTATAATCTAAATCAAAAAGTGAAAACTTTTCATAATCTGTAGCTTTATCAACAAAAAATCTAAGTTCATCAAAGTTTGTAACAATCACATATTTAGCATAAGAATTTTTAGATTGATAACCAAAAGCTTGGTCTGTAACTTTATCAAGATTCTTTGTGTCCTGCCCTTTAAGCTCTATAACTCCTGTAACTTTACCATCAACATAAATAGCTCCATCAGCTTTTTTTGCGTCTGTTTCATTTTTCTTTTCTCGCTCTAGATTAAAATTATCTGGTCGTGTAGTTTTTAATGTATATCCCAAACATTCTTCGAATACATCTTTTAAAAAGCCATCTTGATATTCTTCTTCTTTAAAAGATTTTATGGCCTCTTTTTTTGATAAATAATTTTGAAAGTTTGCCCATCTTTGAGCTATTAAACCATTATCTTGTTTAAAGCTTTTTAAAACCGACTTTTGAAACATTTATAATACCTCTTAATTATACTAATTAGAAGTAGTCTATCTAAGCCATGCTGTAATATTCATAAGGTATTTTTTTTGATGAAATAGTTTCATAGAAAAACTTGATTTTTTTGTAATCATTTTATATTAGTATGAGGTAAAAGTACCAAAGCAAAACGACGATATTAGAATTTTAAAGTCCTAGAAAATATATCTAAGATTTTTAAAAAACTAATCTTAGATATTTTTAAATGCAACTATAATATTACTTTTTTTGCCCTCGGCTATCAATTCTTCTTTGTCTAATTCTACATTCACACCATCTAAAGCTTGAATATAATAATGCCCTTGATATTTTAATTTTGTAAAAAGTTTTATAATTTCAAGCAATTCTTTGTTGTGTAAAAGATTTCCATGTAAGGTAGTTTTTACTTCAAAATCAATTTTTGAGCGATTTAAAAGCTTGAAACTTTTTAGTGTATTTAAATAAAAACTTTTTTTTGAACCTGTGATTTTTACATAATTTTCTTGATTTGCCTTAAAATCTAAGGACACATAGTTTATAAGTTTTTTGTCTATTAAGTATTGTAAGACTTTTGGATTTGTGCCATTTGTTTCAAGTTTTACTAAAAACCCTAGTTCTTTTATTCCATTGCATAGCATAATAACTTGTCTTGAAATAGTAGCTTCGCCACCTGAGAGAACTATGCCTTTTAGTTTTTCTTGTTGAGTTTTTAAATAAGAAATTACTTCAGAGATTTTCATAGTCCCTTTTTTCTTAAGCAAGCTTGGATTATCACATATTTGGCATTTTAGATTACAGGTACTAAACCAGACAATAGCTGATGGTATTCCTGAGTAAGCTTCCAAAGTATATGGAGTAATTGAATTTATTGCTAAATTATTCATAAGATATTAACCTCTTTTATTTTCAATTACTGAAATTATACTAAATCCACTTTCAAAAAGCCTTATGTAAAAATTCTATATTAATTTTTTATAAAAAATAAAATAAAAAAACAAGTAAGGTTTGATACTTGAAGGTTTTTTAAGTTTTGTTATATTATGCTACGACATTAAATTAAATTAAGAATGGAAAATAAAATGTTAGTCGATAGTTTTGGAAGAACCATAAATTATCTTAGAGTTTCTGTAACTCAAAGATGTAATTTTAGATGTCAATACTGTATGCCTGAAAAACCTTTTACATGGGTTCCAAGGGAAGATTTATTATCTTATGAAGATTTATTCAAATTTATTAAGTTGTCTATTGATAAAGGTGTAAATAAAGTAAGAATCACAGGAGGCGAGCCTTTGCTTCGTGAGGGGCTTGATAAGTTTCTTGCTATGATTTATAATTATAAGCCTGAAATTGATTTAGCAATTACTACAAATGGGTATTTATTGCCTAAAAGTGCGCAAAAGTTAAAAGATTCAGGATTAAAAAGAATAAATGTTTCGCTTGATTCTTTGAAAGAAGATGTAGTTAAAAAAATATCTCAAAAAAATGTGCTTAAAACTGTCCTAAAAGGAATACAAACAGCTGATGATGTTGGACTTAAAATCAAAATAAATTGTGTTCCTTTGAAAAATATCAATGATGATGAATTAATCGAATTGCTAGAATTTTCTAAGGCTAAGGGTTATCCTATAAGATTTATTGAATTTATGGAAAATAATCATGCTAATGCTTCAATCAAGGGATTAACTTCTGATGAAATTTTAGAAAATATTTCAAAAAAATATGATTTTGTAAAAATTCCAAGAGATACATCTTCGCCTGCGCAGTATTATAGATTGGGTGATGGATATGAATTTGGAGTGATTGAACCGCATAAAGATGATTTTTGTAAAGGCTGTAATCGTTTGAGATTGACTGCTGAGGGGCACTTGATACCTTGTTTATATTTTGAAGATGCTATGAATATTAAAAAAGCTGTTGAGAGTAATGACTTAAAAGAAGTTGAAAATATTTTAGAAACAGTAGTTAGAAATAAACCTGAGAAAAATAAATGGGGAAAAGATTCTAATGAAAATGAAAAATCATCAAGAGCTTTTTACGAAACAGGCGGTTGATTTTAGCTTAGAGAAATCTAAACAAAATATAAGCAAATTTTAAGTATAATGAGCCTTTAAATTAAAGGCTTTTTATGTGTGGAATAGTAGGTTATATTGGCTCTAAAGATTGTGTTGACGTTTTACTAGATGGTTTAAAAGAATTAGAATATCGAGGATATGACTCAGCAGGAATAGCAGTTATGAATGCTGAACATATTAGCGTTTGCAAGGTCTTGGGCAAAATCTCAAATCTAGAAAAAAAAGTTCAAACTCTTGATAGAAGTATCTTAAAAAATGCCATCGGTATAGGACATACTAGATGGGCAACTCACGGAAAACCTAGCGAATTAAACGCTCACCCACACTTAGGTGAATTCTCTTACGTAGTTCATAACGGAATCATTGAAAATTATAAAGAGCTTAAAATCGACTTAGAAGAAAAAGGTCATAAATTTATATCACAAACTGATACTGAAGTAATTGTTCATTTATTTGAAGAGTATTATAACCTTTGCAACAATACAAAAGAAGCTTTTAAAAAAGCAATTTCACATTTAGAAGGTGCATTTTCAGTGCTTCTTATGAGCAAGGTTGAGCCAGAAAATATTTATTTTTTTAAAAAAGGTTCACCTATGGTGGTAGCTAAGGGCAAGGTAAAAAATGAAGTTTTATTTGCTAGTACAGATGCACCCTTGATTGGATTGGCTGAAGATGTAGTTTATCTTGAAGATGGAGTAGGCGGGGTAGCAAGGCTTGGAAATATTGAATTTTTCTCAAAAGATTATACTTGGTCAAAATTGCCAACATCTAAAGCTTATGCTCAAAAAGATGGCTATAGGTTTTTTATGGAAAAAGAAATTTATGAGCAAAGTGACGTAGCAGGAGACTGCACACTTGGGCGTATTCATGGTGAAAAAATCATTTTTGATGAATTAGCCAAACTTGATGTGGATAGCATAAAAGAAATAAAACTTTGTGCTTGTGGTACTAGTTATCATAGTGCCTTGATGGCATCTTACCTTTTTGAGCGTTTGGCTAAAATCGGCGTAAAGGTAGAAATTGCTAGTGAGTTTAGATATAAAAATCCTTTACTTCTTAAATCAACACTTTTTATTGCAATTAGCCAAAGTGGTGAAACTGCTGATACATTAGAAGCTTTAAAAATGGCAAAAAAAGCTGGTTTAAAAACTTTAGTGATTTGTAATGTGGATAATTCTTCTATGACAAGATTGGCTGATTTTTGTATTCTAACAAGAGCAGGGATAGAAAAAGGTGTAGCAAGCACCAAAGCATTTTGTACTCAAAGTTTAGTGCTTTGGATGCTTAGCTTGTATTTTGCAGAAATTAAGAAAAACATAAGCAAAGAGAAACTTCAAGATGAAATATCTGCTTTAAGAGAAGTACCAAAAACTTTACTTGTAAAAACTAAAATACACGAAAAGTGTAGAAGATTAGCAAAAAGGTATTTGCATGGGCATGGATTTTTTTTCATAGGAAGAGATGTTTTTTATCCTTTGGCACTTGAAGGCGCTTTAAAATTAAAAGAAATTTCTTATTTGCACGCTGAGGGTTACCCTAGTGGGGAGATGAAGCACGGGCCTATTGCATTAGCTGATAAAGAACTTTTTACTATTGCTTTAATGCCAAAAAATATGCTTTACACAAAGACTAAAAGTAATGTAGAGGAGCTAAGTGCAAGGGATTCTACAATTTGCGCTATTAGTCCTTTGGAGTTTGATTTAGCTGATGATTTTATAAAAACAGATGAAAAAAGCCATTATATGCTTGAGTTTTTTGATATTTTAATTGTATTACAGATTTTTTCTTTAGAAGTTTCTATAAGACTTGGAAATGATGTTGATATGCCTCGAAACTTGGCAAAATCTGTAACGGTTGAATAAGCTTTTTAATTATATTTTATTTTGATTTTCAAATAATATTTTTTGGAAGTAAAAATATCTAGATTTTTGATATATTTTTAGATATTTTTGTTTTTATATATAAAATATATACTAAACTCCCATAAAAAATACCTCTTAGAAATGCATTTGGCAGCATAAATAATGTTAAAGTCATAGTTCTTTATAAAATTGTGAATTTAGTGCTAAAATTACATTTAAAATATAATTTATTAGAAAAATCCCAAGCATAGAAATAATGGGTATTTTGAGTCATCTATAAAAAGTTTATTGTTTTTTATTATTTTTTAAAGATAGTTTTCTATTTGATTTTTTATAAATAAAAAAACTAAAAGCACAGCCTAAGAAGTTTTTAGAAAAGCAAAGTTTGTAAATAGTTTATAAAGAGCCAAAAGATGAAATTAGGGGAATTAATAATATTTCTTTAGTGTCAAAGGGCTTTTGTTCTAGGTTACTAAATTCTCTTTTATAAGAACAAAAAATAACCCAAGCATAAATAGTAGTATGAATCAAAATTTGAAAAAAGAATTTAATTGTCGCCTTTGTGAAATTTTTCTTAGGATTATTTTGTATTTTCTGTTTTCTAAATAAACTTTAGCTAAATTAAATAAAATATTAACTTAAAAAATAAATTGAAATTAAAGAAAAATTAAGTTAATATTGTTTACCTTTAATTTAGGTATTCAGACTTTTAATTTTAATTTTTATCGCAATAGCGACTACAAAATGGAAAACAAAGAATGGAAAACAATTGAAAATTCAAGGATTCTCATGGAAAACAAAAGAATGGAAAACAAAATGAAAAAACAACAACAATATTTATTTACAAGTGAAGTAGTAAGTCCTGGTCATCCTGACAAATGTGCTGACATTATAGCTGATAGCATAGTTGATAAGCTTTTACAAGATGATCCACTATCAAGAGTAGCCTCAGAAGTTTTTGTGGCTGGAAAAAACGTTATTATTGGCGGAGAGGTTACAACTCATTCAAAAATAACAACTCAAGATTATAAAAATTTAGTGCTAGGCGCACTTGCTAAGATAGGTTATAACGGAAACCCATATTTTAGTAAAACGCAGTGTTTGCATCCTGATGATGTAGAAGTGCAAGTTTTATTAAACCATCAATCACCTGATATTAGTCAAGGTGTTGATAGAGATAGCGGTGAAACTGGAGCTGGTGATCAAGGTATAATGTTTGGTTACGCAACAAGTGAAACAAGAACTTATATGCCAAGTGCTATCGTTTTTGCTAGAATGCTTTGTGATGAAGTTTATAATTTTGCTTTAGCAAATCCTGATAAACTAGGGGTTGATATTAAAACTCAAGTTACTATGGATTATATTACAAAAGCAAATTTTGAAAACTGCAAACCTCAAAAAATCCATACAATAGTAGTATCAGCTCCTTGTGTTGAGAGCATGGATATAAAAGAGCTTAGAGCTTTGATTAAAGACTTAATTTCAAAAGCAGGTTTGCCTGAATCAGTTTTTAATATTGATGATTGCATAATTCATATAAATCCAACAGGAAAATATGTTTCTCACTCAAGTTTGCACGATAGTGGCTTAACTGGGCGAAAACTAATAGTCGATAGTTTCGGTGGTTATGCTCCAATAGGTGGAGGAGCACAATCTTCAAAAGATTATACTAAAGTTGATAGAAGTGGTTTATATGTTGCTAGATATATCGCAAAACATATAGTAGCAGCAAAATTAGCGAAAAAAGCAATAGTGCAGATTTCTTATGCTATTGGAGTTGCAAAACCTACTTCAGTTTCAGTTGATACTTGCGGAACTTGTGTAACTAATCTAAATGATGATATACTATCAGAATTTGTTATGGAAAATTTTTCCTTAACTCCAAATTGGATTACAAGAAAATTTAATTTAGACCAACCAAAAGTAGGTACTTTTCTTTATGCTGACGTTGCTGCGCAAGGTCAAGTCGGAAAAGATTCTTATCCTTGGGAAAAATTAGATGAACTTGAAGTCTTTAAAGAGCTTAATAAATAAGGATTAGTATAAATGGATTTAAAAAATCTTTTTAGTAAAATTAATTTCGATAAAAAAAAACAGCCTAGTATTAAAGACGCACCAAGTCACTGGATAAAATGTCCAGAATGTGCATCTTTGATGTACTACAAAGAAGTAGAAAATCAAAACAATGTTTGTCCAAAATGCAATTTTCATATGAGAATTGGTGCACAAAGAAGAATTGAGATTTTGTGTGATGAGGGTACTTTCGTAGAATTTGATGGCAATCTAGCCGCTGTTGACCCTATAAAATTTGTTGATAAAAAATCTTATAAAAAAAGACTTGAAGATGCATTTAAAAAAACTGGAAGAACATCCTCAGTTGTTAGTGGTGAATGTAAAATAAATGGAGTTAGTGTTCAATTAGCTATATTTGATTTTGCTTATTTAGCTGGTACTCTTGGTTCAGTTGAAGGTGAAAAAATAGTTAGAGCGGTCAATAGATGCTTAGAAAAAAAGCAAGCTTTGATTATATTTAGTGCAAGTGGGGGAGCTAGAATGCAAGAAAGTACTTTTGCTTTGATGCAAATGGCCAAAACTTCAGCAGCGCTAAAAAAAATGGATTTAGCGAGATTAGCTTTTATTTCTGTATTAACTGACCCAACTTATGGTGGCGTTACTGCTTCTTTTGCAATGCTTGGCGATATTATTATGGCTGAACCTGGGGCTTTGATAGGTTTTGCAGGACAAAGAGTAATAAAACAAACTATAGGTGCAGATTTACCTGAAGGCTTCCAAAGAGCTGAATTTTTACTTGAACATGGTTCTATTGATATGGTCGTAAATAGAAACAATATGAAAAAAACAATTTCTGATTTATTAAAAATCTTGAATAAAGAAGATGTTGCTTAAGAAAAACTATGAAGGGAATTACGCCCTTTGTGATTATGAAACTTTAAATAAAAAAAAACTTAATCTTGATGATTTTTTAAGTTTAATTTCATCTTTTGATATAAAACTTTTGCAATATAGAGATAAAATATCCTCTTTAAAAACTCAAATCCAAAATCTAAAATATTTAAAATCAAAAACAAATATTCCAATTATTGTAAATGATAATCCAAGCTTGCTTGATTTTGCTGATGGTTTGCACTTAGGTCAAGAAGATTTACTAAGGCTTTGCAAAAGTGATAAAATGCAAGCTAAAAAACACTTTTTGCAAGAGTTAAAAAGACAAAATCCAAATAAAATACTAGGACTTAGCACGCATAAGAAAAGTGAAATTCTAGAAGCAAATGAATTTTGCTTATCTTATATCGGACTTGGTGCTTACAGGGCAAGTAAAACTAAGCAAGTAGAATATATTTTAGGTGCTAAGGCCTTTAGCTTAGCTAAATTATCAAAGCACAAGGTAGCTTTGATTGGCGGGCTAAGACTTGAAGATAAATTAGAAAATATCACTTACAAAGTAATGAGCAGTGCTTTTTATGTATAAAATAAATATTTTTTGTATTTTAAAGCAAAATCAAGATGAATTTGAAATTTTGTTTAAAAAATATGAAAAAATGCTAGGAAAATTTACCAAAATAAAAAGCATTTATATTTTTGATAAAAGCATACAAAAAGCGCAAAATATTTCTGCTTTGGAAGCAAAAAAAGCTTATACAAAAGTTTTTTTACCATATTTAAATTCTTCATATAATATAGCTTTAGATGTAAAAGGAGCTAGTTTAGATACCTTTGCTTTTACCAAAATATTCGAAAAAGAAGCAAATATCAACTTTTTTATAGCTGGAGCTTATGGTTTTGAAGATGAATTTTTACAAAAATGTAATAAAATTATTTCTCTAAGTTCGCTTACTTTTGCTCATAAAATCGCCAAACTCGTCTTGTTTGAGCAGATTTATAGAGCCTTTAGTATAAAAACTAATCACCCATATCATAAGTAATTTATCTTATATAAAGTATAATGTTGCCATTTTAGAATAAGGGCGAAAGAGTTGGCAACTAAAAAAAACATAGATGAGCTAGAAGATATACTTCTTAGCAGAAAGACAAGAATAACAAATAGTATTTTAGGTAGCAGAAATAGTATGGAAAATCTAAAAGATTCAGAATGCAGAGATGAGTACGATTTTGCTGAAGTTAGCTCTGACAGCTTCAAAGAAGGACTTTTAGCAGACCAACAGGTAAAAGAGCTAGTTGAGATTGATTTGGCTCTAAAAAGGATTAAAGAAGGAAGCTATGGAGTTTGTGAAATGTGCGATGAATTAATCAACTTAGGTAGATTAAGAGCTAAGCCTTTTGCTAAATTTTGTATTCCTTGCAGAGAAATTTATGAGAATGAGAAAGTTAACACTAATAAAAAAGGATAAATAAAATGGGAATTAAAAAATATGTCATTGCGGCTTTGTTACTTTTAATAGTAATCACAGGATTTATATTTTCATTGCAGGTAGGCGATTATAGACTTCAGATTTTTTCTCACAGTTTAAATATGCCAGTTTTTGTGTGGTTTATTATACCTTACGTTTTATTGTTGATAGTTTCTATAATACATATGCTTTATCATGGGGCTAAAAGCTATTTATTTGATAGAGCAGTTGAGAATGATAAAATAAAACTTTATAGCTACATTAAGGTTTTATTATTACAAAAAGACGAAGATCCTGAATTTAAGACAAGAAGATTTAAAGATTTAGCACAAATTTTGGCTCAATTTACTTTTGATATCAAGGTAAGTGAATTTGTATCATCTCACAAAGACTTAAATGAAGCTGCAAATATGTTGCTTGATATTAAAGATGGGACTTATATTCCAAATAAAAAACTTAAGCTAGGTGAAGATAATCCTTGGGCTAAAAAAAATCTTGAAAATAAAATTGCAAGTGATATGGGATTTTGTGAAGATATTTTAAAGCGTTTTGAATCTTATTCTAAAGAATTAGTTAAAAAAGCATTTTTAAGATTTTTAGAAGAAAAAGATACTGAATCTTTGATAAAAATAAATAAAAAATTAGTTCTTGATAAATGTATGCTTTTTGCACTTCTTGAAAAAAATAAAAAAGAAAAATACATTTTTGAAGAAGAAGATATAAAAAACTTTTTAAGCCAAAAAGATTTACTTTTAATAGATTTTGTGAAATTTGTTAAAATATATAAAGCAAAAATCACTCCTGATGAAATGATAGCTTTGTTTGAAGAACTTAGTAGCAAAAATGAAGAATTAATGCAAGCATATATTTATGTTTTATTTGAATTCGAAATGATAGAAAAAGCTGAAGATATTTTAAGCAATGCTAACGATGAAGAATATATGCCTTTTAAAGCCTTGCTTGAACTTAAAAAAGAAGGTAAACAGTATTCTATGGATAGTATTTCATATAAGTAAATGGAAGATTTAGATTTTTCTAAGTCTTTGCTATTTCTAGCGCCACTTGCTGGATACACAGACTTGCCATTTCGCTATATTGCCAAAAAATTTGGTGCAGATTTAACGATTAGCGAAATGATAAGCTCAAATGCTTTAGTGCATAATTCAAAAAAAACCTTAAAAATGCTAGAAAAATCTTCAAACGAAGATCCTTATTTTGTTCAACTCTCAGGAAATGATGAAGCTATTATCAAAGATGCTGTAGAGATTTTAAATGAAAGAGATGGTATTGCGGGTATTGATTTAAATTGTGGTTGTCCAGCACCAAAAGTTTTTAATCATGGCTCAGGCTCAAGTCTTTTAAATGATTTAAAAAAATTAGAAAAAATACTAAGCACTATAAAACTAAATTCAAAAAAAAAATATACTTCAGCAAAAATCAGAATAGGCGTAGTTGAAAAAAAACCTATCGAGATTTCAAAAGTTGTTGAAGCTTGTGGAGTTGATTTTATTTGTGTGCACGGAAGGACTAGGGCTGGAGGGTATAAATCTGAGGTTGATTATGGCGCTATTAAAGATATAAAATCCAGTGTCAAGGTTCCTATCATTGCAAATGGAGATATAAAAGATTTGGCAAAGGCTAAAGAAGTATTAGAGTTTACAAAAGCAAACGGACTTATGATTGGTAGAGGCGCTATTGGTAAGCCTTGGATTTTTCATCAAATAAAAAATAATGAAGAAGAAATATCACCTTTGTTAAAAGCGCAAATCGTACAAGAGCATTTTTCTAAAATGCTAGAATTTTATGGAGATTATGGGGTAGTTTTATTTAGAAAACATCTTCATACTTATTCAAAAGGCTTAAACGGTGCAAATGAATTTAGACAAAAAATAAATAAAATCTCAGAGCCTTTGAAAGTCAAAAAACTTTTAGAAGATTTTTTTATTTTTTAATATTATCTTAAAAATTTAAAATTATACTATTTAAGAAAGGAAACTTTTGTTAGAAAAACAAAAATATTATGAACTAAGAATTTACCCAGATGAATCACTTAATAGTTTTTTAGAACTTGCTAATCTTTTAGGGCTTTGCTTTGAAGAGAATAAAAAAGGATTGATTTTAAGAGATGAAGAAAGCTTAAATAATGTTAGAGATGGATTTGAAAAATTTGCAAAAAAAATAGATGTAAAGTGCGAATTTATAGAAAAAATTTGCGAAAATGAAGATTGGATAGAAAAATATAAAGCTGGAGTAAAACCTATCGAAATACCTCCTTTTTATATACATCCAACTTGGACTAAGCCCAAAGAGGGGCGTGAAAATATTATAGTAAATCCAGCACTTGCCTTTGGTTCAGGTCATCATGAAAGTACTCAAGCTTGTATACAAATGCTAGCAAAATATGTGAAAAAAGATAAAAAAGTCTTAGATTTAGGCTGTGGAAGTGGTATTTTGGCTTTGTCTTGTGCTAAGATTGGAGCACAGGTTACGATTTGTGACAATGACAAACAAGCCCTAGAATCAAGCCTTAGTAACTTTATTTTAAATTCTTTGAATTTTTTAGAATCAACTTTAAGTTTAGAGAGCTTAGCTAACAAAAAATACGATATAATATTGGCTAATATTGTAGCTGATGTTTTACTGCACTTAGCAAGTGATTTAAAAGAAAAAATTAATAAAAATGGAATCTTGATTTTATCAGGTATTTTAGAAAAATATGAAAATAAAATTCTTGCTAAATTTGAAGGCTTTGAGCTTTTAGAAAAAGTAAATAAAAACGCTTGGCTTACAATAGTTTTAAAAGAAAATAACAAGGATGATAATTGATGAACAATCAGGATAATAACAATAATCAAGGTGGGAATTTTTTTAACAATAATCCACTTTTGGTTTTTGTAATTTTTGCAGTAGTCGTAATAGTGATATTTAAAACATTTTTCTCTCAAGGTGGCTTAGATAATTTTTCTTTGTCAAATTCAAGCACAAGCACAAGAAACGTCTCTTATTCTAAACTAAAAAGTTTGATTAAAAATAAGCAAGTTGATTATGTAACAATTGGAAATACAAAGATTAAAGGAATGGAAAAATCTTTAAATTCAAGAGGTACAGTTTATGTAGCAAGAAGAGTAATTCCAGATTTGAGCTTAATTCCAGATTTGGAAAAGTCAAAAATATCTTATAGTGGGGTTAGTGAAGATAACGTAGTTTCTGATATGTTATTTGGCTGGATTTTACCAATATTTATATTTTTTGCTATTTGGATGTTTCTTGCTAAAAAAATGCAAAAATCAATGGGCGGTGGCGGAGGACTTCTAGGAATTGGAAGTTCTAAAAAAATGATAAATTCTGAGAAACCTAATGTTAACTTTGATGATATGGCTGGAAACAAGGAAGCCAAGGAAGAAGTAGCTGAGATTGTTGATTTTTTAAGAAGCCCCCAAAGATATGTAAAATTAGGCGCACAAATTCCAAAAGGTGTACTTTTAGTTGGACCTCCTGGAACTGGAAAAACACTTTTAGCTAAGGCAGTTGCTGGTGAAGCTGAAGTGCAATTTCTTTCTGTTACTGGTTCTAGTTTTATTGAAATGTTTGTAGGCGTTGGAGCAAGTAGGGTAAGAGATTTATTTGAGCAAGCTAAAAAAGTAGCTCCTTCTATTATTTTTATTGATGAGATTGACGCTATTGGAAAAAGTAGAGCAAGTGGTGGGCCAATGGGTGGAAATGATGAACGAGAACAAACATTAAATCAACTTTTAGCTGAGATGGATGGTTTTTCTTCTGATGGTGCACCTGTTATCGTTTTAGCAGCTACAAATAGACCCGAAGTGCTAGATCCTGCGCTTTTAAGACCTGGTCGTTTTGATAGACAAGTTTTAGTAGATAAACCTGATTACGAAGGTAGAATTGAAATTTTAAAAGTACATATTAAAGATGTGAAATTAGCTAAAGATGTAGTTCTTGAAGAAGTAGCTAGGATGACAGCTGGACTAGCTGGAGCTGATTTAGCAAATATTATAAATGAGGCTGCATTGTTAGCAGGACGAGAAAACAAAGATGAAGTTGCGCATGTGGATTTCAAAGAGGCAGTTGAACGACAAATTGCTGGTTTAGAGAAAAAATCAAGAAGAATTTCTGAAAAAGAAAGAAAAATTGTAGCATTTCACGAAAGTGGACATGCGCTTATCGCTGAAGTTACAAAAGGCGCTAAAAAAGTAAATAAAGTGTCTATTGTACCAAGAGGACTTGCAGCCTTAGGTTATACATTAAATACTCCAGAAGAAAATAAATATCTTATGCAAAAACATGAGTTAATCGCTGAAATTGATGTACTTTTAGGTGGACGAGCTGCTGAAAAAGTTTTTATTAATGAAATTTCAACAGGCGCTGGAAATGACTTAGAACGGGCGACTGATATTATAAAATCTATGGCTTGTGTATATGGAATGAGTGATATTGCGGGACTTATGGTTTTAGAAAAAAGAACAAACCAATTTATAGGTGGACAAAGTCAAAAAGATTATTCTGAGCAAACTGCTAAAGAGCTTGACAGCTTTATAAAAAATACCTTAGATGAAAGATACCTCCATGTGCTCGAAACTCTCGAAGAAAACTCAAAATCCATTAATGAAATGGCTGGCGAACTCCTCGAAACTGAAGTGATTTCAGGAGAAAGAGTTAGAGAAATAATAAAAGCAAATGGTGGTAGCGTTTTTGAAGATGAAGATTTACACAGTGAAAAAAAAGAAAAAGAAGAAGACAAAAAAGTGTAAATTTTCATTTCATTACGATACCAAAAATAAGTAAAAAATTTAGGTATTAAAAATGAAAAATCAAATAATAATCTTCGATACAAGTTTAAGAGACGGAGAGCAAAGTCCTGGGTGTTCTATGAACACAAACGAAAAAGTTAAATTTGCTTTACAATTAGAAAATTTAGGCGTAGATGTTATAGAAGTTGGCTTTGTAGCCGCTTCTTTAGGCGATTATGACGCAATATCTGCGATTTGCTCAAACCTTAGCAAGCCTATAATGTGCTCTTTAAATAGAGCAGTAGAAAATGATATCAAACAAGCTGGAAAAAGCTTAGAACTTGCAAAACACAAAAGAATCCATACTTTCATAGCTACATCAAAAATTCATATGCAGTATAAGCTAAAAATGAAAGAAGATGCGGTAATCAAAAAAGCAGTTGACGCTCTTATAAATGCTGGTGCAAAAACTATTATGAGCGCAATTTTTAAAACGATTGATAAAATAACTAAACATGAGGGTATTTTAAAAGATTATAAAGTAAACTCAGTGTTTTCGACTGCAAAGGCTTATTTAACTTCTTTAAATTCTTATATATTCCAAAGCCAAAGGATAAAAATGTTTCAAAAATATCTTAAGAAAGGGCTTGAAATTTGCTAAAAATATTAATAAAATTTTTATACTTTTTGGATAAATCCAAGAAGTATAAATTTATAAAAGGATTTTTTAAAAATATTTTAGACAATAATTCTTGCACTTATAAGGTTTATTTTGATACTTTTATGATTTTTTTAGTCCTTAGCACTATTGGAATTTTGATTTATGATGTTAATCATCATGATATTTTTTGGCTTGATACTTATGAATATACTGCAATTTTGATTTTTATTGTTGAATGGATTTCTAGAGTTTGGGTACATTCAAATATTAGAGATATAATTTTAAAAGATTATGAACAAGCTATTTTTTTAAGAAAAAAGTTTAGATTTTTGTTTAGCCTTACTAAAGTTTTAAGAAATAAAATAGCTTTTATGCTATCTCCTATGTCAATAGTTGATTTACTCGCTATCTTGCCTTATTATAGACCTATTAGAATACTAAGAATTTTTTTATTATTTAGATTACTCAAAATTTTGCGTTATGCAAACTCCTTAAAAGAATTTTTGCAAATTTTTGCTGAGAGAAAATTTGAGCTTTATACTCTAGCCATTTTGACAGGTATTGTAGTATTTTTTGGTTCAACTATTTTCTTTGTTTATGAGGGAAATGGTATAAATACAAATATCCATAATTATTTTGATGCTGTTTACTGGGCTATGATTACTATTGCTACTGTTGGTTATGGAGATATTGTTCCTATCACTCCTGAGGGTAAGTTTGTTACACTTTTACTTATAATAAATGGCTTTTTGGTTATTGCTTTTTCAACTTCTATCGTAACAACGGGATTAAGTGAAAAAATGGCTAGCTTAAAGCAAAAAAGGGTAGAACACGAAGTAAACAAAATAAAAAGTTTTATAGTAATTTGTGGCTATAAAATAATGGGAAAAACCTTAGCTGAATATTTCTATGAAGATAAAACAAAGTTTTTAATAATTGATAATAGTAATGAAAATATAAAAGCAGCAAAAGAGAAGAAATTTTTGGCTATAAAAGCAGATCCAAGTAATGTAAATATCTTAAGAGAACTTGGAATTGCTAAGGGTGCAAGTACTGTTATTGCTACAAGTGATGATGATTTAACAAATTTATCGATTGTACTTAGTGTAAAAACACTAAATCCTAAAATAAAAATTATAGCAAGAGCAAATGATGAGGAACTAGGAAGTAAACTCAAACTTGCTGGAGCTGATTTTATAGTAAATAGAAATGATTTAGGTGCTTATATTGCAAGTGAATATATAAGACAAGCGATAGCTTTTGAGGCAATTGATAATTTATTGGTAAATAACGATATGCAAGTACATGTTGATGAAATTGAGATTTCTGAGAATATGAATATTACCAATAAAGATATTAATAAAATTAATTTTGATTCATATTCTTTGATTTTACTCGGTGTCTTGAATGAATTCGGCGAATTTATTTTTTCTCCTACTGGCGAGGAATTTATTGTAAAAGAAAAAAATACTTTTATTGTTATTGGACAACTAGATTCGATAAGAGAAATTAAAATGGATTTTATGGAAAAAATATGAAAAAAAAAGTAATAATTTACGGTTATTCACCACTCGGTCATAAAATAGCAAGTATTTTAACAAAAAAAGACTTTGATATTTTAATCGTTGATTTTGATGAAAAAAATATAAAAAAGGCAAGTTATGATGGCTTTGAAACATTCAATAGCCAATTATTAAAAGATAGTGAACTAGAAGATATTGGCATAAAAGAAAAAAATATTGATTCTTTATTTTGCATAAGTGGAAATGAAAAAAATAATCTTTTTGTAGTTTTATCAGCTAGAAATTTAAACCATAGTTTAAAAATAATCTCAATAGCTAAAGATAATATTGAGAGTGAAAAAGTTTTATTAGCAGGGGCTACAAAGGTATTAAATCCAAACAAAATAGGAGCTGCTAGAATATTTAGACATTTAACGAAGCCTAGAGTTTTAGAGGTGCTTGATACGATACTTTTAGGGCATGCAAATCTTGATATTGAGGAAATTCACATAAATAGGGCTTCTCCATTTTTGGGACTTGATTTAGAAACTTTCAAATCTCATAAGGATTTTGGCCTTGTACTTTTAGGCGTCATGAGCAAAACAAAAAAATCTAGCTTTATTTTTAATATAAAAACTATAAAGTACAAGTTTGAAAAAAGTGATGTTTTGGTAGTTATTGGCGATAAAGATAATATTAAAAAATTTAATGAAAAATTTTCCTAATAAGGTTTATTTTTAGTCTTTGAATTATTATATTTTAGAATTGAAATTCTAAAGCTTTGAGCCTAAAACTTTTTCTGTGAATTTTGCTTAGGCCATGATTTTTAATAGCTTGGATATGCGCTTTAGTTCCGTAACCTTTGTGTTTTTCAAAGCCATAAACTGGATAAGTTTCACTAAGTTTAATCATATCTCTATCTCTTGAGACCTTTGCTAATATTGAAGCTGCACTAACTTCAGGCACACTCTCATCAGCCTTAATCTTGCATTCTAAGTTTTGCACTTTATAATTTGTATTTCCATCAAAAAGATAAGTTTTAGCAGGAATTTTTGACATTATTTCTTCTAAGGCAATTTTAAAACACTTGCTAAGTCCTAGTTTGTCAATATCTTTTGCACTTATGAAAACTTTGTGATAAATAGAGTTTTTTGTTATTTCTTCATAAAATACTTCTCTTTTTTTAGGGCTTATTTGTTTCGAGTCTTTTAATCCTTTAATATTTTTTTTAAATAACACTCCACAAATCGCTAAATCTCCAGCTAAAGCTCCTCGTCCAGCTTCATCAATACCGCATAAACCCTTCATAAAAACTCCTTTTTTAAATACTAACACAAAAAAACTTAGTTTAATAAAGATAAATACTTGACATTAAGAAGCTAAAGTAATATAATCACGTTAGCAGTTAAATAAAAGGAGTGCTAATTATGACTAATATTCTAGAAAAATTAACAAATCAAATGGGTGAAACACTAGACCAAGGTGTAGCGTTAGCCTTACATAATAAAAATCAAGAAGTAGAGATTTTGCATATGCTTTGGGCAATGCTAACAAATACAAATTCTATTTTAAATCAAGTTTTAAATAAACTAAATTTTGGACAAAAAGCACTTGAACTTGATATTATTTCTAAGGCAAATACCTTGCCCCAAGTATCAAACATCAGCAAAGAAAATATACAAATATCAAAAAATCTTTTAGATTCATTTTTTAAAGCTGAGGGCTTAATGACAAAAAATGGAGACACTTTTTTAAGTGCAGATATTTGGATTTTAGCAAACTTACAAAATAAAGTGTTTAAAGAAATATTTTCAAAATATCTTGATATGAGTGAACTCAAAAAAACATTAGAAGAGCTTAGAAATGGAGCTAAAATCAACTCTGCATCTGCTGATGAAAATCTTGAAGCTTTAGAAAAATATGCAAATGATTTAAATAAATTAGCGCTTGATGGAGACTTAGAGCCTGTTATTGGAAGAGAAGAACAAATAAATAGAATGATGCAAATCTTAATAAGAAAAACAAAAAATAATCCTATATTATTAGGTGAGCCTGGAACTGGAAAAACTGCAATTGCTGAGGGCTTAGCTCAAAGAATTGTAAATAAAGATGTGCCTACATCTTTAGCAAATAAAAGAGTTCTTAGCCTTGATATGAGTGCTTTAATCGCAGGTGCAAAATACAGAGGAGAGTTTGAGGATAGATTAAAATCTGTGATAACAGAAGTTAAAAAAGCAGGGAATATTATCCTTTTTATTGATGAAATTCACACCATAGTTGGAGCGGGGGCAAGTGAGGGAAGCATGGATGCTGCAAATATTTTAAAACCTGCACTTGCAAGAGGCGAACTTCACACCATAGGTGCAACCACGCTAAAAGAATATAGAAAATACATAGAAAAAGATACAGCCTTGCAAAGAAGATTTATGCCAATAAATGTAAATGAGCCTAGCGTAAATGAAGCCTTGCAAATTTTAAGAGGGGTAAAACAAAGGTTAGAGACTTATCATAATGTTACAATAAATGATAGTGCTTTAGTTGCAGCTGCAAAATTAAGTGATAGATATATAAGTGATAGATTTTTGCCAGATAAGGCAATTGATTTAATAGATGAAGCCGCAGCAGAGCTTAAAATGCAAATTGAAAGTGAGCCCTTGCCACTTTCGAAAATAAAAGCTGAACTTTCTAGTTTGCAAGTAGAAAAAGAAGCACTTTTGATGGAAAAATCTAAGAAAAATAGTAAAAGGCTGAGTGAACTTGAAAAAGAATTAGCAAATTTAAAAGAAGAACAAATTAAACTTCAAAGACAATTTGAAAATGAAAAAGAAACATTTGATGCAAGTTCAAATATAAAAATCAAGATTGAAGAACTAACTACAAAAGCGCAAAATGCTAAAAGAGATGCAAAATTTGATGAAGCCGCTAAGATTGAATATGGAGAAATTCCACAATTAAATAAAGAAATTGAACAAAATAAGCAAAAATGGAAAAAAATGCAAGAAAATGGAACTTTGCTTAGAAATTGTGTTGATGAAGAATCAATTGCTAGCATTGTCTCAAAATGGAGCGGTATTCCTGTATCAAAAATGCTAAAAAGTGAAAAAGAAAGAATTTTACAAGTTGCAAGTGAACTTAAAAAAGATGTAATAGGTCAAGACGCAGCAGTGGAAGCAATTGCAAAAGCAATTAAACGAAATAAAGCAGGACTTTCAGAAGCTAATCGCCCTATTGGCTCATTCTTATTTTTGGGTCCAACTGGAGTAGGAAAAACACAAAGTGCAAAAACTTTGGCTAAATTTTTATTTGATAACGAGAAAAATTTAATAAGATTTGATATGAGTGAATATATGCAAAAACATGATGTCAGCAGACTAATTGGTGCAGCTCCTGGGTATGTAGGATATGAAGAAGGTGGGCAGTTAAGTGAGGCTGTTAGAAGAAAACCTTATAGTGTTGTACTTTTTGATGAGATTGAAAAAGCACATCCTGATGTTTTTAATATCCTTTTGCAAGTCTTAGATGATGGAAGATTAACTGACAATAAAGGTGTTACGATTGATTTTAAAAATACTATTATTATTCTAACCTCAAACCTAGGAAGTTCTAAAATCTTAGAAATAAAAGACAAGGAAGAGCGAAAAAGTGCAGTTTTAGCTGAGCTAAAACTTGCATTTAGACCTGAGTTTTTAAATCGTTTAGATGATATAATTATTTTTGAGCAACTTGATTTGCAAGCAATTACAAAAATTGTTGAACTTATGTTTGAAGATCTTAAAATTAGAGCAAGAACGCAAGATATTAATATTTCTCTTACGACCCATGCAAAAGAATTTATAGCTAAGGCAGGATTTGATCCAGTTTATGGAGCAAGACCACTAAAACGGGCTTTATATGAGCTTGTAGAGGATAAACTTGCAGATTTGATTTTAAAAGATGAACTAAAAGAGGGTGCTAATGTTTTGTTTGATTTTGTAGATGGAGAAATCAAAGCTAAATTTTAAAATATTAATGTACTAGCATTTTATTAATGCTATTCTAAGGAGAATTTAAATATAATCTCGGACTTAATTTTGTAAAAAGGCAAGAAGTAAATGAAAAGAACTTACCAACCACATAATACCCCAAGAAAAAGAACTCACGGGTTTAGACTTAGAATGAAGACAAAAAATGGAAGAAGAACAATAAATGCTAGAAGAGCAAAAGGCAGAAAGAGATTAGCTGTTTAAATCAAAAACATAGAATTAACAAGTCAAAAGATTTTCAAAATATTTATAAAAACGGCAAAAGGTGGCACACTCACAATTTTGTCGTTTTTTTTTCTCCAAGTACTAGTTTAAAGATAGCTTTTGTGGCTTCAAAAAAAGTAGGAAATGCAATCAGACGGAATAAATGCAAAAGAAGAATGAGAGCAATTATACTTGAAAATGAAGCTAGACTTAAAGAGGGTTTTTTTATTTTTGTTATTAAAAACGCTATGAATGAAAGTGAATTTACTAAAATCGAAAAAGATTTTACCTTTGCTTTTAAAAAACTTGGACTTGTATGATATTTTTTCATTTTTTTTCAAAGTTTTGCTTAGGATTTGTCAAAGCCTTAATTAAATTTTATCAAAGGTTTTTATCTGTTTTTTCTTACGGCTGTTGTAGGTATTATCCAACATGTTCACAATATGCTTTGGAAAACTTTGATAAGAATTCATTTTTTAAGGCAAGTTATTTTACAATTACAAGGATTTTACGATGTAATCAACTATTTGCAGGCGGAATAGACTATCCACTTGTAAAACTTGATACCAAAAATGTCTTATATAAAAAAATTGATGTCAAATATTGGTATGTGAAAAGCAAAAAAAATAAATATTTATTAATTAAAAATAAAGATTGGAATATAAAATATGAATAATTTAGACGGCGGTGGACAAAAGAGAATTTTTATAGCTATTTTTATAGCTTTTATATTTTTTATAGCATATGATTATTTATATGTGCAACCTAGGGATAATGCTTTAAATGCAATACAGGCTAAAGCCAAAGCAAAAGCTCAAACAACTGTAAATTCTGTTGCAGGTACAAATACAAAAGTAGCACCAAAATCTGATTCTTCAATAACAAGCACAATTTTACATTTTACTAAGCATTCTTCAAATTCAGCTAAAAATGCAAGTTTTAAAAATATTTCAAAAAAAGATATTTTATTAAGTGTTAAAACAAAAAATGATTTATTTGAGATTGATAAATTGGGTAGAATTGCTCAAGTTACACTTTTACAAAAAAGATTTGTAGATAAAGAAGGTAAGCAGATTAAGCTTTTTGACAAAAATCAACTTAAACCTCTTGAAGTTAGATTTGTAGATACAAAATTAAATGTACAAGCTTTTAAGACTGATGTAAGTGCAAATGCTAAATATCTTGACGCAAGTAACAAAACTAAGGTTTTAGTGCTAACTCAAAAACTTAAAGGCACAACACTAACAAAGAAACTTACTTTTTATCCTGACGGGCATTACGATTTAGTTGCAAGTGCAAATAAGCCATTTTTTATAACTTCTGGTTATAGACCTGATGTTATTGTCGATATGTATGCTGACCATGGGGCAATTGTAAGTAACAATAACGGCTCATCTGATGTTATAAAAGATGAAAAACTTGATAAATCTCAGAGCTACAAAAATGTGCAGTTTATTTCAGGTTTTGATAGATATTACACAACTTTACTTTATAACTTTAAAAATCCTATGAATGTAACAGCAGTGCCAAGTGCAAATAAAAGTCCTGAACTTTTTATTAAAGTAAATAAAAGCATAAGTTTGTCTGGTTATATTGGACCAAAAGACCATAAGGCTTTGAAAGCTTTAAACCCACATTTAACTGATGTTATAGAATATGGTTGGTTTACTTTTATTGCTAGACCAATGTTTTCTTTCTTGCAAGCTATTCATAATATCGTAGGCAACTGGGGTTGGACTATTGTTTTATTGACGCTTATTGTAAAATTAATTTTATTTCCTTTATCATATAAAGGTATGATTTCTATGCAAAGATTAAAAACTCTTGCACCAAAAATAAAAGAATTACAAGCAAAATATAAAGGCGATAAGCAAAAACAATCAACACATATGATGGAACTTTACAAAAAGCATGGCGCAAATCCTATGGGTGGGTGTTTGCCTATGGTTCTTCAAATTCCTGTATTTTTCGCAATATATAGGGTCTTGTTAAACTCTATTGAGCTAAAAGGTGCACCTTGGATTTTTTGGATTCACGATTTAGCTTTGATGGACCCATATTATATCTTGCCTATTTTGATGGGAATAACAATGTATTTGCAACAAAGAATCACTCCAAATACTATGCAAGATCCAACTCAGAGAAAAATATTTCAGTTTTTACCTGTAATTTTTACTTTCTTCTTCCTATGGTTCCCAGCTGGACTTACACTTTATTGGTTTGTAAATAACTTGTTTACAGCAGGTCAACAGTTTTATATAAATAAAGTTTTTGAAAAACAAAGAGCAAAAGCCGGACATTAAAATGAAAAATAAGCTTGAAGATAAGGCAAAATTTTTTGAAGCAAGATATATTGAAGAAGCTTATCATCTTGCAAGTGCAAAATATTCTTGCTCTATAAATGACCTTGATATACAAATAATTCAAAAGCCAAGAAGAGGATTTTTTGGACTTTGTGCGAAAAATGTTATTATAAAAGTCAAAAGAAAATTTAGAGAACATAATGATTATAAAAAAGATTGTTCAAAAAATAAAAGATATGGTAATAATATAAAAATAGAAGAAATGAATCTTGATACAAATCAAGGCACTAAGTTCCAAGAAGAAAACACTCCAAGAAAAAAATTTGATAGATTTTTAAATGACCCACAAATTCCTAGTAAAGAAAAAATATTTGATAAATTTTATGACTGCGATAACGAAGAATTACCTAATATTAAAATTGTTGTCAAAAAAGATAGAAGTGATATAATAGATGAAATTAAAGAGAAAATTGAGCTTTTATTTTCTTATTCTTGCTTTGATATTTTTTTAGTAAAAGTTGAGTTTTATGATGAAAATACAATTTATGTAGAATTTGATGGACCTGATTGTATGCTGTTAATCGGAAAAAAAGGCTATAGATACAAAGCTTTATCATATGTCTTATTTAATTGGATAAATGATAAATATGATTTAATGCTGAGATTGGAAATAGCACAATTTTTAAGAAACCAAGAACAAACACTTTTTAAATATCTTGAGCCTATTATTGAAATAATAAAAGAAAAAGGGTATTGTAAAACTAAGCCTTTAGATGGAATTTTAGTGCATATTGTTTTAAAAAAATTAAGAGAAGAATTTCCTGATAAATATGTAGCAGTAAAAACAAACAAAAAAGGTGAAAAATATGTACTCGTAAACGAGTACAGAAATCCAAATCAACAAAATGCTTGATGACACTATTGCAGCTCAAGCTACAGCAAATGGTTTAGCCTCAATTTCAATCTTAAGACTTAGCGGAAAAAATGCCCTTGCTCTTGCAAAAAAAATCACAAAAAAACAAAATTTTACTCCAAGATTTGCTCATTTATGTTCATTACACGATAGTAAAGGTGATTTTTTTGATGAAGGTCTTGTCATTTATTTTAAAGCGCCTTTTTCTTTTACAGGTGAAGACATAGTTGAGTTTCAATGCCATGGTGGGTATATTTTAAGCGAATTTTTATTAAAGCAATTACTAACTTTAGGCGCTAGGCTAGCACAAGCTGGAGAATTTTCAAAAAGAGCCTTTTTAAATAATAAAATGGATTTATCAAAAGCTGAGGCTATTGCTTCAATGATTGAATCAAGAAGCGAAGATGGGCTTAGGATTTTGGCAAAAACACTAAGAGGGGATTTAAAAAACTTTGTAGAAGACGCAAGAAGTGACTTGCTTAATATCTTAGCTTTTAGTGAGGTTAGCATTGATTACGCTGAAGATGATTTACCAAAAGATATAGAAAAAGATATAAAAACTAAACTTACAAATCTGCAAATTGAGCTAAAAAATATTTTAACTCTTAGCAAAAGAAGAGAAGGTTTAATTGAAGGTTTTAAGGTAGCAATAATTGGAAAGCCAAATGTTGGCAAATCTTCACTTTTAAATAAAATGCTAAATAATAATAGAGCAATTGTTAGTGAGATTGCAGGAACTACAAGAGATAGTATAGAAGAAAATATTAAGATAGGAACTCACTTAATCAAAATTGTAGATACTGCAGGAATTAGAAAAACAAATGATTTTATAGAAAAACAAGGAGTTGAAAAATCTCTTGGTATTTCAAATGAAGCTGATATAATTTTGGCAATTTTTGATAATTCTAAAAAAATTGATGAAGAAGATAAGCACATTTTAAAGCTCCTAGGAGACTCAAAAAAAGATAAGATTTTTATTTTAAATAAATGCGATTTACAAGCCAAATTTGATTCTAGTGTTTTAAAAAATCCTATAAATTTAAGTGCAAAAGAAGATGTTTCAAAACTATTTAAAGTGTTAGAGGACTTGCTAAATAGCAAAAATGACTCTGAAGGCTTAAGCTTAAATTCTCAAAGACAAATAAATGCAACTAAAGGCTGTTTAAAAGCTATTAATGAAGCCTTTGCGCCTTTAGAGGATATGGAACTAGAACTTTTTTCTTTTCATATAAATGAAGCTTTAGAGGAAATTTCAAGTATTACAAAAGTTTACAAAAACGAACAAATGCTTGATGTTATGTTTTCAAGTTTTTGTCTTGGCAAGTAAAATAAAAAACTAAAAATATCTTATAAATCTAAATGATTTTTTATAAGCATTGTTAATTTAGCATTATTTGGGCTAATATCTATCCAAGAAGAACAATCAAATTCAATACAAGCAAAACTACTCATGGTAAATTTTTCTTTGAAATCTGTAAGATGAAGCAAAAGTGCTGTTAAAGAAGGATTATGCCCTACAAGAAAAAGATTTTCAACTTCATCGTAAGTATATGATACTATTTCTTTAAGTTCATTCATTTGCGCTTTATAGATATTTTCATTAAAAACTATTTCTTTTTTGTAGTCTATCTGCTTAGCTATAATCTGCGCTGTAGTTTTTGCTCTAAGTGCTGGGCTTGAGACAAATAAATCAGGTTTAATGCCAAGTTCATTAATGTTTTTTCCAAGATTGTTTGCTTGTTTTTCTCCTAAACTTGTGAGTGGTTTATCAAAATCATCTAAAATACTTTCTTCCTGATTTTTTTGTGCATGCCTTATAATATATAGATTTTTCATTTTGTTCCCTTTAAGTGATTAATTGTGTAATTAGTATAATTTTGATTTTATGTTTTTTTGCCTTTGAAAAAGCTTATTTTTTAAATACTATAAATAAATTATGTAAAATATTTTGATTGGCTTAGTTTTTTTTGAAAATTTGATAAGAAAATAATATGCCTAGAGAGATTCTAGGCATATTTATACGAGTTGGCTTTTCTACTTTTACATTTTTTTACTTTTTAAGTAAATACTCATATCTTTTATCAGTCAACATTCTCATAAATGCAACAAGAGCTTTTATTTTTCTTTCATTTAAAGGTTTAGCTCTTAACTCTTTTTTCCCATATTTGTATGCTACAGTTGGTGCATACTGAGGTTTTGCCCAAGGTTTGTGAGTCTCTGGGTTTATTTTTCTTTTTGGATTATTGTAATGGTCATAAAACTCAACAACTGTTCTTAAGTGTTTAAATATTCCATTATGCATATAAGGGGCTGTAATTGCTACATTTCTTAGAGTTGGAATTTTAAATTTACCCTTAGTGTTTGGATCTTTATGAACCAAAGGATTTTGATAAAGTCCATTGTCGATTGTGCTTAGTGCAATGCCATTTTTAGATCTTAATTCTTTGTTTATTGGAATACCAATATTTCTGTATTCATAATTTGTAAAAGTTTCCCCTTGTCTATCTTCGCCTTTTAACATGTGGCATTTTGAGCAAGAAGTATTATTGTTTGAGAAAAATAAAGAAATACCTAAATCTTCAAGTTCAGTTGGCATATATTCGTCTTTTAAATACCTGTCATACTTAGAATCAAATCTATAAAATTTTTTCTCATGTTCATAAGCTTGGATAGCTTCAGTCATTTTTAAATATGCTAGATTGGAATTTTTAAATATATCACTACCATATAGTTTTTTAAAAGAACTTTTATAATAAGGATTTTTTTCTAGTTTTTTCATAAGTGTACTTTTGTCTTTCATTCCCATTTCACCTGGATTTGTAGGTGGTGCACCTGCTTGGTCTGCTTCAGTTGGTGCTCTTCCATCCCAAAATTGCCCGCCTGTGTATTCACCTTTTTTCTTGTTATAATAAAATTTTGGAGAGAATAGGGCGTAAGTTACAGATGGTGCACTTCTATTTCCTATTGATTTTCCATTACTTCCTAAAGAAGCTGCATTATTTACTCCATTTCCTCTATTGTCCGTAAATGCTTTTTTAGGATTATGGCAGGTTGCGCACGCTTCGTTGTTGTGTGCTGAGAGTGCTTTGTCATGGAACAAAGCATTACCTAAAGCCTTTTGCTCCCTTAAATCTGTTTTTGATAGATTTGCAGAGGTGCAAGCACTTAACAAAAATATTCCTAAAATACATAAAATTAAATTTTTTATAGTCTTTACATTCTTTATATTTTTCATTGTTTTCCTTCCTTTTGAAAATTAAAGGACTAAATAATAAGCCCCCAACTGTTTCGTAATTTTTCATCTCCTTTTTTCTTAATCCCAATTTTATTATTTTTGCTTCACTTGATAATTTGAGTGAGCCAAAAAGCGTATCCCATATAGCTAAATAGCCTCCAAAATTTTTATTATAAAATTTTACTGAATGGTGGATTTGGTGTTGTCTTGGAGATATAAAAATATATTCAAGATATTTTAAATAAGATAATTTTATAGGTGAATGTCTTAGGTTTGTTCCAAGTATAGAAAAAATAAATAAGAAAATGTTTACTCCAAAAATACTATAAATATTAAATTTTGCTCCAAAGAAATAAATAAAAACTCCTGTAACTATTCCAATCACCAAAGAATATCTTAACCCAAATAAAAAATTCTCCAAAGGATGAACCCTATAAAATGTTAGAGGATTTAAAATCTTAGCGCTATGATGAACTTTGTGAAATCTCCATAAAAATTTATTTGTATGCAATAATCTATGTAAAAAATATCTTGATAAGTCGCTAAAAATAAAAATTGCCAAGGTGTAAAACAATATTATTTGTCCATAAGTAAAATCAACATTAAGATAAAAGCCAAAGTTTTTAAGTAAAATTCTATAAGTAAAAATTGCTACTTCTTTTACTCCAAAAAGCATTGGCAATAAGATTAAAACTTTTATAAAATGAGAAATGAAAAAATAATAAAAGTCTAATCTTGTGCTTTTATGAAGCCAATATTTTTTTGAAAATATTAATTTTCGTTCATTTTTATGAAAATATAAATATACTAAAGATATTAAAATCGATGAAAGAATATATAGCCAATATATTCTTTTTGAAGGATTTAAAATATATTCATAAAATAAATTATCCATTAGTCGCCATCAGCCTCAATAATTCTAAGAGGAATATTTAGTGATAAAACAAATAATCCTTGATATTCTTGCTGTAAATTACTAAGTGCTTTAAATAGCTTTTTAACTTTTTTTGTTCCAAAATCTTCTGTATCTATATTTTTACTTATTTTAGAAGCAATTTTTAGTTGCATTACTATTTGATTAATTTCTTTTTTATAACCTTTTTTTACAGCGTATTGATATAAATTTTTATACTTTTGTTTTGCAACTAAAGCTAAATTTGCATCAATTACAGCGTCAATCGCCATAAAACTAGCTTTTGCCAAAGGGTATTCAGCTCTTTTAGCGTTTGGCTTTCCTAAGTATTTTTGAGCTAAGCCAGAAGGTTCTCCAATTCTCCAATCTTTTAGTTTAAACACTGAAGGTATTAGCTGATTTACTAGCATAGAATAAGCTCCAACTTCATTGTCTAAAAAAACTTTTGAATTTTTCAAGGTATATACTTTTTGGATAGATTCTAGTTTGCTTTTAATATTTTTTAAAACAATTTCAAGAGCTTGTTTTTTCCTTGTTTTAGAAATCTTATCTTTAGTAAAAAGTAAATACTCAAGGGCATTTATGCTTTTATATGAATTCTTAAAAAGGCTTATTTTTAAGCCATCATTTGAAAGCATGATTAGCTTCATCTGAGCATTTAAATCATCATTTGAATTGTGATACATATCAATAAGCCTTGGAGTATCAATACTGCTAGGATCAATATCTCCAGCTACATAAGAAGCTTGAACCTTTTTCCAAGCTCTAACAAGAGCATAGAAATCTTGGCTTTTTTTAGTCTTTTGTAGCTCAGTAACTGCAGTTATTGCATTTTTTATTTGCTTTTGCAAAACATTAGTCAAAATACTTTTTGTTATACTTTCATTTGCGCTAAGCAAAGAAAAAAACAAGATTAGTGCTAATAATATCTTCTTCATTTTATAATCCTTTTACGTAATTTATCAAATGCTCTCTATCTTTTTTATCAAGATGCATAAAATATTCTTTTGATTTTTTTGCTTCTCCGCCATGCCATAAAATAGCTTCTTGCACGGTTCTAGCTCTTCCATCATGTAAAAATACTTGTTTTGTATTTGATTTGTGGACTCTGTAATTCATGCCCCAAAGTGGAGTCGTTCTCCATTCATCTCCTTTGGCTAAATATTCACTTCTTTTGTCACCCAAAGCTTTACCCATATCATGAAGTAAAAAATCACTATAAGGATGTAAAAAACCTCCCTTTTTATTTTTAAAAGTAGGAATATGACAAAGCGCACATTCTAAAGATGCAAAAAGTTTTTGACCTTTTTTGTCTATATTTTTAGCTGATTTTGGAATTTGTAATTTTTCTATATAATAAGCAATTGCGTCAATTCTAAAATCAGGAGCATCAATAGCGTCAAAAGGTTTTGGTGCATTCAAACAAGCTTTTTCTACCTTTGTACAATTATCTTTTGTGAAATAAGTAGTATTTAAACTCATGTCATTGTGCATAGCAGTTGCAACTTGTTGTCTTAATGTTGGCGCATAATCTTTATAATCATACAAACCAAGAGCAAACTTTTTTGCTTTTATATCATAAACATAATTAGCTTTTCCACTTATACCATCATGATTTTTATCATTTACATCAACATTTTTTAATATATCTTTTTGTGAAATATCTTCTATATATCCAACTCCTATCAAAGGTGGTCCTCTTCTAACACTTAAAATATAATTTTTTGCTAATTTTCCATATTGTAAATGTTTAATTGAATAATGTGGATTTCTTAAATAAACTACACTTTTATCAGGAAAAGTAATTTTTATTTTTGTATATTTAAGCTCTAATCTTCCCTCAAAAGGTACTCCAACTGTGCCGTTTATTGATAATTGCGCACCATAATGAGGCGTAGGAATAAATCCTAAGTGACTATTTTTTGCTACTTTTCCTGGCATTGACAATCTTGGAACCATTTCTCTACTTACCTCGCCTTTATTATTGTAAACATAGCCACCTGTATTGTTTTGGTGACAGTGGTTGCAAGAATTTGAGCTAAATAAAGGTCCAAGTCCATCTCTGGCTGTTGTAGCTGTTGGAGCGGGTACCCATGGTTTTGAGAAAAAACTTAAACCTAAGATAAATTTATCTATTTGCTTGTTATTTAGATTTGGAACTCTTGTATCAAAACCAAAAAGTGTAGTAGCAAGAATACTCGCTACTACAAAAAATCTGAGAATTTTTTTCATTAAACTTTAGTCTCATCTGGATCAGTTACATCACTTGTAGTTAAATTGATTCCATTTGCTTTTGCAATCTTAACCATCATATCACCTAAGTGTCTTAGTTGATTTTTTAGGTTAATTAAAACTATATGCTGAGGGTCATTTGGTCTAATTTGCCAATCAAAGTGTCTAGAAACTCTAGCTATTGAATTTACTGAATCAAATTTTAATTCAATCGAATTCATTAATTTAAGCATTTTAGCTTTTGTTTTAGCATCAAGAGTATTTATAAATGACACTCCGAAATCCAGCCCATCATAAGTTCCCATTATGATATTTTTTGCACCCATATAATTTTGATATATATCTCTGTTGGTATTATCAGAAAAGCAAGAATGTTCATCTTCTTCACTAGGAGTTAAAACAGCAACTGCAATTCGCTCATTTGCTAATTCAGATTTTAAGAACGTTCCAATACCTATGAAAATTTGCTTTAAAGCTACTTTGCTTGGAAGATTTTTAGAAGCATCTTTGCCTTTTAATTCTCCTATAAGAGATTTTCTGTACATTGCCTTCCCATTCCAGGCTGTGTTTACTTTTGCTAAATCTTTTACTAATAAATCAGTAACTACTTTTAAATAAGCTTTTCTTCTGTTTGCATATTTTGCAGTTGTATAGTCAGTATAAGATCTAAGTCCTGCTACTAAAGGTCCGTGAGTTATCTTATCAGCCATAAAGTTATGATAATCTTGGTCTTGTCCCCAAAGTAAAAACTCGATAGCGTGGTATCCAGCTGCCACATTTGCATCCCCACCATTTGCGTTTAATGCTCTTAGTGCTTTTGCTGTGATTTTTCTTACATTTACAGGCTTTGGATCTTCTCCCCCTGGATTAAAAACTCCTCTTGTGTCAATGATATTATGATGAGTTCTTTTGTAATGTGCATCTATGGTGTAGTCAATCATGTTTTCATCAAGCGGCCAAGGATTTATCTCACCTTCAATTCCACCACCAACTAAAAGACTATATTTTTTAGCGGCCCAAATACTGTTTTTTATAGAACCATCTGCATCAATCGGACCATTTGATAATCTAAAAGCTTCAGTTTGTAAATAGCTTTCTCTTGAGTTTAACCAAGCTGCTTTTGCATCTTGTTGGTTTATTTTTGTTGGGTGTGCAACAAAAATATCAATTGATTTTTGTAATAACTTAGCATCTCTTAGCGCAGCAGCGTAAGATACACTTGCAATATTTCCGTATGTTCTTAATAAAACTCTAGCGTTAATGTGCTTTGCTGTTGTTTTGTAACTAACATCTTGTATATCAGATGTGGCGCAACCACTTGCTAGTAATAATAATCCTAGGCAAGATAGTAATAATTTTGACTTTGTAAACATTTTCTTACTCCTTAATTTTAATTATGATAATTAATATGGAATTATACAAAGAGATTATAAAAATAACCTTAATAATGATAATAAATATCAAAATTCTTTAAATGATATATTTTTAAGCTTTTTGCGATATAATTTAAAATTAAAAAAAAGACAAATAAAGAGTTCGAATGAAAAAAATATTACTTGGCATACTGGCCGTAGTTATCGTGGTTTTAGTCCTTTGTTACTTCTTGGCATTTTCTCCTTTTGGAAATGGTCTTGGTGCACAAATTGCCCAAAAAAGAATAAATAAAAAATATAAAAATCTTGACTTTAAAATAAATAAATTTGTTTTGAGACCAAATAAACTTAGGCTAGATGCAAGTTTTAAGGGTGCAAAGTTAAGTATTGGGGGTAATATTTCCATTTTTACTTTAGGACTTGATTTAGTTTATGATGAAAATATTACAGATTTACAACCTTTGGCTAAGAGTTTAAAACAAAACTTTAGTGGTGCTCTTTTATCCAAAGGGACTATAAAAGGTAAGCATGAAAAATATCTTATAAAGGGAATAGAAAAACTAGCAGGTGGAGAAGGTAATTATACTATCGGTTTAAATGGTTCACATTTGACGAGTCTTAAACTTGATGCAAAAAATTTACAAGTAAAAGCACTAGAAGCAATGTTAGGAAAAAGTTCTTATGTAGCTGGTGGTACACTTGAACTAAAAGCCAATATAAAAAATGCAAATATACATAAACTAGATGGAAATGTTACGACTAAGCTTTCAGGTGTAAAATTATCTAAAAATAAATTAAATGATGATTTTTCTTTAGGAATAAAAAAAGATATAAGTCTTGATTCTACATCTTCTAGCATTTTAAAAAATACTAATATTGCAAGTTCTATGGAGCTAGACTCAAACTTGGGAAATATAAAAATCAAAAAAAGCACATACGATTTAGAAGACAAAGCTTTAAACGCTTCTTATCAAGTTTTTGTTCCAAATTTAGCTGTACTTAATAATATTTCTGGTGCAAAACTTCAAGGAGAAGTGAATATCTTAGGTAAAATCAAAAAATCAAAAAATCTTATTATTGATGGACATTCATTCTTACTAGGTGGTGAGCTTAGCTTTGTTTTGAAAAATAATAATTTAAATGCCAACTTAAACCATGTGAGACTTAAAAGTTTTCTAAAAATGTTATCTTACCCTCAAATTTTTGACTCTTACACTAGTGCAAAAATATCTTATAATCTTAAAAAGAAAATAGGAGATTTAAAAGGGGAAATGAGTGATGGACATTTTATGAAAAATCAATTAAGTGAAATGCTTATTAAATTTACTAGTTTTGATTTAAATTCTGAGATTTACAAGAAAATATTTTTTGATTCTAAGATTGATCAAGATATTTTAAACTCAAAACTTGATATGCAAAGTAAGAATACTCGAATCAAAGTTTTATCTTCGACAATAAATCTTAAAAAGTTAAAAATTGATTCTATACTTAGAATAAAAATTAAAAAGGCAGTTTTTGATTCAAGAATTTCTGGTGATCTTAAGCATCCTGATATGAAAGTTGATTTATCTAAACTAGTAGAAGCACAATTTAAAAAAAGAATAGGAAGCAAAATAGGGCGTAGACTAAATTTAAGCAAAATCTTCAAATAAATATACTTCACAAGCTAAAATCTTTTAGCTTGTAAGCTAAATTCTCAATAATTATCTTCATAAAATCTCCAATATATTAAATATTAATAAATTATTTATTTTAATATTATACTTATTAATGAAAATTTGATTATAATCAATGGTATTTAAATACCATAATAGAAAGATAAAAAATGCTTAGAAAATATGCTTTGATTTTTTTACTTTTTCTCCAAATTGTTTATGCAAGTGAATATATCGATTTTAATGCTAAATCAATAAAAATTCAAAAACTAATAGAATTAACTGCAAAAATAAATAATATTAGTATTCTATCAGACTATAATATAAAATCTAAGATAAATTTTGTTTCGAAAAAGAAGATTTTGAAAACTAAACTTCTAAGTATTTTAAGACAAAGTTTAGAAGATAAGGGCTATAAACTTGTTAAAAAGAAAAATATTTACGAGATTATTAAAACCAAGAAGATACATAAATTTACAAAATTAGCAATTATAAAAATATAGGGGCAAAAGAGCTAAGATTAGCCTTACTAAAAGATTTAAGCCAAAGTTTAGACAAAAAAGAGCTTCAAAATATAAGTATTTTACTTGATGAAAAAAATAATACTTTACTTATAAATGCTAGTGCTTTTATTCTTAAATATTTAAAAGCATATATCAAACGAATTGATAAAAAATCTCCAAATTTACAAGAAGTTATAAGAGTAGTTTCGCTGAAAAATATCGAGGCTAAAAATGCTTTAAATATTTTAAATACTTTATTAAAATCCAAAGTGTTTAAAGCTCCAAATAAAAAACCTTTATTTTCTAGCGATAAAGAATCAAATTCTTTGATTATGCTTGGTCAAAAAGAAGAAATATCAAAGCTTTTAGTATTATTGAAACGTCTTGATTTACCAAAACCTCAAGTGTATGTTCAAGCTAAAATCATAGAAATTAGCCAAAGAAAAATAAAAAAAATAGGTGTAAAATATGGACTTGTTGGCTTTGATAATGATTTTGGAGTTTTTTCAGCAAACTTAGGAGGAGAACTACTCAAAAGAACAGATATTTCAAAATATCTTGGTAAAAATTCTAATGTATCAAGCCTTTTGGGTGTCTCAATAGCGCTAGACTTGCTAAAAAGAGATCAAGCTGTAAATATAATATCAGAACCCTCTATACTTTGTGTAAACAATGAAGAAAGCTATATCTATGTAGGTGAGACTAAAAGCTTTCAAACAGGCACTACAACAGCAAGTTCTGGTACTACTGCATCATTTAGAAGAGAAGATATTGGGCTAAGTTTAAGAGTGCGCCCTAGAATCTCTAGCAATTCAAAAGTAACCTTAGAAATCTTAGCAAAGCTTGAGGGGATTAAACCAAATTCAAGTGACGAGCAAAACCCAGATACAAGTAAAAAAGTAGTTAAAACAATAAGTATAGTAAATAGTGGGCAAGCTGCTATTTTGGGTGGGCTTATTAAAACAAATAAGGATTTAATCCAAACAAAAGTTCCATTTTTTGGCAATATTCCTTTGATTGGGAGTTTATTCAGAGATAAAATGGAAGTTGATGATAAAGTTAATTTACTTATCATTATAACGCCTTTTATAGTGCCAACAAGCGCAGATTTATCTAAACTTAGACTAAAACTTGCAAGATTAAAAAAACTTGAAAATATTTATACTAAAAAGCTTATAAATATAATGGATGAAAATAAAACTAAATCTTGAAGCTTTGACTAGATTATTATAAGAATTTTAACTTCTAGCCTTTAATCTCTAATTTTTTAGGAATTAAAATACATGTGATTTAGCTCTTTTCTTAGGCCGTTTTTTTTATAATAATCTATTTGATATTTTAAGTGTTTATTGAAAAAATCTTTATCACTATTTTCGAAAATCTCTAAAAAAACAAAAACTATATAAAATATCGTTTCATTTTTTAGATTTTCTTTTCTCAGTTTTGCTACTTTAGAAAAAGAGTTTTCAATTTTTTTATATATTTTTAAAACAATTTCTTTATCTAAACAATTTTTTTTATTAGTGCAAACTGCAATTTGTTCATATTCCTTAAGTAAAAGCTCAATTTTCTTTGTTTGACTGAGCTTTCTCTCTCCCCCATGCATTTTTTTGACCTTTAAATAAGATTGTTTTAATCATAGTGTTTTTTTGATAAGAGGATTAGTAAATATTAAAGTAGATAAGATTTATTAAGTAATATTAAGTAAAAAATGTATTTTATTTGGGTAAAATTTATTTTATAATAAAAGTTTTTCTATGATGTCTTTATCATTTTGTATTATTTTTTTACCTTTCAAAAGCTCGAAAGGCTCATCTCCTTTTCCTAAAACTAGAAGAACATCTTTTCCCCTATCCATTATATGGTAAGCTTTTTTGATAGCTTCTTTTCTATTTGGTATAATGTTTAAAATATTCTTATTTGTTATTCCACTTGCAATGTCATCTAAAATATTTTTTTCATCTTCAAATCTTGGATTATCGTTTGTTAAAAATATTTTTTTACAATATTTGTTTGCAAGTTCACCCATAATTTTTCTTTTTGATTTATCCCTATCTCCACCCGCACCAAAAAGAGCTATGATATTTTTATTTTCAAAACTTTTAAAAACTTGCTCTAGTCCATCTGGGGTATGAGCAAAATCAACTATAATCAAAGGACTTGTTGAGATTATTTCCATTCTTCCAGCAAGAACTCCAAAATCTTCCAAAAAAATTCCTAGCTCTTTTAGGTTTTTGTTAGTAAGTAAAAAAACTCCTGCTAGAGCTGAGATTTGATTATAAATATTAAAAATACCAAGCAAGGAAGAATGAAAAACAATATCTTCATTTTTGGCAACTAATCTTGCTTCAAGTTTTGGCTTTAATTTAAAACTTTTTATTTTAAAATCTGCATTATTTTCTAAGGCATAAGTATAGGCATTTTTTTTGTAATATTTTGCATATTTATCATCTGCATTTATTAGTTTTAGCCCCTCATCTTGAAAAAAAGAATTTTTAACTCTTCTATATTCTTCTAAAGTTTTATGATAATCAAGATGGTCTTGGGTGATGTTACTTAGAATCTTTAATCCAAACTCTAAGCCTTCAATTCTATTTTGAGCTAAAGCGTGTGAGCTTACTTCCATCACAAAAAAATTACAAGATTTATCTAAAGCCTCTGCAATATTTGCAAAATTTTCTAGCTGAGTTGGAGTCGTTAAGCTATAAGATTTTATTTTTTCTTCATTTATAAAAAAGCCTCTAGTTCCTTGAAGTGCTGATTTAAAACCAGATTTTTGAAGCAAATGATGGATTAAAGATGCTGTTGTTGTTTTCCCATTTGTTCCTGTGATTCCTATGATTTTGATTTTTGTTAAATCAATATAGTTTTTAAGCTCTGAACTTAGTATTACTTTTCTTGCAGTTTTTTCTAAATTTTTTAAAGTTTTAGTATCTAAGTATTTTTGATTATTTTGTGATTTTATAAATATACAATCTTTTTCATAATTTGAAGTATCATCACTAAAAAAAGTACCCCTAATGTTTAAGTTCAATATTCTTTTCTTCTAGTTTTTTGTATAGTTCTTCTTGTCTTTTATCGTAAGAGAAATACTCATAAAAGCCATCAAGATAGCTGTAGGCCGTATTGTTAAAATTGTTATCGATTAATTTATTTACAAAATCAAAAAAATCATCTTTGTTTTCAATCGCTACTTTTGTACTAAACATAATATCTTCAAAAGCTTGTTTAAAAGAGCCTCTATTTTGCACTAATTCCTTGAAATCATTATAATTAATTGCGTCCAAAGATTCGAAGTTTTGCATATTTATATTGCCCAGTAAATCTAACATTTTATCAATATTTCCATCATAATCTTGGACTATTGAATGAATTTTTTCTAAAGCTTGAGTTTCACTTGTTTGATTTTGTTCTATACTAAAATAATCATATAATGATAAGGCTTTTTCTTCATCTTCACTAGCTAAATCACAAAGCAAAGCATATAATTTGTATTTTTTATTATTTGGTTCTTGTGAGCTTAATTGTGAATAGAAAAAAAGTGCATTTTTGAAATCTTTTAGTTCAAAATTTATACTTGCTTGCTCTTCTAATCGTTTTTTATAAAGCATTTTTTAGCCTTGAATTCTTTTTAGTCTTAGTGCTAATTACTTCTAGTTCAGGATGAATTTGGTCTCTTAATGCTTTTTGTACTATAAACTTAAGTGTATTTGCACTAGCAGGACAAGAGCCACAAGCACCTGTTAAACTCACATAAATTTTAGCATCTTTTACATCAATAAGCTCAATAGAGCCTTGATATTTTGCTAAAATCGGCACTACTTTAGTAAGAAGAGTTTTTTCTACGACTGGTTTTAAATCTTCATCACTAAAGGGCATCATAACTTATCTTTTTTTAGGTTTATTGTACTTAATATAAGCTATGCTAAGAGCTGAAATTATCGCTAATACAAGTATAGTTATAAAGATAACGGTAAAACTTATTGGCTCGGTCATTTTTTAATCACACCTTCACATCTTTGGCAAAGCTTATCCTCAGCTTCGCTTTTATATTTCCAACACCTTGGACACTTATAAGCACTGATTTTTGAAATATGAAATTCTACATCATCAACTTGAAATTGGCTTAGGATATTTATTGTTTTTGAAGACGAAATATTACTAACTAAAAACCAATCTTCTAGCTCAAGTTTTGAAATATCTTTTATAATATCACAACTTGTATGAATTTCAAGTTCAAGAGTACTTTTAATCTCTTTTTCTTTTTTTAGTTTATCTATAATTTCACTAAATTTCTCTTTAGCTTTTAATAAAAAGTTTTCATTAAAGCTAGATTTAATATTAGGAAGCTCGTAATTTTCAAAGCCAAAAATATCTTTATAGTCTTTTTTGATAAGTTTTGGTGCATATTCTAAAAGCTCATCCATAGTGTATGTCAAAATTGGAGCTAGACAAGAGATTAGTTTAGTGCATATCATGGCCATTACAGTTTGAGAAGAACTTCTGTGTAAATCATTTTTACCATCACAATATAATCTATCTTTGCAAACATCAAGATAAATACCACTTAAATCAACTACTAAAAATTGGTTTAGTTTGTTTAATCCTTTTGAAAATTCATAAGCTTTAAAACACCCATCAATTTCATCAAAAACCTCTTTTGATCTTTTTAAAATCCAAATATCAAGAACACCTAGTTTACTTAAGTCAACTAGCTTTTCTAAATCGCTAATATTTGCAAATAAAAATCTAGCAGTATTTCTAATTTTTCTATATTGCTCACTCATTTGTTTTAAGATATTTTTTGAGATTTTTAAGTCAGATTGATAATCACTCATTGCTACCCAAAGTCTAAGTATTTCGCTACCAAATTCTTTTAGTATTTTATCAGGAGCAATTACATTCCCTTTAGATTTACTCATTTTCTCACCATTTTCATCAACACAAAATCCGTGAGTTAAAAGCTCTTTATACGGTGCTATTTCTCTTGAAGCAAGGGAGACTAATAAAGAAGATTGAAACCAACCTCTATGCTGGTCACTTCCCTCAAGATACATATCAGCTGGGTATGAACCTGCGTCATAAGCTTTTGATTTAAGTACAGCAAATTGTGTTGAGCCACTATCAAACCAAACATCAAGTATATCCATAGTTTTTTCTAAATCTTTTGGATTGAGTCCACTTCCTGGAAATAAAAGCTCTTCAATGCTCATACTATACCATGCATCACAACCATGTTTTTCAAAAATCATGGTTATATAATTTAGCACCTTTTCATCATAAACAATCTCATTAGTTTTTTTATTTTTAAAAAATGCAATAGGCACACCCCAATCTCTTTGTCGTGAGATACACCAATCTGGACGATTTTCTATCATGGCGTTTAGTCTATTAAATCCCCATTTTGGATAAAATTTTATATTTTCCATGGATTTTTTTGCTTGATTTCTAAGGCTTAGTTTGTTTTTTCCATAGGTTTTATCAAGTGCGATAAACCATTGTTTAGTAGCTCTAAAAATTATAGGTTTGTGCGTTCTCCAACAATGTGGGTAAGAGTGAGTTATGTCAATTTTTTTAAGTAAAGCACTTCCTAAAAGCTCTAAAATATGCTCATTTGCTTTAAAAACATTCATACCAACATAATCTTTTGCATTTGGAAGAAGCTTATGTTTTACCAAAGTTTCATCATAAGCACCATTTGGACCAACAGGCATTAAAACTTCAAGTCCGTATTTAAGCGCAACTTTATAATCCTCTTCCCCATGTCCAGGAGCTGTGTGTACTGCGCCTGTTCCACTATCCATCACAACATGATTTGCTAAAATAATAGTTGAATCTCTTCCGTTTATCGGATTTGTAGCTAGTTTTAGCTCTAATGATTTTGAAGTTAATTCTTTTGTAATTTCGCCTTTTAATATGCCTTCATCTTTTAAGCTTTTAAAAAGTGCTTTAGCAACTATGTATTTATCGCTTGTTAAAACATAAGGTTCATCAGGATTTAACGCAATTGCAGTATTTGCTGGTATTGTCCAAGGCGTTGTAGTCCAAATAATAATACTAGCGTCGAAATCTTGAAGCTTAAAACTTACATAAATTGAAGGCGATACCTTATCTTTATATTCAACTTCAGCTTCAGCCAAAGCAGTTTGTGCTGCCCATGACCAAAACACAGGTTTGCTTCTTTGAATTATTAGTCCTTGTTTGGCAATAGAGCATAATTCTTTATAAATATTAGCTTCAAAAGTAAAATCCATAGTTAAATATGGCTTGTCCCAATCTGCCAAAACCCCCATGTTTTTAAATTCATCTCTTTGAATATCAATAAATTTTTTAGCATGCTCACGGCAAAGTTCTCTAATCTTTTCTTTAGGTAATAGCTTTTTCTTTTCTCTACCTATTTTTTCTTCAACTTTTTGCTCAATAGGCAAACCATGACAATCCCAACCTGGAGTATATCTTATGGATTTGCCTTGAAAATAATGATATTTAATAACCATATCTTTTAAGATTTTGTTTAAAGCATGTCCTATGTGTAAATTCCCATTTGCATAAGGGGGGCCATCGTGCAAAGTAAAGCTTTCTTTTGCTTCGGCTCTTTTCTCTTTCATCTTATCATAAACTTTTTCATCATCCCATTTTTTGTATTTTTTGGGCTCATTTTGCGGTAAATTTCCTCGCATAGGAAAAGCTGTTTCTGGCAATAATAGTGTGTCTTTGTAATCCATATTTTCTAAACCTTATAAAAATAAATACTTAAATATAAGGATAGATTTTAGCTAAAAAATGCTTAAAAGATAAAATATAATATTTTCTTGTTTGAGTATTTTTTTATAGTATTTCATAGTTTAATTGAACATTTTAATATTAAAAATATAATTTCAGTTTAAAAAAATCTATTTATGTTAAGCTTAATATCAAGAAACTTTAAATAAGCGGAGATTTAAAATGAGTGATAAGCATTATAACTTAGTAATTGTTGGTGGTGGTATTTCAGGTGCAGCTTTGTTTTATGAGATGGCAAAATATACAGATATTAAAAGTATTTGCTTGCTCGAAAAATATGAAGAATTAGCTACATTAAACACCAAAGCAACAAGTAATTCACAAACTATTCATGTAGGTGATATAGAAACAAACTACACGCTTGAAAAAGCACAGATTACAAGAAGAACAGCAAAAATGATAGAAAAGTTTTGTTTGAACCATAAGCTAGAAAATAAAATTATGTTTAAACATCAAAAAATGGCTTTAGGAGTAGGGGATGAAGAAGTTAAATTTATCACAAAAAGATATGAAGAATTTAAAGAATTGTTTCCTTATCTTGAACTTTGGGATAAAAAGAAAATAAAAACTTTAGAACCAAAATTGATTGAGATGCCTGATGGTAGCGATAGAACAGATAATATCATAGCTATGGGGGCAAAAGACCAATACACTACTGTTGATTATGGCAAAATGACTGAAGAACTTATAAAAGAAGCAAAAACTTGCAAGGGAAGTACTACAGATATATTTTTTAACTCTCATGTAGTTAAAATCACTAAAAAAGATGATATTTATACCTTAAAAACTAAAAACGGCGATAGTTTTACTGCTGATTTTGTAGTAGTTGATGCTGGAGCTCATTCTTTATATCTAGCTCATAATATGGGGTATGGTAAACATATGGGAAGTCTTTCAGTTGCGGGGAGTTTTTATGTAACTAAAAAACACCTTTTAAACGGTAAAGTTTATATGGTGCAAAATGATAAGCTTCCTTTTGCAGCTTTACACGGTGATCCTGATATTTTGCTTGATAATAAAACAAGATTTGGACCAACTGCACTTGTATTGCCAAAATTAGAAAGATATAAATCTGGAACTTTTTTTGAAGCTATAAAAACTATGAATCTTGATGGAAAAATTCTTAAGATTTTTTGGGATTTATTAAAAGATAGTGATATTAGAAATTTTATATTTAGAAACATTATGTTTGAAATGCCTTTTATAAATAAAAAACTTTTTGTAAAAGATGCTAGAAAAATAGTACCTTCTTTAAAAGAAGATGACATAGAATATGCAAAAGGATTTGGTGGAGTTCGTCCTCAAGTTTTAAATAAAGATGAAAAAAAACTTATGCTTGGAGAAGCTTCGATAGATACAGGAGATGGAATTATATTTAATATGACTCCAAGTCCAGGTGCGACATCTTGCTTAGGAAATGCTCAAAGGGATGTAGAAAAAGTCACTTCATATTTAAAATTAAAATTTGATAAAAAAACATTTTTAAGCGACTTGACTGAATAATCCTTGAAAGGATAAAGGTTTACAATGCAAGAATTTACTTCTAAAGATATGTTTTTATTGCAAGACAAACTAAGACAAAAAAACAAAACGCTAAGCCTAGCAGAATCATGCACAGGAGGCTTAGTGGCTTCAAAAATCACAAGCATTTCAGGCTCATCAGATATCTTCAAAGGCTCAATAGTAACATATTCAAATCATATAAAAAATAAATGTTTAAATGTTAGTGAAGCTAGTTTAGAAAAGCATGGCGCAGTTAGCAAAGAAGTGGTATCTGCAATGATGCTTGGTGCTAAAGATATGTTTGAAGCTGATTATGTTTTGGCTCTTAGTGGTGTAGCTGGACCAAATGGTGGCTCAAAAGAAAAGCCACTTGGCATGGTAGTTATTGGACTTTTTTATGAAGATAAAGAAATCATTAATGATTATTATTTTAAAGGCGATAGAAAAAGTATTCAAGAAGAAAGTGCAAATACTGCTTTAGGTATTTTATTTGAAGTTTTAAAGTAAAATAAAGTAAATCTTTAAATTTTTTGCTTATCTTTTTAATTAAAAAAGCATTTTAACGACAAAAACGCCCATTAAAAATCTAAGCTTTTAAGCCTTTTCTATTTGCTTAATTATCCAATAAAATAATCCAAAAACTATTATTATGCTAAATCCTCCAAAAAGTAAAGATGCCATATTAAAAATCCTCCAATTCATTTTTATTTTTAAAAAAGCTTTCATTGAAAATAATATTGTTAGTATAACATAAATTAAAACTATGCAATAATAAATAGCACTGATAACTTTTAAAACTTCTTATTCACAAAAATATAAACATTTAGCTTCAAAATAATTTGCTTGCTTTTATCCAGTCATAAAATCTATATTATAAAAAAATATTTTCTTTTATTTTGCTTAAAATAGCAAAGCTGGAGAGTTAAAAAAAATATTTAAGTTTTTTGATAGAAAATGTTAATAGAGTCTTGACAAAAATAGAAAAAAAAAGTATAATTCCTCTCCTTTTACAAAAGACCCGTTAGCTCAGCTGGTAGAGCATTTCCCTTTTAAGGAAGTGGCCGAAGGTTCAAATCCTTCACGGGTCACCATTGTAAATTAAGTAAATATAATATTTTGAATGTGGCCCCATCGTCTAGTGGTTAGGATCCAAGGTTTTCATCCTTGTTACAGGGGTTCAAGTCCCCTTGGGGTCACCAAGATAAGTATTAGTTTCAAGGTCGATTAGCTCAGTTGGTAGAGCGCTACCCTTACAAGGTAGACGTCAGAAGTTCGAGTCTTCTATCGACCACCATTTTTATAAGTATTTAGTGCGGCCGTAGTTCAGCTGGTTAGAATGCCTGCCTGTCACGCAGGAGGTCGCGAGTTCAAATCTCGTCGGCCGCGCCATTTAAATACTATGCTTTTTTTTTAAAACTATTTAATTCTTTTTCTATTTAGAATTGCTAGAATTTTTCAGGCAACATTTGAATGATAGAAATTATTAATAATATTCCTAAAACTATATTTATTGTTTTTAAATATATTGGCTTTGTAACATTTTTCTTAACAAAAGAGCCAAAAATAACCCAAGTTATAGATGAGATGATTATAAGAACAAAATAAAGCAATGATATAAAGATTAATTGAGTCAAGAAATTATAATCTAGCACAATATACGACGAAGCTATACTAAAAGCTCCTGCCCAAGCTTTTGGATTAATCCATTGAAATAATACAGCTTGTAAAAATGATATAGGTTTAGTTTTGGAATTTTCTTTATATAACAAATCTGAAAAAATAATTTTATAAGCTAGATAAGCTAAATATATCATTCCAATTATACTTAGAATATTAAATAAAATTGTGCTTAGTGTTGCAATACTTGAAAATACAAGCCCTACGATAAATAGCATTATAGGAAATCCTATTGCGATACCAAAAATATGTCCCCAAGTTTTTCTTAATCCAAATTTCATACCAGAGCTAAGTAATAAAAAATTATTAGGTCCTGGAGTAAAACTTGTTGAAATTGTAAATAATAATATTGCAATTAGATAATTAACTGAGAACATAGAAAAATCCTTTTTAATTAATTAATATTATATTATAATCAAATTTTTATGTCAAATTTAAGAAGAATTTTTATTATTTGAGATTTTTTTTATTGGCATTAAAATATATGGCTTCAATATTTGAGATGAATTTTTTTGCTAAAGTTATTAATGAAACAATCCATGGATTAAAAAATGTTAAAGCACATAATAATAGTTCTAAAAGCAAAAGGGATAAAAATAACCCTGTAAAATATTGCCATAATAAAGCACTAAAAATCAAAAATAAGGTTTAAATGATTATTCTCCTAGTACTATTGAATTGCCTGAGTTTATCAGCTTTGAGGGCTTAAATAAAATTATGAAAAAAACTATTTAAAGATAGGTTCGTTGGGGTTGGATAGGCTGCTAAACTATATAAAATATAGTTTAGTCTATTTAGAGGCAAAATATATTAATACTATTGATAATAATGCAACAACAAAAAATCCTATACCCCATTTCATTACACTATTATCATTATTAAGCTCAAGCTCTTTTTTTTCTCTTTCCTGTCTCTCAACTTTTAAAATTTTTCTTTCTTTGTCGAACTCCTCAAATCCTTTCCCTTCAAGTGTTACAGCATTGCCTCCTAATGATGAGCCAAGTTCTCCACAAGATTTGACGTCTACTACTCCATTAGCTCCAACTTCTAAAGCTTTTTGTATTAGTTTATTTTTTAGTTTTTCTTGTGCTTTTGTATTATCTCTTGCTGAAGTAAAATAATCAGTTCTACCTGAACCAATAGACACACTAATTGCTTGTATAAACTTTTTAACTTTAATATTGTAAATATCTAGGTTTGAACCATAAACTAACATAACTTCTTTTTCTAAACTCATAATATCTCCCACTTTATAAATTGATTATTATAATATAGCATATTTTAACCTTAAAAATAGTGAAGCTTTAGCCTAAATAAAATACTGATACACTTTTTTTAAAATTATTATTAGCCTAGTTTATTCTTAAACACAATATCTATAAATTAAGCAAAAAACTAATTTTTATCTAACCTAAATAAAGTCAAACTTTTGTTAATTTTGATTATACGTTGAAGTTAGAAATACTACTATAATTGTTAGTGCAATAAGCACCATAAATCCTAATATGATATATTCTTCTTGCTCAAAAAGCACTTGTTTTTCTTCCAGTTTTCTTTTTTTGATACTATTTTGCGAAACTTTCAAGGCTTCTCTTTTTTTGTCAAATTCTTCAAATATTTCTTTTTTAAGTATAACGGCATTGCCATTTAATGATGTGTTTAAATCTCCAAAAAATTTTACTTCTATGATGCTGTTCGCTCCAATTGCAAGTGCTTTCTTTTTTAAAGCTTTTTCTAATTTAGCTTGAATCGTTTTTGAAGACGCTGTTACATAGCTTATGATGGGCAAGCTTACTGTTATTGTTTTGATGAATTTTTTGACTTCTACTTTGTAAGTTTGTAAATTTTGTAGCTTTGAGCCATAAATTAGTATAATTTCTTTTTCTAAAGTCATATTAATCCTTTAAATTAGATTATTATATTATACTATATTTTTACCTTAAAGATAATAAAATTATAAATAAACTAAATCTAATAAAATATGATGCTATTTCTTGTGGTGGAACTCACCTAAATAGTTTAAAAGATTTAGACTTGGTTATTATCACAAAGGTAAAAAGTAAAAAGGGCAGGGTGAAGATTAGCTATATTTTTAAATAGGTGCATCTTGAAACTAATTCAAAATTTTTAGACTTAAATAACTTATATTTTTATTTTTTTGTTTTACAGCTAAAACAAAAGTTGTAGGATTTATTTTTTTTAGTTTAAAAATATTTATATTTTTTTTCAAAATATCCACATAAGAATATTGATAATTTTCACCTTCTCTTTTTAGAGGGTTTTTACTTTCTACTCTTAGTAAATCGCCTTGATTAGATAAAAAATAAGTGATATTTGTAAAAAAAGGATTATGATAAGTATTTGAGCTTTTATAGCTTATGACTGAATTTTGATTTTTATCTTCTTTTAGAAAAAATTTACTTTTAGTGGAGTTTGAGTCTGCATTTGCAAAATCTTGATAAAAAACGTTTTTAAAATCATTATTTTCTCGCATAACTTCAAGTTTATTTTTATAAAAACTACTTGAATGTTTTGTTAAATCTAAGGTTTTATATAAAAATAATAAAATAATAAAAAATATACTAAGACTAATCAATACTTCTATTAGTGTAAAGCCTTTATTTCTTAGTAGTTTTATTTTTTGTTTCATAATTTCAGCTCAAAAGTATAGAAATTTCTGGAATGTTTATTGTTTAAAGTATAAGTTTTTTGTAAAATATCCATATTTAAATTTAGATTTTTTAGCTTTGTATCTTTGCTAGGAATTGTTTTAAAAGATGTTTGTATTTTTTGTTCTTTTAAATCTTTTCTTAATTCATCATTTTTAAAATTTACTAAATCACTCAAATAGACTTTTTGTTTTTTTGGACTTTTGCTTGAATCTATGCAAGCTATTAAACTTATATAAGTATTTGTTTTTATACTTTTTTTTGATTTTCCAAGATAAAAAAGATTTTGCTTACTTATATTTATTAAAGAGCCAAGAGCAACGGTTAGTATAATAACAGCAATAATAAGCTCTATCATAGAAAGGGCCTTTTTCAATCTTTTATACCAATTCTAAGCGCCTCTTCAAAAGAAGTTTTACCATCTTGAACTAATGCCTTTAACTGCTCTGTCAAAGGTGTCATACCATCAGCTAGAGCTAATTTTAAAAGCTTATCATCATCAACATTATCTTTTATAGAAGCTTTGATTTTGTCACTAAGTACAAAAAGTTCTCCGATAGCTATTCTGCTTGAATATCCTGTAAAATTACATTTTTTGCAAGTTCCAGCTTTATAAATCTTATGATGTTCTTTTAATGCAAAATCTTTTGAATAAGCATCAGCTAACTTATCTTCTTTTTTGCAATCTTCGCATAAAATCCTAACTAATCTTTGCGCTAATACTCCAAGCAAAGCAGAAGAGATTAAGAATTTTTCTATTCCCATATCAACTAAACGCATAATAGAAGCGCTCGCTCTGTTTGTGTGCAAAGTTGAAAAAAGTAAATGCCCAGTAAGTGCGGCTTGTACGGCTATTGAAGCTGTTTCATAATCCCTAATCTCTCCTAGCATAACAATGTCAGGATCTTGTCTTAGTATTGACCTTAGTCCTGAAGCAAAGGTGAGTCCAACTTTTGGGTTTGCTTGGATTTGGTTGATTTTATCAGATTTATATTCTACGGGATCTTCGATAGTAATGATATTTTTTTGTGAGCTTAGCACTTGTTGGAGTAAGGAGTGGAGGGTTGTGGATTTCCCACTTCCTGTAGGACCAGTTACTAAAATCATACCATAACTGTTTTGTACAAGTTTTGCTAAGTTTTGCGTGCATTCTTCTGAAAATCCAAGTTTATCAAGTTTTGGTATATCTTCACTTTGCATCAAAATTCTCATAACTATTCGTTCACCATAAAAGGTGGGCAGAACTGAAACTCTAATATCAAGAGTTTTTCCAGAAATTTTAACTTGTGTTCGCCCATCTTGCGGTATTCGTTTTTCACTAATATCAAGATTTGAGATAACTTTTATACGACTAATCACAAGAGCCATAATATTTTTATCAAGTTCAATATGCTTTTGTAAAACTCCATTTATTCTATATCTTACTTCACCTTTAAATTCATGCATTTCTATGTGAATATCTGATGATTTTTTCTTTATGGCTTGATAAAAAAGCGAATTAACAAACTTAATGATTGGGGCAGAATCTTCTGAACTTAGAATATCTGAGTTTGTTTGTAAAAAGTCATTTATATCAAAATCATCTTCTATCTTTGTTTCTTCTTGGGCTTTTTGAATATCTTCTATTTGCTTATCAGCATTGAGTTCTAAAAATCTATTTTGAAGTTTTTCAAAAGATTGTTCATCAACAAATTTTATTTTATAAGAATGGTCTTGCTTGGATAGATAATCATAAGAAATATTAGTATGCTTAATGTGCAGAATAATTGTTATTTTATTATTAATTTTAGAAAAAAGTACAAAATTTTTCAAAGCCTTTTCATAGTTTTTTGCCTCAAAAGGAGTCAAAGAAGTATTATGATATTCTTCCTTTTTCATTTTTTAATCACTTATTCCTGTTTTTTTAAGATAGGCTTTTCTAGCATCTGTTTTCTTGTCTTTGTTTTCTTCTTTTAGTATTTTGCTTTTAAATTTTTTGGTTTCTATGTCTATCTTTTTCATTTCCTTGTCTTGTTTTGCCTTTTCTTTTAGTCTTTTTAGACTTTCTTTTTTTAGATTTAATAACATATTTTGTGTATATTTATCTTCAAGTATTCTAAGTCTTGCTAACTCTCGTCTTACGTAAGCTAAATCTTTTGATTTTGGAATTATATAAGGCGTTATAATAATTACAAGATTTATTTTATCTTTAATATCATATTTATTTTTAAACAAATTTCCAAGCCAAGGAATATCACTTAAAAATGGAACTCCATCAACAGTTTTTTCATCTTTATTTTTGATTAAGCCACCCAAAATAATAGATTCCCCATTGTTTACAATCGCTGTAGTTTCTACCTCTTTTTTTGAAGTGTCTGGTTGGTCGTTTGTTTTGGTTTGAGATACATCTTCTAGGATTGTTTTTACGCTTAAAATAACTTTATTTTTGTTTGAAATTCTAGGTTTTACTTTTAGTGTTAATCCAACATCTTCTCTTTCGTAAGAGTCATTTATTGTGCCTCCATCTGTAGTGCTTGAACCTGTTTTTATTGATATTGTGCTACCTACATAAATTGAGCTTTCTTTGTTGTTTATGCATAAAATTGAAGGCTCAGAGACTACATTTGCAGCATAATTTTCTTTTAATAAATTTATGGTTGCACCTAGAGCTAAGCCATTAGTAATAGTAGGAGTATCAATCCCATATTGACTAGGATCAAAAGCTATAGGAGCGCCTTTGTTTAGTTCTGAAGAAATAGTAAGCAAACCACCTGCACCTGTAAAAAGTCCAAGCAAGCCATATTTTACTCCTATATTTTTCATTTTATTTTCACTTACTTCAATAATTTTGGCTTTTACATAAACTTGCAATCTATCTTGGTCAAGTTTACCGATTAGCTCTTTTAAATATTTTATTTCATTTTGTGGACCCATTAAAATAATAGTGTTAGACTCTTCATCAGCTGAAGCGAAAGGTTTTGAGCTAGGATTTGAGTATTTCTTTTTTCCTATAATTGCTGTGATTACTCCTAAAACATTTTTAGCTTCAACATTTTTTAGCTTAATGACTTCAACAACTTGGCGAATTAAACTAGCCTTGCTATCGATATTTTTTACATAAGAGCTAAGATAAGCTGTGTTTTCTTTTTTGCCTATAATAATAATAGAATTATTATTTTTATTTGCCAAAATACTCATTTTCTGAGTGGGTACTTGTGGATTATATAAAGATGCTGCCATTTTTTTTAGTGTTGTTAGAGTTTGCAAGGCATTTATATTTTTTAGTTTTATTACTCTTATATCTTTTTTTGAATTTTTAGACATAAGAGTTATTATATGTTTTATAGTTTTAATATTTGCAGGGAAATCTGTTAAAATCAAAGAATTTGTACTTCTATCAGTAGAAACTTTTCCAGCTTTGCTTATAAGGTGTTTGATTTTTCCAGCGACATAATCAACATTTTCATTTGGCACAGAAAAAACTTCTGTTACCATTTGATAAAAGTTAGGTTTTGAAGAAGAACTTATAACTGGTAAATTATAATGCGCACTATCTTTGATTTTAACTATTCTTAAGATATTATTATTTTCTATAAGGGTATAGCCTTTTGCCTCAAGTGTATAATTTAGGATACGAATTAAATCGCCTTTTTTTATTTTTGTATTTGGTATAAAATCAACATTTCCTTTAATTTCGCTCGATAATAAAATATTTTTGTGCAGTATTTTTGAGCTTAATTTGATAAAATCTTCAATAGATAGATTATTAAAATTTATATTAATATTTTCACTAGCATATAAATTACCTAGACTTAGAAAAATAAAACAAACAAAGCAAAAATGTCTAATTAATTTCATAATTTATCTCCTTTTCTTCACCTTTTCTTATAATTTTTAGCGTTACATAAGATAAATTATTAATCTCTTTATAAACACTAAAAGCATCATTATAGCTTTTTAATTCTCTATTGTTTACAGCCTTGATAATATCTCCTCTTTTTAAGCCAATTTTTTCAAAAACACTGCCTCTTCTTATATTATAAATCTTAAAACCATTGATTTTACCCTTTTTCTTGATAGCAGCTATTGCTATATTATGCCAAATTTTATTTGTATTTTTAATATAAGTATTCAAATACCTTCTTGGAATTTGTACAGAATTTTCATTAACACTAATTTCATTCGAGCTTGAATCAGGATTTTTAATATCTGCAAAGTAGCCAAGGTCTAGTTCTTTATGGTATATTTGCAATCTATATTTTTTATTATTCTTATTAAAGACGGCAAAATTTTCAAATACTTTATTTAAAGTATAGCCTTGAAAGTTTTCTTTTAAAGATACTATGTGGGTTATTTTTGTATCTTTATCTTCTAGAACTACCCAGCCGTTTTTTGCTGAAGCCGAATAAAGCCCTTTTAAAATAAAATTATCAAGATCTTGATAAGAATTTCTTGGGTTTGTATCTTCTTTATTTTTTTGTTTTGTTTTTTCTAGGCCAAAGGTATTTGCATAAGAATATTTTTCATATTTTAGATGTAAATAATTTGAGCCTACATAGCTTACGCCAGTTTTAGGTAAAAATAAAAACAAAATAGAGCCAAGTACATATGCCAAAAAAATTGTTAATAAAAAAGGATAATATTTTTTTATAAAAAGATTAAAGCTTATATTCATAAAAGTAATCTCCTTTTTTATATTTCATATATTTTAAAAAATTATAAGTTTTATTGTAGTTTTTAGCAAGCTTGAGCTTAATATTTATTTTTTGTTTAAAAATATCCAAGTTGGCATTTATTTCTCCAAAAGTTCCTTTGGAGTTTATTTTTATTGTTTTTGGACTTATTATACTATAACTTATTTTAGTATATTTTATATTTTTTGGTATAAATTTTGCAAAAGAGTTTGCAAAAGAAATATTTGTTATTAAAAATTCATTATAAAAACCAAAAAGTTTTAGGTTCGCATTTTTGAAGTGCCCCAGTAAAATACCTCTATAAAATATTTTTGCATTTTTTATATCTAAACTTAAGGGATTTTCTTTCAAACTTTTTTCATTTATATTTAAATAATTTGTTTTTGCAATATGTTCAAGAGCATAATAAATATTTTTCTTAGGCAAAAAAATCTCAAAGCTTAAAATAAAAATGATAATAATCCAGAAAATTTTTGAATTTTTCATTTTAATTTTACCTTAAATTCTAAGATGTTTTCTTCTAGGTTTATATCTAAAATAAAAAAATTATTGTTTAAAAAATATGTTAAAATTTCATTTATTTTTTTTTCATTTGTATTTTTAAAACTAAGTTTTACTATATTTGAGCTTACGAAAACTTCACTATTCGTATTTAAATGATGTGTTTTTAGAAAATTAGTTATTTTCTTTTTATTGTTTTTTGGATTTGCCCATTTATTTTGAAGTTGGGAAAAGTTATTGGCAATAAGTGAAATATTATTTTTTTCTATGAAAGTTTTTGTTAATTTGTTTTCTTTAAAAAATAGTATAATAAAAGACAAAAAACAAAGTATAAGAATAAGTGCCAATAAATGTAAGGGGTTTATTTTTCTAAGCATTATAATCTAAATCTTAGTTTATGATTTTGCTTGTTAGAGTCTGTTGTCACTTTTAAGCCAGCATTTTTTAGGTACTTTTTAAAATCAACAATATCATTAGAAGATATTATAAGTTCAAAATGATTTTGTTTGTACTTTAGACTTGTTATTTTGTTAATTTTAGAAAATTTTGGATATCTCAAGATTAGTTCAATTCTATCTCTTATCTTTTTTTGTTTGGAAATTTTTCTTTTTAAACTTGATAAAATAGATTTTGTTTGAAACATAGTTTGAGGAAGCTTTGAAACTTGTTTTTCATAAGTTATTTTTTGTTCTAAATTTTTTACATTATCGCCCAATTCAAAAATTTTAGCTATGTTTAAACAAATCAATATTAAGGCTAAAATCGAAATAACATTTATGTATTTTTGATTTAGAAAATTTGAATAGAGTTTAATGTTGATTTTATGTTTAGATAATTCTACTTTACTTAGGTTAACTTCTCTTTCATCTTTATTTTTTATGGATATATCTTGCGGAATTTTTACTAAAATATCATTAATATACGAAAAAGAAGAATCATTGAGTTTAAAATAAGAATAGTTTTTTAGCTCATTTTGAGCAAAATAAATAGCATTTATATCTAAAACATTAATCTCAAACTCTTTTAACAAAAGAGCTATTTTTTTACTATCATAGGCGAAACATAAATAGGTATTATCTTTTTCTTTTAAAGCGTAATATTCATATTCATTATCCTTGTCAAGAAAATCTTCAAATAAAGCAGGCAAGAGTTTTGAGATATTTTTTTTAGTTTCAAAAGGAATCGTAAAAAATCTAACCCAGTAAAATTCAGGACTTAAGATAATGTCAAATTTTTCTTTATCTGCGTGTTTTATAATTTGATTATTTTTAGTAAGCAGTATTTTTGTAAATTTATTTTTTGATAAAAAATTTATAGTTTTCAATTCCACCACTTTTTGTATCTAATAAAAAAGTACTTTTTGCCTGTAAATCTGAAACTTTTACATTTATTTGGCATTTTAGCACATCAGAATTTTCATCAAAAATATAAAATTGATTTTTGATTTTATCTATATCATTATTGTTTGTAACTCTCTTAAATTTATCTATAATATAATATATCTGCTTAAAGTTTGTAACTTTTAAATATTTAATTTTATATTCTTTTAAAATTTGAAAAAAATCGCCAAAATTATAAACATGGTTTTCTTTGAAAAGCTTTTTGTAATATTGTAAACTTTGTGCATCGCCTATGGCTAATTTATTTATATCTGAATGGATTATATCTTCATCCGTTATTTTATTTAGAAAAATTACAGCTTTAATATTTTTGTAAGCTAAATTAAATGATAAGCCATCAGATTTAGATGAAAATAAAGAGCTTAATAATTCAGGATTTTTCTTATTTAAACTTATTAATTGTTTTTTGATATTTTCCATACTGATTTGGATTTGTGTTATGTTTGTAACATAAGAGCTTCGTTTTATAAGCTTGCTTGTGTCTGCTAGGTTTGATAAAATATACAAAGATATTATGCTTATAAAAAATAAAGTTATAAGTAAAATTATTGATTTTTTCATTTTTTTCTTATTAATCATAATTTATCCTAGATACCTTAATGCAAATTCATAGAAAAAATAGGTAAAAGCATAGAAATAACAATAAATCCTATGCTACTTCCTACGATAAGCATCAAAATAGGCTCAAGCAGGGCTAAAAAAATAGTTATTTTATCTTTATTGGCTTCATTATATAAAATCGCAAGATTAGATAAGATGTCACTTAGCCCACTTGTTTCTTCACCTATGGCAATAGCGTGGACAAAGCTAGGCGCAATTTTGTGTATTTTATTTGCATCTAAAATCTTTGATAATCTTTGTCCTTCGACTACTTTTTTAGAAGCTTCTAAAAATATTTTTTTATATACAGTGTTTTTCAGTATATTTGCACTTAACTTAAATGCTTGAACTATTGGCACGCCAGATTTTATAAGCAAGCTATTCATATAAGCAAAGCGACTAAGTTCACTAGCTTCAATCAACGAATTTAAAAAAGGAACTTTTAATAAAAACTTATCAAGCAAAAATTTAAATTTATCAAATCTTTTTAGACAGAAACTAAAAATTAGAATAAAGGCAACAATGATAAAAATAATATAGGCGTAATTTGCTGAGAAAAAGTTTCCAAGATTTATAACAAATTGTGTACTTGCAGGTAGTGCTTGGTCAAATTGTGTAAAAATTTGAGTTATTTTTGGAACTATAAAACTAAGCATAAATCCAAGCATTCCAAAAGATACAAAAAGTATAAATAAAGGATAGGCTAGGGCTGAGCTCATTTGTTTACTTAGCTTGCTTTGCTCTTTTAAAAAATTTGAAAGCTCAACTAAAACTTGCGCTAAAAGACCTCCATCTTCACTTATTTTTATACTTTGTTTGTAAAACTGTGGCAAGATTACATAATCTTGTTTTTCTAAAGCTGTGTAAAAATTTTTACCTTCTTGCAAATATGCACTTAAGGATTCAAAAAAAGCTAGGAGTTTTTTGTTTGTTTTATATTGTTCTTTGATAAGTCCCAGAGCTTGGATTATGCTTAAATTTGCTTGTAAATAAATGCTTAAATCTCTTGAAATATTGGCTAAGGTTTGAGCTTTTATTTTATATTTTCTTTTAAATGAAAAATTTCCAAAAGAAAAAACTTCTTCTTTTATTTGTGTATAAATTATTCTTTTATTTCTTAATTTTGCTTTTGCTTCATCTAAAGAATTTGCTCCGATTTTGGCTTTTATTTTTTTGCCCTTTGCATCAATTCCTTGATATTTAAAAAGCATCTCTTGCCTTGTCTTTTGCATCTTGAAAGTAGTTAGATACTTGGTCAAAATTTTTAACTTTTTTTGGCTTAGTAAAAATAGAATTAAAAATATAAATTCCTTTATTTTTTGTTTTAACTATCAACTCACTACTTTTAAAAAAAGATGAAATTGTATAAACAAAACAAGGTCTTGAATACTCAAACCCCTTTAAATAAACAGGTGAATAAATCAGCTCTTTTTCTTTGTTTGAATATTCAAAAACTTGTGGCTTTGCTTGAAAAAAGTTACTAATCTTGCCTATTGGTTTTTTTTCTTCATCTTTAAAAAGTAAGCATATTTTGCCATCGTTAAAGCATTTTAGGCTAATACTTGTTTTAAAGTTTATTTTTAAAAGTTGCTCTTTTAGATTCATTAAGTTCATTGTAGTTTTTATAGGTTTGTATTTGTCGAAACTTATGTAGTGATAAGCAAAAAAATAAATTAAAAAGATAAGCAGAACAACTAAAATAAGCTCAACTAAGCTAAAAGCCTTAGAATATAGTTTTTCTTTTATGGCTTTTGGCATTAGCATTCTTAAGCTTATTTACTACATTTTGTATAGTAAATATCATCTCCTCCACCTTCTTTTTTATTAAGTCCTAGAGATATAATTTCAAAATTTCCTTGTCCATCTGAAGTATAGATAAAGTTATTTTTCCAAGGATCAGTCGGCAATTTATTTCCATCAAAGTATTTATCTTTTACTAAGATTTTAAGTCCATCTTCTGTGCTTGGATAAGCGCCATTGTCCACTTTATACATTTTTAAAGCTTGGGTGATATTTTTCATTTGAATACAAGTAATTTTATTTTTCGCCTCATCACTTTTGCCTATTAAATTTGGCAAAATAAAAGCTGCAAGAAGTCCTAGGATTATTATGACAATCATAAGCTCCATCAAAGTAAAGGCTTTTTTTGTATTTTTTAGTCTTTTGAATATTTTCAAATCTTATCCTTGTAAAATTATTGTTTTATTTTTACAATGATACACAAAAGTTATTTAAAAGGATTTAAAGCAAAAATTTTAAAAATAAAAGATATAATCCATACATGAGATTAGATTTATATTTATACAAACATTTTGGTATCCAAAGTAGAAATAAAGCAGCTGAACTTATAAAGGCTTCTAAGGTTTTAATCGGTGGCTTAGCAGTAAAAAAGCCTTCTTTTGAAATTAGCGAAGACACAAAACTTGAGATTTTAGATGATGAAGCTTTAGTTTCAAGAGCAGGCGAGAAGCTAAAAATTTTCTTAGCAAGTGCTGGAATTGATGTAAACAAAAAACGAGTTCTTGATGTTGGCTCAAGCACTGGGGGTTTTGCACAAGTGCTTTTGCAACGTGGTGCAAATGAAGTGTATTGTGTTGATGTGGGGAGTAAGCAACTGCATTCTAGCTTAAGGACAAATGAGAAAATACAACTTTTTGAAAATTGTGATTTAAGGGATTTTGATCAAACTTGTGATTTTGATTTGCTTACTTGTGATGTTTCTTTTATTAGTTTATCTTTGCTTTTGAAAAACATTGATAGTTTAGCAAAAAGTGAAATAGTTTTGCTTTTTAAGCCTCAGTTTGAAGTGGGAAAAAATGTAAAAAGAAATAAAAAAGGTAAGGTTATGAATGAAAATGCTATTGTTTTAGCTATGAAAAGTTTTGAAGAAGAAGCCAAAAATATTGGCTGGGATTTGCGTTTAACCTTGCCTAGTGAAGTATTAGGAAAAAATGGAAATACTGAGTATTTTTATTATTTTAAAAAGAAAAATACTTAGATGAAAATGATGGATAAAAAAAATGTAAAGGCTTTGGCTCTTGGTGGTTTTGATGGTATGCACAAGGCACATCAAGAGCTATTTTCGCACCTAGATAAAGATAATGGGGCGATTTTGGCTATTGAGAATGATTATGCAAATTTAAGCCCAAAAAAAAATAGACAAAAATATACAAATTTTCAAATTTTTTATTATAATCTTAGTGATATTAAAAACTTAGATGCAAAAACTTTTATTGCTTTTTTAGAAAAAGATTTTCCTGCTTTAGAAGAGATTTTAGTTGGTTTTGATTTTGCATTTGGCAAAAATAGACAAGCTGGAATAGAAAAACTTAAAGAATATTTTAAAGGTAAAGTTTTTGTTTTAAAAGAATTTTGTATAAATACCATTCCCGTACATTCAAGATTAATAAGGCAAATGTTACAAAACACAGATTTAAGCCAAGCAAATACTTTTTTAGGTAGAACTTATGGGATAGAAGCTAGGCACATAAAAGGTCAAGGACTAGGTAAAAAAGTTTTTGTTCCTACTATTAATCTTGGAAAAAGTGAGTTTTTACTTCCAAAATCTGGAGTTTATTTGACTAAAACTTGTCTTGATGGAACTAACTATGAAAGCTTAACATTTTTAGGACATAGGCAAACAACAGATGGGAATTTTGCTTTGGAATGCCATATTTTAAATAAGGATTTTGGCCTTGGTTTAAGTGCAGACAAGGATTTTAAGGATGTAAATGTAATGTTTTTAAAGTTTCTAAGAGAAAACAAAAAATTTAATGATTTTTCTGCTTTAAAAGAGCAAATTTTACTTGATATTTCCAAGGCAAAAGAATATTTTGATTTGAAATAGATAAAATCTATTCTAATTCTAGAAATTTAAGATTTTAAAGTGATACAAAGAAGATAATTTATCTTAAATATTATTCTAATACTTCCATAATTAACTCTTTATATATCTGCTTTTTTATTTTGTAAAGCTATTTTAAACAAAGCTTAAATGTTTTTTAGCTAAAATCCAAAACCTTAGAAAAAAATAAGGACTTCACATGTATCAATTCTTAAGACAGGCTTGTACCAATTTATTGGTATCTATGGATACAGAGGAGAAAAGCCAAAAACAATTACGAGGAGTAAATATATGGTTACTATGAAAGACTTACTAGAATGTGGTGTGCACTTTGGACACCAAACGAGAAGATGGAATCCGAAAATGAAGAAATATATTTTTGGAGTAAGAAAAAATATTTATATTATTGATTTGCAAAAAACACTTAGATATTTTAGATACACTTATAACGTAGTTAAAGACGCAGCTGCTGATGGTCAAAGTATGATTTTCGTGGGTACAAAAAAACAAGCTAGTTCAGCTGTTAAAGATGCTGCTATTTCTTGCGGTATGCCTTATGTAAATTATAGATGGTTAGGCGGAATGCTTACAAACTACGGAACAATAAAAAGATCAATTAGAAAACTTGAAGTTATTAAAAAAATGAGAGAAGAAGGTCAATTAGACTTACTTACAAAAAAAGAAGCCTTGATGCTTTCAAGAAAAGAAATAAAACTTGAGCTTTATCTAGGCGGTATCAAAGATATGGAAAAATTGCCTGATTTGATGTTTGTGCTTGATGCTGTAAAAGAAAAAATTGCTATTGCTGAAGCTAGAAGATTAGGGATTAAAGTTGTTGCTCCACTTGATACAAATTGTGATCCTGATGTTGTTGATTATCCAATTCCTGGAAATGATGATGCTATTCGTTCAATTCATTTATTTTGTAACGAAATGGCAGCAGCAATAAACGAAGGTAAGGCTGAGCTTGCTGAGGCAAACGGAGAGGAACTTGAAGAGCTTGTTCCAAATGAAGAAGATATTGCAGTTATTAAAGAAGAAACAAAAAAAGAAGAAATAAGCGAAAAAGAAGTTAAAGAAGTTGTAGCTGAAGCTCTTGCTGAGGGTGAAAAAGAAGCTAAAGAAGAAACAAAAAAAGTTGACGAAGAAGTTCAAGAAGTAAAGGAATAAAATGTCAGGTTCAACTCTAAAATTAATAAAACAATTAAGAGAGATGACTGGCGCAGGAATGCTTGATTGCAAAAATGCCCTAAATGAAACTGATGGGGATTTGAAAAATGCAGTACAAGCACTTCGTGAAGCTGGGCTTAGTAAAGCTGCAAAAAAAGCTGGAAATGTAGCATCTGAGGGTTTAATAACTATTTTAGTAGCTGATGATTTTGCAAAAGCTACTATGACAGAAGTAAATGCGCAAACAGATTTTGTAGCAAAAAATGCTAATTTTATTGAGTTAACAAAAGATATTACAAGTCATGTTCAAAACTCAACTTGCAAAAATAGTGAAGAACTTAAAGAAACTACAATTAATGGGCAAAATTTTGTAGAATTTTTGAATGAGAAAATATCAACAATTGGTGAAAATATTGTGGCTAGGAAAATGGCTACGATTGAAGTTAAAGATGGTGTTGTTAACGGATATGTTCATGCAAATGGAAAAGTAGGGGTTATTTTAGCAGCAAAATGCCAAGATGATGCAAAAGAAAAAACTATAAAACTTTTGAAAAATCTTTCTATGCATGCAAGCGCTATGAAACCTTCTGTAATCTCTTTTGAAGATTTAGATGCTAAATTTATTGAAGATGAAACAAGAGCTATTAAAGCTGAAATTCAAGCGCAAAATGATGAGCTGAAACGATTAAGCAAACCTTTGAAAAAAATTCCTGAGTTTGTAAGTATGTCTCAAATTACAAGCGAAGTATTGCAAAAAGCTAAGCAAAATATGCAAGATGAGCTAAAAAAACAAGGAAAACCTGAAAAAATTTGGGATAAAATAATTCCAGGACAGGTGCAAAGATTTATAGAAGATAATACTCAACTAGACCAAAGAATGGCGCTTTTAAGCCAAGCTTATGTAATGAACGACAAGTTAAGCGTAAAAGAAGCTATAAAAGAAGTTGATGCTTCAATCGAATTAGTCGAATATGTTCGTTTTGAACTAGGTGAGGGAATTGAAAAAAAAGAAGAAGACTTTGCTGCTGAAGTTGCTAAGCAAATGGCTAAGTAAATAGTAGTTTAGGCAAAATAAAATGACAAACGATATTTTGCTTGAAGCTAATGATGTAAGTCATAATTTTGATTATGACTTATTTAAAAATGTAAGCTTTAAAATACAAAATCATTCTTCACTTGCAATCTTAGGAAAAAGTGGGAGTGGCAAATCTACACTTTTAAATATTCTTTCATCTTTGCTTCATCCTAAATCTGGAGAAGTAAAATTTCTTGGAAGAAATCTATATAAAATAAAAAATAAAGAACTTTTAAAAATAAGAAGAGAAGATTTTGGTATAATATTTCAAGCACATTATTTGTTTCGTGGTTTTAGTGCTAGAGAAAATCTAAAAATTTCTAGCTTACTTTCAAAAAAAGAATTGGATTACGAACTTTTAGAAAAAATGGATATAACAAAAGTCCTAGATTTAGGGGTTGGCGAATTAAGCGGTGGTCAACAGCAAAGATTATCAGTTGCTAGAATACTTAGTAAAAAACCAAAAATAATTTTTGCTGATGAGCCAAGTGGGAATTTGGATCAAGAAAATTCTAAAAATCTTATGAAGATTTTATTTGATTATGTAAAATATAATGAAGCAGCCTTGATTTTGGTGACTCATGAGAATGATTTACCAAATTTTTGTGATAAAATATATAAATTAGAAAATTTGGAGCTTAAGGAAATAAAGTGAAGCTTTTATTAGTTTGTGATATTTTAATGATTAATAATATTTTTAAACTAATAGCTAAAAAAATTGGACTTGAAATTGATGTTCAAAACAATACCGTTTTAGCTAAAAAATATGATATGATAATTATTCATGAAAAATTTATAGGCGATTTTGAACATTTACAAAAATCTTGCCTTACTTTCGGACTTATTAGCTCAAGTAAAAATGTTGTAAATATAAAACAAGATTTTTCTATAAGAAGTCCTTTTTTGCCAAAAGAGCTTTCTTCACTTTTGGATAAAGAGCAAGTTATTTTAAGAGAAAAAAAGAGAAGTGAGCGAATAGAGCTTTCAAAAGAGCACGAAAAAATATACCTTGAGTCTTTGGCAAATAATATTAACTTTGATGAAGAACCAAGAAAACGAAAAGAAGAAGATTTAAGCTTTAACAAAAAAGTTTTAAATTCTCCTAGAAAAGTAAACTCTAGAAATCTTAGCGACATAAAAATTCCAAAAAATATAAAAAAAGAACATTCTATCAGTAGTTCTCATAATTCAAGAATTTCCAATAACTCTAAAATATCAGATAATTTTTCTGATGATTCTAATGAAGATGAAAGTATAGTTTTATTAAAACAAAATCCCGAAGCTGGAGGTATTCTTGATAAAACTGAATTATCAAAAATAAAAGGTATTTTATCTAGGGAAAAAAGGCAAATAAAAAAACAAGAAAGAAAAATAGAAAAAATTGAAAAAATAGAAAAGAAAGAAACAAAAAAGAAAGCTAGCAATATGGAAGACTTATCTGAAATAATAGATAAGGCGATTGATGAAGCTAGATTGGAAGAATTTAAAAAGCAGGGATACACAGATGATAATTTAGATTTAGGTTTAGATAATGTAAAATTTAAAGAATTTAGGTCAATGTTTAAAAAGCTTGATCCAAAAATTGTAAATGATTTATTAAGAGGTGAAAAAATTAATTTAAAACTACATTTGAAAGAAGATGATGAAGACTTGTAGAAGCGGAGCTTTGCTTGTAATTTCTGGACCTAGTGGTTGTGGCAAATCTTCTTTAATTTCTGAGCTTATAAAAAATATAGATAATTATTATTTTTCAGTTTCTACAACTACAAGAGAAAAAAGAATAGGTGAGATTGAGGCAAAAGACTATTATTTTACTTCTAAAGAAGAATTTGAAAAAGGCATAAGTAAGGGAGAATTTTTAGAATGGGCTAGGGTGCATGATAATTATTACGGAACTAGCTTAAAAGCTACAAGAGATGCCCTAAAAGATGATAAATTGATTATTTTTGACATTGATGTTCAAGGACATGAAATTATAAGAAAAAAGTTAGCTTTTGCATTAACTTCAGTTTTTATAACTAGCCCAACTTTAGAAAGTCTGAAAAAAAGATTAAGCTTAAGAAAAACTGATGAAGAAGAAAATATTGCTACGAGATTAGAAAATGCACAAAGAGAAATGGATTTTATTCATAAATATGATTATTTTTTGATTAATGATGATTTAAAAACTTGTGTCAAGGATTTATTATCTATTGCTAGAGTTGCACTTCTTAAAAGCACTTTGTATGATAAAGAAAAAGTATCTTTAAAATGGATTGACGAAAGTTAATTTTGATTTTAGGTACTAAACCTAGTAATTCATTTTAGCATCTAATCAAGAAATAAAATATTAATATAAGAGATAAATATGGAAAATTCACAAAAAATACTTATTTTGAATACAGGTGGGACTTTTAATAAAAGCTATAATCAGCTAAATGGAAAACTAGAGATTTTACAAAACAATGAAAAAATCCAAAAAATAATTGCTACTTTTAAAGATAATATGAGCATTGATGTAAAGGGGATAATCTACAAAGATTCTTTGGATTTAGATACAAAAGATAGACAAGAAATTACAAAATCTATAAAGAATTATGAAAAAGTATTGATAGTCCACGGAACAGATACTATGAATATAACTGCTGAGTTTTTAGATAAAGAGCTAAATTTAAAAAATAAATGCCTTGTCTTGACGGGTGCTATGATTCCTTTTTCTTTTGATGAGTTAGAAGCTTGCGCAAATTTTTGCTTAGGATTTGGATTTTTAAGTACAAGTGCAGAAAAAGGAATTTTTATAAGTATGCATGGACTTGTAAAAAATCATAAAAAAATCATAAAAAATAAAGCTTTAGGGAAGTTTGAATGCCAAGAGTGAAATGCTCGCATTGTCACTTAGAATTTGATGAAGATATAATGCTTAAATCTGGTGACAAGTATTTTTGTTGCTTGGGATGTAAAAGTGTTTATGAGATTTTAAACGCAGGTGGCTTAGAATCATTTTATGAAAAACTAGGAAATAATACAATCGCACCACCCATAGAAAGTGCAAATGATGACTTAGCAAAGTTTGATAATATTTCTTTTGAAGAGCGTTTTTTAAAAACTACTGAAGATGGTTTTACTAGAGTTGATTTGATTATTGAGGGAATTCACTGTGCTGCTTGTGTGTGGCTGAATGAAAAAGTTTTGATAAATTTGTCTGGAGTAAAAGAAGCTAGCATTAACTTTTCAACTAATAAAGCAAAAATTATTTATAATAAAAACAAAATAAAACTCTCAGAAATTATTTTAAAAATACGAAGCATAGGATACAACGCTTATGCTTATGATGCAAGTGTTGTTGAGCAAAAGTCACTCAAAAGAAAAAGAATTTATATAATAAAAATGATGATTGCTGTTTTTGCTAGTATGAATATTATGATGCTTTCTTTAGCAAAATATACAGGTTTTTTTACAGGAATTAATAAAGATGTGACAAGCTTGATTCATTTTGGTGAATTTATTTTATCTACGCCTGTTTTGTTTTATTCAGGTTCACTTTTTTACAAAGGCGCTTATTATGGTTTGAAAAATAAGTTTTTAAATATGGATTTTTTGGTAATCACAGGAGCAAGTCTTACGTATTTTTACTCAGTTTATGTAATGCTTGGAGGTGCAGGGGGTACTTATTTTGATTCTGTAACTATGATTATAACTTTTGTTTTAGTCGGTAAGTACCTAGAGCTTATCGGTAAAAAATCAGCTAGTGATACTTTAGACAAAATAAAATCTTCTTTGCCACTTGAAGCGAATGTTATAAAAAATGGACAAGCAAAAATAATCTCATTGGATGAGATAAAAGTTGGAGATATAATTTTGCTAAAAGCTGGGCAAAAAGCTATGGTTGATGGAGAAGTCACACAAGGTGAGGCAAACTTTGATGAATCAAGTATTACAGGTGAGGCACAAACAGTTTACAAAAAAATAGGCTCAAAAATCTGCTCAGGAACTATAAATACTGACGGGCTTATTAGATTTAAGGTGTTGAAAAATTTTGCAAACTCTACTTTGAACTCAATAGTGACCTTGCTTGAAGATTCTCTTAGCTCAAAATCAAATATTGAAAATAGGGCAAATGCAATCTCTAAATATTTTACTTTCACTATTTTAAGTCTTGCTTGTCTTTCTTTTGTTTTCTGGTATTTTTTTGGTGGAACTTTGTATTTTGCGCCAAATGCTTCTTCTTTTGAGAAGGCTTTTATCGTTTCAATTTCTGTAATTGTGATAGCTTGCCCTTGCGCTTTAGCACTTGCAACTCCAATTGCTTCTTTGATAGGTATTAATCTTCTAGCAAAAAAATCATTACTTTTTAAAGAAGCTAAGCATATTGAAACTTTAGCAAGAGCGAATACTTTGGTGCTTGACAAAACAGGAACGCTAACAAAAGGAAAACTTAAAGTTATAAATTTTATACAAAACTCAAAGCTAAGCCAAAAAGAATTAGGACTTTTGTACGCTTTGGTTTCTAGTTCTGAGCATTTAGTTAGTCAAGCAATAGCTAGATATCTAAAACAAAAATATAAAAATATAGAAAACCTTAGTTTAAAAGGACTCAAAAATATTCAAGCAAGAGGTATGCAAGCAAGCTATCAAGGGCTTAAGATTCTAGGCGGGAATAAAGAGCTTTTTGATGAATATAAAATAAAATATGATTTTGAAAATACCAAAGGAAATAGCTTGTATTTGTTTGCCTTGAGTGATGAGTGTAAAGTTAGTTTTGAGCTTGAAGATGAGATAAAAGAAAATGCCAAAGATTTTATAGAAAAAATGAAAAAAATGAAATTAGAAATACTAATGCTAACGGGGGATAACGCTAGCGTTGCTAAAAAGCTTTGTTTAAAACTTGGCATTGATAATTATAAAGCGCATTTAAACCCTTTACAAAAGGCTGAGACTATCAAAGAATTAAAAAAGAACAACAACATTGTGGTTATGGTTGGAGATGGCTTAAATGATAGTCTTGCTTTATCTACGGCTGATATTGGGATTGTTATGGGTGCGGGGGCTGATATTTCTATTTCTATTAGCGATATTGTGCTTTTAAATAATACTTTAAATTCTTTACATGATGCCTTTAGAATCTCGAAGCGAACTTATTTTTTCATAAAACAAAATTTAATTATTTCGCTTTTGTACAATCTAATCACTGTGCCTTTAGCAATTTTTGGTTATGTTATACCTTTATTTGCTGCTTTATCTATGAGCTTATCTTCTTTGCTTGTGGTGGCAAATTCATTTAGAATTAGACAAAAGGATAAATAAATGTTTGGAATTTTAGTTATGATGTTAGTAGTTGCTTTGCTTGTTAGTTCTGCAATGCTTGTATTTTTTATCTGGTCTGTTAAAACTGGGCAATTTGATGATACAAAAAAGATGATGGACGGCTTATTATTTGATAGTGAAGATGATTTAAATGACGCAATTGCTAAAGAAAAAAAACAAGAACAAGAAAAACAAGATTTGATTAAAAGTAATAAAAAAGTATAAATATTTATTGTTTATTATGAATAAATTTTAAAGTATAAAAGATTAAAGCCAAGTAACCTAAAAGGTTACTTGAAGCTTCAAACTATGGTTTTGGAAATTTTGAAATTTGTTTAGCCAAAGATGCCATATCTGCATCGCTTAATTTTGAAGCTTGACCTTTCATAATTCCTTTTAGTGCTCCACCAAAAGTACCTGCTTTGTAACCTTTTAACGCATGTTCAACTTTTTTAACTGACCAACCTGCAATAATTTTAGATTTTCCTAAAGCATGTTTTTCAGCTTTTGCTCCATGGCAAGCTGCACAGGTAGCAAAACTAGCACCAAACGCGAAAGCACTTAAAATCAAAGTTGCTAATACAATTTTTTTCATATATTCTCCTTAAGTTATGTATTTCGAAGTTTAGCAAAAAAAACTTTAATTAAAGATTTAACGATTAATTTTCTTGTATAATATTAGCAATAATAAACCTTAAAGGAAACAAATCATTAAAGAATTAGTTCTTGACATAGATAGTATTGATTTTGCTTATAAGAGTACACAAATTTTCAAAGATTTTTCTTTAAAAGTCTATAAAGGTGAAATTTTGGCAATTCTTGGTTCAAGTGGAAGCGGAAAAACTACACTTCTAGAATTAATATGTAAAAATTTGAAACCAAACAAGGGCAAAATAATGTGTAAAGACTTAGCTATTATTTCTCAAGATCCCTATACTTCTTTCCATCAGTCTTTTAGCATAATAAACCAACTTGAAGATGTAGCAAAAATTCCAAAAAGAATTGAATTTTTAAAGATTTTAAAAAATCTCAATCTTAAAGAAGATGATATTTACAAAAAACCTGAATTTTTAAGTGGTGGACTTTTGCAAAGATGTTCTATACTAAGGGCAATTTTAATGCACCCTAAGGTTTTGCTTTGTGATGAACCTAGTTCGGCTTTGGATAATATTATTTCTTTGGACTTTATGAAATTTTTGCTTAAATATTTAGATAGTTTGGCTATTATACTTATAACACACGATGAAGATTTAGCGTCTTGGTGTGCTAGTAAAATAATAAAATTAGATTAATAAATCTAAATAAAATTTGAAATAAATAAAGAAAAAGGAAAAAGGAAAAAAATGAAAGCTGTAATTTTACTTAATATGGGTGGAGCAAGAAATAAAAAGGAATTGTCATTATTTTTAAAAAATATGTTTAATGATAAAAATATTATTACTACGAAAAGCAAAATTTTTCGTTCACTTCTAGCATCTTTTATAGTTTCAAGAAGACTTGATGAGTCTTGGAAAAATTATGAGAAAATAGGGGGATGTTCGCCAATTTATGAATTTAGTGATAAACTAAAAAAGAAACTTCAAAGCAAACTAGGTAAGGATTATTATGTTACTTATGCAATGCGATATACTCCACCTTTTGCTAAAGATGTTTTACTAGAATTAGAAGAAAAGAAGATAAAAGATGTGATATTTTTGCCTTTATATCCTCACTATTCAACCACAACAACAAAATCAAGTTTAGAAGATTTTGATGGGCTTCTTGATTCTTCTTATACGCAAAAAGTGATAGAGCCTTTTTATAAGGATGAAGTTTATAACCAAGTAATTATAAATGAAATTAAGAAAAATTTAAAAAATGGAAGTGTTTATAGTGATGATTATAATATTATCTTTTCAGCTCACGCCTTACCTCAAAAAATAATAAAAAATGGTGATCCTTATCAAAAACATATTCAAGAAGAAGTTAAAATTTTGCAAAAAATGCTTGATAAACAAAACATAAAATATAAGTCTGTATCTTTGGCTTATCAATCAAAACTAGGGCCTATTAAGTGGCTTACACCATCTTTAGGGACTAGACTTAAAGAGTTAAAAAAACAAAAAGTTATAATTTACCCAATATCATTTATTGTTGACAATAGTGAAACTAAATTTGAGCTATCTGTTGAGTACAAAGAGGTTGCAAAAGAATGTGAGATTAAAGATTACATAGTTTGCGCCTGTCCAAATGATAAAGATGATTTTGTGGCCAAGCTTATAAATTTACTTAAAAACTAAGGCTTATTTTGAAAACTAAAAAAATTATAGAGCTTAAAAATGTATCTTTTTCATATGATAATAAAACTAATGTTTTAGATGATATTTGCTTGAATATTTTTGAAAATGATTTCTTAGCGATAATTGGTCCAAATGGTGGTGGTAAAACTACTCTTGTTAAACTAATTTTAAATATCTTAAAGCCAAGAAGTGGAGAAGTAATTTTAAAAGAAAGTAATAATTTTTTAGGTTATGTTCCTCAAAATACAAATTTAAACCTAGATTTTCCTATAAGAGTTTTAGAAGTCGTATTAATGGCACATAATTTCAAAAGAAGAAAGTTTTTTTCATACGATAAGAGTGATATTGCTTGCGCTAGAAAATCGCTGGAGCAAGTTGGAATGCTTGAATATGAAAACTACAAGATAGGTTCACTCTCAGGTGGGCAAAGACAAAGGGTTTTTATAGCAAGAGCACTTTGTTGCACTCCTAAAATATTATTTTTGGATGAGCCAACAGCAAGTATAGATGTAGAAGGGCAAAGAGTTATTTATAAGCTTTTAAATAATCTAAATATTAATATGGCGATTGTTGTAATTAGCCATGATATATCTTTGCTTTTAAATTATGCAAAAAATGTAGTGCATGTAAATCGCCAAATTGTTTGTCATAAAATTGACAAAATAAATCAGCATTCTTTGTCACGAGAAGGGCATTTATGCGAAGTTGAGATTTTAAATGCTTTGGGCAAAAAACAAGAAGAAAAAGGGAGGGTTTAAAATGCTTGATATGTTTTCTTATCAGTTTATGCAAAATGCTTTTTTAGCTTCTATTTTAGTTTCTGTTGCAGCTGGAATCATAGGCTCTTTAGTTGTAGTAAATAAAATGTCTTATTTAGCAGGTGGAATAGCGCATTGCTCTTACGGCGGTATTGGGCTTGCTGTATTTTTTTCTTTGCCTATTATTTTAGGCGCTAGTATTTTTGCCATAATTGCAGCTTTGATTATCGCAGTTTTAACGCTAAAAGAGCGAACCAAGCTGGACGCAACTATTGGTATTATCTGGGCTGGGGGCATGGCTATTGGTATAGTTTTTATTGACTTAACGAGTGGCTATAATGTTGATTTGCTTTCTTATTTGTTTGGTTCAATTTTATCAGTTTCAAGACTTGATATTTATTATACTTTGGTTTTAGATATTTTAGTGGTTGTTTTAGTGGGAGTTTTTTATAAAGAATTTTTAGCTGTGTCTTATGATAGTGAATTTGCAGCTTTGCGTGGCGTAAAAGTCAATGTAATTTATACTTTGATTTTAGTTCTTTGTGCTTTTAGTATAGTTGCCCTTATTCAAATTGTTGGACTTATTTTAGTGATTGCTTTGCTTAGTATTCCTCCATATATTGCCAGAATGTTTTGCAATAATTTATCTAAAATGATGCTTGTATCTGTGTTTTTATCTTTGGTTTTTACCTTAATTGGATTGAGTATTTCATATTACACAAATATTTCAAGTGGAGCTTGTATTATTTTGGTTTCATTGTTCATTTTTATTTTGGTTAAAATATATGCAAAATGCGTTAGTTTGGAGCAATAGTTAAAAACAATGAAAAATATAATAAAAAACCTTAAAGGTGAGAAACTAGAAAATCCAAATTATGTAAAGCCCATAAAATTATCATATAATATAAATAATAAAAATAAAACTTGGGAAGCAGTTGAGTGCTTTGATAGTGTCTCAATTTTGCTTTTTGATAAACAAAAAGAAGCTTTTTTATTGGTCAAACAATTTAGAGCTCCTGTTTATTTAAATGATAAAAAAAGAACCTTTACTTATGAATTGTGTGCAGGAATAATAGACAAAGATAAAGACTTAGTAAATATCGCAAAAGAAGAAGTGGATGAAGAATGTGGCTATGATATTCCTTCAAAAAAAATTGAAAAAATACTAACTTTTTTTTCAAATGTTGGGGTTAGCGGTTCAAAATCTACTTTATTTTTTGCAAATATTAATGACAATATGAAAGTTCATAAAGGCGGTGGTATAGAAGATGAAGAAATTGAGCTGTATTTCTTGCCATTAAAAGAAGTTAGGGCATTTATTTTTGATGAATCTAAAACAAAAACTTCAGGATTAATTTTATCTTTTTATTGGTTTTTTGAAAAATACAAGAACTACTCTTTAATATAAGATTTTTTTGATATAATTAAAATATTTTTAAAAGGGTAAGAAATGCTTGTAGCGCCTTCTGTATTATCAGCTGATTTTGGTAGATTAAACGAAGAAATTTTAGCAATTTGTGAAACAGGTTGTGATTATATTCATGTAGATGTTATGGATGGGCATTTTGTGCCAAATATGACTTTGGGACCCGTAGTCGTGCAAAGTATAGCAAAATTAGCTACTAAGCCTCTTGACATTCATCTAATGGTTGATAATAATAACTTTTTTATAGATTTATTTGCTCCTTTGAAACCTGAAATTATTTCTTTTCATCTTGAGAGTGAAAGACACCCCCACAGACTTATTCAAAAAATAAAATCTTTAGGTATCAAAGCTGGGATTGTGCTAAATCCTCACACTAGCGAACAAAGTTTAAAGTATCTTTTGCAAGATTTGGATTTAGTATTATTAATGTCTGTAAATCCTGGTTTTGGAGGGCAAAGATTTATTAAAAATGTCTTGCAAAAAGCAAAAAATTTAAAAGAACTTGAAAAAATACAAGGTGCAAAATGCCTTATTGAAGTTGATGGCGGAGTAAATGAAAGTAATATAAATAATCTAAAAGAAGCTGGAGTTGATATAGTTGTAGCTGGAACTTATGTTTTTTCTAGTGGCGATTACAAAAAAGCCGTAAACTCTTTAAAATAGTACTTTGATGAAAATAAAAATTTGTGGTCTAACTTCGAAAAAAGATGCTCTGATGTGTGCAAAGTATGGTGCTGATGCACTTGGATTTGTTTTTTATAAGCCAAGTGCAAGATATATTAGCCCAATTAGGGCGAAAGAAATTATAAAATCTTTACCTCCTTTTGTTTTAAGTGTTGGACTTTTTGTAAACGAAAGTATTGAATTTATAAATAAAATTTCAAATGAAACTAAGATGCAATTGGCGCAGATTATTGATGATAAAAATGTCCTTGATTTTGCTAAGCTTAATATTAAGGCTATAAAAGTGCTTAGAGTTAAAGATAAAAAAGACTTAGAAAATTTAGAAAAAGATACTTTTTATTTGCTCGATGCTTTTACTCTAAGTTTTGGTGGAAGTGGAAAAAAATTAGACTTAGAACTTTTAAAAAGCTTAGATTGTTCTAAAATTATTTTAGCTGGTGGCATAAATGAAAGTTATTTAAAAGACTTAATCTCTTTTGATTTTTACGCTCTTGATTTATCTAGTTCTTTAGAAAAAACAAAGGGTATAAAAGATGAAACCCTAGTTAAAAAATTTATGAAAAGTGTAAAAGAACTTGATGATAAATCCTAATAATTGTACTAAGAATACTGATATTCATAAAAACAAAAAAGGCAAATTAGATAAAAATACTAATACAAATAATAATAAGTATTTAGAAAAAAATCTATTTTCAAAATTAGCAAGAAAAAAAATGCAAATAGAAGAATTTTATGGTTTTTTAAAAAAATGCCCTGATAAGTTTTTTCAAGATACTGACTTAGAAGCTGAGCTTTTACTAGCAAATGGTTTACCTTTGGTTTTTGAGAAAAATTTGGTTTACTTGCAAACGCTAAAAACTAAAATAAAAAATCAAGTTTTTTGTGTAGTTGATATTGAAACAAATGGAAATAATGTCCAAGAAGGACAAATCATAGAAATCGGTGCTTTAAAATATAAAAATGGAGATATTTTAGATAAATATGAATCTTTGGTTTATGCTAAGCAAATCCCAACTTATGTTCAAGGTGTTACAAATATAAATCCCCAAATGCTTGTAAATGCCCCAAGGCTAGAAGATGTACTCCAAGAGTTTAAGATTTTTTTAGCTGCTGATGTTTTTGTGGCTCATGATGTTAATTTTGATTATAATTTTATTTCTGATTTATTTGAAAAATTTGATTTAGGAAAACTGCAAAATAGAAAACTTTGTACTATTAAATTGGCAAAAAGAACAATTAAAGCTCCAAGATATGGGCTTGATTATTTAAAAGAATTATTAAATATTAATATTCCAAACCAGCATAGAGCATATAGTGACGCGCTTAGTGCTTCTTATGTTTTAAAAGAGTCTTTAGAGCAAATTGAAAAATATAATTTTAATACCGAAGAGCTTATAGAATTTTCAAAAACTGCTAAGGCACTTTAATGCTATTGTATCAAATTCAAGATGGCTATTGTTACAATAGTGATACACATTTTTTGTATGATTTTGCATGCAAATGCTTAGAGAAATACAAAAATATCCAAGGTGAACTTCTTGATATTGGAAGCGGTTGTGGCATTTTGGGACTTTTACTTGCAAGAGATTTTAAAAAATTACAGTTAAATCAAGTTGAGCTTCAAGAGAAATTTTGCTTTTTAAGCCAAAAAAATGCAAGTATAAATAAAATAAATAAGAAACTTTATAAGGGTGATTTTTTAAAACTTGATTTTGACTCTTTATTTGATATCATAGTTTCAAATCCTCCATTTTATCATGAAAATGTACAAAAATCTATGAAAAATTTATTTCGAATAGCTAGATATAATGACTTTTTGCCATTAAGAGAATTTATGAGAAAAATCTCAAAAATCTCAAATGTTAATACCAAAATCTTTTTTTGTTATGATGCTAAGCAATTAAAAAATATTATTATTTTTGCCAATGAATTTTCTCTAAATATTGAGGCTTTGCGTTTTGTATATCCTAATATTAATAAAGATTCAAGCTTAGTTCTAGTCTTTTTAAAGAAAAACTCTAAAGCTTTATTGAGAGTTTTTCAACCACTTATTGTCTTTAAAGAGCAAAAGTTTGCCCAAGAAGTAAAAGATATATATAAAAAATGTGACACTTATAGTATAAAATCAAAAGTCTAAGTCAAAAGATAGTACAATAACAGCCCTAAGTATCTACAAAATAAGAGGTTTTGATGTCTTTATGTAAAAAAAGCTTGATTTTGCTTTTATTTGTTATCTTTTTTACATCTTGTGCACGAGAGCAGATACCCATAAATAAAAAAGCCTATGCTAATGAAGACCAAGATATTATGTTTGCTTTTGAGGATATTCATAATAAAAATTATGTGGGTGCAAAGAATTTATATTTAAAACTTTTTAATAATTCACACAGAGGCGAATACCTTTATAAAGCTTTGCAAATATGCCTTTATTTAAAAGAAAATCAAGAAATTATTTCATTAGTAGATGAAAATTATAATCCAACTTTGAAAAATTCTGCTAAGATTTTTAATATTAATCTGCTTGCTCTGATTTCTGTAAAAAAATATGATGAAGCTTTAAGTAAAGCTCTTTTGTTCATCAAAAAAGATGACGATATAAGAACATATGAAATAATTGCAAATATTTATTACATAAAAGGGAAATATCAAGAAGCGTCAAAGTATTTTGAAAGTATATATCTTAAAGAATTAAAGCCCAAGTATCTAATCAGTTTAGTTGATGTTTTATATGCAAGATTGCATGAGAAACAAAGTGCTATATCGTATCTTGAAACGCACTTACGGTTACATGGATATAATCTTGATTTAGGAATGAAACTTTTTTCTTTTTATAGAGAAAATAATAATCTTGATGGTGTTATTTCGATTCTTAAACGAACTTATAATTCTTTGAATGGAAATGAAAAGCAAAAATTATTGCAAAAAAAAGTAGGAGAGTTATTAGTTAGTTATTTAGAAATTAAAGATATAAAAGATGCTATAAAATTTTTAAAAGTAAAACATCTTGATAATGCTAAACTACTATCTTTATACGAAAAAAATCTTGATTATGAGAAAGCATATAAATTATCAGAAAAGATTTATAAAAAGACAAATGATATAAATATGTATGCAAAATTAGCAGTTTTAGAGTTTCAAAGTGCAGAAAATAAAAGAAGTGTTTTGAAATCTGTTATTAAAAAAATGCGTTATATTTTGAGCGTTTCAAATATGCCAATTTACCAAAATTTTCTAGGTTATTTATTAATAAAATATAATCTTGACATAAAAGAAGGTTTGGCTTTAACCAAAAAGGCTCTAAAAGCTGAACCTAATAATTTAGCTTATATGGATTCTATAGCTTGGGGCGAATATAAATTAAGACAATGCAAAAGTGCAAAAATTCTTATGAAAAAAGTTGTTGGGCAGGTTGGGCTTATTGATAAAGATATTAAATTTCATTGGGATACTATACAAAAATGTAAAATTAAAAAAATAAGCAAGAAAGTAAAAAGAACTAAACATCATAAAATAAAAATTGCTAAAAAATATCATGATAAAAAGCAAAAGTTAAGTACAGATATTAAAAAACAAAAGTATATAAAACATACCAAAATCAGCAAGAGTAAAGTTAAAAAATGATTTTAGACGAGATTCTAAAAAAAACAAGTCATGATTTAGAGATTAAAAAACAAAAAATTTCTTTTGAGCTTTTAGAGGAAAAATTATCTTCAAAAAAAATCATCATAAAAGATGTCCTAAAAGCACTTAGTGAGAAAAATCAAATTAATATTTTAGCTGAGCTTAAAAAGGCAAGTCCAAGCAAGGGATTGATTCGTCCTGATTTTGATGTTCTTAAACTTGCTAGAGTTTATGAAAAAGCTGGAGTTAGTGCAATATCTGTTTTAACTGAACCACACTTTTTTAAAGGTTCTTTGAAAAATTTAGAGATTTTAAAAGAGGCAAATATTTCCTTGCCCTTACTTAGAAAAGATTTTATAATTGATAAATACCAAATTTTAGAAGCACTAATTTATGGAGCTGATTTTATTTTACTGATTGCAAAAGCTCTAGATTTTAAAGATTTGAAAAAGCTATTTAACTTTGCAAGAGATATTGGATTAGAAGTTTTGTTTGAAATACATGATGAGCAAGATTTACAAAAAGCACTAAAGTGTGGAGCAAATATTTTAGGAATAAACCATAGAAATTTGCAAACCTTTGAACTTGATTTTAAACTTTGTGAAGTATTAATTCCAAAAATACCAAAGGGTAAAGTTTTAGTTGCGGAAAGTGGATTAGATAGCCCTAAAATTTTAAAAAAATTACATTCACAAGGTATAGATGCTTTTTTAATAGGAGAGCATTTTATGCGTCAAGATAATATGAAAGATGAAATTAAAAATTTTAAAAATGCTTTGAAGTATTGAGATATTTAATTTTTAAAGCTATTTAGAATTTAAGATTTTTGAAGATTTTTATTTATTTAAATTCTTTAAACTCTTTAAATAGAGCACTTCCAATTCTTATCATATTTGAACCACACTCTATGGCTTCTTGAAAATCATTACTCATGCCCATTGAGCAAATTTTTGCATTAAATTCTTTTTTAGTTTCTTCGTAAAATTTTTTTGTTAAGAGAAAACTTTTTTTGATTTCATCTTTATTTTTTGAATTTGCACCTATGCACATTAGTCCTTGGAGTTGTATTCTTGGACAATTTTTTTCTATATTTCTATAAGCATCTAAGCAATGCTTGGGAGAAAATCCACTTTTACTTTTTTCGTATGAAGAATTTACTTGCAACAAGCAAGCCATATTTTTATTCTTATTCTCTAATTTTTTGTTAAGTTCGAATGCTAATTCTAAAGAATCAAGTCCATGAAATAAATATGGCTCTAGCTCAATCAAAGCTGAGATTTTATTCTTTTGAAGGTGTCCCACAAAGTGCCAAGCAATAGGCAGGGATTCTAGCTCTTGCATTTTTGTTTTTAAATCTTGTACTTTGTTTTCCCCAAAAGCTCTTTGCCCTGCAAAATAGAGATTTTTTATGTCTTCAGATGTATTATATTTACTAATCGCAACTAAACTTACTATGTGATGTGCTGAGACTTTAAGCCTTGCTTGCTCAATTTGGCTTATTACGGTATCTAGATTTTCTTCTGCTTTATTTTTAGACATTTTATTCATTTAAAAAAACCTTGTTATGTCATTGTAAAAACCGAGTAGCATCAAAAATGCTAAAACAATCCATCCGCAAATTGTCAAGAACATAAAAACTTTTTCACTTGCTTTTCGTCTAGCAATTATTTCATAAATATTAAAAATGATATGTCCACCATCAAGAGCTGGAATTGGCAAGAGATTAAGTACGCCAAGATTTACAGACACTAAGGCAATAACCGTAAAGAGCGCTACTATTCCGTTTTGACTTGCACTTGAGATTATTTTAGCAATGCTAATAACTCCCCCTATTTGGCGGCTAGGAATTACCCCTTCTATTAGTTTAATTACACCTTGAAAGATTAGTTTTGAGGCTTTTACTGTTTGTTTATAGCCATATTTTATAGCTGGAAAAAAAGTATAATGAACTTTGATTATTTTAAATTCTGGGCTAATTCCAAGAAGTCTTTTTTGCATATCTTCACCAAAGATATTTTTTGATTTTTCAATTTTAGGAGAAATAATTTTTTTATAAACTTTTCCATCTCTTTGAATATAAACATTCAAAGCTCCTTTGCTTGTAGTGATAAGTTCTGCTAGCTTAGTCCAAGTTTTGATTTTTGTATTATTTATTTGAACTATTTTATCATTTTTTTGTAAATTACTTTTAAAAGCCACTGAATTCGGCACTATTTTTCCAATAGTTGGAGACAGGGCATTTGCTCCAATAAGCGCAATAATAAAATATAAGATTGCCGCTAGTAAAAAGTTAAAAAAAGGTCCAGCCAATAAAATGATTATTCTTTGCCAAGGCTCTCTTGTATTATAGCTATCATCTGAATTATCTACTAGGTTTGGTTTGGTATCATCTTGACCTTTCATTTTGACATATCCACCAAGCGGTATTAGACTTATTTGCCAATCCGTATCTAGCCAATTAAAAGAATATATTTTTTTTCCAAAACCAATAGAAAAGGTTAAAACTTTGACTTTGAAAATTTTTGCCGCACTAAAATGACCTAATTCATGGAAAAAAACTAAAAACGATAAAACTATTAAAAAAATTATTATTCCCAAACTAAATCACTTAATCTACAAAATATTCTTTGGTATATTCATATCCTGAATAAAGAGTTAAAATCACAGCTGCCCAAAGAAGCAAGCTAGCATACGGCCAAGACATGATTAAAAATCCAATAGCAAACATTTGCACGACAGTTTTTATTTTTCCTGCCATGGATGCTGCTAGGTTTCTTTTTTCACTTGCCACAACGACTCTTAAGCCTGTTATAAAAAACTCTCTACTTAGTATTAAAAAAACTGCCCAAATATTTGCTCTATCTATTACCATCAATCCTAAAAATCCTGCAAGCATAAGCATTTTATCAGCAAGTGGATCTAAGATTGCACCAAGTTTTGTGATTTGATCCCATTGTCTTGCGATATATCCATCGAAAAAATCAGTAATAGCTGCAATTACAAAAATCAATCCAGCAAAATAATCTAACCAAGAGCCATCAAGCAATCTTAAAAAAGGCAAGTCTCTACCTATTATAAAAAATAGCATCAAAGGAGCTAGCAATATTCTAAGTAGAGCTAACCTATTTGGCAAGTTTAATTTTTTAAAGGATTTATTTAGCTTTTTCATTATCTAAAAGTGGTTCCACCATCAACTATCAAAGTATGTCCTGTAACCCAAGAAGCATCTTTAGTGCATAAATAATAACATGCATTTGCTAAATCTGTGGGATGTCCTACACGATTTAGAGGTGATAATTCTGCTGTTTTATCTCTTACTTCTTCATAATTTGTAAAGGCTTTTAGCGCGTCAGTATCAATAGGTCCTCCACTTACTGCATTTACTCTAATTCCAAATTCTCCAAGTTCAGTCGCTGCGTATCTTACCATGGCTTCAACAGCCGCTTTATTTGTCCCATGTCCTGCATAGTTTTGTATATAAACTAAATTTCCAGTTGAGCTAAGACTTACTATTGATCCACCATCTTTTTGTGTTTTCATTCTTTTTGCAGCTTCTTGAGCTCCACAAACGAAGGCATTTACAGTTGCTGTGTAGATATTGTTTAAGCCTCGTGGCTTTAATTTCATAAATTTACCATATCCACCAACAACAGCTCTTCCGTAAATCATAGCATTTGAGATAAAAAAATCAACACTAGAAAAATCTTTATCAATTTCTAAAAATAATTCTTTGTAAGTTTGTGGTTCTAGAATATTAAATTCATAAGCTCTTGCTTTTACTTTATAATTTTCTTCTAAATCTTTTACCATTTCTTCTGCTATTTCTTTATTTGAATTATAAGTAAAAGCGATATTTACCCCTTCTTTTGCAAAGCGATAAGCAGTCGCTCTTCCTATACCTTTTGTGGCTCCACTTATTACTAAAGTCTTGTCTTTCATTATTTTTTTACCTCATATTTTTCTAAAATTTTCTCAAGATTTTTCAAAAGATTCTTGCTAGGCGTTACTAAAGGTAACCTACATTCATAAGAATCAATTAGGCCACTTAAATACATGGCAGCTTTTACTGGTATTGGGTTGCTTTCAGCAAAAAGTATAACATTTAATGGGTATAAAAGATTGTTAATTTCTCTTGAACCTAAAAAATCATTTTCAAGAGCTTTGTGAGTTAATTCACTTTTTAAATTTGGCAATAAATTTGAAGTTACCGATATTATTCCACTTGCGCCATTGCTTAGCATTGGATAATCAATCATATCATCTCCGCTAAATACTCTAAACTCAGGTCTTTTTGCAAGTAATTCTACACATCTATGCAAGTCTCCAGTTGCTTCTTTTATAGCATAAATATTAGCAAAATCATCAAATAATCTTATAGCAGTATCAGCTTCTAAGTCAGCTCCTGTTCGTGATGGAACATTATATAAAACAATAGGCATATCAACACTTTTAGCAACTGCTTTATAATGTTCATAAAGTCCATCTTGAGTGGGTTTGTTATAATATGGTGTAACAGATAAAATTGCATCAGCACCCACACTTTGGGCATGTTTAGCAAGGTCAACTGCCTCACTTGTAGCGTTACTTCCAGCTCCAGCTATTACTTTTGTATTAGTTCCTTTGCAAGTTGCAACGGCAATTTCGATACATTGTTTATGTTCTTTATGGCTAAGTGTTGCACTCTCACCTGTAGTTCCAACTGGAATAATCGCATCAATTCCTTGAGCAATTTGTCTTTTTATAAGCTTTTCATAACAAGCACTGTCAACAATATTATTTTTAAATGGGGTAATTAATGCTGTCATTGCACCTTGAATACTTTGCACTTTCATTCCTTTATTTTTTATATCTCTTAGCTATTTTTTTAAAATAACTGTTGTTGAATTTGAAGGTATTAAGTATTTATTTATAACCTCGACTATATCTTTACTTGTTAGTTTATCAATATCATCTTCATATGTAAGCAAAGGTTTAATATCTCCTCTTGCAAAATAAGATCCAAACAAAGAAGCAACAGAACTTGAATCTTCAAGTGAAAAAATAAAACTAGCTTTTGTATTTATCTTTATTTTATCAAGTTCTTCTTGAGTAACACCTTTTTCTTTTATGCGTTCAATTATTTTTAAGAATTCATATCCAACATCTTTTGCTTCAATATTTGGATTACAAACTGCTAAAAAAACAAATAAACCAGGGTCTTTTAACTCCATATTATAAGCATAAACAGAATTTACATATTTTTTAGAATCAACTAAAATTTTATATAAAATCGAAGATTTACCATCACTTAAAAGTTCACTCAAAGCTGAAAGTGCAACTTGGTCTTTACTTTCAAAATTTGGAATATGATAAGCTATGGAGATTATTTGGACTTGGCTATCTTTTTTAATATTTACAAGCTTAGCTCCATCTTGTTTTGGCTCTTTTACATGAACTTTTGGAATATCTTCTTTGTTTTTTATCTTTTTAAAATGTTTGTTAGCAAATTTAAAAACTTGAGCTTCACTTATATCACCAGCTACAACTATAACAGCATTCTTAGGTTGATAATAAATATTATGAAAGTCTTTAATGTCTTTAATATCCCAAGATTTTATATCACTCATGAAGCCGATTGGCGTCCAATGGTAAGAATGATAAATATAGGCATTATTAAATAGCCTAAACTGTAAGTATCCAACAGGACTATTATCAGTTCTCCATCTTCGCTCTTCTTCAACTACATTTCGTTCAGGTTGAAATTCCTTGTTTTTTAAAGTTAAATTCTTCATAAGCTCAGCAAATAATTCTAAGCTTTTTTCAAGATTTTTTGAGCTTGATTTTATAAAATAGTTTGTATAATCAAAGCCCGTTGAAGCATTATCAACTCCTCCAAAGTCTTTTACTATCTGGTCAAATTCTCCAGCTTTTAAGTTTTTACTTGATTTAAAATTCATATGTTCTAGCATATGCGCTATACCACTTTTTCCCATAACTTCGTTTCTACTGCCGACTTTATAAAAAATATCAGTAGTTATAACATTGCTTGAATTGTGCAAAGGAATGGCAACAATTTGCAAGCCATTTTCTAAGGTTTTGGTATAATATTTTGGTAAGGTGCTATGTGCCATTAAACTCTCCGTAAAAATTATTGAAATAAAAATAAAGTATTTAAGTAAATTTTTTATTCTAAAATTTTGAAATTTTGAAATTTTTGTTAAAATCATTTTAAGTCGCTCCCAATTGCTTCTTTAATATTTTTAAAGCCATCTTGGCTCATAAGCTTTAAAATACCTTGATTGATATTTTTTTGTAAATTAGGACCTTTGTAGATAAATCCTGTAAAAATTTGTAAAAGACTAGCTCCAGCTTTAAGTCTTCTATAAGCTTCTTCATAAGAATTTATGCCACCTACACTTATAAGTATAGTTTTACCATATAATTCATAAGCCAATTCTTTAAAAAAAATATAAGATTTTTCTCTAAGAACTTCTCCACTTAAGCCACCATTTTCTTTTGCATTTTCTACCAAGCTATAATCAACGGTAGTATTTGTGGCAACTATCCCACTTGCTCCGTATTTTATAGCACATTTGCAAAGTTCAAGTGCTTTTTTGCTTGACATATCAGGCGAAATTTTTAAAAATATTGGTTTTTTGGTTATTTTTCTTGCACTTATGAAAAGCTCTTTAATGAAATCTATATTTTGCAAGTCTCTTAGTCCTTTTGTGTTTGGGCTTGAAATATTTATGCAAAGATAATCACAAAGCTCTGTAAATTCTTTAATCAAGCTTAAATAATCTTCCAAAGCATTTTCTTGTGAGGTTGCTTTATTTTTGCCAATATTTACCCCAAGCACCAAAGCTAAATCTTTTCTTTTTAAAATATTTCTTTTTACACAATCTTTGCCTAGATTATTAAAACCCATAGCATTTTGTAAACTTTGTTCTTTTATATGCCTAAAAAGTCTAGGCTTTGCATTTCCTTCTTGAGCTTTTGGAGTAAATGTTCCTATTTCAGTATAGCTAAAACCTAAGGGTAAAGTTGCGTCAAGCATGGTAGCATTTTTATCAAAACCAGCAGCAAGTCCCAAAGGATTTGCAAATTTTATTCCTAAAATATCTTGACTTAGCTTGTTGTTTTGTACTAAAAATAGTTTTTTTAAAATTCCTAGCATAAAAGCAAATTTTTGAATAAATCTTAGGCAAAATTCTACAAGAGTATGAGCAGTTTCAGGATCAAGTAAAAATAAAATTCTTTTCAAACTATCGTAAGTAAACAAAATGTTTTTCCTTTATTGTTTGGTATTTTACTTAAAAAAAATTAAATATTTGCTAAGCTGTGCAATCTTTTGAATTCTTCGCAGGTTTTAAGCAAACTTTGCTCATTACCAAGCCCTACAATCTGCCCAGCTTTAAAAACAGCAATTCTGTCAGCATTTTTAACTGTGCTTAATCTATGTGCTATAACAAAAATAATTTTTTCTTTGCTAACTTCATCAATTAATTGCGAAATAATAGACTCACTTTCATTATCTAAAGCTGAAGTTGCTTCATCCAAGATTAGAATTTTTGGATTTTTATAAAGTGCTCTTGCTATTGCTATTCTTTGTCTTTGTCCACCACTTAAATTTGCCCCAGCCTCATCTAAAATGGTATCAATTCCTTTAGGCAATTTATCCACAAATTCCAAAGCATGGGCTTGTTTTAGAGCTTTTATTGCTTTTTCTTTATCTAAGGTTTCTCCATAAACAACATTTGCTAAAACACTATCATTGAAAATATAAACTCTTTGTGTAACTATTGATATTTGTTTTCTTAAATCATATATTTTAATATCATTTAATTTTGTAGAATTTAGTAAAATTTCCCCACTTTTGACGTCATAAAATCTCATAAGAAGATTAACTAAAGAGCTTTTTCCACCACCACTATCTCCGACTAGGGCTATTTTTTCACCTAAATTTGCTTTTAGATTTATATTTTTTAGGGCATTTTCTTGTCCATAATCAAGACAAACATTTTTAAACTCAATTTGATTTATATCTTCTTTAAAATCTATTTCTCCATCTTTTATGTGTGCTTGCTCTTTTAATAAATCATTTATTCTAGCATTTGCAGCTAGCGCGTCTTGCATTTTATTGTACAAGCTTGAGGTTCTTTTAATAGGAGTATAAAGCATAAATAAAGCTGTTATAAAAGAAAAAAACGCACCTACAGATAAATCTCCGTGAATTACCTTGTGTCCACCAAAATATATAACCACAGCCACAGCCACAGCTCCAAGCATTTCCATAATCGGCGATACTAATTCATTTATTTTTACAGATTTTATATTTATCAAAAAGAAGTTTTTATTATTTTTTGCAAATTTATCACTTTCTAATTTTTGTCCAGAATGAGCTTTTATAAGCTCAATATTTGAAAAAGTCTCACTTAGATGAGACGTAATATCTGAAATGCTTTCTTGAGACTTAAATGATAGCTTTTTCATTTTTCGAGCAAGTCTGCTAAGGGGATAAATAGCCAAAGGCATGACAATCAATCCAAAAAATGCAAGGGCGGGGCTTTGATATATTACAACAGCAACTAATCCAACTATCGTCAAAAAATCTCTTAAAAATTCTGCTATTTGGTTTGAGATAGCATTTTGTATACGATTTATATCATTTGTTATTCGGCTAATTAGCTCCCCACTTGCTTTTTTATAAAAAAAGTCTAAATCAAGAGTAAGGATATGTGCTAATAATTTATTTCTAACTTGTCTTATAATATCTTGACCGATAAAAGATATAAAATAGCTTTCGATAAAACCACCAAAACTTTTTGCAAAATATAAAATTATTACAAAAAAAGGCAAGACTGCTAGCATGGTTTGGCTTTTATTTATAAATATTTGATTTAGTAAAGGTCTTATAATATAAGCACTTCCACTTGAACCAAGGGCTACTAAAATCATACCAATTATGGTATAAAAAAATTTTAATTTATAATGTTTGTAATAGGGGACATATTGTTTAAAAAAATCTTTCATATTTATCCTCGCGAATTTTTATTATAGCTAAACTTTAGAAGTTTCCAAAAAGATTTGAAGCCAAATTCTTTAACAGTCAAGAAAAACAAAATAAATCCACTAAGGCTTGAAGCAAGAGCTAAGCCAGCAGCTTTATAAGGAATTATTAGAGCTAGAGAAAATATTATATTCCATGTTAGGGCTATTATTGAGATTTTTGCTGCTTTTTTTTGCTCTTGCAGGGAATATAGCCAAAGTAGAAATATTTTTGATAAGCCAAAAGGCAAAAGCCCCACTAAATACATGCTTAAAATTGTTTGAGTATGCAAGGTGTCACTCTCTGTAAAAGAGCCTCTTTGAAATAATAAAAAAATAATTTGATGTGAAAAAACTATGCCTATTAGTGTAGCAAATCCTAAAACAAAAAATAAAATCCAAAAGGCTTTTCGCATAAGCCTTAAAGCTTCTTCTGTTTTGTTCTTTTTTATGGCTTTTGCGACCATGGGAAAAAGTGCTACTGAAGTTGCAATGGCAAAAAGTGCTAGAGGTAGTTGAAAAATCCTATTTCCATAATATAAGTGAGAAATACTTCCACTTATTAAAAATGAAGCTAGCCAAGTATCTATAAAAGATGAAATATGTGCTGTGGAGCTACCTATGCTAGCTTGTAAAAAAGTATGATAAAACTTTTTTGTATATTTTGCAGATAAATCCTTTAAGGAAAAAAGCTTTAAAAGCCCAAATCGCCTGATAGAATATAAATGTGCAAGAACTTGCAAAAATCCACCTATGACAACCCCATAACTTAGATAAGTGGCTATGGTGTAAGAATCTTTGTGTCTAGCTAGTAAAAGTGCGCCTATTAAGGCTAGATTTAATAAAGCAGTTGAATAAGCTGTAGTGGCAAAATGATTTTTGTATTGCAAGAGTGCAGAAAAAAATGAAACTAGGAAAATTAAAGGAAGGTAATAAAATGTAATCGCAACTAAGGGTGCTCCTAAATCTAAGAGTTTTGCATCAAATCCCACGGCTATTATTTTTATTACAAGATGAGAAAATAAGCTAACAAGAATACTAAGAAGGAGTATAAAACCAAAGATTTGCAATAAAACTACAGAGCTAAAACGCACTTTTTTTGTACTTTTTGCAAAAGCAGGTATAAAAGCTTGAGTAAAAGCACCTTCACCAAAAATTCTTCTAAAAAGGTTTGGTAATTTAAAGGCTACAAAGAAAATATCGCTATAAATATTTGCTCCAAGAATACTTGCTGTTAATAAATCTCTTACAAATCCTAGAACTCTTGAAAATAATATGCCTGAAGAATTTGTAAAAATAGCCTTAAGCAGCATTATTTTAGCACTTTATAGTCATCTTTGCTTTGTATGAATAATTGTATTTTATTTCTATGTTTGGTCAATTTTGCCCTTAAGACTAATATTTTTGCATTATTTTTTGGTAATATTTTTTTATTTTTTGCATATAGTCTGATTTTTTTACTATTTTTCTTGTAATTATAGTATAAATATGCTTTATAATAAGTTGCCCTTAGGTTTTTGATAATCTCGTTTTGATAACACTTTGAGAATAGATTTATATTGCTTGCATCAAGAAAATATTTTTTATAATCTATACTTTCGTGGCGTTTTAAAATCTTTATACCTTTTAACTCTTTTGTACCAAAAAAATCATCTAAATATAAGGCTTGTATGTCAAAGCTTGAACCTAGAATTAGTTTTAATTTTGGGCTCAATTTTAAATTAGACTTTCTTTTGAATTTTGATATATAAAGACTGATTGCCCTATCATTTTTCCTTTTTATTACATAAGTATTTTTACTTTTATAAATTATGAAAATATTTTTTAAAATTATGGGTTTTTCTAGGGATTTTATTTTATATAAAGAGGCTATATTTGAAATATGATTTTTTAAAAAAGAATTTTTACTTTTTGGAAGGTCATAATCAAATCTTGTTAGACTTTTGAGCTTATTAAATGTTTTTTCTAAAAAATTTTTATTTTTATTTTTCGCTTTATCATTTTCATTAAAAAAAGCATAAATTGCTAAATGGTCTGAATATCCTTTTCCTGTAAAATGTCCATGCTTTTTTTGCCAAGAATAGATCTTGTTATATTTTTTATTCTTCCTAAATAAAAAACCAGGTTTAAAAACCCTAAAAGAATTATTTATATAAGAAAAAGTTCCATTTTTAAGTAATATTGGAGGTATTAAAATATTATCAATAGTTTGTTTTTCTCCTCTGTAAAAATAAGAAAATCTATTTTTGGGTGGCAAGTCTAGCCAAAGATTATAAAGTATATTTTTTTTGCCTTGCTTTGCTAGAGCCTTAATGTCCTTTTTGCTTAATAGGTGATTTTTGTAGCTTGTATTTAAGACTTGATTTATGCCCGTGATACCGTGAGAAGTGTTTAGCTTCTTATCATATCTTAGAGTTTTATCTTCATTATAGTTGGAATTAAAATCTCCTAAGACTACAAAATAGCTATTTGGGGGAAGTTTTTGAATAGTTTTTTTGATGCTAAGGGCATATTCTATGCGATAATTTTCCCCAGCTCTTTTTGAACGCCAATGTGATATAAAAAGTATTAAGGGTTTTTTATTTATTAAAATATTTGCTTGTAAAATAGGTCTCGAATATGAACTTAAGCTAAGAACTTTTATGGCTTTTGCTTTAGTAATTTTGTATTTGCTAAAAAGCCCAAGCCCGATAGCTGAATTTGGGTTTTTCAAAAAATATTCGTATTTATAGATTTTTACTCGCTTAAAAAGTTGCGTTAAGACATTTTTATTCTCAATTTCTTCAAGAGCTAGAATATCTACATTCATAAGCCTTATAACTTTAGAAATATTTTTTACTTTGATATTTTGTGTTTTTTTGTTCCATGAAGAATGATTTATTCTCCTAAACTCAGGATATTCGGTGTTGTTTGTTACTAGGTCAAAAAGATTTTCTACATTGTAAGTCCCCACACTAAAATTTTTAGCACAAACGCTTTGGGAAAGAAAAAGTAAGGTTAAAATTATTCTGAGATATTTCATTCTTTTATTTTAGTAAAAAATAGATAAAAGATAAAAGTTTTTTATGTAATTTAAAATATTTCAAGGAGTTTAAGAAGAAATTGCATATAATATATCTTAGTTATTGCAAAATAAAAAATATTATAGGAGAATATTTATGGATAAATATTCAGATTTGCTTAAAAGGCATGGATTAAAAGTTACTCCCCAAAGACTTGAGATGGTTACTCAGCTAGATGTGAATGGACATATGAGCATAGATAATATTTATGAGATGTTATTGCTAAAATATCCATCAATATCTTTGGCTACAATATATAAAAATATAAATTCAATGCTTGAAAAGTTGTTTGTTCGAGAAGTTAAAATTCCTAATCGAAAATCAGTTTATGAACTGACAAAAGAATATCATTCGCATTTAGTATGCAAAAAATGTAATGAAGTTATGGATATAAGTATTGATATAAATAAATTTGTTGATGAAGTCGAAGAGAAAAATGGCTATGAAATATCTGAAACAAATTTAGTGTTTTTAGGAACTTGTAAGAAATGCCTAGAAGCTAATTAAGCTTTTAAGAATAATTTTTAAATCAATTTTTAAAAAATAGTCTTTCATAGTTTTTAACTAAATGAAAAATTATTTTTTATAAGTCTAGGATTTCAAATCTTTTTTAGTTTTATTTTGATTTTTCTAATTTTTATAGCTTTTTTATTCTTCCTCTATCAAGCAAAGCCATTTTGTATAGCAAGGGCCAATATGATAAGCAAGGCAACTCCTGCACTTTTATTATAAAGTTTGTTTGCACAAATGAAAACTAACATAATAGTAGCTACCACGCAAGCACTAATATCAAAATAATCAGCCCTTAGGTTTACATTTATCGGATGAACTAAAGCAGCTGAGCCTAAAACTATGGAAAAATTTGCTACATTGCTTCCTATTACATTTCCTATTGCTAAGTCAATATTTTTCTTTAGTGCCGCTCTTAGCGAGACTATCAGCTCAGGCAAGCTAGTGCCAAAGCCTACAAGGAAAAATCCAATAGCCCATTTTGAAACACCTAAACTAGTAGCAATATTAACAGCAGAGTCTATGGCAAAATTTGCTCCAATAACTAAAATAAAAAATCCAAGGAGAAGAAAAAATGTACTTTTATACCAGTTAAATTTTGCTTTTTTGGGTTCATTTTCTTCTTTTTTATCTTGTTTTTGACTTCGTAAGGCTATTAAATAACCAGCCATTAATAAAAGTAATAAAATCCCATCTATTCTTGAAAGACTTCCATCTAGTGACATTAAAATAAAAAACATAATTGGAAAAATACTCCAAGCCCCATCTTGAGCAAAAATATCTCTTTTTGGTTTTAGCCCCTTTGCTAATAAAAAAACTAGTCCTAAAATAAGCGAAATATTGAAAATCCCACTGCCTATCACATTTGCAACAGCAATATCTCCATCTCCTTTAGTAGACGCACTGATACTAGCCGCCATTTCAGGCAAAGATGTCCCAACCGCTACTAAACTAGCTCCTATCACATAACTTGAAATTTTGTAATGCAGGGCTATTTTTTCACTTTGAACTACTACTAAATCAGCTCCATAAATCAAAGCTACCATTGAGACTATAAATATTATAAAATCCATTTTTCTAACTATTCCTTACTATTAAACTATTTGGTAATTTGAAGATTTTTATTAGCTCTTCTTCTTTTTTTCTATGCTCACCTTTGTCTGTTTCATGATTAAATCCTAGCAAGTGCAAAAAACCATGAATAAATAATAGCGCTATTTCGTTATCTAGGCTATGTTTGTAAGTTTTAGCGCCTTTTTTTACAAAATCATATGATATTACTATGCTCCCAAGAGGTGCAAAATCCATATTTTCCAAGGGAAAAGATAAAACATCTGTTGGCTTTGAAATCCCTCTAAAACGCTCATTTAATTCTTGGATTTTTTTATTATTCGTTAAAATTAGCTCTAAGTTTTTTTTACTTTGGCTTGCTTTGATTTTTTCTAGAAGTTCCAAAGTCTCTAAGCTTAGTTTAAAATCTGTTTCATTTACAAAATCAATCACAAAAAACCTTAAAATAACTCTAGCATTTTTGAGACTTCATTAACTTCAAAACATTTTAAATCTGTTTTTATTTTACCTTTTTTTGCAAGAATTGCTTTTTTTATTCCTTGAATGCTAGCTTCTTTTAAACGCAAATCAAGTGAATAAACATCTTTTACTTCACCTGTTAAGCTAACTTCTCCTATAAAAACAGACTCTTTGCTTAGTGGCCTTTCTCTAAAAGAGCTAATAATTGCAGCAATTACACTTAAATCTGCTGAACTTTCTTTTATTTTTATCCCACCACTTATATTTATAAATACATCATAATGATTAAGTGGCAAGTCAAGTTTTTTTTCTAAAAGTGCTAAAAGCATATTTAATCTGCTCAAATCAAAGCCTGTAGAGCTTCTTTTTGGATTTGGATAGTTGCTATCACTTACTAGGGCTTGAACTTCTATTATTAAAGCGCGACTTCCCTCCATAGTAACACCAAGCGCTGAACCTGCTGTATTTTTATCTTTGTCAAAAAATCTTGAATTTATATCTTTAGCTGAAATTAATCCTTTTGGAGTCATCTCAAAAATACCTATTTCGTTTGTGTTTCCAAAACGATTTTTAAAGCCTCTTAAGAGCCTAATATCCTTGCTAGCTTCTCCCTCAAAATACAACACTGTATCAACCATATGCTCTAGCACTCTAGGGCCTGCGATTGTACCATCTTTTGTAATATGACCTATTATAAAAATAGAAATATTTTTATCTTTTGCTTTTCGCATAAGTTCAAAAGTTATTTCTCTTACTTGGGATACACTTCCTGGTGCTGAATTTAGTTTATTTGAATACAAAGTTTGGATAGAGTCAATAATCACAAGTTCAAAATCATCCTTTAATAGCTCATTTAAGATATCTTCAAGCTCAATTTGTGCTAATAAAAATAGCTTATCTTCATTTGCGTCAAGGCGATCAGCTCTTAGTTTAATCTGCCCTAAGCTTTCTTCTCCTGAAACATATAATACTTTTTTTCCTGTTTTTGCAATATTTCCAGCAATTTTTAGTAAAAGCGTAGATTTTCCAATCCCAGGACTTCCACCGATTAGGCTTAGGCTTCCTGGAACTATTCCACCGCCTAAGACTAAATCAAGTTCAGCATCTCCTGAGCTAAATTTACTTATATTATCTTGTTTTATTTTTGTGATTGATTTAGCTTTTTTGGAACTTGACTTTATTTTTGAAGTTTCTTTCAAGACTTCTTTTTGCTCAGAACTAAGCTCAATAAAACTTTCCCAAGAATAGCAAGAAGGGCATTTTCCAAGCCATTTACTAGCTTGATATCCGCAATGTTGGCATTCAAAAAGTGAAGATTTTTTCATTTTAGTCCGACCAGCATTTTAATATATATCATTTTATTTATTGTCCAAGGTGTTGTAATATTGGAAACAATCCTTTTAAACCAGCTGCGATGAATTCGACTGCAATAGCAGCTAGTATCAGTCCCATAATCCTAGTGATAATATTAAGTCCAGTTCTGCTTATATGTTTTGCAATTATAGGAGAGAGTCTTAAAATTATCCAAATTAATAAGCTAAGTAGGAAAATTGCTAGCGTTATGGCTGCGTAATCTTGCCAAACTGTTGCTTTGTTTGCTGCAAGTATTATCGATGAAATTCCACCAGGGCCTGCTATTAAAGGCATAGCAAGAGGAACAATAGCGATTGAGTCCATTCCCTCAGCCTCATCACGCTCTTTTGCTGTATGTTTTACAGAAGAGCTTTTTGCATGGAGCATAGAAATTGCCATTAAAAAAATCAAAAAGCCACCACCAACTCTAAAAGAGCTAATTGATATGCCAAATAACTTCAAAATAACTTGACCTAAGATTAAGGATATAAAAAGAATAAGAAAAACACCAAGGGCAGTAGTTTTTGCGGTGCTTTTTCGCTCAAAATCACTAGTGTGCGCAGTTAAGGCTATAAAAATAGGTATAGCGCCAAGTGGGTTAGTAACAGCAAATAATCCAATGAATAATTTAAAAAAATCAGTATGTCCTAATAGCATATAGCAAATCCTAAAGTAATAAGCAAAGAGTAACATAATATTGATAATTTTGCTCTAAATTCTGAAATATAATTTTCATCAAATGTTCTTAATTTCTTTTTTAGCAAGTTTTGAATATTATAAGATAAACTTTAGAGAAAACATAAATAGTTAAAAGTATTTTCGCCTAAATTTAAGTTTTTAAGAGTAAGGATTATGATTGTTTGAAATGTTGAAAATGTTTAGAGTGTTTGTTGTGCTTTTATTTGCTTGTTTATTGTTCGCTTCTTGTACTAAAAAGCCACCAGTTGTTTTACCAAAAAAGAAAAAAGTTTATGTAAAAAAGAAAAAATCTTTCGGAGCTTTCCCATTGCTTCGTGAATGTTTTATGCTAGATAATGAAAAAAATATCTTAAAAGCAGAAAGACTTAAAAAGTTTGGTGCCTATAAATTTTCATTTATTTATGATTTTTCATCTCAAAGTTCTGAGGCTAGCAAAGTAAAATTATTTTGTTACGAAAAAATAAAACACGATAAGATAGACCCAATAAAAACTATGAAGTCTAAGATTTTATAATAATATCTAAAAGTGAAGATTTTAAGTTTTAGTTTAAATAAATTCCATCTAAGAGTTTATCTACATAATTATCTGGACAAAAGCTTATAATATCTTTTTCACTTTCTCCAACTCCTAGATATAAGATAGGTAGTTCTAGGCGATTTGAAATAGAAAATAAAGCTCCACCTTTTGCGCTTCCATCTAATTTTGTCACCATAATTCCATCTATTTTAACCATATCATGAAATGCTTCAGCTTGAGACAAGGCTGAATTTCCTTGGGTTCCATCTAAGATAAGAAGTTTTCTATGTGGTGCACTTGGATTTGCCTTTGTACAAATTTTAACTATTTTTTTAAGTTCATTTGAAAGATTATCTTGGGTTTGTAAGCGTCCTGCTGTGTCTATTAAAACATTTGTGATATTTTTTGCCTTAGCTGAACTAATCGTATCAAATGCTACAGCACTAGCGTCATGCCCTTGTTTTGTTTTTATGATATTAATGTCAAGTTTTTTAGCCCAAGAATCAAGCTGTTCTATTGCGGCTGCTCTAAAAGTATCCCCAGCACCCAATAACACACTTTTTCCTTGCGATTTATACATATTCGCAAGTTTTGCGATACTTGTCGTTTTGCCTGCTCCATTTACTCCAATAATTAGCTCAACAAAAGGAGAGTTATTTTGTATATCTAAAATTTTAGGTGCATGTTCAAAAAGCATAATTAGTCTATGTCTTAGTTTGTCTCTTGCAATCATAGAATCAAGTCCATCCATAGCTTTTTGGATAAGCTCATATTCCATATCAGATTCGAGTAAAATATTTTCAATTTCCTCAAAAGGTATTTTTTCTTTTTTTTGTGGTGCTAAAGACTTGATGTTTACAAGTGTTTTTTCTAAAGCTTTTGTTAAAATTTTAGAATCAGTCTTTTTAGAATTTTCAAGATTTTGGCTCTTTTGTTTTGATTCTTGCTCTTTTTTCTTAAAAATTCCTAACATTATTTTTCTTCTAAAGCTTTTTTTACATCACTTTCAATCATTTCAATAGGTACTGCGCCTACAAAATGGTCTATATAAGTTCCATCTTTTCCAAAAACTAAGGTAAAAGGAATAGCGCCATTTGGGTTTAAATTATTAGCAAGGGTAAATAATTTAAATGTTGTTTCACTGTTTATTATAGGATATTTTATTTTAAATTTTTTTATAAATTTTTTTATATGGCTAGGATTGTCTAGTTTGCCATCTTGGGTACCAATATCAAAACCAATAATTTCTAATTTTCCTTTATACTTTTCTCTTAATTTATTAAAATGTGGTATCTCGGCTTTACAAGGTGGACACCAAGTTGCAAAGAAATCAAGTAAAACTACTTTTCCTTGATATTGTTTTAAAATCCATTTATTTGGTTTAATTGCTAAGTTAATTTGTTTTTTTTCTAAGTCTTGAAGCTTGAAATTGTAATTTTTATTCTGAGTGTTTTGTACTGAGCTTGTAAGGTCATTTTGCGTTATTTTTTCTTTTTTTCCACAAGCATTAAAGCTAAGTAAGATAAAAAATGTAAAAAATATAGCTGTTTTAATCTTCATTTTTAATTCCTTTAGATAAAATAATATTCAGGTTTGAATTATAACTAAGCAAGGCTTAAAAATGCAGATAAATCACAAAAAAAGTGATTTTCGATTATTATGTATTAAAAGACTAAAATTTATCCAAAATAGGGCAAATTTTAAAAATGACAAGATTATAGAAAAAAATATATTTGAAATAATAAAAAAGCAAAAAGTCAAAAGTGTATTAGCTTATATTCCTTTGAAATTAGAAGTAAATATTATGTCTTTACTTTTTAATTTAAGAAAAGAAGGAATTAAAGTTTATGTTCCTTATTTAGAGGGCGATAGTTTTAAGGTAGTTAGATTTAGGTTACCTTTGAAAAAATACAAATTTGGGCTAAGACAGCCAAATAATTCTTTTTTAAATCCCAAACTTGATTTGGCTATTGTGCCAATAATTGGGGTTGATAAGGATTATAAGCGTATTGGTTATGGAGCTGGTATGTATGATAGATTTTTTGCTAGGCTTTCATATAGGCCAAAAATTATTTTTACGCAAAGAGAACTTTGCAAATCTTGTGATAGTTTATCTTCTTGGCATGATATCGAGCCTGATTACGTAATAACAATTTAATAAAGGCAGAGAAATGGAAATGACATTTATAATTTCAATAATAATCGCAATAATACTTAGCTCTTTAGCTACTTTGCTAATAGTAAAAAATCTTATGTTAGCAAAGTCTAAGATTTATGTAGACCAGGCAAAAGCTAAGGCAAAAGTAATAGAGCAAGAGGCAAATATGGCCTTGCAAAATGCTAAATTAAGAGCAAAACAAGACTATGAAAGTGAATTTAAATTAGTTAAAAGAGACTATGACGAAATGTTTTGTAAATTAGAAAAAAAAGAAAAAGAACTAAACGAGCATTTAAAACTAGAGCTAGAAAGCATTAAAAAAGAGAAAATATCTTTAGAAGAAAACTCACAAGCTGTAAATGCTTTAAAAAATGGGCTTGGTATTCAAAAAGCAGATTATGAAGATAAGATTTTAAAAACATTAAAAGTTTTAGAAAATGTTTCAGGACTTACTCAAAATGAAGCAAAAGAAGAAATGTTAAATCAAGTCAAAGAACAATCTCGTGCAAAAATTGCTTCAATTTTTAGAAAAGAATTTAAAATAGCAGAATCAAAACATAAAAAAGAAGCAAATAATATACTTTCTCAAGCAGTTACTAGATATGCAGGAGAATTTGCAGCTGAGAGACTTATAAACCATGTTCCTTTAAAAGATGAAGAAACAAAAGGAAAAATCATAGGAAAGGAAGGGCGAAATATAAAAACCCTTGAAATGCTTTTAGGCGTTGACATTATAATAGGCGATACACCAAATGCGATAACTATATCTTCTTTTAATCTTAATAGAAGAGCAATAGCTACTAAAACAATTGAGCTTTTGCTTGAAGATGGAAGAATACAACCTGCTAGAATTGAGGAGATTTATTCTAAGGTTAAAAGTGAATTTGACAAAAATATTATAAAAGAGGGCGAAGATATTGTTCTTGATTTAGGTATAAAATCTATGCATCCTGAGCTTGTTAGACTTGTTGGGGCTTTGAGGTATCGTGCTTCTTATGGGCAAAATGCACTAGCACATTCACTTGAAGTTGCTCATCTTTCAGGCTTACTTGCTGCTCAAATGGGTGGAGATTGCTTGCTTGCTAGAAGAGCAGGGCTTATGCATGATATTGGAAAAGCACTTACTTATGAAATGCCAGGAAGTCATGTAGATTTAGGTGCAGAAGTTTGTAAAAGATATAATGAGCCTGACGCTGTAATAAATGCTATTTATGCTCATCACGGACATGAAGAGCCAAATTGTATAGAAAGTGCAGCAGTTTGTGCAGCTGATGTATTATCTGCTGCTAGACCAGGAGCTAGACGAGAAGTGCTTGAGAGCTTTTTGCGAAGAGTGACTGATGTAGAAAATATAGCTACGAGTAAACACGGAGTTATAAATGCTTACGCAATAAATGCAGGAAGAGAAGTAAGAGTAATTGTAAGAGCTGAGCTTGTAAATGACGATGAAGCTATTTTACTATCAACTAAAATCGCTGAAGATATTGAGCAAAAAGTTCAATATCCAGGAGAAATAAAAGTGAATGTAATAAGAGAGCTTAGAGCTACTTCATATGCAAGATAAGTTTTGTTATATTTTACTTGTTTTTTGCATTTGAGAATTTGCTATTTCAATCATTAAATCTTTAGTTTCTACATTTTCAATTTTAGCTAGAGATTTTAGAGAAGACACTAGACTTATATCTATATTTTGCTCATTTAATTTTGTTCTAAGTGTTGAGTAATCTACATTCATAATCTTAAGACTTGTTTTCAAAGGGGCATTTGCAATATTTGTATAAAGTTTTCTACTAAAATCATGACTATCCATTCCGCTAAAATAAAATCCAAAAACCATCAAAAAGACAGAACTTAGAATGCTTAGTTTTGATAAAACTGAAAAAGTTTTTTTCAGTGAGTATTTTTTAATAGCTTTGAAATACTTTAAGCAATGTAAGAAACCAAAAACCATAAATGCTAGACCTAAAATAATGTGCAAGTCTTCTAATTCACTTTTAAAAAGGTGGAAAGTTAAAAATATACCACTTATGCTCATAATTATAGTTGAAACAATAAGCCCAGACATAATAAAAATATGTATTTTATTTTTTTGTAAAATTAATGTAATATTATTCATATAAATCCTTTTAATGATTATGAAAGTATAGAACACTTAAATTAATAAAATTTTAATGTTTGGTTAACGAATTTTAGAAAAATACTAGGCTAAAAGTGGAGGAAATATCTAGATTTATATTTGCATTGTAAAACTTTTAATGCATGTTTATAAATAAGGCTAAAACTTCATCATAAGATAAGGAGCTATTTTTTGCTAGAGATTTAAGATTTTTATAATCTTCGATTTTAATATTTAAATCCAATAATTTTTTTTTGGCTTCTTCGTAATCTATTTTTAAAATTTTAAAACTTAATTCTAGTGGCGCATCTAGACAAGATTGGATAAAATATTTTTTAGCATATTTTTTTTGGACTTCATCTTGTTTGAAAAGTTTAAGTATGTTTTTTGATAAGTATTTTTTGCTTTTTTCTAAGTGACAAAGTAAATGTAGAAAGATTAAGAAAACTAGACAAATACCTAGAATAATATGTAAATAAAAAATCTTAAATCCAAAAAAAAGTCCAATGATAGAACAAAGAAGTAAAATAAAACAAAATCCTATAATAGCTGTATTTAGAGTTTTTAAAAATTGTTTTTTCATTTTAATCCTTAAAGAAATTGTAAAATTATATAATATTTTTTACAAAATTTAATAAAATTTTATTATAATATAAATAAAGAAGAATAGAGTAAGAAGAAAATACAAAGGCAAAAATATAAAAACACATATAATATCAGGAATTTACAAGGGTAAAAAAATCACTTTGCCTAATATAGATACTACCAGAGCTTCAAAATCAAGGTTAAAAGAGTCATTTTTTTCTAGTATAAATTTTATTATACAAAATAATATTTTTATAGAAGCCTTTGGTGGAAGTGGAAGTATGGGCTTAGAAGCCTTATCAAGAGGAGCTAAAAAATCGTATTTTATAGAAAAAGACAAGAATGCCTTTAAAGTTTTGAGTGAAAATATTAAAAATATTGATGAGAAAAATTCCAAGATTTTCCTAGGTGATACTTTTGAGATTTTACCTAAGATTTTAAAAGAACTTAGACTTAGTGAAGACGCTAAGCTTATTATTTATCTTGATCCACCTTTTGATTTTAGAGAGAATATGCAGGGAATTTATCAAAAATGTTTTGATATTTTTGAGAATCTAAAAGAGAATAAAAATATAGAAATTTTATGTTTTGAACATTTTTCCAACTTTAATATGCCTGAAAAAATACAAAATTTTGAAATCTTAAAATCCAAAAAATTTGGTAAAAGTACATTAACCTACTATGGTTTAGAGAATGACTAAAATTTCTTTTTTTATCCTTGGGTTTATTATCTGCTTTGCAATAATATTTCCTTTTTTTTATCATTTTAGTGGCTTTGCAATAAATGCAAATGATATTTTATTGCCTCCTAGTTTTACACATATTTTTGGGACAGATAGGCTAGGTCGCGATGAATTGGCTAGGATTTGCCAAGGAGCTAGAATATCTTTACTTATAGGCTTTTGCTCAGCTTTTATATCTTCTTTGCTTGGTTTGGTATTTGGAATAAGTATAGCTTTTTTACAAAATAAAATGTCTAAAATTCTTATTTTAATTCTTGATTTATTCTTGACAATTCCTACATTTTTTTTGCTTTTAAGCCTTGTAAGTTATTTGGGTGTAAATATTTTTATGCTAATTATCGTTATATCTTTAACTTCTTGGATGTTTACAGCTAGACTTATAAAAAATCAAAGTTATGAAATAAGTTCTAAGTCTTTTATTAAGATCTTAGCTATTGCAAAGGTCTCAAAGTTTAAGATTTTTTTTAAATATTTTACCCCACTTTTAGCACCTATATTTTTGGTAAGTTTTAGTCTAAATGTAGCTGGAGCGATTTTAGCTGAATCAGGGCTTAGCTTTTTAGGACTTGGAATTTCTTCGCCAATGATAAGCCTTGGAAGTTTAATAAATGAGGGTAGAAATATTATGGATATAGCTTGGTGGCTTAGTTTTTTTCCAGGAGCTATTATATTTTTATTATCTTTTTGCTTAATTTACATAACAGATAATTTTCAAGTTTTACTAAATAAAAAAGATTTACAAGGTATCTAAATGAATATTAAAGAAGTTTTAGAAAATGAATCAAAACGCAGAAATAAAAGCTCTGAATTAACCTTGGAAAAGCCAGATCCTTTGTTTGTGGCAAGAGATTTAAAAGACGAATACGCTATTTTATTATGTGCTCTTTTTGCTTATGGAAATGCCAAGCAAATCGTAAAATTTTTACAAACTTTGGATTTTTCTTTACTAGATGCAAGCGAAGATAAAATCAAAAAAAGCTTGAAAAATCATTATTATAGATTTCAAAACTCAGATGATATTATACAAGTTTTTTTGAGTCTTAAGAAAATGAAAGAGAAGTTTAGTTTAGAAGATATTTTTTTTGAGCATTATAAAACAAACCTTGATGTGCTTGAGGGCATAAGTGGAGTTTTGGAAAATATTTATAAGCAAAGTTTATATACTTCACGTGGTTTTACCTTTTTGCTAGGAAATATTCCAAAAAAAGATTTGCAAGGAATTATAAAAGGTTCAAATTGCCCTTATAAAAGATGGAATATGTTTTTAAGGTGGATGGTTCGAAAAGATGAGCTTGATTTAGGACTTTGGACTAGAGTGCAGACAAAAGATTTACTTATGCCACTTGATACTCATACCTTTAAGGTTTCACAAAAACTCGGACTATTAGACTATAAAACTTACAACTTAAAAGCCGTTCACTTGCTTACAAAAGCCCTAAGAGAATTTGATAAAAATGATCCTATAAAATATGATTTTGCCCTATATAGAATCGGCCAAGAGAAGATACTATAAGTACTCATATCCCCATATAAGCAGCCTTAAACACATCCTTCTAAGATATTATTAAACTATAAATAGCTATACTTTTGTATAAATTACTATAAAAAAGTGTACTTAAAGTGTACCTAAAAGTGTACCTCGATATAAGGATAAATATGGGAAAATATATTAATATAAAAATACCAAATAAAGACTGCAAGGGTATATATTTATTTACCAATGCAAATATTAGCTGTATTACAAATTCTAAAGAAGCTACAAGGTTACTCACAAATCCTTTCAAATTGCAATTAAGAGCAAAAGTAGGGAACAAAACAGGTAAAAAGACTTTTGAATTCAATAAGAAAAAGACTACATTCCTATATGCATTAGAAGAAGTAGTAAATCAAAGAAAAACTATAAAAGATACTTTAATAAAAGAGGGTACATTAAGACCAAAGAAAATAGTTACTGTAGAATCTAAAAAAATAGAAACATTTTTAGAACTAGCAGATAGATATATTGAAACAAAGTCAGTTTCAGCAAGACCATCGACTATTAAAAATTATAAAACTGCATTATTTAGCCACTGTAAACCACTCCATGATTTGGCCATAAAAGACATTGCAATTGAAAATGTTCAAGATATTATAAATAAACAAATGAAAATAAATGCACCAGCTACGGTTTCTTTACTAGGTATTACGCTAAAAACATTTGCTAAAAAAGTTGGATTAAATTTGGATGGATTAGAATTGCCTGAGTTTGATAATAAAGTGGAATATACTTTGAGTCTTGAGGATACAAAAAGAATAATTAATGCAATGAGAGAATACTCGAAGTTACCAATTAATGGTGAAGCAGTGTATCAATATCCTGAAGTAAGAAATATTTTCGCATTCTTACTTACTGGTCGCAGAATTGGTGAAGTACTAGGACTTAAGTATTCGGATATAAATTTTGAAACAAATGTATTTAAAATACCATCAAGCAGAGCAAAAGGGAAAAAAGATTTGATTTATAATTTAGATCACTATTTATTGGAAGCAATTAATAGACAAGCATCTGCAACTAGAGTAACTAATATGACATTAAATAGAAGAATATTTTCATATACAAAAGAAACCCCAAGAATACACTTTCAATCACTATTAAAGGCTTTAGGCATTCAAAAATTAAGACTCCATGATATAAGGCACATGTTAGGCTCAACTCTAGTCCAAAATGGCGTACCAATAGCAGATATAAGCGTAATGCTAGGCCATAGCAGTATTGCAATTACAGAAGAGAGATATGCTAATAAAACAAAAGAGCAAGCTACAAGAGCAACTAATGCTTTGAATGCTTTAATGACAGATAAACAAAATGATGAAAACCATCCATGATAAAACGAAGAATTAATATAGGTAAATATTTACCTATATTAATTCTATATATGCCACTTATGCCATAATTATTAAAAGGATGTTTTGTGACTAGAAAAGAGCTAATAGATAGAGTGCAAAAAAGAAAAAAAGAACTAAATATTACCATAGAAAATTTAGCAAAAATATCTGGAATAGGGATAAGAACACTAAACAGATTTTTTGCAGGCAACGATGTCAAACTAAGCACCGTAGAAAAAATAACCAATCTACTTGGTCTTGATTTTGCAGGGAACAAAACCATATCTTTAATAGAACTTAAAAAGAAAAGAGCTAAAGAAAAAGCTATCTTTATGGCATCTCTTGTTTAAAGTACATCTGCACTTGAAATGCAGGGTTTATAAATAGGTAAAAACATATTATCAAGTACTGATATAGATGATAAAGGACTTAGACTATCAGAATTAAATAGTTTCTGTTATAATATTTTAAATGATGACTTATGAAGTGTGAATTAAAGATATAAAAATTCTTTTAAAAATACTGGTGCTATGAATATGATAGATCAAAAGTTAAGGGAAATAAGTTAAAATGAAACAATTAATAGAAATGGAAGAAATATTTAAAAAAACTGATTTGCATTACGATATAGATTGGTTACACACTAACCAGCAAATATCCTATACAGCTATTACTGATGATACTCGGACTACTAATTATAAGATTTGCCTTTACATGCTTAATATTTTTTGTTTACAAGAGATGCGAGAGGTAGCTTATTCAGTATCAGAAGACTTCGAACATGATATAGAGCTTAGTGTTGGAGATTATTTATTTATATTGCAAGAATTAGATATAGATGTAAACATATTTAAAACAATGGTAGATTCAGAATTTTACAAATCTGATGAAGATGGAGCTAATAGCCAATTATTAACTTATTTGATAAATCAAAATTACTATCATGTTTCTAAAAAATTGATAAATCACTATAAAAACTATCAACAGCTACTAGAAAGTATTATTAAGGATTTTGATATATATGCTACTTATCAAGATGCTTTGGAAAATATCGAAAATTTAGAAGATTGTTTGGATTATTCTGAAATTTTAAAACTATATTCTTGGGCTGATAGTGGATTTGATATAAGCGGTGAAAGCTAAATGAATTATTCAAATGCAAGTACAAAATGATAAAGTTGTAGATATTATAGTTAATCCAAGTTCTAACTTTGATAAGCAGAAATGCTTTATCATAGAAATAAACAATTATATGTGGGTTGTTCCCTATATAGAAAACAAAGAATGTATTTTTTTAAAAACAGCATTTCCAAGCAGAAAACACCAAAAAATATATTTTAACAATTAAGGATATAATATGAATAATTTAAACTATGAATTAGACAAAGAAGAATTACAAATTTTAAATGATATTGAAAACAACAATTATGTGTCTTTAAAAGATACCAAAAACAAAGAATTTAAAAAACAGATGGCTAATTCTAAGATAGTAGCGACTAACACTATTAATAAACTAACAAAAAAGAAAACTTATACTATGAAGCTAATTGAAAATGATGTTGAAAAAATAAAAAGTATGGCACTTGAAAAAGGATTGCCATACCAAACTTTTATAGCTTCACTTATTCATCAAATAGCCAGTAAACAAATAGAAATTTAGTTTGCTATAAGTGTATCAATTCAGTTGAATGTTTTGATATGTTAAACTTTTATCTTATAACTCCTATTTTTTAGGAGGCTATAAAACTAAGCTGTGTAAACCCACCAATATCCTCTAGCTAATTGTATATTTTTCCATAAATCGCTGAAAAGTATATATAGCTATGGATAAATCTCAGACCAATTTATTGACTTGAGCTTTTCCATTTATTTTGAAGTCCTGTGTGGCTAGATATATTATTTTAAAACAGATTCTATAGTAGGAAATGAGCCCTTAGTTTTAGTCTTTCTTTTGATTATGGAATTTAAGATTTCATAGGATTTGTGGTGAAATCATGCTTTTTAATAGCTTCAAGATATTTAAAAAGCATGATAATCCACTCCAATGATTTAGCCAAGCTTGTTTAATATTAGGACATTTATTTCCCCAAATATTATGAAATTCATTTAGATTTTCTAGAGCTTGTACATCCCCGTTGGCACAATAAACTGCTCTTAAATCTTTAGCTATTGCTTTTCTGTCTTTCCAAGATACAAACTTTAAAGAACTTCTTATTTCGCGTATACGAATTTACTGCGTGCATGATGAATATGCATCTTTGAATCTCCGCTTTAAGATATTTAGCTTGAATTGCTTCATTGAAACCATTTAAGCCATCATGGAGTGTAACGGAGTTCACACTTGCAAATCGCAAATATAAGAATATCTTCAACACCTCTATTCTTAATTTCATTAAGCAAAGATAGCCAATATTTATAGGTTTCATTATTTTGCCAGTCCTGAATGCCTATAATCTCTTTGTTTCCCTCTGCTGTGATGCCTAACATAATATATGCAGCTATATTTTTAACAACTCTGTCTATTCTTATTTTAAGAATTTAGCGTCCATAAAGATTATAGGGTACATTTGCTCTAAGGCTCTATTTTGCCAATCTTTAGCTAATTCTAATACTTTATTTGTCATATTTGAAATAGTTTCAATTGATAATTCATAAGATATAATTGAAATCTGCTCACTCGCACCTTGGCTTATATTAAAACTACAAGTTCTTCGTTTTCTTCTAATATGGTTTCTCTTTTTTGATTGGATTTATTAAAAGAGCGGTTCAAAGCCAGAATCTGCTTCTTTTGGTATTTCTAGATCTACTTGATCATGTTTAGAGCCCAGTTTCTTTTTGTTGTATCCATTTTTTAAGTTTACATTGTCTGAGATTTTGTTCTTTTCATAGCCTAAGTGTGAAGTTAATTCAACTTGTGAAGTAACTTGTAGCACTTCTTTTAGCATTGTTTTAAACTCATTCTCAAGTGACTCTAAACCTGTAAAAGTACCTTTTTATATTTGGGTTGTTGAATTTGCCTAATTCTTCTAAATTTAATATTGCCATAATGCAAATCCTTTAAATTAATTTACTAGATATTCTATCTAATAAATTTAGGTCTTAAGGTTTACACTTTAGTTTTACGGTCTCAAGTTTTGTTAAACATTGCAAAATAGTTTTAATACAGTTTTTTATAATACCTCTTTCGGTATTGTTTTGGATTTATTTTCTTCATATCTTAAGCCTGCAAAAGTTCCGTCTTTTAATTGGCTTGTTAATTATAGTTATGATTCTTTTAAAAAAAATATTGGATAATGAAAATTATTAAATTTTACTAGATATTTTATCCAATAAATTTAGGTTTTAGGTTTACAAAGTTAGATTTCACTTTCTAAAAAATACAATATAGCTATCTATTTATTGTGCTTTCCCAAAAAACTAACTAATAATTAAACTAAAATAGGCTAAAGCTATAGCTATGACTTTTTATTTTTAGAAAAAATATTTGGAAGATCGCTTTTTCCATGTTTCATGGTTTCAGCTGGATTTAGCTTAAAAGCTTCTATATTAATTTGTAATAATTCCTTTAGCATTTCTTCGCTGTCTTCTACTGTATTCTCTGATATTTCTTTTTTATATTGATTGAATGATTTTGCTAATGCTTCTTTATGGGAATATTCTTCTTCTAATCTTGAATATTTATTTAAATTAATATTAGAAACGATAGCTATCCAAACAAAAGGTGAATTTACAATTACTCTAATAGCAATATAATCTAAACTAATATTTTCTAATTTAATTGGTAATATCCAAATATTAAAACAGAAAAGTGAAATTAGAACAGCGATAAAGATAGATGCACTAACTAATTTATTTATTTTGGCTTTTTTCCCTCTTTCAACAAAACCTCCAGCTAAGCCTGCAATACTAGATAGTCCTATAATTTTTTTTGCCTCTTCTTCTATAGTTCCCAATTTTGCCATTCTATCTTCAAGCTCACCATTTAAACTTTTTTGGTCTTTAGCCCCAAATATTTTGGAATAAAAAATATTTAATTTTTCAGTATGAGAATTAAACAATTGTCTTTTTTCTTTAATTTCGTCAAAATATGATTTAGTTATCTTGCCAGACTCATCTTCCTTTCCTTTAGAAAGTATTTCATATTTATTTTGTAAATCATTAAAGATTTTATCAATTTTATTTATTTTTGATTCGCCATTTTTTTCAGAAAATAAATTATTGTAACTATCTATAATATCGCTACATGCATCTTCATATTCCTTATGTAAATCTTTATTATCGCCAAATATACTATTCCAAGCATCCTTCATATTTTGTGCTTTATTTTTTATATCCTCTAATTCCTCATTATTTAAATATTCTGCGAGAAATTCATACTTAGTTTTATTATCAAATTGCTCTGATAAAATACTATCCATCGTTTCTATTTTTTTTATAAATTTTAATGACTCAGCATGAGAATTGTCTAGTTTAGTAATTTTATTATCTATTTTAGTTTGATTACTATCTAAAAAATCTTGAATCATTGTTCCAAGTTTTTGTCTTTTATCCTTTATATTTATTTCTTTTTCATCTAAAGCATAATATCCACCTATTTCATTATAAACATTTTTAATAGAGAAAAGATATTCTTCTATTTCTTTTTTTGTGGGCTTTTTATCAAAAAACATAATTCATCCTTTAAAGGTATATTAAAAATTATCATCACTTATCTAAATTAATATAATTATCTTATTACATAATAGCTTAATTATTAGTATGCTATAAAAAATCGATATTGAACAAATTTTTTGTCTAGTTCTTTTTTATATAAAACTTAATCAAGTATAATCAATATTAATTTTGTATTGAATTTTATATATAAAGTTATATTCTACTTAACACATTAATAATAAATAATATAGTAATATGGTTAACAATAATCTAAAGATGGAAAATATTAAATGGTAACAAATGAATTAAAAAATAAAGTAGATAAAATATGGGAAACATTCTGGACAGGCGGTATATCAAATCCACTTACTGTGATCGAACAGTTCACATATTTGATATTTATTAAAAGTCTAGATACTGCACAAATTAAAATTGATAGAGAAAAAAGAAACAATAAAGATTTACAGGATATATTTCCATCTGACAAGCAACATTTACGATGGGAAACTTTATCTCTAAATAGTGCTAGTGATATGTATAGTATTTTTCAAAATGAAGTATTTGAATTTATTAAGAATTTATCAGATAAACAAAGCCCTTTTTCACACTATATGAAAGATGCAAGCTTTTTAATACCAACAGCTAAATTACTTCAAAAAGTTGTTGATATGGTAAGTGAACTAAATCTTGAAGATAAAGATATTAAAGGGGATTTATACGAATATTTGCTTAGTAAGCTTTCATCTGCTGGAACTAATGGACAGTTTAGAACACCAAGACATATAATCAAAATGATGGTTGAGCTGGTACTAAATGATATTGAAATAAATAAAGATTTTAAAATATATGACCCCGCTTGTGGTACTGCTGGATTCTTAATTAATTCGATTGAATATATAAAAGCAAATAGAATTGAAGTGTTAAATAGCCTAGGAGTTAAGGGTTTTGAAAATTTGTTTTATGGAAATGATTTCGATGTCTCTATGGCAAGGATTTCATCTATGAATATGATGCTTCATAGCATAAGCGAAGCAAGTATTTTAAACGAAGATGCCCTAGCAAGATTTAATTCAAATGAAGAAGAAAAATATAATCTTATCTTAGCAAATCCACCCTTTAAAGGCTCACTTGATTTTGACGAAGTTGCAAAGTCTATTTTGGATCTTGCAAAGACTAAGAAAACTGAGCTATTATTTGTATCATTGATTATAAAATCTTTAAAAATTGGAGGAAGAGCTGCCGTTATTATCCCTGATGGTGTACTTTTTGGTGCAACAAAGGCACATAAAGAGGTAAGAAAAGAGTTAGTATCAAACCAGCAGTTAGATGCAATAATATCTATGCCAAGCGGAGTATTTAAGCCTTACGCTGGTGTAAGTACAGCTATTATGATATTTACTAAAACGAATGGACATAAAAATGATAAAGTTTGGTTTTACGATATGGATAATGATGGATACACCTTAAATGACAACAGAACAGCTTGTGAGGGTTCAAATATACCTGATATTTTAAAAAGGTTTAAAAATCTTGAAAATGAAGAGAATAGAAACAGAACAGAGCAAAGTTTTTTTGTAGCAATAGAAGAGATAGAAAAAAATGATTTTGACCTTAGCATAAACAGGTATAAAGATATAATCTATGAAACTATTAAATATGATAGTCCTAAAAATATTTTAAAAAACATAAAGGATATTAATATGAAAATATCAAAAGGTCTAGATGAACTAGGAGATATGATATGAGCGTAAAAATAGAAGAAGCTATTAATAATCTAGAAAAAAGAATTAAAAGTTTAAAATCTGCTATTGCAAAATATCATTCTAGACTAGATACAAATGATGAAGAAGATTATCTTGAGCTTATTATAAAAAGGTTTGAAAGTAGTGATGAAACATCTAAAAAACTTATGAAAGTTTATTTAGAATATTTAGGTGAAATATCAGATTTGCCAGCAAATAAGCTTTTTAAAAAAGCACATGAATATGGTTTTATAGATAATGATACTTGGTTTAATATGAACGAAGAAAGAAATAAAACAACACATGAATACGATGAAGATTTTGCAAAAAAACTAGGTGAGCGAATCATTGAAACATATGTAATTGTTATTGAAAATTTTTATAATAGTATTGTAAAAGATTACCAAGAACAATGATATATCAAATAGAAAAACAAGTGGCTTTAAAACTAAAGGAATTTTTTAATCAGTTTAATTTTATTGATAGAGTGGTGATATTTGGCTCAAGAGCTAGGCATGATTGCAACCCTAAAAGCGATATTGATATTTGTGTTTACTCTGTGCAAATGAGTGAAAAAGAGTTTAATAAGCTAAAATATGAAATTGATCAATTACCTATACTTTTTAATATAGATATAGTGCATTTTGAAAAAGTTAATGATAAATTGAAAGATAATATCTTAAGAGATGAAAAGCTATTTTTTGTCAAGAAAGTTAAATTGAAAGACAGTTTTGAATTTTTAAAAAAGTCTAAAATGAAAGCTTCTTTAGGTTTAAAAAATGGAAAATATAGATTTTTTAAATCAGGAAATGGCAAGTTAAAGTTTAGTAATTCTTCAATATTTGAGGGTAAAAGTTTAATTATAGGTGATGGTGGAAGTGCAAATATTAATTATTATAATGGTAAGTTTTCTACATCTGACCATTGTTATGTAATTCAAAATAATCAGCAGTATGCAATGGATATTAAATATATTTATCACTATCTATCAGGAAATATAAATATTTTGGAAGAAGGTTTTAAGGGTGCAGGATTAAAAAATATATCAAAAAAATATATTGAAAATATAGATATACCATTACCCTCTTTAAAAAAACAAAAACAAATAACTACTTTGCTAGATAAATCACAAGAACTTATTGATTTAAGAAAAGAATCTATTATTAAACTTGATGAATTTTCAAAATCTATTTTTATTGATATGTTTGGCGATCCTATTGTCAATCCTATGGAGTGGAATATGTTAAGAATTGGCACTATTGGAAATTGGAAAGGAGGTGGAACTCCTTCAAGGGAAAATGACGATTTTTTTAAAGGAAATATCCCTTGGATTACAACAGTTTCTTTAGGAAGTTTATATATAGATAAAACTAATACAGTTGATTTTATAACGACCGAAGCAATTTTAAAGAGTGCTACTAAAATAATACCTAGAAATTCAATTGTTATTGGTACAAGAGTGGGTATTGGAAAAGTTTCAATTAATAAAAATGAATTATGTACAAATCAAGATATTGTATCTTTAACAGAAATAGAAGATAATTTTAATCAAATTTTTATTTATTATTTTATTAAATTTTATAGTGTTGTATTAAATAATTTTAAGCGAGGTGCAACAATACAAGGTATTACATCGCAAAAATTAAAAGATATTAATATAATAAATCCACCAGCAGTATTACAAAACAAATTCGCCAAAATAATAGAAAAAATAGAAGAGCAAAAAGAGCTATATATTCAAGAACTTAATAAATTACAATACAATTTTGATGCCTTGCTTCAAAAAAGTTTTCAAGGCTAAAGGGATAATATATGAGTAATTTCTTATTTTTAAAAAATGAATTTAAAATCTTACAAAATGAATCTATAAAATCTGAAGTTAATATTATTGATGATCCTGAAGTTTCTGCAATATATTCAAGAAAAGCATTGGAAAACTCTGTAAAATTTGTATATAGAATTGATGAAGATTTAGATGTTTCACTTATAAAAGAACTTGATATATTTGGATTGATTAATAATAAAGATTTTCAAAATTTATTACCCAAAGAATATATATCTGAATTAAATCTTATTAGAAAAATTGGAAATCAAGCTGCCCACTCTTCTAAGGTCATTACTAGCAAAGATAGCCTATATGCTAACCAATGTTTATATAAGTTTCAAAGGTGGATAGTAGAGGTTTATGGCAGTGTTGAGGTTGATAGCTCTTATAATACTTTAGTCTTAGCAAAAGACACAAAAATATCTTCTGATACCCTAAATAAACAAGAAGTAATTTTGCAGACTACTAAACAAAATGTTCTTGGGGAAGAAAATAAACAACTACAAGATGAACTCACAAAACTAAAAAAATCATTTTCTTCACAATCTGCTAATAAGAAGAAAACTAAAAGAACTAAGATTATTCAAGTTGAAGATATAAATGAAGCTGATACAAGAAAATTACTAATTGATGTAGAGTTAAAAGAGGCTGGTTATAAAGTAGATAATTTCAAAAAAGGTAAAGATATTGAGTATAAACTAAAACTTGAGGATGGAAAAATAGGATATGCTGACTATGTACTTTGGGATGATGAGGATAAACCTTTAGCAGTAATTGAAGCAAAAAGATTTTCTAAAGATGTAAGTATTGGAAAACATCAAGCCTCCCTATATGCTCAAGCACTTAAAAAAGAATTTAATCAAGATAATATCCTAATATTTTTAACAAATGGTAGAGTTATACAATATACCAATGGAGTATATCCTCTTAAAGAGATACACAGTATATTTCCTAAATATGAACTAATTCGAGCTTTAAATAAAATACAATTTATTAAAAATATTAAACCAACGGATAAAATAGTAAATTCCAATATAACTGATAGAGAATACCAATATAGAGTTATTAAAAGTGTTCTTAAAAATTTTGAAGCACTTAAAAAACGAGCATTACTGGTTATGGCGACAGGTACAGGCAAAACAAGAGTAGGCATTAGCATAGTGGATATTTTGATACGAGCTAAATGGATAAATAAGATTTTATTTTTAGCAGATAGAATAGAATTAGTAAAACAAGCAAAGACTAATTTTGATTTATATCTTAAGGAGACAAGCGTTAATTTAGGCCTAGAAAAAGATTTAGATAATCGTATGCATTTTGGCACTTACGAGACAGTCCATAATCTTATAAAAAATGAAAAATACAATAGTGCATATTTTGATTTGATTATTATAGATGAAGCACACAGAACAATATATAAAAAGTATAAAGCAATTTTTGAATATTTTAATAGCTTAATTTTGGGACTTACTGCAACTCCGACTGGTGAAGTGCATAGGAATACTTATGATTTTTTTGATACATCTTTTGAAGAACCAACAGATAATTATCCTCTTGATAGAGCAATAGCTGATAATTGGTTAGTTAATTTTAGGTCTTATGAGATTGATTTAGGAATTGTGCAAAAAGGTTTGGTGTACGCTGATTTAAGTGTCGATGAAAAAGAAGAATGGGAGGATAAGTTTGATAATGAAGATGACATATCATCGCAAGAAATAAACAAAAGAATATTTAACCAAGACACAAATGATAAAGTACTTAAGCATTTGAAAGAATACGGCTTGAAAATAGAAGAGGGCAACAGGATTGGGAAAACGATAATTTTTGCTAAAAATATTAAACATGCCCAGTTTATAAAAGAAAGATTTGATATATTGTATCCTAAAAGTTATGATGAAGCACAAGTAATACACAGCGAAATCTCACATGTAGATAGTCTAATAGATAACTTTAAAAATGCATCTAAAAATCCTCAAATTGCTATAAGTGTTGATATGCTTGATACTGGTATTGACGTGCCAGAGATAGTAAATCTTGTATTTTTTAAGCAAGTAAAATCTAAAATAAAGTTTTGGCAGATGATAGGAAGAGGAACTAGACTTTGCCCTAATTTATTTGGAGATAATGAAGATAAAGCATACTTTAATATATTTGATTTTTGTAATAACTTTACATACTTTGGAAGCAATCCCAATGGAAAAGAAAGTCGAAAAACAGTATCTTTGAAAGAGAGTCTATTTTTAAAACGAGTTAATATTTTAAGGACTGTTAAAAATGGTACTTTTAAAGATACGTTATTAAATACAGTTAGAGGACAAATATCAAATATCAATATTGATGAATACTTTGTAAAAAAGAATAGAGCTGAAATCGAGGAATTGCAATCTAATAAACTTGAATATATAACAGATGAATTATATAAAAAGATTCAAACAATAGCTCAATACATAGAAGATAATTCCGAATATCAAATACAAAGTTTTCAGATGGAAGTACTAAATGCAGAAGAATCTATTTTAAATAAAAAAAGTAATAGAGCTTACGTGGACGATATAAATAAGCGTTGTTTTGTATTGAAATCAAAGGTTTCAAGTATTAATGCTATTAAAGAAAAAGAAAATATTATAAATGATGTAATAAATAATAAATTTGATTTGAAAAATAGTATTGATGATTTAGAAACAGTTAGATTAGGAATCGAAAATCTTGCAGACATATCAAAAGAAAAAAATAATACAACTGTAAAAACGAACTTTAGCGATAAAATTTTAAAAATAGAAAATTTAAGAAGTGATAGCTATATTGATAAGGCATCCATAAAAACAGAAATACAAAAAGTATTAGAAGAATATATAAAAAAATTACATTTCATTAAAAAGCTTGAAAAAACAGAATTAATAACAAGTACAGATATAGATAACATCGAATATCATTTTCATAATATGGATAAAATAATTGATGATAAATTAAATGACAATGAGGATTTTAGAAATTTTATTAAAAGCATAATTAACTCTTCTAACAAAAAAGTTGCAAATAATATTTTAGATAATTTTATCGCAAAAAGCACTTATACACAAAAACAAATTGAAGTGATGATTGAAATAAAAAAGACAATACAAGGAAAACAGTTTATGAATGTTCATAAATCAATTACTAATGTGAGAGGCTTCTTAACTAGTGATTTGCATCCAATATCAGGTTATTTTGGTAATTTAAATGAAAATGAGCAAGATGGTGTTTTGAGTGCTATTGAGTTGATTGAGGATTTAGATAAAGAAACCATTGAGTTAATTTAAAATAGCTTTAATCATATTGATTAAAGCTATTTTTTGGTCTTTTAATATAAAGTGCAGTGTATCCAAAATCTTGTTACAAATTGGTTATTGGTGTAAATATTCTAAAAATTTTTCATCATTTTCATCAATTCCTACACCCCTGCAATAATCTCTTTTAGTTCTAATTTCTTTGAATGTTTCAAGATTTCCATATAAAACATCTCTAGTTAGATCATCTTTGGTGTATTCAGCCTTAAGCTGTTGGTAAATTAGTTGCGGGGGCGGACCATTTTTAAGTACTGGACCAATTGAAATAATTAAAAATCCCTTATTTAGCCTAAACGATGAATCAATATATTTTCTAATTAAATCACAGATATAATTCGAAGCTCTAGTTAGTTCGATTATTAAATCTTCTACAAGAGAAACATGAAAATCATACTGTTTTGCTAATCTATCATATTTACCCTTATCATCATGCCATTCCAACTTATAGAATTTTTCTGTATAATACAACTCTCCTTGTTTTTTTGAGTATTTCCCAAATTCATTTATAAAATCTTCTAAAATTAGTCTAAAATTTTCAAAGGCATTTTCAAGTTCCATATATTTATTTAGCCAAATTATAGCAAATAACCATTCTTTTAATTTTTGAAGATTTTCATACATGTCAGCAGTTAGTTTTGGACAATTGTCTCCTAGAACAAAAGATGTCCATTCTTCCCAGTTATCTAAATTTGATAATTTTACCCACTTATCAACAAATACTGCATATGATTTATCATCTTTTTGTTTTCTTTTGTCAGAACTTGTTAATTGATTTTTAACCCATGATTCATGATCTTGTTTAATTATATTTAATTTTTTGATAGTGTAAACATTTGGAATATCATCTATAGTTTTATGATGATTCCTACACATAAGAACTAAATTATCATATACATCTAATTTTTTAATATCAAAATTCTTATCACCTCTTGGACCATTTGGCTTTTTAGCCACAATATGACACTCTTCTCCAATTAAAGACTCATCGTCTGTTTCGGATATATCCATAACTAATTCTTTCCTACATTCGGGCATAGCACATCTGTTTCCAGATCTTCCCCACAACATTTTATGTGTTTTTGTATTTATCCCCACTATCTATCACTTATATTTTGTTTTCGCCAGTTGTTAACTGCATTATTAATTCTATCTTCATTAACACTTTTTTGCCATTCATCCCAAAATTCAACTGTGCCACTATTTGGAGTTATATTGGGTTTATCAATTCTAACTCTACTTGGCAATAAGCTTGCATCACCAACAATCAAAGCCTCACCTATGTCAAGTATAGGCAATATGTCTCCAAATCCACCTAAATTATCAGGAAGTAATTTTTTTATAACCATTTGATCATCTGTATTTGTAAGTCTCATTGCTATAAAATTGCTACATTGACTCAAAACTGTTCTGTTGACTTCTGATGGTCGTTGACTAATTACTACTAAACTTAATCCATATTTTCTTCCTTCTTTTGCAATCCTTTCAAAAATACTTAAAGATATTTCATCACTTGCACTTGCATTACTCTTATTGGGCATATATAGATGTGCTTCATCGCATAAAAGTGCGATTGGATGCCTGTCTTCTAATTTTGTCCATTGTTGCACGGAAAATGAAAGTCGTGCAATCAAACTAACAATTAAAGGCAAAATATCAGATGGTACTTCTGAAAAATCAATTATTTTAATACCTGCTTTTCCATTTTCGCTGGCGACACCTATTAAAGTTGACACTAATTTATTTAGCCACTCAAATTCCATAATATCTTTTCCTGCTTCAAACAAAAATGCCATTCTCCTATCATAAATTTTGTTCTCAAGTCTTGAAATCATACGGCTTAGTTTTCCATAAAACTCACCTTGTTTTTCACTTCTAGCTCCAGGCACCATTTCAGAATTTATATCATGTAATTTTTTTAATAACATTTTCAATGAAAAAGGGATAGGGCTATCTATTGTAAAATTTGATAGAATATCACTTTTTCTTTCTTTTAGATACTCTTCTTTTACATTTTTAATTTCTCTTGCCATTATCATGGATTGGTTAGGTGCATTTTGATCACTTCTGTCGACAAACATAGATACCAACGCTTCATAGCTTAATAGCCAATACGGTATATGGAGAATATTATCAGCAAGCCCTTCCTTATTTTTTATGTCCGTTGGACCAGCAATTTTGTAATATTCTATATTTTTATTTTCTCCTAAAGGTTTATACTCTCCATGTAAATCAAAAATAATAGAGTCAACATTGCTTAATTCTGCCATTTGCTCAATAATCTTAGCTGTAGTCCAAGACTTTCCTGCTCCTGTGCTCCCACCTATAAAAGCATGTCTTTGAAATAATTTGTTACCATTTAAATATGCTTTTGCATTATCGTCCAAAGTATAATGACCAATCGACAATGAATTTTTTTCATTACTTAATTGTGAAATTACTTTCATAAAATTTGTTAGTTTTTCTTTTTCAAGAGTAAAACAATTTGCATCAATTTCAGGAACGGTTTCTAATGTTCTTGTAAACACATTTTCTTTTGTACCATCTTTACTTTTAAATGTCCCAATTAAAGTAATTTTACATAAGTTTTCTTCTGTGGGCTCACCTTTTTCTAGATTTTCATCAAATATCTTTTTTCTAACCAATTTTTTTATAAGCCCAATCAAATACTGCTCTGGCCTTGAACTTTGTAAAACTACTAATCTGTTAACTTGCAAACTTTTAAGCTTATTTGCATTTTCAACTTCTATTATAACTACAGCTGTATCAACTGATATTACTTTACCTAATGTTTCATCGTCGTTATAATCAAAAATATTCATATTAAATCCTTTATATTAATTTTAAAAAACCATCTAATGACCAATAGTTGCCATTCAAAATAATTGGCTTATCAAAGTTAGATGAGTAAACTTTTGTTTTTGTACCATCATGACACTCAAATGCTAAATAGTCTTTACATCCTTTTTTTCCAATAAATTTTTTTGTAGCTTTTGTTAATGTTCTCGTTATAATTATAAGTTTCGAATTATTTTGAATACACTTATTTACTAATTTTTCTTGAATATGTTCATCATTGAATCCGTAGCCAATGCAAATATAACTATTATTATCTTCCAATGCTTTATCTGCTTCTTGAATTATTGTGCGATATGGTTCAAGATGTGTTTTTTTATATTTTTCTATTCCTGGTGTTACAATTTCTGGAAATAATCCTTTGGGGATAGTTTTAATATTAGGTAGGCCGATTAGAGTACCTTTTGAATCCCTAAACCAGCCAAGTGAACCATGCACTTTCCATATATTTACTTTTCTACCAACTTTAATTAAATCTTTTGAAATTTTTGTTCTACAAAATCCCGAAGTAAATCCCGTATAGTGGTATGAATTATTTTTTTCACAAGCATATTCTGCTAGTCTATCATAATTGGTAGTTATAACATTTAACTCTTTACATGTACTTGAAAATAATTTATTTATCAATTTAGATAATGAAAAATAATCAGCAATAGATAAGCTTTCAAAAAAAACTTCAATATCTTTTTTATTTATTAACTCCCATGTTTTTATTATAATCTTTTTTATAATTTTCTCATCCAATGCTTCATTTTGTAGGGCAGTTTCCAAATCAGTGCCTTTATTTAATAAGCTAACAAATTTATTCCACCCTTCATTTGATTTTATCTTAATATTCTTCTTTAAATATTCCGATAGGCTCGACATGGTTGGTAAGGCATATGCGACCGATGCTCCACTACCTAAGACAATTACAGGTATATCTTCAATATATTTTTGTGCCTGTAATGTAATTTTATTTAATTCATCTTCCATAACTTTTATTTTCCTACCACTTATTTATCAAAATTAAATCTAATTCTTTTTTAGGCCTGATGCTAAATATCTTTTAAAGTATAGTTCTTTATTATAAATACTTTATTCTGTCCTTTTTGTGCTTATGCTCTTCTCTGTAGTCCAAAACTCTAAATTACTATTTTACCCCATTTACCTTTCTTTTTCTATTATTTTTAAATATTTGAAGAATTTTTAGCTTATATGTTCATTTTTTCTAATTTTATTAATTTAGATTATGATTTTTTTTAAAGTTAACTGTTAAAAAACAATTCCCAAATTTTTATAATTATATATTATAAAACTACATAGAGTAATTCTTAATTGAATTGCTCTATGGCTAGGAACTATCTAAAATCAATACAAGGAGGCTAAATGATAATAGATAAAAATGAGCCAAAATGTTACGCAATTGTACCATTATTAACTATAGGATTTTTATGTGGATGTGTATATACAGCTATTTGTATACAGAATAAAAAAAGGAATAATCTTAGAAAATTTTGATTATAAAAAGTGCCAAGAAGCAATAGTTTTATTTTTAACAACTGACAACTGAGATTAAAGATAGAAAAGTTTATATATATTTTTAATCTTAAAACACCATTTCAAAGCCAATCATTGCACTTCTTATTAACCACAACAAGGAGGATAAATGTCACCAACTTCAGTATTTCTAGCAATAATTATTGCAACAGCAACTATTATAAAAGATACGCTAAATAAAGATGAAGAATAGTTTTAGTCTAAGACTTTTAACAAAATAAAATAAAAGGAAAAATAATGTTAGTAAAACCATTAACAAATGAACAGTTAAGAGAACAAGCTCCAGCACTTTTTACGCAAGAGCCATACTATGAAGTAAGTGATAAATATCACTTTATCCCAACTATTAATGTTATCAATGAAATAAAATCACACAATTGGTATCCAGTAAATGTCGCAGAATCAAGCGTAAGAGATATACAAAGAGAAGGCTATCAACAGCACCTAGTAAGATTTAGAAATTTTGAAGATTTAATAAATCCAAAAGATAATGCAGTAGAACTGCTTTTGTTTAACAGTCATGATAGAACTAAAAGCTTTTCAATATCAGCAGGTATTTATAGATTTGTATGTGCAAATGGTTTGATCGTTTCAGATAATGTTTTTGAAGCGTATAAGATTAAACATCTTGGAGTTAGGGATAATGACGTAGCTACGGCAATAGAAAACATTACAGAGATTAAACCTAAGCTAATTGATAAGATTAAAAAACTAGAAGCTATAAAGCTATCTAAATTTGAAAAAGAATCATTTGCTAAGAGCAGTATTTTACTTAGATTTGGTAAACACTTGCAGGTAAACTATGAAGATTTACTTATATCACATAGAAGTGAAGATTGCAAAGATGATCTTTATACGACTCTTAACGTTATCCAGGAAAATCTCCTTAAGGGAAATGTATCTGGAATAAATCAAGATACTGGTAGAAATTTTACTAGCAAAGAGATTACTTCAATTTCAAAAGATGTAACTGTAAACAAAGGTCTTTGGGAGATTGCTGAGAAAATTGCTTCTATTAAAGAGCCTGAATTAGCATTAGTTGCATAAGGAGTAGGGTAATGAAACTTATAAACTATAAATTAGAAAACCAAATAGAGTATTTAACAAAAGATAAACCAACAAAGTTTTTTAAAGAGTATCTTCAAGGAATACTTGAGGATACTTCGAAAGCTTATTATCAAAAGGCTGATTATGTCGGTTTATCGATGAATGAATTAAAAGCAAAAATAGATACTTTATCCCAAAGTATTAAGCAGTTTCAAGAATATAAAAAGAAGTTATCAACATCACTGGACATTGCAAAAGAGATTATAGCAACAGTGTTTTTAGATAACGGGATTGAGCGAATAGATGGAAATATTGTTAGCTCAATTACTCTTACAAAAGAAGCTAGAAAAACCAAAAGAATCTTAGATATTTTAGATTCTAACGAGGTTATGAGACTAGGGTATGTAAAGTTTGAGCCTGACATTGAGGCTATTGAGAAAGCTTTAGAGACTAAAGAGGGGTTAAAAGAATTAGATAAACTTGTATCTACTGTTTTAACTACAATCACAGTGCCTGCAAAGGTAAAAGTAAATATAAAACACTCAATAATATCAGATAATCAAATAGATGAATTAGAAAATATTATTGAAGACGTGGCATAAAGGGGAACATTATGTTTAACGATAAACAAATAAAAATTTTAGACAATCAACTAGATAGTAAAAGAATAAAAAGTCGCCAAAAAGGTAATATCAATCTTTCTTATTTAGAAGGATTTGACATCATTGAAACAGCTAATAAAGTATTTGGTTATGGTGCTTGGAGTTACTCAATATCAAATTTAGAACAAGTATCACAAGAGAATAATCAAAACCAAAATATCGTTATTTGTTATAAGGCAATCATATCAGTTATTGTATACGACTCACAGCACTTAAATCAAATAAAAAGAGAAGATGTAGGATTTGGTACTGGTATTGCAAAAGCGTTAGCTGACGCTCATGAGAGTGGTGCAAAAGAAGCAGTAACTGACGCAATTAAAAGAAGCCTTAGGAGCTTTGGCAATCAGTTCGGTAATTCGCTATATGACAAGAGTCGTAATTATCCAAACAAGCAAGAAGACGCTAATACACAGGCTAAGCAAGTGCAAAATGCTGTACCCCAAAATTATAGTTCACTTTATAATTTAGGCTTACAAGTTGTAGAGCAAGGAGATAATCTTATAGTAATGGGAGATAATATCTTTTCTAAGAAAACTACCATTAAAGCCGAGGGATTTAAGTGGGATGGCTCTTCTAAGCTTTGGTATAAAAGAATCCAAAAGCAAGTAGCCTAAAATGAGTAAGTTTATCCCAAAAGCAATATTATCAAATATCCCAAACTTATATGAAACAGAAGAAATAGAAGATCCAATCTGTCATGTTAAGTTATTTACTCCTGATAGTAATTGGACTTGGTATGTTATTGAAATCTCAAAAGATGATAAGAATACTTGTTATGGCTATGTCAAAGGGCTAGAAAGCGAGTTAGGTTACTTTAGTTTAAAAGAATTAGAATCTGTTAGAGGGGACTTAGGCTTAGAAGTTGAGAGAGATTTATCATTTAAGCCTATGTTGCTATCTGGCGTAAAGGATTTGAAATTCAGTTAAGTATTGAAGCTGTACAACACTCTACAAGCATAGCTACTAGCTATGCTTGTAGTACTTTTTATTTTTTAAAAAAGTGTAGGGTCATATATTTTATATTTAAATAGTTGAGGAAATTTTATTTAGTAATCTTGTTGTTTAGTTTGTAGCTGGAATTGTATTTTTTTCTAAGTAGGCAATTAATGCAATTTTTGTGATAAAATTCTTTTTACCTAATTTCACAACTTCTATTTCTCGATTATAAATAAGTTTCTTAAGCATATCACTTTTAATAATTCTTAAGTCATTTATATCTTTAATAGATAGCAATATGGCATTTGGTATTAATTCTGCAAAATTCGTTTTCATTTTAATGTCCTATTAAATATTTTATGCTAAAAGCAATATAATTTTGTAATAAGAAAAACTTTATGGATTTTTCTGAAACTATAGTTGTTTCTTCGCATAGTAATAAGTAGTTTTTAATTTTATTCTTTTATCATTATATATATTAGGTAAAATCTTTTATAAAGTTATTTTTTGGATATAAAGTTGGAATAACAATATTTTCATAATGATCTATGTAAACTGATTGTATTTGTCTTATGAATTCTTTAATAATGTTTTGATTGGGATAAAGCCTATATTTCTCAAACTCTAGTTGCCGTATTTCCCTAGCTGTTACATTTGCATAGCTATTATAATGATTTATTTTTGACTTTTTATTTCTTATATTTTTATAATACATCACATGATAACGATTTATCGTATTAATAATTGATTCTACATTTAATTCATTGTTTAAGAACCAACCATTTTGTAATTTTATTTCAAATCTTGTTACATTAAAAGCCAAACCTTCTTTGGTTTGTTTATCATAGAGGTAAGCTCGTTTGGTAGCTTGTTTCCTTGTGTAAGCATCTTGAAAGTATTCTATATAACTCGTACTATTTTTATACAAATTGCCAATATCGTTGTATGATGTTCTTGCTGTACGTTGTGTACATACTGCTAATATGTTTTTAAATGAACAAAATATATCAAGACATACATCAAGCTCAACAAATCTATAACTCTTTCCTGCTGCATTTAAATATGCACATATTGTTACCAACGTACTAGATGAAGCACTATCAGCTACTATGTTGTAGCTCTTTAATCCAGCTATTCTAATGCGAATATAATATTTTATAATACCTCTATTGTAATCATCTTTTTTTGTTGTAGCACCTGTGCTAAATGTTGCTATTATACTTTTACCACTATAGAGTTCGTGGACTCTTATTTTACTTGTTTTATTTGTATCAAATTTTAATAATCCTAACCGTTTAGCGATTATCCAGTCTCCTAATTGATCAAATTCATTTTTTTGTTCTTCTGCACTATCAAAGTCTAATTGTAGTGCTACAGTGTCTATTTCTGTATTGTAATTAATATCTAACATACTAACTCTCCTCTTGTTTGTTTATTTGTTAGGAATAAATCAATAGTAAGTAATAGCAGTACTAGCATATTTAATAATATTATTTATATATCCATGTATTAATAAAATATTATTAGAGTAGTTATTAGGTAGTAATTATATAAGAATTATTGATTTGGTCTATTCCCATCAAAACAATGCTTTCGTTAAAATTTTTATTTTATTTAAATTCGAGATAATCTTTTTAACAAGATGACTCATTTTACTCGTAACGAGATATATGTGGTTATATATTGCATTTTAGAATTATTTATACCTATTGTTTTAAATTATATTATAAAGCATTTTGATTGTAAAAAAATCTTAAGAAGTTATTCATATTTTATATCAATGTTGCTATGCTTTTTCTAAAATTTAAAAGATATTTTATATAAAAAAATATAATATGAATAATTCAATGTAGCTATAAATAGTATCTTAAGCAATATATTCAAATAAAAACTTAAAAATACTAGTAAATAATTACGATAAAAATAAAATGTAAAATATTAATTTAAAACCCTTTAATCCAATAAATATCGACAAAATAGATATTATAAGAGTATTTTAAAATATTTATAAGGTATCTAATAATATTTAAAACCTATTTAAATAAGTAAATTTTTATAATAAAGTGTATAAAATTATTTATTAACTATTAAATACCTTTATAAAATTATAAAAAACTGTTTACCATTGCTTGATTTAATATTATTATGATTAAAAAATTTGTCATCTAGTTCTCTTAATTTCTTGAGTAAGGTTTTTGTGTGCATAATTGGTTCTTCTGGATAAATTATAGAAAAATATTTAGCAAGATTCGCTTGATTAACTCTATCTCTATCAAAATCATAAAGTAATCCTTTGTACAATGCAGTATCATCTTTTACCTTTTTGAAATACTCTTTATCTTCAGTCTTAATAGCTTCAATAAAAATCTCATATATATCTTTGTTGCAATCAAGCATAATATTTTTATCATCTTTATCAAATGGTTGATTAGCTAAACTAATATCAACTTTAAAAGATTTTAAAAATAGTACAAAATTATTCAGATCATCTTTTATGTATTGATGCAATCTCTTGACTTTAATTCCATCTTGTATTGGCATTTCTTCTAAATTTTGTTTTATATTAAAAATAGTGTAATTTAATCTACTAGTATCAATAATTGGTGTATATGGCTTACTAGTTGTAATGAGTGTTTGAGCAAATATTTTTGTTTCCTGATATGATTCTTTGTAGTTTTTCTCAATAAATACAACGTTGCTTTCTATGACTTCTTTGCAAATATTTTTTGTTTTTTTATCTATAGCTTCATGGGAAATTTCATTAAAATTATAAAAAATTTTATCTTTAAATAATTTATCAAAATGCTTAACTTCTAAATCATTATCATCAATTTCAATACAGTATTGAAATCCAAACAAAGGTTTTATAATGTCATTAAATAAAATATCTCTACCTGACTCTTTTTTGCCAATTAGTATTAAAGCTACACATGATTTAGTTAGGTTATTAAACATATTTGCTAACCAATTAATGATATAATTAAATCGCTCTCTATTGTAATTAGATAAATGGTAAATGTACTGTAATATAATAGAATATTTTGACTCATAATGACACACTTCATTTTGAGTCATGAACCTTGTTGGTTTAAATATATTTTTATGAAATAGCCTGTCTTTCTTGCAAAACTCTCGTTTTATTTTTGGATAAAAAATCTCTTTTTCTACCATTATCAACTCATTTATATAAATAGTATATTTTAGTTTATCCAACTTTTTATGATCTATAGGTTTTGCTACTGGCTTGCCATAGCCATACTTTTTTACTTCTATATCTAATCCAAATAAATTGTGAAAAACATATCCTATTTTTTTCCAAGAGCTCACAATAGTATCGCCATCAAGAGATAATCTATAGCACAAATCACCATGAGCATTAAACCAAATTGCACAATTCTTCTTATAGAGTTTGTTTAAAATGTCTAATGTACTTATGTTATTCTTTTGACGAGAATTATATTCATCAATCCAATTATTTAACTTGAATATATGGAATGCACTACTATCTATTGTATACTTTAAAATATAATTAATGTCATTAACATGTGTTTGCTCTACTCCATTTCTTCTTGCTCCCATATTTGGTATCCTTGCAATAATAATTTTATCTTAGTGCAAATTATATTTAACTATTGATTAAGAACTAATTTTTGTTATAATGCGGTGCTATATAAATGAATCAGAATTAACCAATATAAGACTTTTATTAAAAAGTGTACTTAAAGTGTACCTATAAAAATATATTACTCATTAAAGCTCTTTCTTAGGGTCTTATTGTCCTATATAGAATCGGGCAAGAGAAAATGATATAAATATTCATATCCCCATATAGGTAATTATTGCAGTTCAATTTTAAATAGACAGCAAAAGAATACCAAATTTTAAAAGTCATTATTTTGATAACTATAATATTTGCACAAGAGATGATAGGTATAAAAATATTTCTAATATTAAAATTTATTAGGAGAATAAATATGGCAATATTTTGAATCCTTGTTCCCCACAAGAAAAAAATATGAAATATCAAAATAAATAAATTATATTCTAATATTTTAAATTTATAAAGGTATAAAATAAGCAATTAGCAAACAAGAAAAATCTTTATTCAATTTATTTAACTATAACTTTTAGAATACTATACTAAATAAAAAAGGATATTAATTATGGAAAATTTTAAACATTTGCCAGAACCATTTCGAATACGAGTTATTGAGCCAATAAAACGTACATCAGAGAAATACAGAAAAGAGGCTATTTTAAAAGCAGGTATGAATCCATTTTTATTAGATAGTGAAGATGTATTTATCGATTTATTGTCAGATTCAGGAACGGGCGCAATGACTCAAAATATGCAAGCTGCAATGTTTCGAGGTGATGAAGCATACAGCGGTAGCAGGAGTTATTATGCATTAACTAAAGCAGTAAAAGATATTTTTGGATACAACTTTACTATGCCAACTCATCAAGGACGTGGCGCAGAACAAATCTATATTCCCGTATTAATCAAGATGCGTGAGCAAAAAAAGGGATTAGATAGAACAAAAATGGTTGCTATCTCAAACTATTTTTTTGATACAACGCAAGGCCATACACAACTTAATGCATGTGTAGCAAAAAATGCATACACAAAAGAAGCCTTTGATACATCAGTTAATGCAGATTTCAAGGGAAATTTTGATTTAGTTGAATTAGAAAAAATTATTTTAGATACAGGTGCAAAAAATGTTCCATATATTGTAGCTACTATTACATGCAATTCTGCAGGTGGACAGCCAGTTTCAATCGCAAATCTAAAAGCAGTTTATAAAATTGCCCAAAAATATGATATACCTGTTATTATTGATTCAGCAAGATTTGCAGAAAATGCATACTTCATTCAACAAAGAGAAGAAGCTTATAAAGATTGGTCTATTAAAGAAATAACATTTGAAACTTATAAATATGCAGATGGTTTTGCTATGTCAGCAAAAAAAGATGCAATGGTACCAATGGGTGGAATATTGAGCTTTAAAGATGATTTAATGTTAAATGTTTATACTGAATGTCGTGGCTTATGTGTGATTCAAGAAGGATTTCCTACTTATGGTGGTCTTGAAGGTGGCGCTATGGAGCGTCTTGCTGTTGGTTTATATGATGGTATGCAACAAGATTGGTTAGCATATAGAATTGCTCAAATTCAATACCTTGTTAATGGATTAGAAAAAGAAGGCATTGTTTGTCAACAAGCAGGTGGGCATGCTGCATTTGTTGATGCAGGAAAATTATTACCGCATATTCCTTCATATCAGTTTCCCGCTCATGCATTAGCTTGTGAACTTTATAAAGTAGCAGGTATTCGTGCTGTTGAGATTGGTTCATTATTATTAGGACGTGATCCAGCTACAGGAGAGCAGTATGATTGTCCTGCTGAATTACTTCGTTTAACAATTCCTCGTGCTACTTACACCCAAACACATATGGACTTTGTTATTGAAGCTTTTGTTAAAGTAAAAGAGAATGCAAAAAATATAAAAGGTCTTACTTTTACATATGAGGCTCCTGTGCTTCGTCATTTTACAGCACGTTTAAAAGAAGTTTAAATTAAATAAATATTGATAAGAAGGCTATGAAAAATCATAACCTTCCTTAATTGGAGGATTAGGTATTATTGTTTATATTTAGTTCTCCCAAACTAGAAAGACGCTATTACATACATTTATAAAAAACTCATACATCATAAAAATACAAGCAAAGATTTTATTAACTAAATTATTAAATCGACATTAATAAAAAAGCATTTAACGATATTACTACTGCGACTATAACCCACCCTATAAATTGCAATTTCTTGCTTAGCGTGAATTGCCCCATAATTGACTCTTTAGAGCAAAAATGTATTAAAGGCACAACCGCAAAAGCAATTCCAAAACTAAGTATTACTTGAGAAAATATTAAAATTTTAGTGGCATTTATTCCAAGATATATTATTATAAAAGATGGAAACATTGTAAGAATTCTTCTAACAGTTAAAGGGATTTTAAATGAAACAAAATCACTCATTAGTTCTTGTCCTGCTAGAGTTCCTATGACAGTTGAGGCAATACCTGCAACTATAAGTGAAATTCCAAATATTAAACTCGCATGATTGCCTAAAATTGGAGCAAGTGTTTCGTATGCTTTAGTAAGATCTATATTATCTGGCGAAATTCCTGGAGCATTGTGCAAAGATGCAGCTGCCATTGCAAGCATTGCTAAATTCACAAAACTAGCTATCAGCATGGCCAAACCAACATCCCAACGACTAACTTTAACAGCAAACTTTCTTTGCTTTACTGAAAGATTTTGAGCATCTTTTTTACTCATAGATGAGTGAAGGTATATAACATGTGGCATAATAGTAGCTCCTAAGATACCCGCAGATAGATAAATAGCAGCATTATCTGGGATTTGAATATTTATCATCCCAAAAGCCACTTCATCAGGATCTGGAAGTGCGAAAAAAAGTTCTATAATATATAATCCACATACAACTAAAAGCATTATCGCAACTATAAATTCAATTTTTTTAAGCCCTTGTTTTTGCAACATAAGTATTAACCAACTAAACACTGCAGTAAAAACTGCACCTTGCAAAAGAGTAACTCCAAAAACTAGTTTAAATCCAAGAGACGCGCCTATAACCTCTGCAAGGTCTGTAGCGATAGCTATCACTTCGGTTTGAATCCAATAAAAATATGCGACACTTTTTGGAACCCTATTTTTTATGTGAGTTGCTAAGCTTTGATTGGTAGCAAGCCCCAATTTAGATGAAAAATATTGAATAAAAGCAGCCATAATATTTGATACAACTACAACCCATAAAAGGGCGTAGCCGTATTTTGCACCTGCTTGGATATTGGTTGCATAGTTCCCTGGATCAATATAGCCTATTGCTGCTGCAAAAGCTGGCCCCATTAGCAACCATATAGATTTTCTATTTTTAAATGTTTCTGCTAAATGATATTTATTTATAAAATGAAATCTTGATAGTGTCATAAGCCCTCCTAATATTATAAACTGCAACAAAATATTTATTAAGTTTTTTATTTTTTTGTGAATTATTTTCACTTATTTTGCTAAAAAGTTCTAAGTAAAATAAAAATTTACTTGTTATGAAATAAAGTTATTTTATTTAAACAATAAATTTTATCCTTATCCTCTTAAAAGCTGACTTTAAAAATTTATTTAAAATTTTATTTTTTGTATAAGTCTAGTTAGTAAAATAGATAATTATACACCCAATATTTGAGATAAGCAGACAAAATATACTTATAGTGTATTATAGAAATCTAAAGCTTTGCAATAAAACTTTCTTACAAATAAATAATAGGTCATGGTAAAATGTTATAAATATTGTAATTGTATAGTAATATTGCAATTATAAGAGAAGGATATACTAATCAAATAAAGACTGAGCAGATAAAATTAATATTTTGGATATTGAAAAATTATGGATATTTTTAGTCCGCAATCATTTGATGCTAAGACTTTAGCATTATGTAGCGTGGCAATTTGTTTCACGATGCTGAGTCCCAAGCCTGAGCCTGCATTATTTTTATTTAAATCTACTCTATAATATCTTTGAAAAATATTTTTTAACAATATTTCTTGAACACCATTGCCTTCATCTTTTACGTTAAGCCAAATTGTATCTTCTTTTCTTTGTATTGAAAGTGTGATTTTCCCCATCGGGCTTCCATTTTGATCGACGGCATAATGCAAAGCATTATTGATGATATTATCTAGCATACTTGCTAAAATAATTGGATCGGTTTTGATAAATACTATTTCATCTAAGTCTTCAAATGCGAATTCAAATCCTTTATCATAGATTCTAGGTGCTGTTTTGATACAATAATCTTTGCAAATTTGATTTAAATTTGCTTTTTTTAATCTTGTTAAATTTATCGTACTTGGGTTTGTTTTTGCATAAAGTAAAAGCTGTTCAATAATATGAGACATATAATTTATCCGCGAATTTAATATAGTAAATCTTTGGTCTTTTTTATCAAAAAATTGTTCAATATTCATTTTCATCTCCGCTAAAGGAGTTCTGAGTTGGTGAGAAACATCAGAATTAAATTGTTCAATATATTTAATATTATTTCTATTTTGCTCCAACAAGATATTAATACTATTTACGGCATCTTTAATCTCTTCGGGTGCTTTAAAGTCTAAAGGGGTAAAGTCTCGTTTGTATTTCTTCTCTTGAATACTCTTTTTAAGGGACATTAACGGTCTTAAGCCGACATTGACTGCAATTAATGCGATGATAATTGTAAAAAGTGAGACAAGGCTCATGATAAGTAATGCTATATTAAATAGCTTATTAATATTTTTTGTTCGTTCATGATAGCTTTTTGCGATAGAAATGTAGGCAATATATGCTTTTCCCGAACTATTGATTGTAGTTTTGTATGAAATAACTCTAAGCTTTTCACCATGGTATATTTCATTATAAATTTTTTTATTTTGTTTGCCTAAAAGATTTTTCTTGAACAAAAATTGCCACCCAATTAGTAAATCAGCTTTGTCATTGACAACTGAATAATACATCAAGCCATTTTTATTTGGTAAGAGATAATATTTTGAGAAATTCTTAAAGTCGATAATAAGTTTTCCTTTTTTAACACCAATATAATCTTCAATACTTTGAGCAGCGACAAAGAGTCTATCATCAAAAAAAGTATTGACTCGGATTCTTAGAAAGCTATCAATATAAATAAGGAGAAAATAAGAAAAAAGGATTAGTGGTATGATAAGCCAAAAGATAAAGCGATATTTTATGGATTGCGTTTTGTTCATATTAGTTCATTATATAGCCTAATCCTCGAACTGTTTTTATATTAATAGACAAACCAAGTTTTTTTCTTAATCTAGAAATATACGTTTCAACAGCTGTAGGATTAAAATCATCATCCATGGTAGTGATATGCTCTACTATATTTTCTTTGCTCACTATGGCATTTTGATTTTGCAATAGGCACTCAAATATTTTTAACTCTCTTTTGCTTAGCTCAATAACAGTGTTGCCTTTTGTAAGTATAAAGGTTTTGGTATTATACGTGAGATCATTATAAGTAATTATATGAGTTAGATTATTTTTGCTTCGTCTTAGGAGTGCTTGAACTCTTGCAATCACTTCTTCCATATCAAAAGGTTTACAGAGATAATCATCTGCTCCTGTTTCCAAGCCTAGGATTTTTTGATCTAGTTTATCACGGGCTGAAATCACCAAAATTGGCAAAGCATGCTTTGATTTTCGAAGTTTTTTGATTATTTCAATACCATCGATAATCGGTAGTCCTAAATCCAATATTAGCAAATCATAAGTTGTTGTTTCTAAAGCATAAAGCCCTAGTTCTCCATCGTTAAAGAGGTCTACTAAATAACCTATCTCTTTTAGATTTTTATAAATGCCCTCTGCGAGTATCTTATTATCTTCAATTAGCAATATTTTCATGCCTAAATTATATCACAATAATTATAAGATATATTTTGCTGTATGTTACTATTTTACTGCATATTTGAGATTTTGGAAGTGAGACAAAAAATGCAAGTTTAATGAAAGATTTCAATGCTACGATATTTCAAGATAACAAATAGCTTTGTATTTGAGATTAATAATTTAAGTTATTAATTCTAAAAGGATTAATCAAAATTAAAATTCAAATATGCAAAACAGTGTTTCTTAAGCAAAATTCAAAGGAGAATTGAGATGAAACTTTTTAAGTCAGTTGCAATAGTTGCAATATCAATATGTTGTTTAATGAGTGCAAGTTATGCCTCTAAAACCAAGATTACATTTCCACTCAAAATAGCACCAACGAATGCGAGAACTTTGATGCTGAAAAGTTATGTTGATCAAGTCAGTAAATTTTCAAATGGGAGAATTAAAGTTTCTCTCTATCCTGGAAATCAATTATATAATACTTCATCAGGATTAAGAGCATTGACACAGGGTTCTGTTCAGATGATGGAAGCTCCAAGTGGTGCATATTTGGCTTATGATAAAATATTTAATCTTGTAGAAATTCCATTTGTTTTTAACAATAGCCAAAAATACTACAATTTTCTTTATGGAAAAGTGGGTAAGAAAATGCTAAAAAGGCTCAAAAAAAGCAATATGCATGGCATCACTTTCTCAGATGAAGGTCCAATGATTATAGCAACTAAAAGCAGACTTCTTGCAACTCCAGCTGATTTTAAAGGATTAGTAGTTCGTACCTCTGGGCATAAATTGGTAGAAGCTTCACTAAGATTATTAGGCGCTTCAACTACAAAGATGTCACTTAGCGAAGTTTATTCTGCTGCGCAACAAAATGTTATCAATGCAGTGTATACAACTTTAAGCGCATATAAAGCACAACATTTATATGAGGTTATGCCTTATGTTACACTTTGGCCAGGTCGTGGTGCATATGTTTGGGTAACTTCTGAAAAATTATGGAAGTCTTTGGATACCTTAGATAGACACATAATCACTACAGCAGCAAAACAATCAGCTCTAGAGTATAACTATCATGCTTGGCACAATAAAGATAAAGCTGTTGCAGAACTTACTAAAAAAGGTGTTCATTATCACGAACTTACAAAAAATGAGTTAAAAACAATACACTCAAAAATAATGCCACTTTATAATAATTTGAAGAAAAAATTTGGTAAAAAAACTATAAATAGTATTATTTCTGGAAAATAATATTTACGTTAACTTGGCTGAAAATCATTTTTAGCCAAGATAACTTTACAAAACTATAATAGGAATTATAATTATGAATGCAAGCCAAAAAGATGTTAAAAATTCTACTTTAAGCAAAATGTTGAGACTAAATCACGCGATAGCGAGCGTGGAGCTAAGAATTTCTAGTTTTATGATAGTGATTGCTTCTTGCATATCTTTATATACTATAATTGTCCGAAATTCTGGATATAGTACTGCTGATTGGGCAGTGGATTTGTCTATTGCACTTGTAAGCTGGGCTATATTTATAGGAGTTGGTGCAAATTTTGCTTCTAAGAGTCATATAAATACTGATTTCTTTTCGAAAATGTTTCCACAACGATTTCAAAAAGGAATTTTAATCTTAGTTAATATTATATTGCTTTTTATGTTTATATTTATCATACACTATAGCATTATCGCTACAGAATTATTTGTTAAAACAGGTGATAAACTCTATGAGATGTTTAATACACCCTTATATATTGTATTCTTAATTTTACCAATAAGTATGTTTATATGGTGTGTTCATCTTTTGATAGATACTATCGATATTTATTTTTCTTCGCACAAGCAAGGAGTTTAGTATTATGGAAATCATGATGACATTATTACCGTTTGTTTTTCTAATATTTTTTATGGCATTGAGTATTCCTGTAGGTTTCTCACTTATCCTTTCAAGTATTTTAGAATTGCTTGTGACTAGAAATTATGGATTTTTTCAAGAAATTCCAACTACTCTTTATTTTTCACTTAATCATTTTACTTTTCTAGCAATCCCATTTTTTATCTTATCAGCTGAGCTTTTATCTGGAGGAAAAGTGATAGATTTATTGTTTTCTTTAGCTTCAGTTGCTCTTAAGCGAATCCCTGGAGGCGTTGGGGTTGTTACGATTTTTGTAAGCATGATGCTTTCTTCAATCCAAGGTTCTAGCGCAGCCACCGCGGCAGCTCTTGGTAAGATTGGTACTGATGGCATGGCAAAAGAGGGTTATGATAGAGGTTTTGCAGCATCTTTGATTGCAGCATCTGGCGGTCTAGCCATAATGATACCTCCAAGCATTGCAATGATTATTTATGGCACATTGTCTAATACCTCAATCGGACAGCTGTTTTATGGCGGTATTATACCAGGAATTATCATAGGAATTGCACTTATTAGTTATACGATTATTATCGCTCATAAAAATCATTACGGAGTTAAACATGATGAAATAAGTTGGCATAATATTTTTATTTTACTTAGAAATTCAATTCCACTTTTATTTTTTCCTATTATTGTTTTATTTGGTTTTTATACTGGAAAATTTACTGCTACGGAAATAGGAACAATTAGCGCATTTTACTCAGCTTTTATTGGTTTATTTATTTATAGAACAATTAATATGAAAAATATTTTTCGTATCATTGATCGTGCAACTAAAGTTACGGTTTCAATCTTTATTATTATTGCTGGTGCAATTTTATTTCAACATATTTTGGTACTTACAGGTTTTACTAATACTATTTTAAGTGTAGTCAATCAAGCGTCATTGTCTCAATTTGAATTTTTAATCATAATTAGTGTAATAATGTATCTTCTTGGAATGTTTATGGAGGGCGTTGCGTTAAATGTTCTAACAACTCCTATTTTAGCACCAATTGCAATGCATTTAGGAATCGATCCAGTACATTATGGTATTATTTTGGTACTTAATATTGAAATTGCCTTGATTTCACCACCAGTTGGACTCAACCTTTTTGTGCTCTCAGGCGTAACAGATATAAAACCAGAAGCTATGTACAAAGCGGTATGGCCTATCATATTGGTGCTAGTCGTGTGCTTGATTTTATTTATCATATTTCCACAGTTAACACTTTTCTTGCCTCATTTGTTGACAAGTATTCACGTGTAGTTTGTTGGCATATTAAAAGGTGTATTCCTTTTTGACTATTCTTACCTTTTGATTTGCCTATGGATGTAAAAATGAATTGTTGCTAAGCAGATAGACAGTATTGAGAGCTACGTATTCTTATCTTCAAAACTAAATAAAACCTAATTATTTTTTCTCAAGTTAAAAATATTAAACTCTATTTAGATAAAATAATTAAATACTTATTTAGGATGGCTAATAAATGGCAAAAACGAACAAAAAACAAAAATCAATGGAAGAGACTCTTTGGGAAAGTGCAAATAAACTAAGAGGAACTGTTGAATCATCTGAATATAAGCATATTGTTTTAAGTCTTATATTTTTAAAATTTGTTAGCGATACTTATGAAGAGCGGAGAGCAGAACTTATAGCACAAGGAAAAGAACAATTCCTTGAAATGACAGAGTTTTATACTATGAATAATGTTTTTTATTTGCCTGAGATATCAAGATGGTCATATATAAAAAATCACTCAAAGCAAGATGATATTGCACTTAAAGTTGATACGGCACTATCAACTGTTGAAAAAAATAATCCATCTTTAAAAGGCGCTTTACCTGATAACTATTTTTCAAGATTTAGACTTGACTCAAGCAAACTTTCTTCTTTGATAGATACTATAAACAACATAGATACAATAGCTGATAAAAGCCACGATATAGTAGGGCGAGTTTATGAGTATTTTTTAGGCAAATTTGCAATAGCGGAGGGCAAAGGAAAAGGCGAATTTTATACTCCTAAATCAATAGTAAATCTAATAGCAAATATGATTGAGCCATACAAAGGCAAGATTTATGATCCAGCTTGTGGAAGTGGCGGAATGTTTGTACAATCTATGAAGTTTATAGATGCACATAAAGGAAACAAAAAAGATGTATCAATCTACGGACAAGAATACACAGCGACTACTTATAAGTTAGCCAAAATGAATCTAGCTATTAGAGGAATATCTGCTAATCTTGGCGAAGTTCCTGCTGATACTTTTGGAAAAGACCAACACAAGGACTTAAAAGCTGATTTTATCATGGCAAACCCTCCATTTAACCAAAAAGATTGGCGAGAAATAAATGAGCTAGTTGATGATCCAAGATGGGCAGGGTACGAAGTGCCTCCTAAATCAAATGCAAACTATGGATGGATACTAAATATGGTGTCAAAATTATCTCAAAATGGCGTAGCTGGATTTATCCTTGCAAATGGTGCATTAAGTGGAGGAGGGGAAGAATATAAGATACGAAAGCAACTTATAAAAAATGATTTAGTTGAGGCTATTTTGATACTTCCTAGAAATTTATTTTATACTACTGATATTAGCGTGACGCTATGGATACTAAATGCAAACAAAGGGCAAAGAACTTTTGAGCAAAATGAAGTAATGAAAAATCACAGAGAAAGAAAAGAAGAGATTTTGTTTATGGATTTAAGGCAAAAAGGCGTGCCATTTGATAAAAAATATACTCAATTTGATGATGAAAGAATTTATGAAATTTCATCTATATATCACACTTGGCAAAGTAAAAAAGAAGAATATAAAGATATTCCTGAATACTGCTACAGCGCTTTAAAAGATGAAGTAGTATCAAAAGATTATTCCCTAGTTCCTAGTAAATATATAGAATTTATAAATAAAGATGAAAATATTGATTTTGATACAAAGATGAAGACTTTGCAAGAAGAATTTAAAATCTTGCTTGAAGATGAAGAAAAATCCAAAAAAGAATTATTATCTGTATTTAAAGAATTGGGCTATGAAATCAAATTATAAAAAACTTGGTTCATACATACAGCAAGTAAGTATTAAAAATATTGATTTGCAAGTTAAAAAACTTTTAGGTGTGAGTATTTATAAAAAATTTATTCCTTCCATTGCAAATATTATTGGAACTGATATGTCTAAGTATAAAATAGTAAAGAAAAATCAATTTACTTATGGTTCTATCACTTCAAGAAATGGGGATAAAATATCAATAGCACTTTTAGAAGAAAAAGAAGTTATTGTTTCAACTTCGTACACTGTTTTTAAAATTCTTGATGAAGATGAATTGTTGCCTGAATATTTGATGATGTGGTTTAGAAGAACTGAATTTGATAGATATGCTAGATATAAATCTCATGGCAGTACAAGGGAAGCTTTTGCTTGGGAAGAAATGTGCGAAGTTGAACTTCCTATTCCATCACTAGAAAAACAAAAAGAAATAGTCAAAGAATACAAAACTATCACAGATAGAATAAAACTAAATGAAGAGTTAAATAAAAAACTAGAATACACAGCACAAAGTATTTATAAAGAGTGGTTTGTAGATTTTGAATCTATTGGAATAAATAAATTAGATGAATATGTTGAATTCAACCCAAGACATACAATAAAAAAAGAACAACTAACAAGCTATGTTGAAATGGCTGATATAAAAGAGCACGATATGAGTTTAAGAAATACATCAAAAAAACCATATACTAGTGGATCAAAATTTAAAAATAATGATATTCTATTGGCAAGAATTACACCTTGTTTGGAAAATGGTAAAACAGCTTTTGCTAGTGGACTTGAAAATGAAGAAATTGCTTTTGGTTCAACTGAATTTATTATTATGAGAGCTAAAAAAGAAATTAGCCCTTATTGGGTATACTGCTTAGCAAGAGAAGCATCATTTCGAATTTATGCTATAAATAGTATGATTGGCTCTTCTGGGAGGCAAAGAGTTCACAGCGATTATTTGAAAGATTATAAAATATCGGTAAATATGGGCAGAATGGATGGGTTTGATAAGATAGCAAAACCCATATTTGAGATGATAGATATAAAGGCAAAAGAAAATAAAAATCTTGGAGTTTTGAAAGAAACATTACTTTCAAAAATGGTGATAATAAAGGATTAGAAATGATTGACTTTGTACAAAAAAATAATAATAAAAATTTGATATTATTTATTCATGGTTTAATGGGAAGCAATGAGACATGGAAAAATGAAAGTACAAAAAATACGTTTCCAGATTTACTTTTAAAAGATAAAACAATAAAAGATAATTATGACATTGCTTATTTTGAATATTATAGTAATTTTTTAAATTTGAAACAAAATTTTTCAGCATTATTCTCATTGTTTAAAAAATCTAAATCAACTGAAAAAAATTTATCGATTAAAGAAATTGCTAATTTATTAAAAACAAGAATTGATAATGTATTAATAGATTATGAAAATATTGTCATTATTGCTCATAGCATGGGAGGGCTTATAGGGAAAAAAGTTATTCTTGATTATGAGTATATTGGCAGTTCTAAAGTGGGATTATTTTTGTCTTTAGCGGTTCCTCATTTAGGTTCTGATTTGGCAATATATGGAAGCTTTATTAGTCCTAACATTCAAATAAAAGACTTAAAGCCATTTAGCATAGAAGCAATGAAATTAATAGATAACTGGCTTGGTGCTTCAAATTTACCCATCACTAAGTATTTCATTGCTTCATATGAAGGGACAGTTTCCGTTAATAGTGCATTCCCCCCAGGAACAGCTAAGAGTGATAAAATATATATTGATGAAAATCACAGAAGCATTGCTCAACCAAAAGATGAAAAGAGCATAGTAATAATCAGTACTATAAAATTTTTAAAAGATTTTTTGAAAAATAGGAAGGTGAGTGATATTGATTACGATAAAATTTTAGCGGAAGAATATGACGATGAGTATTTCGTTTTGAAACTTATGATTGCAGATGTGCGTGTTAATTTTATTACCGACTCAAAAAAACATTTTTATTATTCAGAAGAAGCAAGAAAAATTTTTACGTCTTCAAAAGATGTAACAATATTGAAAGAGTTATATGCAAAAATTGAAAGTTTATATAAAAATTTATATGGTGATTTAATAAATAAAAAAATTTTAACATCAGATGAATTAGTAAATGAAGTTCATAAAAAAATTATTGAGGAAGACGAAAAGTTTTTAACTACGAAGTTATCTAGAATTAATGGTCTTCATAAAAAAGGTATGATTCATTTATTGGCAAATGATTTAGAAAAAGATATTTTCTGGAATGAAAAAAAATATTCAAAAGATGAGTTAAATAAATATAAAGGTTAGGTTCATGTATAAAAATTTACCATTTGTTATCCCTGAGAATGATTGGGAATTAAATTTATTACTTGTACTTTTAGTGATTTATCATCTACATACAACATCAAGAGGTAAAAATATTATTGATATTGAAAGACTAAATATTTATATTTATCTAGTAAAAAATCCTCATATTCTACATAAGGTGTTGATTAGGTTATCTAAAAATAATTTTTTGTTAAAAAGTTATGAAGTATTATCTTTTAAAGCAGATAGAAATGATAGTGAAACTTTGTGTAGAAACAAGATTTTAAAGTATTATATTCAAATACTTCTTGCTAATAGTTTTATTAAAGTAAAATATGATGAGAAAATTGGTTTTGTTTTTATTCCAACTAATAAGGCAGAAAACTATATTAATTTTGAAGATAAATATCTTAATAGAGTAATAATTTTTATTGAAAAAATAGAACAAATTAATTCTATTCCAGTATCTAAAATTAATTTAACAATAAGAAATATTCTAAGTGAAAGGTTCTAAATATGAGTTCATCAATAAAATTTGTAATAAATAAATTAATCCTAGTTGGGTATAGAAAAAATTATGAAATTAAATTTTATCCTGGTGTAAATATAATTTATGGAGAGGAAGATAGCGGAAAATCAAGTATTCTTGAATTGATTAGTTATCTATTGGGTTCAAAAAAAATAGATAAATATATTGAATTGGAAGAATCTGTAAAATATGCTGTATTGGAATTAAATTTAAATAATGAAATTTATTGTATAAAAAGAGATATTTTTGATGCAAAAATAGATATCGAAATTTTTACAGCTGATTATAAAAATATAAATACTGTTTTTCCTAAAAAATATAAACCAAATTACGATAATTCTTCGGAGGGTAATTTTTTTTCTGATTTTTTATTGGATTCTCTCAGCCTTCCAAAGATTAAAATTAAAAACTCTCCTACAAAAGATAATTCAAAACTAGCACGATTAAGTTTTAGAGATTTATTTAAATTTTGCTATTTAAGTCAGGATGATGTGGGAATTAAAAATCTTTTAGGGAATCAAAATTATGTTTTATATCCTAAGATAAAAGAAGTTTTTAAATATATATTTAATTTAAATGATGAAGAAATATCTGAATTACACCGATTAATATCTGAAAAATCATCTATTAGATCTCATTTAGATAATAAAATTTCTAATATTAGAGAATTCTTAGAAACAATTGAGATTGAATCCGAAGATTGGATAAAAATATTTTTAGAAAATATAAATACAAATATAAATAAATTAGAAAAAGAAATAAAAAATATTGATGATTCAATTACAAATGATTCAAAAAAATATAAACCTTTGAAAGAACATCTTGTTACTTTGAACTATAAAATTAAAAATCAACAAAATGAAAAATTAAAAAGTATAACAAATATTGAAATGTTTAATAAATTATTTAATGATTATTACGATGATAATTCAAAGATAGAAGGAATATTGTCTGCAAAAAAAATAATTGGTGAAGTTTCCCCAGCTATTACAATTTGTCCTTTATGTGAAAATATTATTGATGAAAATAAATTTATAGGAACTTATTCAATTCATGATACAAAGAAATTAAATTCAGAAAAAAAAATATTAAATAGGCGAATGAAAGATCTAATTGATTTAATTGATAAAGAAACGAAATTATTGAAAGATAGCGAAGAAGAACTTTTGAACTTAAAACAAGAACAAGAACAGATTAAAGAAAGCATAGACAATGAATTGCAAAAACATATTTCACCATATCTGGCAAAAAGAGATGAAATTATTAAAGAACAATCGATATTGCACGAGAGAAAACAGCAAATTGAGAAATCTTTAAAAATTAGAAATGAAGAAAATAATTTAATTAAACAAATATTTAAATTAGATGAAGATATTAAAAACTTTAAAAATAAACTTGATAAATTAAAACTAAACCAACCAAGGTTAAAAAATGTTTTAAACGATTTAAAAATTATTTTAAGCTCATATTTAAGATTTGTTGGCGTTAAAAATCTTGTAGATATCAATATTGATATCAAAACATTTTTACCTATGTTGAGAAATAAACAATATAGTGAAATTACTTCTGGCGGTATTAGAACTATTTTATCGATTGGATTTTTATTAAATATTTTAGAATATGGTTTAACTGACGATATAAATCTTCCTGGATTTTTGATGGTTGATACTGTCGGAAAATATTTACAAAAAACAAAACAAAAATATTTATCTGAAACTGATAAAGATGAAGACTTTCAGGAGGGTATAGAAGGTGCAGGAAAATATAGATCTCTTTATGAATATATTATTCAATTATCAATTCGAATGGAGGAAGCAAACAAAAGTTGTCAAATAATTCTAGTAGACAATGATGTTCCTCCATTTATAGAGGAAAATTACAAAGGATTTGTGATTAAAAAATTTAGCAAAGATCCAAATGATGAATTATCAATCGGTTTAATTGATGATTATAATGAAGATATGTACATAAAATGACTAAATTCACAGAAGAAAAGCTAGAAAAAGTATTTATAGAATTGCTAGAAAACGAGGGTTATAAATATATTTGTGGTGCAGATTTGCAAAGAGATGAAAACGAAGTTTTAATAAAAGAAGATTTGCAAAACTATTTAGCCACTAGATATAAAACTAAAAATATAACTAATAGTGAAATATCTCAAATCATAAGAAA
>JAACJU010000001.1:0-227450 GCA_021378565.1 Arcobacter sp. LC1 | reverse complement strand
CCACTAGATATAAAACTAAAAATATAACTAATAGTGAAATATCTCAAATCATAAGAAAATTGCAAACTTATCCATCAAGTGATTTGTATGATACGAATAAATCTATTATGAAGTTAGTATCTGAGGGTTTTAGTTTTAAAAGAGAGGAAGCAAAAGAAAAAGATATTTATATTCAGTTTATAAATTATGAAGATGTGAGTAAAAATATATTTAAGATTATAAATCAACTTGAAATTGTTGGATTTGAAAAAAGAATACCTGATGGGATTGTTTATATAAACGGATTGCCTTTGGTTGTGCTTGAGTTTAAAAGTGCTATTAGAGAAGACGCTACTATTTATGATGCTTATGTGCAAATAACAACTAGATATAAAAGAGATATTCCTGAGCTTTTTAAGTACAATGCGATTTGTATAATAAGTGATGGAGTAAATAGTAAAGCAGGTTCATTTTTCGCACCTTATGAGTTTTTCTATGCTTGGAGAAAAATCACTGGAAATGAAATAGAAGTTGATGGTATCGCTTCAATGCATAGTATGATACAAGGAATGTTTAATCAAAAAAGATTAATAGATATTATTCACAATTTTATTTATATGCCTGATAAATCAAAAAAAGAAGAAAAGATACTTTGTAGGTATCCTCAATATTACGCTACTAAAAAACTATATGAAAATATAAAAAAGCACCAAAAGCCTAAGGGTGACGGAAAGGGTGGTACTTATTTTGGAGCTACTGGATGTGGGAAAAGTTTGATTATGCTTTATCTTACAAGAATGCTTATGAAAAGTATTGATTTTTCTAGTCCAACTATTGTACTTATCACAGATAGGACAGATTTAGATACTCAGCTTGGACAACAATTTATAAATGCAAAAAGTTTTATTGGGGATAATGAAGTTGTAAGCGTAGAAAGTAGGGAAGATTTAAGAGTAAGATTAAAGGGTAGAGATAGTGGAGGGGTGTTTTTGACTACCATCCATAAATTTACTGAGGATTTGGAGATTTTAAGTCAAAGAACAAATATTATTTGTATTTCTGATGAAGCACATCGTAGCCAAGTAAACTTAGAACAAAAAATAAAAATAGATAAAGATGGAGTTAAGAAAAATTATGGTTTTGCAAAATATTTGCACGATTCTTTACCAAATGCAACTTATGTAGGCTTTACAGGAACTCCAATAGATGCTACGCTTGAAGTGTTTGGCGGTATAGTAGATAGTTATACTATGAACGAATCTGTAAGAGATGAGATTACTGTAAGAATAGTTTATGAAGGGCGTGCTGCTAGAGTGCTTTTGGATAATAAAAAGCTTATTGAAATAGAAAAGTATTATGAAGAATGTGAAAAAGATGGAGCTAATGAATATCAAATAGAGCAAAGTAAAAAAGCTACTACAAATATGAATATTATAATAGGTGATCCAAATAGGCTAAAAGCAGTTGCGAAAGATTTTGTAGAGCATTATGAAAAAAGAGTAAAAGAAAAAGGCACAATAAAAGGCAAGGCTATGTTTGTAGCTAGTAGTAGATTTATAGCTTATAAGCTTTTTAAAGAAATAATTGCTTTAAGACCTTTATGGAATGAGAAAAAAGTTTCTGATGATGAGCTAGATTTGAGTGATAAAGAAAGAAAAAAAATCCTTCCACTTGAAAAAATCAAAATGATTATGACTCGAAATAAAGATGACGAAAAAGATTTGTACGAAATATTGGGTACTAAAGAATATAGAAAAACTTTGGATACACAGTTTAAAAATGAGAAGTCAAACTTTAAAATAGCTATTGTTGTGGATATGTGGCTAACTGGATTTGATGTGCCATTTTTAGATACTATTTATATAGACAAACCAATACAAAAGCATAGCCTTATACAAACAATATCAAGAGTAAATAGAAAATATGGAGCTAAGAATAAGGGGCTTGTGGTTGATTATATCGGTATAAAAACAGCTATGAATAAAGCTCTTAAAGATTTCTCAACTATAGATAGTCAAAATTTTGAAGATATAAATGATTCTGTGATTGTGGTGCGTGATCACTTGGATTTGTTGGCTAAATTATTTTATAAATTTGATACAAATAAATATTTTAATGGTTCATCGCAAGAGCAACTTGAGTGTTTGAACACAGCAAGTGAATTTGCACAAGGCACAAAAGAGATTGAGACAAGATTTATGTATTTTGTAAAAAGGCTAAAAATGGCTTTTGACATTTGCTGTGGAAGTGAAGGGCTTACTCAAAGAGAAAAAGATTATATTTACTTTTATTTAGCTGTTCGTTCTATAATATTTAAATTAACTAAGGGTAATGCTCCTGATACTACTATGATGAATAAAAAAGTTCAAGAAATGGTAAAAGAAGCTTTGTTGAGTGATGGAGTTGAGGAGATATTTAAGTTAGGAAGTGAGGGTGAGGCTCAGATTGATATATTTGATGAAGATTATATTAATAAAATAAATAAAATAAAATTACCAAATACCAAAATAAAACTATTGCAAGAACTTTTATCAAAAGCGTTAAAAGAGTTTAAAAAGGTAAATAAAATAAAAGCTATTGATTTTTCAAAGAAGTTTTCTAGTTTAGTTGAAAAATACAATGAAAGAAAAGAACAAGATGTGCTTCAAAGTGAAGTTTTGGAAGAATTTGCTGAAGAGATTGTAACTCTTTATTATGGACTTAGAGATGAAAAAGAATCTTTTGGCGATATGGGGATTGATTTTGAGGAAAAAGCATTTTATGATATTTTGAAAAGTATTGCTCATAAGTTTGATTTTGAATACCCTGAGGATAAATTAATCCATTTAGCTTGTGAAGTAAAAAAAGTAGTAGACGATAAAACTAAATATACAGATTGGAATCATAGAAATGATGTAAAAGCTGAGTTAAAAGTTGACTTGATTTTACTTTTAACTGATAATGGCTATCCTCCTATTACGCAAGATGAGGCTTTTAAAGAAATTTTTGAACAAGCCGAGAATTTTAAAAAATATAATGGATAAGAAAACAGCATAAATTTAAGTTCTAAGTTTTTATTTTTTCCTCAAAAACCCTTGCTTAATTCACAAGCTATTAAGCCCAAGATGAATATAATTGCAAATATGAAAATCTTGAAGCCAAGGATCTTTTTATGCCAAAAAGAAAAGATATAAAGTCGATTTTGTTGATAGGTTCAGGGCCTATTATTATAGGTCAAGCTTGTGAGTTTGACTACTCAGGAACTCAAGCTGTAAAAACATTAAAAGAATTAGGGTATAGGGTAGTTTTGATAAACTCAAACCCTGCTACAATAATGACAGATCCTGATTTTGCTGATAAAACTTATATTGAGCCAATCACAAAAGAAAATATTTCTCAGATTTTAGTTCAAGAAAAGATTGACGCAATTTTACCCACTATGGGAGGACAAACTGCTTTAAATGTAGCAACGCAAATGTATGAAGATGGTTTGCTTGAGGGTATCAAATTTTTAGGCGCTCATCCAAATGCTATAAAAAAAGGTGAAGATAGAAAAGCCTTTAAGGAAGCTATGCTAAAAATCGGTATGGATTTAGCAAAATCACAATATGCTTACAACGAAGAAGACGCCCTAAAAGCCGCTGAGAAAATAGGCTTCCCTTTGATAATAAGAGCTTCTTTTACCCTAGCAGGTAGTGGAAGTGGAGTTGCTTATAATATTGATGAATTTAAAGAATTAGCTAAAATTGGGCTTGAGGCTAGTCCAATTTCTGAGATTTTAGTAGAAGAATCTTTGCTTGGTTGGAAAGAATACGAAATGGAAGTAATCCGTGATTATAAAGATAATTGCATAATAGTTTGCTCCATCGAAAACTTAGATCCTATGGGCGTACACACAGGAGATTCCATCACCATCGCACCTGCATTAACTTTAACGGATAAAGAATATCAAGATATGCGAAATGCTTCTTTTGCGATTTTAAGAGAAATTGGCGTTGATACGGGCGGAAGTAATGTTCAGTTTTCAATTGACCCTAAAAGTGGGCGAATGATAGTTATTGAGATGAATCCAAGAGTTTCAAGAAGCTCTGCACTTGCTTCAAAAGCAACTGGTTATCCAATAGCAAAAGTAGCTACTTTATTAGCTCTTGGTTTTTCTTTAGATGAGATTAAAAATGATATTACAGGAACAACGGCTTCATTTGAGCCTGTGATTGATTATATTGTTACTAAAGTTCCTAGATTTACTTTTGAGAAATTTCCAAAGGCTGATTCTACTTTGACTACTGCTATGAAATCTGTTGGCGAAGTTATGTCTATTGGGCGATGTTTTAACGAATCTATCCAAAAAGCACTGTGTTCGCTTGAGACAAATTTATGTGGTTTTGATTTTATTGACGCGCCACTTGAGCTTATTAAAAAAGAAATTAGACGACCAAATGATAAAAGACTTTTATATTTAATGCAAGGTATGAGAGAAGGACTTAGCGATGATGAGATTTTTAATCTTTGCAAGATTGATCCTTGGTACTTAAGCAAATTTAGGGAGCTTTATGAACTTGAATGTGAAGTTAAAAATACGAAAAACTTTTTAAATAATGAAGATTTACTAAGAAAAACTAAGGCAAACGGGTTTAGCGATAAAATGCTTGGGATTTTAAGCAAAACAAGTGAAGAAAAAGTTTATCTTGCAAGAGTAGCAAAAAATATTGAATTTGAATATAACGAAGTTGATACTTGTGCCGCTGAATTTAGCTCTTTGACGCCTTATCTTTATTCTAGTACAAATATAATGGCTAATCAAGAAAATCAAAAAAGCCAAGAAAACAAAGTAAATGACAAAGCGAATGAAAAAGATAAAAAAGTTTTGATTATTGGCGGTGGCCCAAATAGAATAGGGCAAGGAATTGAGTTTGATTATTGTTGCGTTCATGCTTGTTTTGCTTTAAAAGAAATGGGATTAAAAACTATAATGTATAACTGCAATCCTGAGACTGTTTCAACTGATTATGATATTTCAGATATTTTGTATTTTGAGCCTATTGATTTTGAGCATGTTAGAGCTGTGATTAAAAGAGAAAAACCTGATGGAGTGATAGTTCATTTTGGAGGGCAAACTCCTTTGAAACTTGCAAGCATTCTTGAAAAAAGTGGCGCTAAGATTATAGGAACTAGTGCAAAAGTTATTGAGCTTGCTGAAGATAGAGAGCAGTTTTCTGCTTATGTGAAAAAAGCTAAACTTTTACAGCCTGAAAATGGAACTGCAAGTAAGTTAAAAGACGCTTTAAAAATTGCAGAAAAAATCACTTATCCTGTACTTGTTCGCCCTTCTTTTGTGCTAGGTGGAAGAGGTATGAAAATAGTTTATAGCCCAAGCGAACTTGAGCAATATATGGATGAGGCAGTTGCCTTGTCAAATGATGCACCTGTTTTGATTGATAAATTTTTAGATAGAGCGATTGAGCTTGATGTTGATTGTATAAGTGATGGAAAAGATGTCTATATCGGCGCAATTATGCAACATATTGAAGAAGCTGGTATTCATTCAGGTGATTCAGCTTGTGTTCTTCCTCCTATTAGTATAAAAGAAGATTTGATAAAAGAGCTTGAAGTTAAGACAAAAAATATGGCTTTAGGGCTTGGGGTTATTGGACTTATGAATGCACAATTTGCTATACATAAAGATAAAATTTATTTAATAGAAGTAAATCCAAGAGCTAGTAGAACTGTGCCTTTTGTCTCAAAAGCTACGGGTATGCCTTTAGCAAAAGTTGCTACTAGGGTTATGTGGGGAGAGAAATTAGAAGATGCACTTGGATTTTATGATAAAAGTATAATTTTTAGAGAAAATGGAGTGTTAAAGCCTATAAAAAGAGCTCACGTAGCAGTTAAAGAAGCTGTTTTTCCTTTTGATAAATTATCAGGGGCTGACTTAATTTTGTCTCCTGAGATGAAATCAACTGGGGAAGTTATGGGAATTTCACAAAATTTTGGTATAGCTTTTACAAAAAGTCAAGACGCGGCAAAAAACTTCTTGCCAAGAATAAAAGGTAAGATTTTTGTAACTTTGGCTGATTTGGATAAAGATTGCGCGGCTAGTATTTCTAAAAATTTTGTTGATTTAGGATTTAGTATTGTAGCAACTGGAGGAACTTACGCACGAATTAAAGAAGCAAAAATACCTTGTGAATATGTTTTAAAAGTTAGTGAAGGGCGTCCAAATATAACAGATTTGTTAACAAATAAAGAGATTGTAATGGCAATAAATACAAGTGACGGAAAAGAAAGTAAAGATGATGGTAAACAAATAAGAAGAGCAGTTTTAAGAATGAAAGTACCTTATTTTACAACTTTATCAGCTGCAAAAGCTTGTGTTGAAGCGCTAAAACAAATAGATAAAAAAGGAATTTTAAAACCAAAATCTATACAAGATTTTTTGAGTGATTAAAAAAGATTTTGTTTATCTTATACAAAATGATACAACTGTTGGATTTTGCTCACAAAATGAAGAAAAACTAGCTAAAGCTAAGCAAAGAAACAAGAGCCAAAAAAACTTACAAACTTTGGCTTCTTTTTCACTTCTAAAAGAAAGACTAAGAGTGCCAAGTAAATATAAAAAACTTGTTAGAAGGGCAAAAAAAACTACTTTTGTTTTGTCCTCGTCTTTTTTTTTGAGTCAAGCTTTTAGAATAATACCAAAAAATGAGCCATATTATAAAATACTAAGAGATTTTACTTATCTTTTTTCATCTTCAGCAAATAAAACTAAGCAAAATTTTAGTCTAAGATATGCAAAAGATAACGCTGATATTTGGGTAGAAGATTTTAGAGGTTTTAGCCAAAAAAGTCCTTCAAAAATATTAAAGCTTAGCAAAAATAAAATAATTAAAATTAGATAGTTTTGTTATTTCTGAGATTAAATAGTAAAAAAAATCATAATTTTATCTTATGATTGCTATAATATAGAATATTCAATGTAAGGTTAATATGAAGTTAAAATTTAAAGAAATGGGTGATTATAAAACGAATTGCTACATACTTAGTGCAGATTCAAAGGATTTCATAATCGATCCTGGCGCAGAATCTGCTTCTTGGGTAAAAGAAAATGTAAAAAATCCTATTGGTATTTTTTTGACTCATGGACATTATGACCATATTTGGTGTGCTTGTGAATTAAAAAAGGCATTAAATACTAAAATTTATATTCCAAAAGATGATGCTTTTATGCTAAGCTATGATTCTTTTAATATGGGTTTTAAAACTTGCGAAGCTGATGTTTTAGTAGAGCATGATGAAGAATTTGATTTTTCTGGAATTAAGCTAAAATTTCATTTTTTCCCAGGACATACTCCAGGATGCTCAGCTATTGAGCTTGAAGACTTGTTATTTAGTGGTGATTTTGTTTTTAATGGTGCAATTGGTAGAACTGATTTTCCTTATTCTAGTCCAAAAGATATGAAAAAAAGTATAGAAAAGATTTTAAAGTGGGATAAAGAAATACATATTTATCCAGGGCATGGAAGTGCTACAAGTTTAGAGGCACAAAGAGAAAATTTAGAATTTTTTCATTCAGGTTTATAAAAAGCTTTTAAGCCAAGGATACTAATGCTTGAATTTTTTGATGAACTAACTACTAATATTACTTTAAAAGAAGAAAATGATTTAAAGCTGATTATTTGTTTCTATAAAAAAATAAAAGAATATGATAAGTTTTCTGATATTTATTTAGAATTAAAATATTTTTTGAGTAAATATTTTCAAGTTCATAATACTAAATTAGTTTTATTTGATAAAATAAAATCGCAAGATTTGGTTTTGTTTCATAATGGAAAAGAATTTAAAAGAAACGAACCCTTAACCTTTAGCTTTGAGGCAAATTTAAATAAAAATAAGCAAATTTTTTATGTATTTTCTGCTGATAATACTGAGCATAAAGAAGAGCTTGATAAGTTTTTTTTAAAATTTAAAATTTTATTTTGTCTAATCGAACCTGTAATTAAGGCAACTTTTTTAAAGCAAAACTTAAAAGAACTATCTTTTAAAGATCCAATGACAGGCACTTATAATAGAAAATTTTTAATCTCAAAAATGAATAAAATCATACCTAAAGCAAAAAAAGAGATGAAAAAAATAGCTTTTTTATCTGTAAAAATAGACCACTTTGATGCTGTTATTGATGAATTTGATTATGCTATTGGAGATGATGTTTTGCTTGAACTTATAAAAGTTTTGAGATATTATACTTTAAAAGGTGATTTTGTTGTTAAGATTGCTAGTGATACATTTTTGCTTGTGCTTGAAGATATTTCATCTAAAGAAAAAGCTTCGCAGATTTCTTTAGAGCTTATTGAGAGATTTTCTGAGTGTAAAGTCGATGTAAATTCTTATACAGGGCAAACCTTGCAAAAAACTATTTGTATTGGAATTTCTATGTACCCTGAAGATTCTACTTCTTTGGAGCAATTGTTAAAAAGCTCAGGTGTGGCACTTGATGAGGCTAAAAATAAAGGAAGAGGGGAGCTATTGCAATTTAGTGAAATTGTTCAAGCTAACGAAATTAATTTTTTCTAGCTTATCCAATATGATTTTAAATTTTGTTAGCAAAATTAGCTTTTTTTGCTTTTATATAAGCTCTTTTAGGCGCAGGATAACCTTCAACCGTTTTATTTAAATCTTTGGGATCTAAAAAATCTTCTAAACTTTGCTCGAAGCTCCAAGCTGTGCTTCTTTGCTCATTAAGATTTGTTTTTTTGATAGCCAAAACTTCAATATTATCAAAACTAGCTCTTGCTAACCAAGCTTTTAAGGCATTTATCGTAGGAATAAAATAAATATTTGGAATTTTTGAATATCTTGATTTTGGGCTTAGGCAGATATCTTCATCTCCATCTATGATAAAAGTATCAAGTAAAATCTCACCATTTTTGTTTAAACTAGCATTTATATTTTTTAGCGTAGTTATTGGATCACTTCTGTGATAAAGCACGCCTAGCATAAATAAAAAATCAAATTTATGTTCATAATATTTTAAATGCTCAACTCCTAGCCTTTCATAAATAATATCGCTTTTTATAAAATGATTTATAAACTCAAATTGCAAATTGCAAATACCAGAAGGATCAAAGCCTATAAGCCTTTTTGGTTTATGTGTTTGCATCCTAAATAAATAATAGCCATTATTACAGCCAATATCCCCAACGATTTTATCTTTTAAAGAAAAATATTTTTTAATTAGATTATATTTTATAAAAGATTGCCACTCTGAGTCTATAAAAATATCAAAAACTTTAAAAGGCCCTTTTCTCCACGGAATTAGTGCCTTTGCACAAGCTAAAATAGTATCGTAATCATCTTTTTGTATTTTTGCCTTACTTGAAATTTGTATTTCATCTGCTAGATTTATTTCTACGTTTTCTAAATCAATCTTTTTTACAGCTTCTAAGTGCCTGCTTAAGGGTGCAATATTTTTCCAAGTTCTAAAATTTGCTTGTTTTTTTCTAAAATCATCTAAGTTCATTTGGATATTATAACAAAATTTTTTCTAAATTTAATTTTATAAAAAATAATTACTTATCACAAAAGGCTGTAAAAATATATTTTTAGATATAATCACAGATATTTTAAACGCTCAAATAAGGGGAAAATATTAAAAGATTTTTTTTCTTTTAATTGTTAGAACATGCTTGTAAAAATAAACAAAGGATAATCTGTGAAGATTTTTAAAAAAATATTTTTTTCTTACCAAATGATGGTGCTTTTAATGGCTATTTTAGCTATTGGTGCAGCAATTGCAACATTTGTCGAGAATGATTTTGGAGCATCAAGTGCTAAAGTTTTAGTTTACAATAGCATATGGTATGAAGTTGTTTTGGCTTTAACGTGTATAAATATGGCTGGAATAATATATAAAACCAAGATGTGGAAAAAAATACCAAAATTTATTTTCCATGCTTCTTTTATTGTTATTGCTCTTGGCGCTTTGATCACTAGATATGCAGGATATGAAGGTATCTTACATGTAAGACAAGGTGCAGTTCAAAATAAAATGATTTCAGCTGAGCCTTATTTGATACTAAATGTTGAGTATAAAAATAAAACTTATAAAAAATTATATCCTCTTGAGCTGAGTGCTTTGGGAAATAATTTTAATTATAATTTTGCTTTTGCAGATAAAAAACTTAAAATCTCTTATGTAGATTATATTTTTACAAAAAAAGGACAAGCAAATATGGGCTTGTTGACTGTAAAACTAAAAATGGATAAAGACAAAAGTTTGCTAAGATTAGTTGGAAAAAGAGGAATGCAAGGAAGACCTGCAAGTAAAATCTTAGATGGTGCAAAAATCAGTCTAAGTTATGGCTCAAAAGTTATCACCTTACCTTTTTCGATTAAACTTAAAAAATTTGAACTTACAAGATACCCTGGCTCTATGGCACCTTCATCTTATGCTTCACAAGTAAGTGTAATTGAAAAAAACAAAACTTATGATTATAGGATTTTTATGAATCACACTTTAGAAGTTGGGCACTATTTATTGTTTCAAAGTTCATATGATATGGATGAAAAAGGTACTATTCTTTCAGTAAACAATGACCCTGGAAAATGGCCTACTTATTTAGGATACTTTATGTTAACTCTTGGATTACTTTTGAATTTATTTGATAGAAGAAGTAGATTTAGAATTTTAAGCAAAAACTTAAAAAATCTAGCACCTCTAGCAATTTTAGGACTTATGATATTTGGCTCAGTGAACTTAAAAGCTGCTAGTACAAGTGATAGTTTGATGTATTTTAACAATTTGCAAACTAAATCTTTAAAAACAGCAGATGATTTTGGACATTTAATTACACAAGGTATGATGGGTAGAATGATGCCTCTTGATACGCTTGATAGAGAAGTTGTAAATAAAATAACACAAAAAAGTACAATGTTTGGATTAAACTCTAATCAAATTGTCTTAGGTATGCTAACACGTCCTGATATTTGGCGAAGTGTAAAAATGATAAAAATTACAAGTCCAAAGCTTAAAAAAATTATAGGTATAAAAGCAAAAGAAAATTTTATTTCTTTTGATGAAGTATTTAAAAATAATACTTATATGCTTATGAAATATGTAAACCAAGTCCAGAGAGATAACCCTAGTAAAAGAGGTACTTTTGGTCGAGATGTTCTAAAAGTAAATGAGCGAATAAATGTAGCTTATATGGTTTTTAGCGGTAATATGCTTAAAATATTTCCAAAAGCAGTGGAATTTGCAGGACAAAAAAATACAGATAAATGGTTTTCTCCTATTGAGGCTATGAATCATTTTAGTGGAATGAATGGGCAAGCTATTAGTATAATGGTAAGAGGGCTTATTGGTTCAGCTATGAATGAAAAATGGAAAGATGCAGATACTTTTATAGGACATATTAAAACTTATCAAGCCAAAGTGGGTGCTAAATTATTACCTAAAGAATCATCTGTTAATGCTGAGATATTTTTTAATAAATTAAATATTTTTGTTAAATTAACTGTTATTTATGTAATTTTGGGACTTATTTTATTAATTATTGCTTTTTCTTCTGTGTTTTCGAAAAAATTTCATTCAAAAAAACTTCACAAATTCTTTGAATATCTTGTGATTTTATTATTTATTGTTCACACTTTAGGAATGATAGGAAGATGGTATATAAGTGGACATGCCCCTTGGAGCAATGCTTATGAGTCAATGCTTTATATTTCATGGGCTTCTATGTTAGCTGGAGTAGCATTTTTTAGAAAATATTTATTAGCATTAAGTGCGACTGTTGTTATGGCTGGTGTGTTTATGTTTACAGCATATTTAAATCATATGGATCCACAAATTACAAACTTAGTTCCTGTGCTTAAATCGTATTGGTTAACAATCCATGTTTCAGTATTGGCTGGCTCTTACGGATTTTTAGGACTTGGCGCAATTTTAGGAATGATGACTTTGATTTTATTTATTTTTAGAAACCCAAATAATAAAAGTATTGATAAAACGATTACACATCTTGCGACAATAAATGAAATTGCTTTGATTTTAGGTTTATCAGCTTTGGCTATTGGAAACTTTTTAGGTGCAATTTGGGCAAATGAATCTTGGGGAAGATATTGGGGCTGGGATCCAAAAGAGACTTGGGCGTATATTTCAATAATTGCGTATACCATAGTTTTACACCTTAGACTTATAAAAACATTTAACACTGCTTATGTCTTTTCTGTAGCTTCAGTTATAGCGTTTGCTTGTATCTTGATGACATACTTTGGAGTAAACTTTTATCTTTCAGGTCTTCACTCTTACGCTACAGGTGATCCTGTGCCGATTCCTGTTTGGGTTTATATCCTAGGTGTTGTAGTGTTGGCACTAATTGTACTTGCTTATAAAAATAGAAATTTGAAAAAACATGAAGGAGTTAAAAAATGAGTAAAATATTAGATGTATTTGAAAAAATAACTAAAATAAATAGATGTAGTGGAAATTATGAAGGCTTTTTAGCTTTCATAAAAGAATATGCAAAAGATAAAGGCTATGAATGCCAAATCGATGCTACAAATAATATCTTGTGTAAAAAGAAAGGCTCAAAACCAAAACTTGCCTTGCAAGCACATTACGATATAGTATGCTTGGTTAAAAATCATATACCAAAAATTATAAAAGAAGGCAATATCTTAAGAGCTGATAACTCAACTTTGGGTGCTGATGACGGTATAGGCTGCGCTTATATTTTGATACTAATGGAGTTAGGTTATGACTTGGAGTATGTTTTTACTTCAGATGAAGAAATTGGCTTAATTGGTGCAAATAGTATTGATTTTGAGTTAAGTGCAAAATATATGCTAAATATTGATAGTGAAAGTGAAGATGAGATTTGCGTAGGTTGCGCTGGTGGAGTTGATATTACAGCTTGTAGCGATGATAAAAAAATCATTCAAAACTTAAGAAAATATAATATTTATGAGATTGAAATAGACAATCTTCCAGGTGGACATAGCGGAATTGATATTGATAAAAATATTCCAAATGCTATTAAACTTGTTGTTCAAGCTATAAAAGAAAGCAAAGCTCAGCTTATTGATATAAATGGTGGTGAGCAAACAAATTCTATTGCAATACATTGTAAAGCAATGGTAGCCGCTGAAACCATGCCAAAAGCAATCCATAAAAATATGACTGTAAAACTACTTGATGATGTAAACAGTGAACATTATTTAAAATATTCTAAAGATGTAGTGAACTTTTTATATTCTTTTGCTCATGGAGTTAGAGCATATAATCACGAATTAGAAGGTGTGCAAACTTCTATAAATCTAGCAAAAGTAAGCTCAGATGCTACAAAAGGCATAGTTGTTGAACTTTCAGCTAGGTCAATGAATGATTATGATTTGGCTTTACTTGCAGATGAAACTAAAACTATGTTCAAAAGCTTTGGATTTAAAAGGGTTCAATTGTCTTCAGAACACAAAGCTTGGAGCCCAGATATAAACGAATTTACAAGAGAAATAGAAAAAGTGGCTAAAAAATATGTTCCAAATATTAAATTAAAAACTATTCATGGTGCTTTGGAATGTGCTGTTTTTAAAGACAGATTTCCACAATTAAAATTAGCTTCAGTAGGTCCAAATATATTTTTTCCACATTCAGCTAAAGAATATACAGAGTTAGATTCTGTTGAAAAAGTTTTTAAAATCGTTAAAGACTTAAGTGATATTTATACTAAATAGTTTATTAAGAATTTATATGATAAATTAACTATGATTATTTGAAATAAAGTTAAATCCATAAAGAAGGTTTTGAAATGGCTAAAAAAGTATATGTAAGTTTAATAGCAGATTTGTTACACGCTGGACATATTAATGTTTTGAAAAAAGCTAGTGAGCTTGGCGAAGTCGTAGTAGGTTTATTAACTGAAGATGCAGCAGGTGAGTTAAATGATGTTCCTTATTTGGATTTTAATAACAGAAAAATTGTTCTTGAAAATTTATCTTTTGTATCAGAAGTTATTGCCCAAAATGAAGCTAGTTATAAAAAAAATTTAGAATTATTAAAGCCTGATTTTGTTGTCCATGGTGATGATTGGATTAATACTAATCAAGCAAAATATAGAGATGAAGTTATTCAGATTTTATCATCTTTTGACGCAAAACTAATCGAAGTAGCATACGATGAAGATATAAATAGCTTAAAAATAAAAGAAGAAATGACAAAGCTTGGAATCACTACTCACGCTAGACAAGCAAGACTAAGAAAATTAATAAAATCTCAAAAAATAGTAAAAATTTTGGAAGCACACAATGCACTTAGTGGATTAATAGTTGAAAATGCCAAAGAAACAAAAGATGGAGAACAACTCTGCTTTGATGGTATGTGGTCTAGTTCTTTAACTGATTCAACTTCAAAAGGTAAACCTGATATTGAAGCTGTTGATACTACTGCTAGACTTACTACTATAAATGAAATTTTTGAAGTCACTACTAAGCCTTTGATATATGACGCTGATACTGGTGGAAAAGCAGAGCATTTTGAGTTTACAGTTAGAAGCTTAGAGCGAATTGGTGTATCTGCTGTTATTATTGAAGATAAGACTGGGCTTAAAAAAAATTCTCTTTTTGGTAATGATGTGGAGCAAACACAAGATACTGTAGAAAACTTTTCTCATAAGATTAAAGTCGGAAAGCAAGCACAAATTACAAGTGATTTTATGATTATTGCAAGAATTGAAAGTTTGATTTTAGAAGCTGGTATGGATGACGCCTTAGTTAGAGCATTTGCATATGTAGAAGCTGGGGTTGATGGAATAATGATTCATTCAAGATTAAAAGATCCTAGTGAGATTATAGAATTTGTTCAAAAATTTAGGGAGCAAAATAAAAGTATACCTATTGTTGTCGTTCCCACCTCTTTTAATAGTGTTACAACAGATGAATTTGCTAAAATGGGAGTTAATATTGTAATTTATGCAAACCATATGCTAAGAGCTGCATATCCAGGTATGATGCAAGTAGCAAAATCAATTTTGAAAAATAAAAGGTCACTTGAAGCTGAGCCAAATTGTATGAAAATTAAAGATATTTTAGAATTAATTCCAGGCACAAAATAATGCCTTTAAATACTCAGTTATTTTTAGATAATTTATTAAATAAAGGGTATTCTCATTTTTGCACTGTGCCTTGCTCTTTTGCAAAAAATCTAATAAATGCAGTTATAAATAGCAAAAATATTATTTATGTTCCTTGTGCTAGTGAAGCGGTGGCTTGTTCTATCGCTGCTGGGCTAAAAATGTCTGGTAAAAAACCTCTTGTTATGGTTCAATCATCAGGACTTACTAATATGGGTTCTTGTATAACTAGTTTGTTAAAACCTTACGATATACAAATCCCAATCCTAGTAAGCTGGAGAACATATAAAGAAGGTGATAGCGAAATACAACATCAACACCTTGCAAAAAGCTTGCCTAATTTGATTGAAGCTTATGGATATAAACATATTATTTTAAATCAAGATGATGAAAAAGAAGCCACTTTGCAATTAGAAAAATGCAATCAAGAAAATATCATTTGCTTATTAAAAAAAGGTACTTTTTCTAAGATAGAATTATTGCAAGAACATCAAATCGATTTATCTAAGTATCCTTTAAGAAGTGAATATCTAAAAGCTCTTAACAAAGATTTTCAAAATAAAGATACAATTTTTATAGGTACAACGGGACACACTGCTAGAGAAATGTACACTTTTATGGATAAAACAAATAACTTTTATATGGCAGGAAACATGGGAGGTGCTTTGAGCTTAGGACTTGGTGCTAGCTTGGCTTCCAAAAATGTCATAGTTTGTGGAGGTGATGCTGAGTTTGTTATGCATATGGGAGGATTAGCTACAGCTGGGAGATATGCATCTGAAGTGAATTTAACTTATATACTTTTTGATAATGAATCAAATAAAAGCACAGGCAAACAAGATACAGAGCAAAAACATTTAAAATATTTAGATATTGTAAGAGCTTCTGGTTTTACTGTTACGACTGAAACTATAAAAAATATAAGCGATTTTATAAAGGCAATAGCCAAAATTCAAAATACTAAGGGACTAAGATTTTTTCATGTAAAATGTGATAATGATAAAGAAACTCCAAGACCTCCGCTTGATATTGTCAAAGTAAAAGAATTTAAAAATGGATAAATGGAAACAAATTTGGATTTAATATAATTATGGAGAAAAAATGACTAAAAGAATAATGTTAGATATGTCAGCTACTCTAATCCACCATGGGCATATTAGATTAATGAAAAAAGCTTCAGAGTATGGAAAAGTAATTATTGGACTAACCATGGATGAGGAAATATTTAAAAAAAAAGGGTATCAACCTGAACTTAGTTTTGAATACAGAAAAGAAGTATTAGAAGCAATTAAATATGTAGATGAAGTTGTGGCTACTCCTTGGCTATTAGATGATAATGTGCTTAAAAAATACAATATTGATTTGCTCGTACATGGAGATGATAACTCTAACATTATTAAAAAAGAAAAACTTCTTATTTTTCCAAGAACGCAAGGAATAAGTAGCAAAGATATTCGTGAAAATGCATTTAAAGCAATAGCTGAGAAGAAAAGCAGAAAAATTTTACTAAACCCAGGACCTGCTACTACAACTTATGGCGTTAAGATGTCACAAGTGGTTGATGATATTTGTCCTAGGGAGAAAAAATTTGGTGACTTGATGGAATTTGTTTCTAAAGAACTTACTAAAATAGTGGCTAATCTTGATGAATATACCACAATTTTGTTTGGTGGAAGCGGTACAGCTGTTGTTGAAGCAGTATTAAGCTCGGTAGTCCCTAGAGATAAGAAGATTTTGATTATAAATAATGGTGCTTATGGTAAAAGAATGTGCCAAATCGCAAGTGCTTATGATATGGATCAAATAGAATTTAAAAGCTCCTCTATTGCACCAATTGATTTAAAAAAATTAGAAGAAACTATAAAAAACTATACTGATATTTCACATTTAGCCCTAGTACATAATGAGACAACAACAGGACTTTTAAATAATCTTGATGATTTAGGTAAAATGGCAAAACTATACAATCTAGAACTTATAATTGATGCTATGAGCTCTTACGCTGCAATTCCAATTGACATGAAAAAACAAAATATTTCTTATCTAATGGCAAGTTCTAATAAAAATATTCAAGGTATGGCAGGTGTTGCTTTTGTGGTGGCTAAAAAAGAAAAATTAGAAAATCTAAAATCAATAAAGCCAAGAAATTTTTATTTAGACCTTTATTCACAGTATAAAAATTTTGAAAATACCCATCAAATGCGTTTCACTCCACCTGTTCAAACTTTATATGCCTTGAAGCAAGCAATCAACGAAATCAAGCGAGAAGGAGTTGAGAATAGATATAAAAGATATTCCAAATCTTGGGAAGCACTGACTAAAGAACTTAAAAAAATGGGCTTAAAATATCTTGTGGATGATAAATTTCATTCTAAGATTATTACTTCTATTTTTATACCCAACGGAGTTGATTTTAATAATATGCATGATTATCTTTATGAAAAAGGATTTACCATTTATCCTGGTAAAGTTGATGAATTTAATACTTTTAGAATAGCTAATATTGGAGATATAGATTATAAGGATATGGAAGATTTTTTAAAAATTTTCAAAGAGTATTTAAAGAATATTTGAAGGTAAAGCCAGAATAAAATAATAGTTTAAATTTAGTCTTTTAGTCTTTAATTCTTATTAAAAGGTATCCTTAGCCATATCAATATTTAGATATAATTTTTTAAAGGGAATTTAAATGTATAAAAAAACTAAAATCTATAAAAAAATGAAAAAACTTCTAAAATTTGGTAGAACTAAATATTTTTTAATACTTGCTGTGGCAAAATTTAATGAAATATTTTTTAAAGAAATTCCATGCACGAAAAAAACAAAGCAATGTTCAAAAAATAGAAAAAGTAGATATCTTAAATGCCATAATGTTGGAAAAAATATTCCAATCTGTTGCGCAACTCATTTATATGAAATGTTAAAAGATACAGTTAGATGTCTTGAAAAAAATAATATTAAATATTTTATTGCGTACGGTACACTGCTAGGGGCTGTAAGGCATAAAGGACTTATACCTTGGGATAATGATCTTGATTTGATTATATTAGACAAAGATTCAAAAAGAGTATATGAATTATTAAATAAAAGTTTTAAAGATAAATATCATATTACATCTGGTAAATTTGATGGAATAGGTAGTGATGTATTGATTAGGGTAGATTATAGTGCTATCAATAGCTTACATATTGACTTATTCCCTTGCAAGACAGACAAAGAAAACATATATGTAGAGCATAATGATATTTTAAAATATAAAAAAATATTTCCATTGCAAAAAATTAAATTTTATGATATTGAAGTTTTTGCACCTAATGATATTCAATATTGTCTAGATTATTTTTATGGAAAAGGTTATATGGAGTATGCTTGCAAGCAATGGATGCTTAGTGATAAAAAAACTAAAATAACAGATTTTTCTCCAGCTAAGATAAAGTTAAACTAAAATAACTATTCTTATCCTATTTTAATAATACTTAATATCGCATAATTTATGTAAAATGAGGTAACATATATGGTTAATAGTATTTTATAATATAAATATTAAAATAAAAAGAAGAAAAAATGTTTAGGAAAAATACCAAAAATATAAGATTGTCTAATATTTTAATCTTTATTTATCTTGGTATTGCTTTGTTCTCTTTTGGCGCTTGTGGTTCTACTAGCAGTGATAGTGGAGACTCTGGCGGAGGTACTAAACAATATACGAGTAATCAAGCTGTAAAGCATACCATAGATAAAAAAACTTACGATATAAAATCAGGCACAAATGAAAGTGCTAGAACAGGCACAATCATATCTGGTGAAAATAGTGCTACAATCACAAATAATGGCGAAATCACTCAAAGTGACAATTATTCACCTGTAAGTTCTAATTCTTTGAAATCTCTTGCACCTTTAAGTCTAGGACAAAATTCTCTCAAGTCTTCAAATATTATTGAAGAAAAAGTTTTTTATGCTCTAAAAGTTAAAAATAAATCAAAATCAATAAATAATCATAGTATTACAGCTACGGGAGTAGATTTTATTCCACATTCTATGGATGAAAAATCAAGCTTGATAGCTATGAGCGCAAACTATAATTCTTCTGCTGTAAATGAAAAAGGCGGAATAATAAATTTTTCTTCTTCTTTGAGTAATACTGCCAATCTTGAAGAAAGTGTTACTAATCCACCCTTATATTATGGTGATTATGATAACTGCTTTGAAGTATTTCCTATGCAAATGTATGCTAACAATGAATCAAATATTACAAATAATGGAAATATTATATCTAGTGCTCAATTTAGCTCAGCTATGTTTGCAAGAAATTCTTCCCACGCCATAAACAAAGGAACAATAAAAGTTATTAATAGCAATCCTTTTAATAAAAATTTATTTTATGAAGATAAATATATGAATTTTATGCACACTTTTATGTATGCAGAGCATAATAGTACCTTAGTTAATAATGGAACTTTTGACTTAAGCAGTAGCAATGATTTAAATAAAAATTATTCAAATTTAACATATTTTATGTTTGCGACAGATGATTCAAATTTAACAAATAATGAACCAATTAATATTATTGAATTTGATAAGTTTGGAGGACAAACCCTTAGAGTTTTATCTGTAAAATCATCTTCTAATATAATAAATACTCAAAGTATTACAGCTACTAATATGAATTATGCAAATGAATTAACATTATTATATGAAGACCATAACTCTACAATTTTAAATGAAAAATTGGGAACTTTAAAAATAACAAATTCACAATCATCAAGAATGTATGCAATCTTTAGTTCAGAAGATAATAATTTCATAAATACCTGTAATATTCATCTTGAAGCTAACACGGTAACAGCTACTTCAAAAGTAACAGGTATTATGAATGCAATATCTTTAATCAACGATAAAAAAGCTAAGAATACTGGCACTATTACTATGATTAATAATACTTTTAATACAAATAATGGATATTTGATAGTAGAGGCAATTAATGTAGTTGGGAGTATTCTTACAAATACTAGAGACATTACTATGAATCAATTTTATATAAAAAACCAAGGATATCCAATATCTCCAACAATAATAGAGCTTTCTGATGCTTCAACATTAATAAATTCAGCAATACTTTCAATAGATGCCAAAAATTCTATAGGAGTGAAGATTGGTGAAAATTCAAAATTAGATAATAGTGGAATTATTGAAATAACTTCTAACTCAAATAGTTCTTGTGGAATTTCTATAGAAAAAAGTGATTTAAAAGAAACAGATTTAAAAAATTATATAACAAATATTGGAACTGTTATAGTAAATGGGAAACATTATAAAGATTCAACAAGTGCTTGGAATGCTTCATTTGATAGCTCAGGTAAGGCAAAAACTGGATCTGTGCCAATTTGCAGTAGTGGCGGGAGTTTTTAACTTAACACATTTTAGACTCATTTCTACTAAAAGAGAAGGCAAAAACATCACCTTATCTTTTAAAATGTTTGCTTAATTTTTGAACGATTTTTATTTAGCTTTTCTTAGCAAAATTGCAGCTTCTTTAGCATGATAAGTGATGATTATATCTGCACCAGCTCGCTTAAAGCTAAGTAAGGTTTCAAGCATTATTCTATCATAATCAACTAATTTTGCAGCCTTAGCAGCTTTAAGCATTGCATACTCTCCACTTACATTATAAACAGCTATTGGAAGATTTGAGGTTTGTCTTAATTCTTTAACAATATCAAGATAAGCAAGAGCAGGTTTTACCATCAAAATATCAGCGCCTTGCTTTTCATCCTCGATAGATTCACTAAGCGCTTCACGAGAATTTGCAGGGTTCATTTGATAAGAATTTCTATCTCCAAAACTAGGTGTGCTATTTGCTACATCTCTAAAGGGACCATAATACGCACTTGAAAATTTACTAGAATACGCCATAATTGGCAAGTTGTAAAATCCATTTTCATCCAAAGTCTTTCGCAAAGATTCGATAATCCCATCCATCATTCCACTTGGCGCTATCATATCAGCTCCTGCTTTTGCATGGACTAGGGCTTGTTTGCAAGATATTTCTAGGGTTGCGTCATTGTTTACAGTGTTATTTTCTAAGTCTAAAATCCCGCAATGCCCATGGTCTGTGTATTCGCAAAAGCATAAATCAGTCACTATAAACATCTCTTTATACTCTTTTTTTATAGCTTTTATGCACCTTGAAATAATACTTTCTTCATCTAAGCATTCACTTCCAATTGAGTCTTTTACATCAGGAATTGCAAATAAAATAATGCTATAAATACCAAGCTTTTTAAGCTCTTCTACCTCTTCTAAAATCTTATCAATACTCATCTGAAATACACCTGGCATAGACTTCACTTCATTTTTTGTATCGTGTCCTTCTTGGGCAAAAAGCGGATAAATAAAGTCATCAACGCTAAGCTTATTCTCTTGAACTAGGTTTCTTAAATTCTCATTTATTCTTAATCTTCTGTGTCGTTTAAACATATTTTTTACCTTAATTTTGTATAATATTTACTTATTTTAGCGACTTAAGGTTTAAAAATATATGAAAATAGAATATTCTAAAACAGCAAACTTGCCAACAAAGCATGGCGTTTTTTTAGTAAAATCCTATAAAGAGGGCATAAAAGAGCATTTAGCTATTTATACAAAAGATTTAGATAAAAACAAAGCAGTAAATTTGCGAATTCATTCTGAATGCTTAACTGGGGACGCTCTTGGTTCTTTGAAGTGCGATTGCCAAGCTCAGCTAAATTTTGCTCTTGATTTTATAGCAAAAAATAATGGAATGTTACTTTATTTGCGACAAGAAGGTAGAGATATTGGGCTTTTAAATAAGATAAATGCCTATTCCTTGCAAGATGAGGGTTATGATACTATCGAAGCTAATCATATTTTAGGATTTAAGGCTGATGAGCGAAATTATGAAATAGTTGATTATATTTTAAAAGATTTTGTTATAAAAGATGTAAACTTGCTTACAAATAATCCTGATAAATTAAGTAGTTTAACCAGCGTTAAAATTTCTTCAAGAATTCCTATAATTGTAGGAAAAAACTCAAAAAATGAAGAATATTTAAAAGTCAAAAAAGAGGGCATGGGGCATTTGCTTTGAATCTAGAGCAAAGATTATTAGCTCTAGATTTTCATTTTTCAAATAAAGAGTATGAAAAACTAAAAGAATATTCTACGCTTTTAAAATTTTGGGGAAAAACACACAATCTAAGTGCTAGGCTTGATGATGAATTTATAAATTTTAATATTATAGATTCGCTTTATCCTTTAAAGTTTTTAGATGATTTTAAAAATATTGCAGATTTAGGTTCAGGCGCTGGTTTTCCTGCTTTGATTTTGGCAATTTTACTAAAAAAATCAAATTTTACTCTTTTTGAGCCAAGATTAAAAAGAGCATCTTTTTTGTCTTTTGTAAAAAATAAGCTAGATTTGGTAAATGTTGAAGTAAATGCAAAAAAAGTACAAGATTTTTCTTGTAAACTTAGCTATGATTTGCTAATATCAAGAGCGCTAAGTAATACAGCTTTACTTTTTGAGTTAACAAAACATATATCAGATGAAAATTCTGCTTATTTGTTTTATAAGGGTACAAATTTAGAAGATGAATTAAAAAATCTTGAAGTAAAAATCAAGACTTATGAAATAATAACTTCTAATAATAGTGAAAATAGAAAATATTTATACATTAAAAAAAGGTGATAATTTATGCAAGAATTAATAGTTATAGTAATAGTCATTGCTGTGGTTTATTATATATTTTTTAGAAAAACAACTAAAAAAAATATTAAAAATGAGAATGAAAACGAAATGATAGAGTGCGAAAAATGTAAAATCTATATATCAAAAGATGAAGCTATTATGAGTAATGGTAGGTATTATTGCTCTAAAGAATGTTTGAACTCAAAGGATTAAAGTGCTTATCATTGGAGATGAATTATTAGGATATAAAAATTTTATTAAAATCGTTAAATTAGAAGAGATAAAAAACACAAAAAATTGTGATGTTTTGTGCTTTGATTTTAACAAAAACTTACTTGCCTTTTGTAAAGAAAATGATTTAGCTTGTGGGGTTTTTATCAGCTCGCTAAGAGAGGCAATTTACGCTAATGCTTTTTTTGCTGATTATTTACTATTAAATGAAAAGACAAATAAAGACTTAGGCAAAGAATTCACTAAAAAAGTACAAGATATTGCAAATGAATATATTTTTGATTCTAAGGTTCTAGCTGTGATTGATAGTGAAGATGAGATTGAAGAGCTAGCCTTAAAAGGTATTGATGGCGTTATATTTCAAAGCATTATAAAAAATATAGAAGATTAAAGCAAAGGGTGCAATAAAATGAAAATATTTTTTCTTTTAATTTTAGGGCTAAGTCTTAGTTTTGCTTGCGGTGGGGATTGTATAAGTTGTCATAAAGCCTTGCGAAAACAAATCAATACTCCTGAACATGAGATTTTAAAAACTTGCTTAAAATGCCATCAAAAATTAGGTAAAAAAATATCTTCAGCTTGTGGTGGGGATTGTTTTTCTTGCCATTCAAAAAAAGCTCTGCTAGATAAAACAAATATTTCAGCTCACAACGAACTTATAACTTGCAATAAATGCCATTTTGATAAAGAAGGGCTTTTTAACTCACCAAGCAATACGGGATTTAATTTTAGTCTAAAAAGTTTTTTGAAAAATTCTAACCCCAAACCTTAAAATCAGGAATATTAGCAACAGCTCTAACGATATCAGTTTTACTAAGTATTCCTTTTATTTCATCATCTGCATTTATGACAAGCAAGGCGTTTAGATTGAAATCAAGCATAACCTTAGCAGCCCTTCTTAAATCTGTAATCGGATCAGTTGTTATGATTTGTTTAGGCTCTATGGTATTTAGAGATTTTACCATACTAAGCTTTGCAAAATTTATATCATCATTTATTTGTTTTAAGATTTGTCTAATTGTGAGGATATTTGCTAGTATATTTGTGGTGCTATCAATAATAGGAATTTGCCTAATATTTTTTTGTTTCATAAGCTCGTAAGCTTCTTTTATAGTTTTGTTTGAATTTATACTTATGACAGGGCTTGTCATAATCTTAGATACATGATAAATAGGCTCTTTTATATCAATATTTGCAATTTTTTTATAAGCTAATTTAGCTTCTTCTTCGCTAGAATTTTTTGATTCTTGTTCTTTGTGATTTATGCTAAAATTTTGTGGCAAGCCATTTTCTACATTATTTCTTAGTGGCGATATTCTTTTGATTTCATTTAGAGAGTATAGATTATCTAGTGTATCTCTAAAATTTAAACCCTTGTCATTATAAACTGCAAACACTTTTTATCCTTAGTATAATATTCTAGCAAAAAATTAATTAGTTTTTGTAGTAAAATATGAATTTAAGCAAAATTTTGTTTAGATGTGCGTATGAAAAAAGATAAAATTATAATATTACATTCATCAAAACAAGATGGAGATATGAAAAATAAGGTTAATTTTGAACATTTTATAAAGCAAAGTAAGCTTATAAAAAATGATAAAACAAAAATTAAACAAATGATTCAAAGACATACTAACATTGTTCAGGTTTGTACAAAAAATCAAGATATTTATGAATGTGATGGCTTAGTAAGTGATTCAAAAGATTTTGTGCTTATGAGTTATAGTGCTGATTGCTTGAGCCTTTGCTTCTTTGATAAAGACAAAAAAGTTTTTGGTATAGCTCACGCTGGAAGAAAAGGTGTATTTGAAAAAATCTCTTTAAATATGATTAAAAAATTTCAAGAAGTTTACAATATCCCTTCATCTTCGCTTTATTTACATATTGGAGTTGGGATATGTAAAAAATGTTATGAAGTCGATACTTCCTTGGCAATATTTGCAAAAAATGAATTTGGAGAAGAATTTGTAAAAAATAACTTTATAGCATTAAAAGAGCTTGTTTCTTCTCAAGTCCAAAGTGCGGGACTAAAAAAAGAAAATATTTCAATATCTTTACAATGTAGTAAATGTGATGAAAAATATTTTTATTCTTATAGAAAAAATCATACTCCAGAGCGTTTTGCTTATTTTATAAGTTTAGCTTAAAAGGCTATTCCCCTTAAGCTAGATTAGCCTATAATTTTATGATTATTTCAATAAGGATTTTAAGTGAAAAAGAAAGTTTCAGAAGAAGAAAGCCTACATTATCATGAGTTTCCAAAAAGTGGAAAGCTAGGCATAACACCTACGGTGCCTTTTTCAAGTCAAGAGGATTTATCCTTGGCTTATACACCCGGAGTTGCTTTTCCTTGTAAAGCTATACAAGCAAATCAAGAAAACGCTTACAGATATACCTCAAAAAAGAATCTAGTTGCAGTTATTAGTAACGGAACAGCAGTTTTGGGCTTGGGTGATATAGGAGCTATGGCGTCAAAGCCTGTTATGGAAGGCAAGGCGATTTTGTTTAAAAGATTTTCTGGGCTTGATTCTTTTGATATTGAAGTTAATGAAACTGATATTGATAAATTCTGTGATATAGTTGAAGCAATATCTCCAACTTTTGGAGGGATAAACCTTGAAGATATAAAAGCTCCTGAGTGTTTTGATATTGAAAATCGCTTAGTTGCTAAGCTTGATATTCCTGTGATGCATGATGACCAACACGGAACTGCGATTATTTCAAGTGCAGGACTTATTAATGCTTGTGAACTAACATCAAGAAAACTTGAAGATGTAAAAATAGTGATTGTTGGTGCTGGTGCTGCTGGTTTTTCTTGTGCTAAAATGTACAGAAGTCTTGGAGTTAAACATATTATTATGCTTGATTCTAGAGGTGTAGTTCATAAAGATAGAAAAGATATAAATTCGCATAAAAGAGAATTTGCAATTGATAAAAAAATAAGTAAACTTGAAGCTTTTAAAGATGCCGATATGGTTCTAGGATTATCTAAACCTGGAAGTTTTGATATAGATGATATTATGCAAATGAAAAAAGATCCTATTATTTTTGCTTTGGCAAATCCAACTCCTGAGATTTTTCCAGAAGATATTATGAAAGCAAGAGAAGATGCAATTATCGGAACTGGACGAAGTGACTATGATAATCAAATAAATAATGTTTTAGGGTTTCCTTTTATTTTTAGAGGTGCACTTGATGTAAGAGCAAAAGCTATAAGTATGAATATGAAAAAAGCAGCAACATTTGCTCTAGCTTCTCTAGCTAAAAAAGAAGCTAGCCAAAGAATGAAAGATTTATTTGAAGAAGATTTAGTTTTTGGAAAAAAATATATTATTCCAAAACCTTTTGATGAAAGACTTTTGGTTGAAGTATCTTCAGCTGTTGCAAAAGCAGCTTTTGATGAAAATCTTGCAAGAGTTAAAGAGTTTGATTTAGAAGCTTACAGAGCTAATCTAGAAAAATTAAGTAAAGAAATTTCATCTTAAACTTTAAAATAATAGATAAATAAAAAAATGAGAAAAGAAGCGAATGGCACAGTATACTCTTTTGATAGACACGCAAGATAAAAAAGGAATTATTTATGAAATTTCTAAAATTATTTATGAAAATGATTTAAATATTTACGAAAATTCAGAATTTGTTGATAAAGAAAATGATAAATTTTTTATGCGAACTGTTTTTGATGGAGAGTTAGTTATTACTAATATTTTGGCTAAATTTAAAAAAATTCTTCATAAAAATTCTTTTGTAAAACTAAGAGAAAACAAGAAAAAAGATATAGTTATATTGGCCACCAAAGAAGAGCATGTTTTGGGTGATTTGTTATTAAGACACTATGCTATGGAATTAAATGTAAATATAAAAGCAGTTATTTCAAATCACAAAAGCCTAGAAGAACTTGTAAAAAAATTTGATATTCCTTTTTACTATATAAGTACAAAAAATCTAAGGCGAGAAGAACATGAGCGAAAAATAGCTCAAAAAATTGATATTTATAATCCTGATATTATTGTTTTAGCAAAATATATGCGGATACTAACTCCTGATTTTGTTGGGGCTTATGCTAGACGAATTTTAAATATTCATCATTCTTTTTTACCTGCTTTTATAGGTGCAAATCCATATAAGCAAGCTTTTGACAGAGGAGTTAAAAGTATAGGCGCAACAGCGCATTTTGTAACAAACGACTTAGATGAAGGTCAAATTATTGCCCAAGGCATAGCTGGGGTGAATCATAAATATTCTTGGCAAGATATGCAAAAAACAGGCAGAGATATAGAAAAGGCTATTTTAGCAAAGGCGCTTGATTTATTACTTAAAGATAAAGTTTTTATTTATGGGAATAAGACGGTGATTTTATAGTGCTAAATGTAGTTTTGCTAGAGCCTAGAATTCCTCAAAATACAGGTACTATTGGAAGGTTATGTTTTGCTATGAGTGCAAGGTTGCATTTGATTAAACCTTATGGATTTTTAATAACTGAAAAAGCTTTAAGAAGAGCAGGGCTTGATTATTGGAAAGATTTAAAAGTATATGAATATGAAAATATCCAAGATTTTTGGGATAAAAATCCTCTTGATGATAGGCATTTTTTTGCAACTACAAAAAGTAAAAGAGCTTATTTTGAAGTGGATTTTAAGCAAAATGATTTTATTTATTTTGGTAGAGAGGATGCAGGATTGCCCGAAGATTTACTCAAAAAATATGAGAAGAAGAATATAAATATTCCTATGAAAAAAACTGCGAGAAGCCTAAATCTAGCCAATTGCGTTTCGATTGTAGCTTATGAAGTTTTAAGACAAAACTTCTCAAGCTTTGAGCCTTAAATACAAGATTAAAAGATGGAAAGTGCTAAGCTTACCATCTTTGTATCGTAATTCCAAATCCTATTTTATTTACCTTGTGGTTGTAATCTATTAAAGAATCATTGTATCCATAATAGTAATATAATAAATACTGCACAGTTTTATAAGCTTTTAAAATCAAATCAAAATTCACATATCCCCTTTGCGGGTTTCTAAAAATTCCATTTCCTAGTTCTAAATATGTAGCATAATAATCATTTTTAAATCTAGCATAGGCAAATCCATGACCAATATAGTCAATCAAATCTGGATTGTCATCTCCTCTTGGATCTCCTGGAAATCTTTTTGGATCTTCTTTAAATCTTTGCCAAACTGTTGTACCAAATTCAAAATCTTTATAATAAAAACCAGCTTTAATCTCAGCTCTGTTCCAAGACCTTGAAAGCTCTGTGCTTTGACCATTTGATTGATGGATAAGGGCAAATTTAAGAGCATAGAAATTAAAATACTTAGTATCTAGTTGAGGGTCAAACATCATAAAAATCTCAGGTTGAAAGTTTGTTTCTCTAAAAGGCGAAGAGTCTTTTTTATCATAAACTTGCCAAAAAGATTTTTGAGTATAAGCCCCATAAATATCTCCACCCCAAAAAACATTTTCAAAAAGTAGGGCTTTTATACTTACTTGAAATTTTAATTCTTCTTGTTTTCTTTTGTCATGTTTTACAGCATCATAATAAATAGGTAAAATATAATTCATATGGTAATTTGATAAAAATGATTTATTTCTATTTTTACTTAAAATATTAGGAACTTCTATGTTTACTGTTTCTTTGGTTTTCTCTCTTTTTAATTTTTTTACCAATTGTTCTAGTTGGGCAGGAGTATCGACACTAAAAGTTTTTATTCCTTTTTTTTGTGTTACAGTATAATTTTTCTCTATCGTAACATTGCCTTGCAAAATTACATTATCGCCAATTGTAGCATCATCACAAATCTTAACACCTTTTGAAAGATGTACATTTTTACCAATAATAGCACTATGCGAAACTTTAGCACCCGTGCTGTTATCATCATTTTTGTAAGAATAATAGCCAGATTCAAAGCATTCATTAGCAAAAAGATTTTGACTAAGCAAAACTAAAAAACTAGTATAAATAAAGAAATGTAAATATTTTTTTTTCAAATTATAAGCCCTATAAATAATATAATTGACAATTTTAGCTAAAAATAAATAATATTGCCAATAAATTATCTCATAGACTATTTTTTAATGAAATATATAGTAATATAATATATAAAAATAAGGTTAATAAATGCAAGTTCAAGTCAATGTAAAAGATAAGCCGTATACGATATATATTGAAAAATTAGAAAAAAAATACTTTGATAGAAAAGTAGTGCTTGTAACAAATCCAAAAGTTTCTGCTTTTCATCTTCGCTATGTTTTGGATAAAATTACAGCAAAAGATTTGAGCATAGTTGAAGTTCAAGATGGTGAAATATATAAAAATATCCAAAGTATTGAAAAGATTTTAAACCATTGTTTTGAGAATAGACTAGATAGAAAATCTTTGCTTATTGCTCTTGGCGGTGGCGTGGTTGGTGATATGTGTGGTTTTTGTGCTTCTATTTACCAAAGAGGTATCGAATTTATTCAAATACCTACTACGCTTTTGGCTCAAGTTGATGCTAGTGTTGGAGGAAAAACAGGAATTAACAATAAATACGGTAAAAATCTAATAGGTACATTTTGGCAACCAAGTGCTGTATTTGTCGATATGCATTTTTTAAGCACACTTGAAAGTAGAGAATTTTCAGCAGGGCTTGCTGAAATAGTAAAAATGGCTATCGCTTTTGATGTTGATTTTTTTGCTTGGCTTGAAAAAAGTGATTTATTAGAAGAGAGAAATATAAAAATTGCTATTCAAAAATCTTTAGAACTTAAGGCTAAAGTTGTTTGTGAAGATGAAAGAGAAGAGGGCGTTAGAGCGCTTTTAAATTATGGGCATACTTTTGCGCATGTTATAGAAAATGAAACAGCTTATGAAACTTATTTGCATGGAGAGGCTGTGGCGATTGGTATTCTTATGGCAAATGAACTAGCTAAACAAAAAGGACTGCTTGAATATGAAGACACGCTAAGAGTGAAAAAGTTTTTTCTTAAATATAAATTGCCTACAACTTATGATATAAAAAATGTAAATGAATTTTACGAAAAATTTTTCTTAGATAAAAAAAGCGTGAATAGTAAAATAAATTTTATCCTTCCAAAAAAAATAGGACAATGTGAGATTTTTGATAATATTTCAAAAAATGATGTGATTGAGGTACTGAATAATTTTAAAAAATAAATCGGATAATATAAACAATACTGCAAGTACGAAAAAAAAAGTAGAAAAAGTTTTTTTTAAAACATTTGGATGTAGAACGAATGTCTTTGATTCTCAGCTTATGATGGATAAGCTAAAAGATTTTATGCTAGTTTTAGATGAAAATGATGCTGATATTGTCGTGGTAAATTCTTGTACAGTTACAAATGGTGCTGATACGAAAGTGCGTTCATATTTAAATTCTTTAAAAAAGTTGCCTAAAAATCCTAGAGTTGTGTTCACGGGTTGTGGCGCTTGGACTAAGGGAAAAAGTCTTTTTGAATCAAAAAAAATTGATGCACTTTTTGGACATTCAAAAAAAGAAGAAATAAATACTTTATTAAAAAATAAACAAACTTTTTTTGAGCTTGGAAATTTGGAGCATATTGATAAAACAATAGTTTCAAATTTTGTAGGAAAATCAAGAGCTTTTATAAAAGTACAAGAAGGCTGTGATTTTAGATGTAATTATTGCATAATTCCTTATGTTAGGGGAAATGCTAGAAGCTATGATGAAAAAAATATCCTAGCACAAATCAGTATTTTAGCACAAAAGGGTTTTAGTGAATTTATATTAACAGGTACAAATATAGGCTCTTATGGAAAAAAACAAAATACTTCTTTAGCAAAACTTTTAAAAAAGATTTCTTTAATCTCAGGCGTAAAAAGAATACGTATGGGCTCAATTGAGCCTATTCAAATAGATGATGAATTTAAAGAATTAATTAAAGAGCCATTTATGGCGAGACATTTGCATATTGCTTTGCAACATACTTCCAAAGAAATGCTAAAGATAATGAACAGAAGAAATAAGGTACTTGATGATTTGGCTTTGTTTGAATTTTTAAGTGAGAATGACTATGCTTTGGGGAGTGATTTTATAGTAGGACATCCAAAAGAAAGTGAAGAACTTTGGACTGAAGCTATGAAAAATTTAAAAAAATTCCCGCTCAGTCATATTCATGCTTTTACTTACAGCAAAAGAGATGGGACTCCAAGCGCTACAATGGACTCACAAGTTAGAGGAGATATTGCAAAAAAACGATATAATGAGCTAAGAGATATTATAAATAAAAAAAATTATGATTTTAGAAAAGAGCACAATACTAAGCTTGAAGTTTTGGTTGAGCAAAAAAAGAATGATTTATTTGTTGGGCTTGACCAATATTTTAATCGTATAGAAATAAAAAGTGATAAAGATATTTTAGGAAAATGGATAAATATCGATAAAATTATCCCAAGAAGAGAACATAATTTTTGTGATTTAAATAATCTAGCTAGTCTATCTAGCCATCTAGTTTTAAAATGAGGAATATATATGAAAAGAAATAGAGAAAACAATAAAGATGCTTTAGAAAAAAACTTTAAATTAATGAGCATCTCAGCTATTATTTTGCTTGTTTTGCTTGGCTATATATTTTTTTCAAATGGTCAGCAAGTTGAGGGAAAGAGCTATTATATAGGTATAATATTTCTAGTTGTTTTATTATTTATCGCTTATTTAGGTAGATTTTTAAGAAAAAAATTAATAAAAAAAGTTCCATTTTCAAAATTTGCTAAACAAATGCAAGATCTTACAGAAAACAAAGAAGATAATCAAAATAGTGAAAATATGAAAGAGCTTGAAAATATTCAGGCAGTAGAAAGTGAGATAAAATTTTGTGATATTGCAGGAATTTCAGGTGCAAAAGATGAATTACTTGAGCTAGTTGATTTTTTAAATAATCCAAAAAAATATACCAAATTTGGAGTTAGTTTACCCAAAGGAGTTTTACTTGTTGGTCCTCCAGGGGTGGGAAAAACTTTAATAGCTAGAGCAGTTGCGGGTGAAGCTTCTGTGCCATTTTTTTATCAAAGTGGTGCTAGTTTTGTGCATATTTATGTAGGAATGGGTGCAAAAAGAGTAAAAGAGTTGTTTTTAAAAGCAAGATTATCAGCTCCTTCTATAATTTTTATAGATGAAATTGACGCAATTGGTAAAGAGCGAGGAGTTAAGGCAAACGATGAAAGAGAAGCTACGCTAAATGAGCTACTTACTCAAATGGATGGTTTTGAGGGTTCTAGTGGCGTTATGGTAATAGCAGCTACAAATAAAATCGAAATGCTAGATTCTGCCTTGCTTAGAGCTGGTCGTTTTGATAGAAGAGTTTTTATTGACTTGCCAAATCGTTTTGATAGAGAAGAAATTTTAAAACTTTATCTTAAAAAGCATAAATATGATTTTGATTTTGAAAAATTAGTTTCCCAAAGTGCGGGTTTTAACTCAGCAGCCTTAGCAACTCTAATAAATGAAGCGCTTTTAAATATGATTAAAAGAAATGCTAAAATAATTTCAAGTGAAGATATAGAAACTGCAAAACAAAAAATAGAATTTGGAAAAAGAGAAAAAATGATTTTTTCTAAAGAGCAAAAAGAATTAATCGCTATTTACCAAGCCTCAAAGGCATGTTACACAAAAAAACCTCTTAAACTTTTTGATTATAGTAAGGACGCCGATATTGAGTATTTATCAAAAACTAAACTTTTATCTGTGTTAAAAGGATATTTGAGTGGAGGTGTTGGGATAAGTTTGCTTATGGGTGAAGAGTATGCAATTAATTCAAACGATTTTAAAAAAGCATTTGAGCTAGCAAAAAAACTACAAAGAGAATATAATATAAGTATTTCTTATAGAGAAATTTTGCCCAAATTACAAAAAGAATTAACAAAAGAATTAGAGAAAAAACTTGATGTAATAAAAAAATATAAAGAAATTTTATTAAAAAATGAAGAATTAAAAGAGGGTGATTTATAAGTGTTTAGATATTTTTCAGGTTTTTGCCTAGAAAATGAAGAAGAGCTTTTTGGACAATTTTTGAAAAAAAAAGAATTTAATGTGTCTGGTTTTTCTTATGGTGCTATAAAAGCTTTTAAATATGCTTTAAGTGTAAAAACTAGGATAAATACTTTACAGCTTTTTTCCCCAGCTTTTTTTCAAGATAAAACTACAGAATTTAAAGAATCGCAAATTAAGCTTTTTGAAAAGAATAAAGATACTTACACTAAAATATTTTTTAAAAATATTTCACAAGGTAAAAATTTAAATAAGTATTTTAATCTTGGAAAAGAAAAAGAACTTGAAGAGCTATTATTGTTTATTTGGAAAGAAAGTGATTTTAAAATTTTAGAGGAAAAGGGTATTGAAATTGAAGTTTATTTGGGTGGACAAGATAAGATAATTATGGCACAAAATGCTTATGATTTTTTTAAAAAGTTTGCAATAGTTTATTATTTTAAAGAAAAAGGACATATTTTATGAAAGCAAAAATAGGAATACTTGTACTAAGCGATAGAGCTAGCAGACAAGAATATGAAGATTTGAGTGGTAAGGCAATAATAAAAACTTTAGGTGAATATCTTACTAGCCCTTGGGAAAAAGAATATATTATCATACCAGATGATAGAGCTCTGATTGAAGAAAAGCTAAAATATCTAGTTGATGAGCTAAAATGTTGCCTTATAGTAACTACAGGCGGAACAGGTCCAGCCAAAAGAGATGTTAGCCCAGAAGCTACAGAAGCAGTTTGCGATAGAATGATGCCAGGTTTTGGAGAAATGATGAGAGCAGTTTCGCTTAAATATGTCCCAACTGCTATACTTTCAAGACAAACAGCAGGACTGCGAGGAAGCTCTTTAATCGTAAATCTTCCAGGTAAACCAAAGTCTATAAGAGAGTGCCTAGACGCTGTTTTTCCTGCGATTCCTTATTGTATAGATTTGATGGAAGGACCTTTTTTAGAATGCAATGAAGAAGTTATAAAGCCATTTAGACCAAAGGCAAAATAGAAAAGTTAGAAGATAGATTTTTTCTAGCTTTTCTAGCTTTAAAATATTAGTAGAATATTTAGTTATGTGCTTTAAAATTCTTTTTATTATAATATGTAAAAATTAGGATAAATACTAAAAGAAGAGCAAGAATATAAATAGTAATACTCCAAGAATAATTTAGATAAATATATGGTAAAAGTATAGTTCCTAAAGTTCCTCCCATATAATAAAAACTAAGATACATTCCAGAACATAAAGCTTTCTTTGATTTTTTTAATGAATTTGCCATTCTTGTAGCTATGGTATGGACTATAAATTGTCCTAAGCAAAGCACAAAAACCATTAAGAATATTACTATAGGGTTGCGACTTAAAAAGCAGAAAATACAAAGTAAACAAATGCTTACGCCAAACATTATAGCTCTAAAATCTTTGCCAAAAATATTGATAATTCTATGGATATTTAAAGAAACTAAAACTCCAACTATATAACCAATATAAAGCATTCCAATTTGTGTCTCACTAACTTGCGGATAAATTTCTTTGATTCTAAATGGGAGTACATTTAAAAGTCCAACAAAGACAAAAACCAACACAAACATAAGCGAATAAATAGTAAAAAATCTTTTATCTTTTAAGATTTTACTTATATCTTTTAGTTTTGGTTTGGTCATATTCGTATTTTTATCACTTTTCAATAAAAAGATAAAAACTAAACCAAGCAAGAGTCCAAAAGAAAGTGAGAAAAATACCATTCTCCAACCAAATTGTGTAGCTATAAAACCTGATAAAATTCTACCAAGAGCACCGCCAAAAACTGTCGTAGCTACATAAATAGACATATTTATTTGGATTTTTACTTTATGTTTTTGGCTAGCTAAAATATTCATACAAGCAGTTAAAATTGCTGGAACAACTATAGCTTCACAAGTTCTAAAAAATAAAAACATTCCGTAAGAATTTGAAAAACCTAAGAAAATATTTGTAAAAAATAAGATAATAGACGCGATTATCAGCATTTTTTTTGCATTCATACTTTCTAAAATATATCCGTAAATTATCGGTGATAAGGCTAAAAATAGCATAATCACAGCTGAGAAAGAAGAAGCTTTTACCATGCTTACAGAAAATTCTTGTGCTAAAAGTGGCTGTAAAGGTTGGGTTGCATACATAACTGAAAGTATCATAATGATTGTATAAATTATAATTGTGAGTTCTTTTTTATTCATAATTAAGATTATAATATAATTTTTATTTACGGCTATTAGTTTTTAAAATTACTTTTATATTTTAGCATAGTCTTTAATAGTTTATTTTTTCAGATGGTACCTGTGGACGGATTTGAACCGTCACTCCATTACTGGAATCAGATTTTGAATCTGACGAGTCTACCAATTTCTCCACACAGGCTAAAAACGAATGATATTTTATTATAATTATTCTTAGAAAAAAGTTAGAGAGAGTAAAAAGAAAATAATTTTATTGCTATCTATTTTTATTTATAGTTAAAATCTAGCTTTTTAGCTACAAATAAATTCTTAAAAATAAACTATCAAAAAACATAAAACATTAGTAAAAAATATTTGCTTATAAATTTTATCTTTTATTTTCTTAAACTAAAAAATAAAAGATAAGCATAATGCATAAAATTAATAAATTATTATTTTGTTTTTTTGAAAAAACTATGAATTTTAGTAACACTTTACTTATATTTTGAAATGTCTATTTTTTTCCTTATATTAATTTGTTACTTTCTTGTATAATTATAGTCTAAGTTATTAGTGTATATTTTTGCATTAGTATTTAAAATTTAAAAATTTAACACAAGGAAACGATATGGATATGCTTAGTAAAAATGGTTTTGGTACAATTTCGATTCATGGTGGTGGTGAAAAAAATCCTTTTGGGGCTCTTGCAGTGCCAATTTATCAGACTTCAACTTTTGTATTTGATAGTGTTGAACAAGGAGCTAGAAGATTTGCCTTAGAAGAAGATGGTTATATTTATACTAGGCTAGGAAATCCGACAGCTGCTGTGCTAGAAAAAAGGATAGCCTTACTTGAAGGAGCTGAAGCAGCAGTTGCGACAAGCTCAGGCATGGGAGCTATTTCAGCAGTTTTATGGAGTGTTTTAAATGCAGGTGATCATATCATTGCAGATAAAACTTTGTATGGCTGTACTTTTGCTTTGTTAAACCACGGCTTAACTAGGTTTGGTATAGATGTTGAGTTTATAAATACTCAAGATTTACAAGCAGTTAAAAAAGCTTTGAAGCCAAATACTAAAGTCGTGTTTTTAGAAACTCCAGCAAATCCAAATTTAAAAATCATAGATATAAAAGAAGTGTCAAAACTTGCACACGATGCAAACAAAGAAACTCTTGTAATGGTTGATAATACTTTTGCAACTCCATACTGTTTGCAACCTTTGAAGCTTGGAGCTGATATTGTGGTTCATTCTGCTACAAAATATTTAAACGGACACGGGGACGTTATAGTAGGGCTTGCTATGGGTTCAAAAAAAATAATGACAGATGTTAGGCTTGTTGGCGTTAAAGATATGACAGGAGCAGTTATTAGTCCAATGGATGCGTATTTAACAATTAGAGGAATGAAAACTCTTGAAGTTAGAATGCAAAGACATTGCAAAAATGCCGAAGTTTTAGCAAAATATTTAAATGAACACAAAAAAGTAAAAGAAGTATTCTACCCTGGGTTAAAAACACATAAAAATCATAAAATTGCCGTAGAGCAAATGACAAATTTTGGTGGTTTAGTGGCTATTGAATTAGATGGAGGTTTCGAAGCTGGTAAAATACTGCTAAATAATCTAAAATTATGCTCTATTGCCGTATCTTTAGGAGATACTGAAACATTGATTCAACATCCTGCTTCTATGACACATTCTCCTTATACTAAAGAAGAAAGACTTGATGCGGGAATTACTGATGGTTTGGTTAGAATTTCTGTTGGTTTAGAAAATATTGAAGATATTATTAGTGATTTAGAACAAGCTTTAAAATTGGTATAAGAAATAGATTTTAATACTAGTGCGAATTTTGTGCTAGTATTAGTTTATTGATATTAATTTGCCCTTGCATTAAAATAAAAATAATTAGGTTTAATAAAATTAATGAAATATAAAAAAGATGAGAATGTATTTTTTGTAGAATTTTTTAGTAAAATTTAGATTTTATAGTAATTGCTTTTTAGCAATTACTATAAGCAGAAGTATTATTTTTTTGCTACTGCATCTTTTAAAGCTTTACCAACTTTAAATTTAGCAACAGTTGTTGCTGGCACGTCTACTGTTCTATCAGTTCCTGGAACTTTAGCAGTTCTAGCAGATCTATCCGCAGTAGTAAATGAACCAAATCCAATAAAGTTAACCGCATCCCCAGAAACCAAGGTATCTGTTATGGTATCTAGTGTTGCATCTACTGCACCCTTTGCATCTTTTTTTGATAAACCAGCTTTAGTGGCTACTGCGTCTATAAATTCCGCTTTATTCATTTAAATCTCCTTAATTTATTGTTTAATATAACAAGCAAAGTCTAATATAAAAAAGCTTTTGAATGTCTAAAAACTTATCATAGAACTTGCTTGTTATATCAATTTTTTAACTTCTGTGATTTTAGCATAAATAAAATCATTTTAGCACCATAATTGTTTTTCAAGCGAATTATATATTATAAAAAGTAAAATAAATATTAAGTGAGGCTATAAAAAGCACTATTAACTGATAAATTATGATTTTTTAGATACAATCACAAAAATTATACAAAAACTTAGATAAAAATTAAGATATAAAATACGGAGCAGTTTATGGTTCAAACAATTAATTTGAAAAAATCCTTTGGAAGTAGGGTTTTATTTCAAGGTATAAATATAAAATTAGATTCAGGTAAAAGATATGGGCTAATCGGAGCAAATGGAGCTGGTAAAACAACTTTTTTAAATATTTTAAGTGGACAAGAAGAAGCAAGCGATGGTGAGGTTCAAATTGCTGGTACTATAAAAGTAGGCGCACTTAGTCAAAATCAGTTTGCTTATGAAGAATTTAGCATTTTTGATACAGTTTTATATGGGAATAAAAAACTCTATGATGCTATAAAAGAAAAAGAAAAACTTTATTTAAGCGAAGATTTTACAGATGAAATCAATGCTCGACTAGGCGAACTTGAAATAATTTGCTGTGAAGAAGATCCTACTTATGAGTATGATGTAAAGATAACAAAGATTTTAGAAGATTTAGGCTTTGATAAAGAAATCCATCAAAATCTTATGAGCACTATAACAGGTGGAGATAAATTTAAAGTGCTTTTAGCCCAAGTTTTATACCCTAAGCCTGAAGTTCTGTTTTTGGATGAGCCTACAAATAACTTAGATATTCAAACAATTTCTTGGCTAGAAAATCAGCTTCAACACCATAAAGGCACAATGCTTGTAATCTCACATGATAGACACTTTTTAAATGCAGTTTGTACTCACATTTTGGATGTTGATTATAAAAAAATTAGAGAATTTAAAGGAAATTATGACGATTGGTATATGGCGTCAACAATTTTGGCAAAACAAGCTTCAGTTGATAGAGATAAAAAATTAAAAGAAAAAGATGAGCTTGAAAAATTTGTTGCAAGATTTAGTGCAAATGCTTCAAAAGCAAAACAAGCAACTTCAAGACAAAAACAATTAGACAAGCTAGATATTGCTTCGATTGAAATCTCAAGCAGAAGAGATCCTTCTATCGTTTTTAAACAAAAAAGAGAAGTTGGTAAAGAGATTTTGAGTGTTAAAAATATCAAAAAATCTTATGATGAAAAACTTATTTTAAATGATATTTCTTTTAATATTGACAAAGGCGATAAGATAGCTTTAATTGGTCCAAATGGTGTGGGTAAAACTACACTTTGCAGTATTTTAACTTCAAATATAAAAGCTGATAGCGGGAAAGTTTTATGGGGTGCAACTGTTGAGATTGGATATTTTCCTCAGGATGCGACTGATTTAATACAAGGCGATATGACTTTGTATGATTGGCTAAGAGATTTTGACAGGGACGCTGATATTAGCGATATAAGAACATGTCTTGGACGAATGCTTTTTAGTGGCGAGAGTCAAGAAAAATCTGTAAAATCTTGTAGTGGTGGAGAAAAACATAGAATGATGCTTAGTAAGATTATGCTTGAGCAGGGCAATTTTTTAATCCTTGATGAGCCTACAAATCATCTTGACTTAGAAGCTATTATTGCTTTAGGTGAGGCTTTGTATAAATTTGAAGGAAGTGTTGTTTGCGTGTCGCATGATAGAGAATTGCTTGATGCTTATGCAAATAGAATAATACAAATTCAAAAAGATGGTACTATCAAAGATTTTAGAGGAACTTATGAAGAATTTAGAGCTACCCAATCTTAAAACCTAATAGGCTTTAGAGCTTAGGAGTTTTGTGATTTTAATGTAAAATTCGTAGTCTAAACTTTATAGTTTAAAAATTCTTTTTGCAAGATTTTTTTAGCCATAGTTTTTGAAAAATTATATTTAAATTCACTTTCTTTTAAGTAATAAAAAAAGTTTTCTTGATTTATTCCCTTGTATTTTAGAAGATTTTTTTCTAAAAATAACCAAAAATTTTTTAATTTTGCATTTCCAAGAGAATTTTCTTTTATTTTTCTTTGACTTAAATAGGTTTCAAAAATCTTATCACTTTTATAGTCTCCGCTTTTATTTAATTTTGGCATTAAAATACAAAAAATTCTTTTATTTTCATAAAAAGCAATGATATTTATTGCCTCAAAAAGTGATTTTTTTTTATTTAGTTTTTGTTTTTTTGTGAAATAATAAAATTCTTCATAAATATTTTTATTAGTTTTATTTTTATAATATAAATTTTGTAAATAAATTGCGCAAATTTGTCTAAAAAATTTATATTTTTGAGAGATTGTTTTATAATTTAGTGCTAGTTTCTTGCTTGCCTCATTTGCACTAAAATTTTCACAAAATAATTCTAGTATTTTAAGTTCTTGCTTTAAATATTTTAAAGAATATTTTTTTTTACAAGTTTTACATCTTAAATAAGAATTTTTTAAAACTAAAAGACTTGTTTTCTGGCAAAATATACACTTATTAAAATCCATAATATATTTTAACAAAAGAGTCCTAAAAATACCTAAGAAAATAAAATAATAATTTCTTTTTTAAGAAAAATGAGTAAAATATATAAAAACTTAAAATAAGTTAATAAAGGAAATAGAAATGTGCAAAGATTGTGGATGTTCGTTAGAAAAAGAAGAAGTTAAAGTTTTAGATGAAAATACTCAAAAAAAAGTAGCAAGAGAAATTATAAGTAAAAACCCACAATTAAATGATGGTAAAACAATTGCGGTAATAAAAAAAATATTAGATAAAAATGACCAAGAAGCTGAGCATAATCGCTTACATCTTGATGAAAATAATGTTTTGGGAATAAATCTTATGTCAAGTCCAGGTAGTGGAAAAACTAGTTTGCTTGAAAGCATTGTTCCTTTTGCAAAATTTACTTTTGGAGTGATTGAAGGAGATTTGGAGACAAACAAAGATGCAGATAGACTAAAAGCAAAAGGTATCCAAGCTGTGCAGATTCAAACAGGTTCATCTTGTCATCTTGATGCTTTTATGACTCACAAAGCTATGCATAATATTGATTTAAAAAAAATTGATGTTTGTTTTGTTGAAAATGTTGGCAATTTAGTTTGCCCAGCTTCTTATGATGTTGGGACGCATTTAAATGTTGTTTTGGTTTCAGTTCCTGAGGGTGAAGATAAAATCGTAAAATATCCTGTGATGTTTAGGGCGGCTGATTTGATTATTTTTACTAAAACTGATTTATTGGATTATTTTGATTATGATTTAAAGCAAGAAAAAGAAATGGCAAAAAAATTAAATCCAAAAGCTGATATTTTAGAATTTTCAACAAAAGATGAAAGTTCCGTAAAAGGTTTTTTAGCTTGGATTGAAAATAAAAGAAAAATGAGTTAAAATGTGCCTATCAATACCTTCAAAAATTATAAAAATAAATAAAGAATTAAATACTGCTCTAGTTGATACTATGGGAGCGAGTAGAAGTGCAAGTTTGGATTTAATAGATGATAAAGATGTAAAAATTGGCGATTATGTATTAATTCATATAGGTTTTGCTATGAATAAAATAGACAAGGCAGACGCTTTAGAGTCTTTGAAAACTTACGAAGAAATACTTGCTATTATGGATAAAAAAGAAGCTGAGGAAGCTAGGCAAGTGCAAGAAATTCAAGAACGCAAAACGCAAGTAAAAGCACAAACTAAGGCATAATTTGATTGAAAATTTAGAATTAAAAGATTTATATTTAGGTTTTAGACAGCCAAAACTTATAAAATTTTTAGCGAACGAAATCAAAAAAGAAGCTAAAAGTTTGCCAAAAACTATAAATATTATGGAAGTTTGTGGCGGTCATACTCACGCTATTATGAAATATGGGCTAAATCAACTTGTTGGAGAAAAAGTTAATTTTATACACGGGCCAGGTTGCCCTGTGTGCGTGATGCCAAAAGAGCGGATAAATCAAGCTATGGATTTAAGCTTGCAAAAAGATGTCATTTTACTAACTTTAGGCGATATGATAAAAGTGCCTGGAAGTAAAGGAAGTTTGCAAGATATGAGAGCAAAAGGACGGGATGTCCGCTTTGTTTATTCTCCACTTGAGTGTATAAAAATTGCTGAGCAAAACTTGGATAAAAAAATCATATATTTTGCCATTGGCTTTGAAACAACTACGCCTATGACTGCTGCTTTAGTCGAAGCAACAATAAAACAAAACATAAAAAATATTTTTTTTCATATAAATCATGTATCAGTACCAGAGCCAATGGCAGCTTTGCTTGATGAGGGTGCAAAAATTGATGGCTTTTTGGCTCCTTCACATGTAAGCGTGATAATGGGTAGCAAAATTTATGAGATTTTTCCAAAAAAATATAAAGTTCCTTTGGTTGTTGGTGGTTTTGAGCCTGTAGATATTTTAGAAGCTATTTTAATGCTTGTTAAGCAGAATATTGCAAAAAAACCAAAACTAGAGATTCAGTATTCAAGAAGTGTGAGTTATGAGGGAAATGTTAAAGCACAAGAACTAATTTTTAAGTATTTTGATAAAAAACCTGAAGTTAAATTTAGAGGACTTGGATTTATTAAAGACGCTGGATTTAAACTAAAAGATGAATATTCGTATTTAGATTGTGAGAAAATTTACAAAGATGTTTTAGATTTTAGCGAAATAAAAGATTCCAAAGCCTGTATTTGCGCTAAGATTTTAAAAGGTGAAGCAAAGCCAAATGAGTGCAAAGTTTTTGGCAATGCTTGTACACCTACAAGTCCTATTGGTTCGTGTATGGTTTCAAGTGAAGGTGCTTGTAATGCTTATTTCAAATATGGAAATTTTAAGGTAGAAAATGAATAAAACGATTAGCCTAGCACAAGGAAATGGCGGACTTGAAAACAATGAGCTTATAAAAGAAGTATTTTATAAAAGCTTTAAAAATGATATTTTAGCAAAAAGTGAAGATGCAAGCATAATAGAAAAAAATCTTGCTTTTACAAGTGATAGTTTTACGATTAATCCTATTTTTTTTAAAGGTGGAGATATTGGTAAGCTTAGTATTTGTGGCACTTGCAATGACTTGGCTATGATGGGTGCAAAACCTAAATATATTTCAAGTGCTTTTATGATTGAAGAAGGATTTAGTTTAGAATTGCTTAAAAAAATCGCTGAATCTATGAGAAAAGAATTGCAAATTAATGGGGCAAAAATTATTTGTGGAGATACTAAGATTTTACCAAAAGGAAGCTTGGATAAGATTTTTATAAATACAAGTGGTATAGGTTTAGTTGCCCAAGATGGCATTTCATCTAATAATATTAAGCAAGATGATTGCATAATAATATCAAGTTCAATCGCAAGGCATGGCGCTAGTATTTTTGCTAGCAGAAAAGGTATAGAAATAAGCTCAGAGCTAAAAAGTGATTGTACTTCTTTGTGGCCAATAGTTGAAGCTTTGATAAAAAATAAGATTGAAATCAGAGCTTTAAGAGACGCTACACGAGGTGGGATAAGCGCTGTTTTAAATGAATGGGCGAAGCAATCAAATATAAATATAGAAGTTGATGAAGAAAAAATTCCAATTTGTGAGCAAGTGCAAGGAATTTGTGAAATGCTTGGATTTGAGCCTTATGATTTGGCAAATGAGGGGACTTTTGTTTTAGCTTTAAAACAAAGTGAAGTGCAAAAGGCTCTTGATGTTTTGCACAGTTTTGACGCTTCAAAAGAAGCTGTTGTGGTAGCTAGGGTTAGTAAAAATACAAAAGATTTGAGCCAAAAAGTTATATTAAAAAGTTCTTGGGGAACAAAAAGATTTTTAGACTTGCCAAGCGGTGAACTACTTCCTAGGATTTGTTAGTGCATGAGTTTAGTATTGTTCAAGCTTTGCTTGAGACTTGCGAAACATATGTAAAAGAAAATAATGCGCAAAAGGTAAGTAAGCTAATAGTAAAAATTGGGGTTTTAAGTGGGGTTGAACCTGATTTATTGCAAAGAGCTTTTGATACTTTTAAGGAAAAAACAATTTGTGAAGATGCAATATTTGAGCTAAATATCCAAAAAGTTGTGATAAAATGCCTAGATTGTGGGACAACAAGCACGTTAAATAAGCATGAATTTTTTTGTCCAAAATGTGATTCTAATGTTCTTGATGTGCTTGATGGTGAGGAAATGTATCTTATGAGCTTGGAGCTTGATTAAAAAAATCTTTATTTAAAAAAAATCTTGTATAATGCTCAGTAAAACAAATAGAATCTAGGTGAAAAATGCACGAAAAAGCAAAAAGAATAAAAGAAATTAGGCTTTTAGAAAAATTTTTTACTAAAACAATTTCTTTGCTTAAGATGGCAGAATTTGATGAACTTAAATTTAAAGAAAAAACTATAAAAAACTTTGAGAATTTAAAAAAAAATCAAAGTGAGATTAATATTGAGCTAAATTCAAATTACTTAAAAGCTTTAAAAATATTTATTGAATTAACTTATCAAAAAGTTCATTCTAGTGATTTACAAATAAATACCAAAGAAATACTTTTAAAAGAAGCAAATTCCTTGCAAAAAGAAAAAAATAAAAAAGCCTATAAAAAACATAAACACAAACATAAAAGTTTTGAAGATGGTAACTAATGGATAAAGAAAAAAGTTTATTTGAGCTTGAAGGAACTATTAAAAAAATACTTTTTCAAAGCAAAGAAAATTCATTTATAATAGCTGTTTTAGAAGATGGTACTAAAATTTGTGGGACTTATGTAAGTGCAAATATTCAATCTCTAGTCGGAGAAGAACTTAGTTTCGAAGGTGCTTGGAGTGTGCATAAAAAGTATGGAAAGCAGTTTGAATTTACAAACTTAAAGCTAAAAACTTCTGAATTATTTTTCTTTCTTGCTAAAATAGTCAAAGGTTTAGGAGAAACTTCTGTTAAAATTCTTTTAAACAAATATGAAGAAGAAGAGCTAATTGAGATTTTAGACAATAGACCAAAAGTGCTCTTGAAAATCTCAGGGATTAAAGAAAAGAAATTAAAAAATATTATTGAATCTTGGGCTGAGTTTAGCCACCTAAGAGAACTTGGGGAATTTTTGGCAAAATATGGAGTTTCTACACAATTTTTGGCTAAAATTTATGCTCATTTTGAACAAGTTCCAAAACTAAAAGAAAAGCTAGAAGCTAACCCATATATGCTTATAGAAATAAAAGGAATTGGATTTAAAAAAGCTGATGAAATAGGCTTGTCTTTAGGAATTCCTGAAAAATCAGCTTTTAGGCTCAAAGCTTGCTTGCAATATACGCTTAGCCAACATTGTGATAATCAAGGAAATACATCAATATCAAAGCAAGAACTTTTTGCTATGCTTGATGAAAATTTGGGTTTTTATGAAAGTGACGAATTATATGAAGAAATAATATCACAATTATTAGCAAAAGATGAATTAAAATCAACTTCTAAAGATAGACTAGCACTTGCAAAATTATACTTTTACGAAAAAACTATAATGGATTTTTTCTTAAATAGAAAAGATGATTTTGTATCTCAAAAAATCGTAACTAATCTTGATGATTATATAGAAAATAAAGAAGAAAGTCTTGGTTTTATTCTAGGTGAAGAGCAAAAAAAAGCACTTAGGCTAATAAACGCTGGCCATAAAAGTATTTTTTTGATAGGTTACGCTGGAACTGGTAAATCTACTTCATCTAGGGCAATTTTGGAGCTTTTGGAAGAAAAAATATCGTATGACAGCATAAAATGTTTAGCGCTAAGTGGAATAGCAGCGCAAAGAATAAGTGAAACCACAGGCTATAAAAGCTCAACAATTCAATCTTTTTTAATTCAATATCTAAAAGAAGATTTTTTTCCTCAAAAAGTAATTTTGCTTGATGAAGCGTCTATGGTGAACTCTTTACTTTTTTATCAAATATGCTCAAAAATTTCAGGATCTTGTATTTTTATTGTTGTTGGAGATGATGGGCAATTGCCTGCTATTGGGGCTGGAAATATTTTAAGTGATTGCATAAAATATGAATTAGCTCCAATTTGCAAACTAGCAAAAATTTATAGACAAAATGAAAAACAAGCCTTAACCTTGATTGCAAATGATATTAGACTTGCTAAAGTTCCTGAATTTGAAGCAAAAACCTATGAAGATTTTATCTTTAAAGATATTTCTATAAAAAATATCCACGCTCTAAAACATACTTTAAGTGCTTATGAATTAAAAGAATTAAGGGATGAAAATTCGCATGAGATTTTGAATGAAATAATTGAAATTTATGCTTCATATATTGAAAAAATGAATACGCTTTTAAAGCAAAAAGAAATTTCAAAGTATTTAACCTTATTCCAAATAATTACACCTATGAAAGCAGGTATTTTAGGTGTAGAAAATATAAATAAACAAATTCAAAAGATTTTCAATAATTCAAGTTCTAAAGTTTTTAAAACTAAGCTTTATTCTTATCGCTTAGCTGATAAAGTGATTCATATAAAAAATGAAAATATGAAGATTCAGACTATGGATATGTATAAAAATAAATCAAAAGAATTTATAGAAAAAAGAGTATTCAACGGGCAACTTGGTGTGCTTGTTAAACTTGATTTTGATGAGCAAAAAGTTATAGTATTTTATCCAAATGACGATATGGTAGTTTTTTATGATTTTGACACTCTAAACTCTTATTTAAATCTTGCATATTGTCTTAGCATACATAAAACTCAAGGCATGGAATACAATGCTGCCTTGCTTCCTATGACGTCGAGCCATTTTATTATGCATAACACAAAACTTCTATATACAGCGATTACAAGGGCAAAAAATATGTGTTATGTGGTGGGGCAAAAAGACGCTTTTGCTAGTGCTTGTAAAAAAATAGAAACAACAAAAAGGCAAAGTGTTATAAATGATATTTTAGGAGCTTGTTAGCTTAACAAAAATAAAAGCAAATTTGTAGTATATTATCAAAAAAATAGAGGATTGTTTAAGTATGATAACTTGGATGCAAAGACACAGAAGATGGCTAGTCATAACTATTTGGATAAGTACAGTTGCTTTTATAGGCGCTGGTTTTGTTGGTTGGGGAACATACAATTATAGTAAAAGCTCAAAATATGTAGCAACAGTAGGTTCAAAAAAAATATCTCGCACAGAGTACCAAACAGAGTATAATTCAATTTATGATAGATATTCTAAAGGGCTTGGCTCAGGCTTTACTAAAGAAGTTGCAGATAAAATGCACCTTAGACAAATAGCTTTACAATCTTTAATACAAAGAAATTTGCTTTTAAATTTTGCTGATGATTTAGGTCTTGGAGTTAGTGATAAAGAAGTGGCTCAAAAACTAATCGGAATGAAAGTTTTTTATAAAAATGGTAATTTTGACAAAAAAACATATGAAAAAGTTTTAGCAGTTAATGGTTTAAAAATTAGTGATTTTGAAGCTTCTTTGAGACAAGATGTACTTTTACAAAAAATTGAAGATATTTTTGCTATAAATCCTAGTTTAGCGGAAGTAAAAAACTTTGGTTCAATTTTATTTTCACAAGATAATTTGAGTTTGCAGATTTTAAAACTTAAAGATATGAAAGTAAAAATCAATGAAAAAGAACTTAAAGCTTATTGGCTTAAAAATAAAGCAAAATATAAATCAAATATTACTTACAAAATTGATGTTTATAAAACTCATATTGCAGCAAAAACTTATGCTTTGAGTGCTTTAAAAAACTATTACAAGACTAATAAAGATTCGCTTTTAGCAACAGACGGAAAAATACTTAGTTTCGAGCTTGCAAAAGGTAAAATAAATAAAATTTTATCACAAAAAGATGCAAAATTTCAAGCTTTAAAAGATTATATAAAATTAAAAAAATCAAAATTATCTTTTGATAAAAGAGAAGATATAAGCTTAGAAAATATTGACTTTCCAAAATCAGTAAAAAAGAAAATTAAGTTTTCAAGTTTGGGAAAATTTATCAAACCATTTGTTCATAAGGATTATTATTTAACTTTACAAATAGTTAATAAAAATCCTCGAAAAATTCTTGGTTTTAAAAAAGCAAAAAGTCTTGTACTTGTTGATTTCCAAGCTTTAAAAAAACAAGATGTTTTAAAACTTAGAGCAAATAAAGCTCTAAAAGATTTTAAAGGCAAAAGCATTGGTTTTGTATCTAGAACATCTTTGGACAAAATTGCAGGACTAGACGCTCAAGAAAGTGCGCAGTTTTTGCAAAAACTTTTTATGCTTAACAAGAAAAATGGTATAATATATTTAAATAACAAAGCTCTTATTTATAATATTAGTGGAAGTAAATTAGCAAAATTTGATAAAAACAAAGAAGCTGGCATAAGAAACACTATCAAACTTTGGCAAAGCAATGAGCTTATGTCAAAAATAATTGGAAATTTACAAAATAAATATGAAATTAAAATTTATTTAAATGATGAAAAGGGTAATAATTGAAGCAAAGTATTTTAGCAATAGACATATGTTCAAGTAGCATAAAAGCTGTAATTGCTAAAAAAAACTTAGAAAATAAGATTAGTATTTTAGGAGCTGCGGTTGAGCCTAGTAGGGGAGTTAATAAAGGATTAATTACAAGTATTTCCCTAGCTGGTGATAGCATAAAAAAGGCTCTAAATCAAGCTAAAAGCTTGACTGATGAGGATTTTAGTGGAGCTGTTGTTTCTATGTCAGGAGCTGATATTAAAGGAATTAAAGGTAGAGGCTCTATTAGTATTCCAAATAGTTTAATAAGCTCAAGCGAAGTAAATAAAGTAATGCAACAAGCCTTGTATCAAGCAAGTATTGTAGATGAATATGAGGCTGTGCATGTTCTACCTATGTATTTTAAAGTTGATGATTCTAGTTATCTTGAAAACCCTTTAAATATGACAGGTTCTAGATTGGAAGTGATTGTTTATATAATCACAGCTAAAAAAACAGCTCTTGCAAATATTAAAAGTGCTATGAAAGAAGCAAAGCTAAAAGTTTATAATTTTGTATTAAATTCTTATGCTTCTTCTATAGCTGTTTTAGATGAAGAGCAAAAGCGTTTTGGAATAGGGCTTTTAGACATCGGAAGCACTACGAGTGAGTTTATTTTTTTTAAAAAAAAAGCTGTTTCATACATAGATTTTTTACCTGTTGGCTCATCAAATATTACTAATGATTTATCTTCGATGCTAAGAACTCCAGTTTCTGCGGCTGAGGAACTAAAGATAAAATATGGTGCTTTGCTTAGTAAAAAAGAAAATGAAGAAAAGAAAATAAAAAAAGTTAAAATTCCAATTTTGGGCGATGAAAAAAAACTTCAAGAAATTAGCTTAGAACAAATCCAAATAATAGTACATGCAAGAATAGAAGAAATGCTTATTTTAATGAGAGATAAAATGCAAGCAAATGGAGTAATAAAAAATATGAGTGCAGGGCTTGTAATCACAGGTGGAATGAGCGAGTTAGCTGGAGTAAAAGAGTTAGCAATTAAGATTTTTGAGGACTTGCCTGTTAAGATTGCAAGGCCTGAAAATCTTAAAAATGGTGTTATGGATTTGTCAGATCCAAGTTTAGCAAGTGTTATGGGACTTTTATCTTATATGCTAAATGATAAACCAAACTTTGAACTTGACTCAAATAAAAATCTTCACAAGATTATAGAAAGTCCAAAAAAAAATGAAGAAAAAATTTATAAAGCACCAGGCATAAAAAGCGATGAACCTAAACAGGTTAAGACTATTGGCACAAATAAAAATCAACTTAGCGGACCTAAAAAAAGACATAAAAAGAGTATAGGACAAAGAATGATGGAGTTGTTTTAATGGAAGATACCTTGTTTGATTCAAATAGCTTAGAAATAGAAATGCCAAATGATGCTTTGATGGATAATGTGGCAAAAATTACAGTTATAGGCGTAGGTGGTGCAGGTTGTAATATGATTGACCATATGATTGATGAAGGTTGTTCTGGGGTTAATTTAATCGTTGCAAATACAGATTTGCAAGTTTTAAATCTAAGTAAAGCGCCAAAAAAAATCCAATTAGGTCCAAAATTAACAAAAGGACTTGGAGCTGGAGCTGATCCTGAAATAGGAAAAGATTCAGCACTTGAAAGCTATGAAGATATAAAGGAATCCTTAAAAGGTTCTGATATTGTATTTATTTCAGCAGGGCTTGGTGGCGGTACTGGTACTGGTGCTGTTGCTATTGTTGCATCTGCTGCTAAAGAAATTGGTGCTTTGAGTGTTTCTGTTGTTACTAAGCCATTTTTTTGGGAAGGCTCAAGAGTAGGGCTTGCAAATATTGGACTTGAGGAACTTAGAAAAGTTAGTGATTCTGTTATTGTTATTTCGAATAATAAACTATTAGGAATTATTGATAAAGATACTACTTGGGAAGAGTCTTTTAAAATCGTTGATAATGTTTTATACCGAGCAGTAAATGGTATGAGTGAAGTTATTTTAAAATCTGGAACTGCTAAAGATTTTAACATAGATCTTGCTGATGTCAAAACTATTATGCGTCATCGCGGTATGGCTTTGATTGGCATTGGTAAGGCTAAGGGTGAAAATGCTGCCTTTGATGCTTTGGAAAATACTATTAACTCCCCACTTTTAGAAAAAATTGCCTTAAATGGTGCTAAAGGTATTTTGATACATTTTACTATTAGTCCAAAAGTTTCTTTGTTTGCCATAAATAATGTAATGGAGACAATAAATCAAACTATAGATTCAAATCCTCTTATTATTTTTGGAACTACTATTGATAAAAAACTAGAGTCTGATGAAGTTAAAATTACAATAGTTGCGACTGGCTTTAAAGAAAAAGAAAGTAATAATCTTGATTTGGTACCTAAAGAAGAATCTTTTAGAGTGGAAGAGAATAATACTTTTGTAAATGATGAAGCATATCTTGATACTCCACCATTAACTAGAAATTACACAATAAAATATCAATTAGATTAGTAAGAATAGTTATGGCGTTTAAAATCTAAATTTCTTCTATAACTATAAGTTCACTTGAATTTCTAAGAACTAAGGCTTTTGAAAGTGGTTCAATTCCAAGCTTCTCAAATTTTGCAAGTTTTGCTTTAGAGATTTTTAATTCATTTTCTACAAGCTCAAGTTTTGCTTTTAAGTTTAATATGACATCAACCCCAGCTAAATTTATCCCTAAATCTCTAGTTAATTGTAAAATAGTTTTTATATTATCTATATCATTTTGAGAATATAGTCTTATTTTGCCGTTTGATCTTGAAGGTTTTATAAGTCCTTCTCGCTCATATTGTCTTAGTGTTTGTGGATGGATTTTTAAAATTTGTGCTACTGCACTTATCAGATAAACAGGTTCTTTATAAGTATTCTTATCCATCATTTTTCCTTTTCATCTTTTTTAAATTAAGAAGGCAATTTTTCTTGCATTAAGTTTTTTAAATCATCATCAAGTTCACTCAAAGAAGGTATGACTATATTTGCTTTTAAATGTAAATCGCCTCTTGTTTTTGCTTTTCTATCTAAAATTCCTAAATCTTTTACTCTAAACTTTTGATTTTCTTTGGTATTTTCTGGTATTTTTAGTGTAAAATTTTTATGCAGAGTCTCAATCTGCACTTTACCACCAAACCAAGCAGTTTTTAAAGGAATATCAAAATATTTAATCAAAGTCGAGCCATTTTGCGAATACTGCGCATCTGGGGCAACATTTATTTTTATAATTAAATCGCCTTTTTTACCATTTAGACTTTTTCCTTTTCCTTTGGCTCTAATTTTTTGTCCATCTTTTATGCCTTCAGGGATTTTAATATCAAAACTTGTATTATTTAGTGAAATATGCTGTTTTCCCCCTAGAACTGCTGTCCTAAAGTCAATATTTATTTGTGCTTGTAAATCCAAATCAGGTTCGCCAAAACCTCCAAAACCTTCAAAATTTGAATTTCCAAAACCTGCTCCACTAAAGCCACTTGCTCCTCCTCCAAACATTTGGCTAAGTATATCATCTAGATTGACTCCTGCATTTTGCCCTTGTGCAAAATCATGGAAATGTTGTCCTCCAAACATACTATCACCAACTTGGTCATATTGCTGTTTTTTATCATGATTACTTAAAACTTCATAGGCTCCATTTATTTCTTTAAATTTATCTTCAGCCCCTTTGTCTTTGTTTACATCAGGGTGGTATTTTCTCGCTAATTTTCTATATGCTTTTTTAATTTCATCTGCACTAGCACTTTCACTAATACCAAGTGTTTCATATAAACTTTTTGCCATTTTGACCTCTACTTTTTACTTATATTATTTAATATTTAATTATAACCTAAACTTGAGTCAAAGTCAATCAAGCTTTTAAAATAATTATATTTTTGTATATTTTATGTACAGTCTGAATACCTTATAATAAGCAAAAATTTGCTATACTTTGAAAATATAAAAGGATGTAGATGAAGAAAATATTTTTGATAATTGGTGCACCAGGAAGTGGCAAAACAACAGATGCAGAATTAATAGCAAAAAAACATAAAAATATTATCCATTATTCAACAGGAGATATGTTTAGAGCTGAAGTTGCATCTAAAAGCGAAAGAGGAAAAATAATTGATTCTTTTGTTAGCAAGGGAAATTTAGTACCTATTGAAATAGTTATAGAAACGATAACAGAAGCTATAAAAAAAGCACCAAAAGATATAATATTAATAGATGGATATCCAAGAAGCAAAGAGCAAATGCTAGAGCTTGACAAATACCTAAAAAATGATGATAGCGTAAAACTTGTAAATGTAATCGAAGTAAAAGTTAGCGACGAAACTGCAAGATTAAGAGTTTTAGGAAGAGCCAGGGGTGCCGATGATAATGAAAAAGTATTTTTAAATAGAATGGAAGTTTATAAAAATCCCTTAAATGATATACAAGATTTCTATAAAAATCATAATATTTTGCATGATATAAGTGGAGAGCAAAGCATAGAAGCTGTTGTCGGGGTTTTAGACAACTTTATCCATACAAAAATCTAATCAATAGGCTTAAAAAAGCCAATCTTGAAACTTTTATCTTCTGGAAAATTTTTGAGATTATATTGCTTCCAAACTTTACGGCATATTTCTTGACCTTGTGCATATCCTCTTTTTGCAAAATTATGTGCTCTTCCAAAGTTTGGAAAAACGCCCTTACCACTTGCATACATAAAAGCTAAATTACATTCAGCATCAACATCGCCTTGTTTAGCTGATTTTTCATACCACTTTACTGCAAGTTTATAGTCAGTTTGAACATAAACACCATGCTGTAAAAAAAGTCCTATTCGATTTTGTGCACTTGCATATTTATCTTTTGTTGCAAGTGCATAAAAGATATCAAAGGATTTTTTTAAATCAAAATACTTCGTACTTTTATTTTGATAAAAAACTCCTAAATTATATCTAGCCTTTAAATATCCAAGAGAACTTGCTTTTTTTAGATATTTTTCTGCCAAAGCAAAATTTCTTTTTTGATAATACAGTCTAGCTAAAAAATAAAGTGCCTTAGGATTATCGTTTTTTGCTTCTTTTTGATAAATTTTTAATGCCGCTTTGTATTGTTTATTTTGCCATAAACTTTTTGCCTTGCTAAGCGTATCAGCTTGAATGGAAATACTAAAAATACAAATAAAAAGTAAAAGAGTGAGTATTTTCTTCATTCTATTATGATTCTTTTTAAAAATGGAGATAAAGAACAAGTGATTTGAATAGTTATAGTTTTATGTAAAGCCGCTAAGCCACTTACATTATTAAAAAGAATAACTTTTTTTTCATTTGTATCTAAAGATACATAATCCATAGATACTCTTCCTAAAAGTCTATAATTATCTGGAGTATGATAAATTTTGGTTTCATCTACTCTAGGAAAACCTTGAGCATAACCTATATCATAAGTTCCAACTTGCATATCTTCTTTTGCTTCATATGTTTCACCATATCCAATTTTTTGACCTTTTTTTAAGATTCTACTAGATATTAAATTTGTTTCTAGCGATAATACTGGCTTTAAATCTGGATTTTTAAGGCCCTTTCCGTAAGTACAATATCCATACATTCCACTACCTAATCTTGCAAAATCATCAGTGAAGTTTTTGGCTCTAAAAAGTGCCGAAGTATTGCAAGAATGGACGCTTGGAACGGGTAAAGATAGTTTTTCACATAATTTCTTTGCCTTCTCGCAGCATACAGAATATATCTCATTTTGAGTAATGAAACTTTCAGTAACCATGTATGAAGATGCAAAGTGTGTAAAAATCCCAGTAATATTCAATTTTCTCTCATGAGCCCCACGAATACAGCTTTCTAGCTGATCTGGTCTTATTCCATTTCTGTGCATCCCTGTGTCACAATTGATGTGGATGTTCGTGTTTGCGGGGAGTTCATCGAGTTGTTCTATACCATTTATAGCTATGTGAAAATCATGTGAATAACTTGCATTTACAGTATCTGCTAAAACTATTATATAAGGAAAGAAATCTTTAATTTTCTCTGCATCATCGCAAGTTATAACAACAGCCTTGCTAACTCCGTATTCTTTTAGAAGTGAAGCCATTTCAACTAATCCGTGCCCATAGGCATTGTCTTTTAACACAGGTGCTAATTTTGACTTTTCTTTGACTATGCTTAAGGCTTTATCTAGGTTATGAAATAGGTTTTTTTTACTTAAATAAATAGTTGACATTATATTTTCCTTTTAATTTTTATTATTAAAATATTCAAAGATAAGTTTAGCATTTTTTTCATTTATAAGTTCTTTTAAATCTTTAAAACTAGCTTTTTTAATATTTTCAAAAGTTTCAAAATATCTTAGTAGCTTTGATACTGTTGCCTCACCTATGCCTTTTAGGTTAAGCAAAGAGATTTCTTTATCTTCTTTTAGTTTCATTTTTTTATGATATGTTATAGCAAATCTATGGGATTCATCTCGTATTCTTTGTATGAATTGCAAATTTTTATCAGCTGTGCTTAGTTTAAGCTCACTATCTTTTGTGTGCAAGATATCTTTTGCCTTTCCTTTTGCTCTATGTGCTTTTGCATCAATTTTTTCTTTAGCAATGCCCAAAGTTGCAATATTTACTCCAACAGAGGCCAATATATCCCTTGCAAGGCTTAAAAGTGTTTTACCACCATCAATAACCCATAAATCAGGAGGAGGGTTCTTATCAAAGCTATTTACTCTTGCACTTAGCATTTCTTTCATTTGCCCATATTCATCTCTAGCACTTAAATTATAGTGCCTATAAGCACTTTTTAAAAACTTGCCATTTTCATAAACAACCATAGCACCCACTTTTGCCTGTCCCATCATATGAGAATTATCAAAACCTTCTATTCTTGTAATGCTTTCTTCAAATCCAAAAAAGTCTTTTAATTTTGCTTCTGGCAAGTATTTTGCATTTTGTGTTTTTATTCTCAATAATTCTTCACAATTTTTTAAAGCAATATTAACTAAATCTTTTTTTTGCCCAATTTTTGGAGAAGAAATTTTTATATTTTTTGAAAACTTATTTTTTATGAATTCCTCTAAAAATTCTTCTTCTTCAATCACTTTGCCAAGTAAGATGTCTTTTGGTACAAAAAGCAAGTCTTGATTGTAATAATTCACTAAAGCTCTTTTATAGGCTTCATCATAAGAAAAATTTTGGCTAGAAAAATATGAATTTGCTGAAGATATTACTTTTCCATCTCGAATAAACATAGAAACTACAACACCTTGTTCTGCTTTGTTATGAGATATAGCAAAAATATCAATATTTTGGTTTTTTGCTAAATCAATACTAGATTTTATTTGAGATTTTTCTATAGTGCTTATTCTATCTCTTAAAATAAGCGCATCTTCAAATCTAAGACAATCTTGTGTAAAATCTTTCATTTTTATTTTTAAAAGTGCTAAAAGCTTGGATTTATTGTATAAAAAATCTAGGGCAGTTTTGAGATATTTTTTATATTCATCTTTAGCTATTCTGCCCTCGCAAGGACCAAGGCACTTGCCAATTTGAAAAAAAAGACAAGTTTTTTTACCTCTTACACAAGATTTTTTTTGAACCAGAGGAACTAACTCATAAATTGAATTTAAAATATCCCTTGCACCTAAACTAAATGGCCCAAAATATCTAATACCTTTTTTATTAATAACCTTTCTAGTTATTTCTAATCTTGGAAAATCAAGGTTAAAATCTACATAAATATAAGGAAAAGTTTTATCATCTCTTAATAAAATATTGTATTTTGGTTTCAACTGCTTTATTAAGGAATTTTCCAAAATAAGTGCTTCGTATTCATTTGGAACTACGATATATTCCAAAGATACAGTTTCACTTATCATTTTATAAATTCTTAAACCTAATTTATCTGAAGGAGCAAGTTTGGGAATAAATTTAAAGTAGCTTTTGACTCTATTTTTTAGTATTTTTGCTTTACCAATATAGAGTAAATGCCCGTTTTTGTCATAGTATTGATAGACACCTGCAAGTTTTGGTAAATCTTTTATTTTTTGTTCTAAATTCATTTAAGCAATTATACAAGATTTTGAATTTAAAGGAGTTTAATAAGTTTAGAGTTTTTTTGAATATTTTTTAATGTTTTATATTACCCTTGCCAAAGTGCAAGGGTAATCATTTTAATCTTAATCTTGTTTTGCTATTTATTTTTAGCAGGATTTTGATAAACAATAAAGCCTAAAAGCGCCAAGACTAAAGAAATTACCATATAAATTGGGTGTGCATATAGAGCTGAAATGAAAATCACTACACCACCCAAAAAGGCAATCAAAGGCACAAGAGGATAAAAAGGTACTTTATACGGTCGAACTAAGTCTGGATCTTTTTTTCTTAATATAAAAACACCTAAAAATAGTAAAGAATAAAAAAGCCAAAATATAGCAACAGGAACATCACCAAAAACACCATATTGTTTAGTTATAAACATCAGTACAAAATAAATCATAGTTAAAATAAACATGGTAATCGATGAATTTATAGGTTGTTTATGTCTATCGCTAACTTTAGCAAAAAAATCTTTTTTAGGTAAAGTGTTTTCAATAGCAAGAGCATAAGGAACTCTAGTTGAAGCTAAGATAATTCCATTCAATACTCCAAAAGCTGAGATAACAATTCCTACATATATTAACTTAGAGCCATATGCTCCAAAAAGAAATGCAACTGCGCCCATAAGACCTTTTTTTGCTAGTTCATGAGCTGGAAAAACTTCTAAAAGTCCAATATTTAACAAAATATATAAAAGAACAATAAAACCTAAACCAAAAATAATAGCTCTTGGCAAATCTTTTGTTACATTTTTTAAATCTCCAGATATTGTACCTACAATAATCCAACCATCAAAAGCAAACATTACAGGTACAAGTGCAGTTCCTAATAAAATCATAAAACTTGAATGCATATTTACAACACTTGGACTTGTAAAGAAAGTACCTTGAATGTTGTTATGCGATAATAATCCAAAAATTAAAATTAAAATTAAAGGTATTAGTTTGATTACAGTTGTTACAGCTTGAATTCTACCTGCTAATTTTGAAGTTATGACATTCATTATAAAAATAAAAGTAATTGCAAAAAAAGATAGAAGAATTATAAATAAATGGGTATGTTCAGGAGAAATACCAAATAAGTTAGCGGCAAATAATGCAAAAAAGTAACCAATCATTGCGATTAACGCTGGGAAATATAAAATCATATACGTCCAACCTACAACAAAACCTAATCTATCTCCATAAATTTTCTTAATCCAAGCTATCATACCACCAGTTTCAGGAATAGCAGCTCCTAGTTCAGCAGCACTAAGTCCAGATAAAATGGTTATAATTCCACCAATAACCCATGCTGCGATAGCAACTTTTGGATTTAATCCAGCAGCAGCTAAGACATCTTTGGCCTTAAAAAATATTCCTATTCCTATAACTATTCCAACGACCATAGATGAAGCAACAAAAAAGCCATATCTTTTTTGCAATTTTTCTTTCATTTCAACTCCTTTTTTCTAAATTTTCTAATTTGAAAAAATATTATATCATATAAATTATTAATATGTGAAACTAAGTCAAAATTTATTTTATTATTTTATTGGCTTGAAAATTATAAAAATAATTTTATAATTTAGATATTTATTCGCGTAAAACCTAAAAGAAACATAAAAAATAAACTTTTAACAATTTTAAAAGTGATTATTGGTTATAATTCTAATAAATAGATGCTAATTACTTAAATAAAGGTTAATTTGTGGCAGATACTATAGGGTTTATCATAAGAGAAAAATTAGGTTTTGATAAGAAGATTTTTTATATAAAAGACATAAGTCCTACAATTTTATTTTTAGTAGATGTGGATATGCTTTTATATATAATTGATAAGGCACGTAACAATATTGAAAAAACTATTCAATTACAAATCCCTAAAAATCCTTTAGCTATTTATATTACAGAAGATAAGAAAGTTTTTTATGCAGAAAAAGATGGGATAAATTTAGCTTACTTTGATATTGAACAAGATAGTAGTAAAAAGGTTGAAATTTTTGCAAGTGAAAAAATAAGAGATATTTTAGTTTCACCTGATGATAAATTTTTATTGGTATTTACCCAAACGAATAAGATTCTAAGTTATATGTGTAATGATTTGGAATTTTTTTCACAAATTAAAATTGATATTAGTGAAGAAATAAAAAAATATTTTTTTTCACCTGATGCTGTACTTCTAATATTGGTTACTGCTTCAAATAAGGTTTTTATCTATGATTTATTATATCAAAAGCTAAAAGATTCTTTTGTAGCGAAAGCTAAGATAGGTGATGGATTAGTTTTTAAAAATGGTTTATTTTTTAAGCTTGAAAAAAGCTCTTTTGGCTATTTTAAATATGATATGATTAAAAGAGTTCAGATTATGGCAAAAGACAAAGATATTAGTCTTGATTTTTGCCGTCCTGATATTGAAAATCTTACTGTCCTAGGTGCTACAAAAAATGGAACATTAAATTTAATTGATTTGAAAAAGATTAATGTTTTGTATTCTGTTGAACTCAAGCTTAAAATAAAAGACTTGATTAATGATGAAAATTTATTAATAATATTGGGTGAAGATAATATTTTGTATTTTTTTGACAAACAAGACCAATTAGCTCAAGCTTTGAATTTTATAAATGAAAAAAAATATGATAGTGCCTTTGAATGTATTAATAAAAATATTATTTTGTATATAAATTATAGACTTTTGCAAATAATGAATGCTTCTTGGCTTAATGTTTTTAAACAAGCTTTGTATTTGTTAGGAGAAAATAAAAAAGAAACTGTTGATAAAATGCTTAGTCCATTTTTTGAATTAAAGGGCAAAAAAGGAAATTATGAAAAAGTTCTAAATCATAGTGAAAATATAATTAAATTTAATCAAAATCTAGTAAATAAAAATTATAAAATATCCTATGAATTGGTAAAACAATATCCTTTCTTAAAAAATAGTTTAAGCTACACAAAAGTTGAAACATATTGGGATAAATTATTTATAAAAGCTCAAAAAGATTTATTAGAAAATAAAAATAGTATAGAAAATGTCAAGAAAAGTTTGGAACGTTTTTTGGAAATTGACGAAAAAAATATATTACTCAAAAATATTATGCAAAATTATGATATTTTTGTGAAAGCGAGAGAGTCTTTTTCTACGAGTCATTATGCACTTTTTGATAGATATGTAGAAAAATATCCTTTTTTAAAAAGTGCTTATTTTTATATTGAATATGAAAAATTAGGAAAAGAGTTATATCATAACTTAATCACACTAGATACGCATACAAATCAATTTCAAAAAGTTGCTAGAGATTTAAAATTTTTCCCAGCCTATAAAGCAAAAGTTGAAATGCTAATCTCTTATGGAACTGTTAAAGATTTGCTTGATAAGGCGATTGAGCAAAAAAATATAAAATCAATTTATCATCTTATTACAAAATATGAATTTTTATCAATAACTGATGCCTATAAAGGTTTTATTGATGTAGCTAAAAATGACTTTAATGATTCTATTCAAAGTATAAAAGAATCAGATTTAGCGAGAGCCTATAAAATAATATCACTTTATATGAGCATAGATTTTTGGCAACACAAAGTTAGTATTTATATGCAGTATTATTATTATAAAGAAATTACTCAATTTGAAGATAAAGATATGATTTTAAGAGCAATTGATTGTTATGAGAGTGTTTTTGGCACTACCTTAATAGTTAAAAATTTTAAAAAAATATATGGTATTAAAAATGACAAGAATATAAAAAAATCAAATATTTTTGGAATTAAGTATAATTCTTCTATTTTAGATTATGAAGAATAACTAAGAGATTTGATATGAAAATAAGAGTTTATTATGAAGATACAGATTGCTGTGGCATAGTTTATCATTCAAATTATATCTCTTTTTGTGAAAGAGCTAGAAGCGAGCTATTTTTTTCCAAGGGGCTAAGTCCACATTCGGACGAATATTTTTTTGTAGCGAGGCATCTTGAAGCAGAATTTATAAAATCAGCGAAGCTTGGTGATATGTTGGATATTAAATGTGAGAGTATCACAAAAAGGAAAGCATCTTTACTTATGGAGCAAAGAATATACAAGGACGAAGAGTTAATTTTTAGCTTGAAAATAACTTTAGTTTATGTCCATAATGAAAAAGCTTGCAAAATACCTGAAGATGTATTTGATTTTTTTAAAACTATAAAATAATTTAGAAGGTTGATTTGTGTTAGAATTTTTAGTAATAGGGTATATTTTATATTTTTTATGTAGCGTTTATGTGTCTTTAAATCAGATTTCTTATGTCCCAAAATTTTTAGATAAAAAAGCTCTTTTTCTATCGAAAGAAAACTACATAAAAGCAGGGCATTATTCAATTGATAAGGAAAAAGTAGCCCTAATAAGCCATATTTATTCATTTTTGATTTTTTGTCTTTGGGTTTTATTTGGAATTGTATTTTTACAGAATCATTTACAAATAGAGCAGGCTTGGCTTAAAACTTTGGTTTTACTTGATTTATTTATTGTCATATCTTGGGTGCTTTCTTTGCCAATATCTTTGTATTCTAGTTTTGGACTTGACAAAAAATATGGTTTTTCTAAAATGACTATTAAGCTTTTTATAAAAGATACACTAAAAAGCGCTATTTTGTTTTTTGTGTTAGGGAATATTGTAATTTATGGACTTTTTTTAATAATTACATATTTGCCAATTTGGTGGATATATTCTTTTATTTTTATATTCGTAATCATTATTTTAACAAATATGCTTTACCCATTAATTAGAGAAAAAATGTTTGATAAATTTTTACCTTTAGAAGATAAAAAACTTGATAAAAAAATAACAAATTTACTAACAAGTGTAGGCTTTAAATCTAAAGGAGTTTTTAGTGTGGATGCTAGTAAAAGAGACTCAAGGTTAAATGCTTATTTTGGTGGACTTGGTAAGACTAAAAGAGTGGTATTATTTGATACTTTGATAGAAAAACTAAGCACAAATGAGCTTTTAGCAGTTTTAGGACATGAGCTAGGGCATTTTAAAAACAAAGATATTTTAAAAAATATTGGAGTGATGGCTGTTATGTTATTTTGCTTTTTTGCTATCTTTGGGAATTTACCACAGAGTTTATTTAACTCTTTAAATTTAGAAAATTCTCCAGCTTCACTTATGATTTTATTTTTAATCTTTACACCATTTTTATCTTTTTTTCTTATGCCTATAATTTCTTTAATTTCAAGAAAAAATGAATATAATGCAGATAAATTTGGTGCTAATTTAACTTCAAAAGAAGATTTAAAATCAGCTCTTTTAAAACTTATAAATGAAAATAAATCTTTTCCATTTTCTTGCAAGGCTTTTGTATTTTTTTATTATTCTCATCCGCCTTTAATAGCAAGACTAAAAAGACTTGGATACAAAGAAAAATAATATCTATCTGTCTTTTGAGATGGATAGATATTTGATTAGTAAAATTAAAATATTTTTGAAGAGGATTTAAAAAAATACTTACATTACAAAATAATTAAGTTCTATAAAAATTTAGTTGTTGGCATTAGATGTAAATATTGAGATACCAAATCTTAGTAAATTGTATCAATAAGCATAGCATCAACCAAATCTCCAGCTTTTAAATCTTCATCTTCTTCGTACTGAATAAGCAAGGCAGGATTATCAAGTAAATTACTTAAAATTGCAGAAGTTCCTTGTTTTTTACCGTCAAAGTTTAGTGAGTATTCACCATTTTCATATCTTACATTGCAAGCTGTAAAGATTCTTTTTTTATTTGCTTTTTTGAAATCAACTTCCATTTTAGCTTTAATTTGTTTTAATTCTAGCTTTTCTTTGCTAAATTGTTTTATCAGAGGTAAAAGAAATAAAATAGCGCAAACAACACAAGAATAAGCAAAACCAGGAAGTGCTAAGATAATTTTATTATCCTTTCTAGCAAGAAGTACATGCATACCAGGTTTCATATTTATACCATGAAATAAAACTTTTGCACCTAAATCATTTTTTATAACATCTTGAACAAAATCATAATCTCCTACGCTAACCCCACCTGTTGTCACAAGTATATCACTTGTATTAAGAGCGTCTTTAAAAAGGGCTTTGATCGAATCTATATCATCTTTTACTAGCCCAAGTTGCAAAGTGCTTGCACCTAAATTTTTAGCTAGGGCTTCAATAGCTAGATGGTTTGAGCTTCTAATTTGTGAATGATTTGTTTGAGTTTCACCTAGGTCTAAAACCTCGCTACCAGTGCCTACTATAGAAATTAGGGGCTTTTTATAAACTAAAACTTGAGATATGTTTAGTGATGCTAAAACTCCAACTTGGGCGTAAGATATTTTTGTACCTTTTTTTATAAGCATTTCGTCAAGTTTATAGTTTTCTCCAATTGGCCTAATAGCAAAACCTTTTGGAACTTCTTTTTTTATTAAAATACAATTATTTTGAACTTCAACATTTTCAATAGGTATTAAAGTATCACTCCCCTTTGGCATAAGTGAGCCTGTAAAAGTTTTGATACAAGTATTTTTTTCTAGTTTTATGCAATTTTCACTGCCTGCTGGATTGTCCCCTAAAATTTTTAGTTTGATTTCGTTCGAATTTTTGCTAAAATCATCATGACAAAAAGCGTAGCCATCCATGCCAGAAGTTTTGAAAGCTGGACTATTTTCTTTTGCTTTTACATCTTCAGCCAAAATGAAACCTAAGGCATCTGAAATAAATAATTTTTGCCTAGTTGGGCTTGGAAGTTCTAAGTCATTTATAAAATCTATGGCTTTATCAAAGCTAATTATATTTCTCATTTTATACCTTTTTTGTGTTGTTTATGTTTTTGTTCTAAAATTTTTGCATAAAGCATTTCTCCAAAACCTTTGGGTAAAGATGTATTTTTTATCTGCACTTCATCAATTATATTTTTTATCTCTAATTTACTTAGACTTACAATATGAGGCAATATATCTTGCATAATCTTATTTTCAAATTCTTTTATTTCTATATCTTTCATTTATACCCTTTATCTTAGGTCTAATTATATAGTTTTTTCTAAAAAAAAGTCTTAATTTTGAGACTTTTAATAAAGTTTTTTCAGCTTTTTGCTATAATTTGTAAAATTTATTTAGGATAGCTACTTGATAGAACTCAGCAAAAAAATCTCAAAACTAGCAGCAAAAACAAATGCAAGGTACAAGCTAATCGAAAAAAATGATAAAGTTTTAGTAGGTTTTAGTGGAGGCAAGGATTCAACTACTCTTTTGCATGCCTTAAAACATATTAAAAAAGTGGCACCTTATGACTTTAGCTTTACAGCTTTAAGCATTACTTACGGCATGGGAGAAGACCTTAGTTTTTTGACAAAACATTGCGAAAAATATGGCATAAAACATGAAATTTTAGATACAAAAATCTTTGAGTTAGCGAAAGAGAAGATACGAAAAAATTCTTCTTTTTGTTCATTTTTCTCACGAATGAGAAGAGGATATTTGTATGCTTATGCCTTGCAAAATGGCTACAATAAATTAGCTCTAGGGCATCATCTTGATGACGCAATGGAGAGTTTTTTTATGAATTTTTTTTATTCAGGTGCTTTTAGGTCTATGCCTCCAATTTATGAAGCAGAAAACGGCTTAAAGATTATTCGCCCTTTGATTTTTTGTAGAGAAAGACAAATGCAAGCTTTTGCTCTTAGTAATAAACTACAAGTTGTAAGTGATGAGGCATGTCCAGCTATGAGGTTTGATATAAAAATGCCACATGCAAGAGCTGAAATGAAAAAAATGCTAGAAAAACTTGAAGAGCAAAATCCTAGAATATTTATATCAATGCGAGCAGCTTTTGAAAATATTCAAGTAGGTTCTTTTTTTGATGAAAAATATATAGAAAATTAATTTATCCAAAAATATTCTCTAAGGTGAAGAAAAATGCCTAATATTTTATCTGCTTTAATTCCGATTTTTTCCTTAATCTTGCTTGGCTATTTTTTTAAAAAAATAAAATTTCCTGCCTATGAATTTTGGCCATTAGCTGATAAATTAACTTACAATGTTTTAATGCCTGCACTTTTAATTTCAAAATTAAAGGACGCAAATCTAAATGCAAAAGAAAGTTTTTATTATATTCTTTCTGCTTTATTGATGATTTTTATAGTTTTGCTTGTAATGCTTGTTTTGAACAAAATACTTAAATTTAATCCAAAATCTTTTACCTCAATAGTCCAAGGAGGAATAAGGTTTAATACTTATGTTTTTTTAGCTCTTAGCGCTTCATTTTTTTCTTCCAAAGGGCTTGTTTTGGCCGCTATTTTGCTTACCTTTGTTATTCCTTTTAACAATATTATATGTATAAGCACTTTTGCAATTTTTGTAAATGAAGATAGATTTAGTTTTATTTATCTCTTTAAAATGATTTTTAAAAATCCCTTGATAATAGCCTGTATAATAGGCGGAACTTTAGCTTTTTTCCAAATAAATTTGCCTGTTAGTATAAATAAAATTATTTTTACTCTAAGTCAAGCTGCCTTACCTATGGGACTTATGTCTGTAGGTTTTGGTTTGGTTATTAAGGAAATGAAAGCTAAAAAGTTAGAAATATTTGTATCTTGTTTTGCAAAATTATTTTTATCATTAATTGTTATTTATTTGCTTGGAAGGTATTTTTCTTTAGATAAAACTATGTTGTCATTATTGATTATTTTTGCATCTTTGCCAACTGCACCATCATCTTTTGTTTTAGCAAGACAAGAAAGGGGCGATGTGCCTTTGATGTCTTCAATAATTACTTTAGAAACCATTCTTTCTTTTTTTGTTTTAAGTTTCGTTCTAAGTTTTTAAAATATTTAATTAGTAAGTGATAATTCAATAATTTAGTAATTTATTGCTACTTTATAAGTTGGATCATCTTCAGAATATTGGCAATATGGTCCAGCATCTTTTAAAATCTTTTTGCAATCTTGGCTTAAATGTCTTATTTTTAAAATTTTACCTTTTTGGGCATATTTTTTTGTGATACTATCAATCGCCTCAACTCCAGAAATATCAGCCACTCTTGCATTTGCAAAATCAAGTATTATATTTTTAGGATCTTTTTCTAAATCAAATAAATCAAAAAAAGACCTAGTTGAACCAAAGAATAAAGCTCCATCAAAAGTATAAACTTTAGTGTCTTCATTTTCTTTTGAAATTTTTGAGCTTATTTTAGAGTGTTTCCAAGCAAAAACTAAAGCAGATATTATAATACCTGTGATTACAGCTATGGCTAAATCTGAAAAAATTGTTATGATAGTTACGCAAACTAATACAAACCTATCTGAATTTGGCATATGTTTTATTCTATGCGCACTTTCCCATTCAAAAGTTCCAATCGCCACCATAAACATAATACCTACTAAAACTGCCAGGGGAATTATAGCTATGTATTTTGATAAAAATACTACAAAGCATATCAAAAGACAAGACGCAATCAAGGACGAAAGTCTTCCTCTGCCACCATTTGAAAAGTTGATTAAGGATTGTCCGATTAGTGCACATCCTGCCATTGCTCCAAAAAATCCACAAAAGATATTACCTGTGCCTTGAGCTATACATTCTTTATTTCCTCTTCCTCTTTGTCCATCCATTTCATCAATTACAGAAAGTGTAAGCAAAGATTCAATCAATCCGACAAGTGCAACAAGTATAGAATATGGCAAGATGATAAGCAAGGTGTTAAGACTAAAATGAACCGAAGGTATGCCAAAGCTTGGAAATGCTCCAGAGATGTTTGCCAAATCCCCAACTCTTTTTGTGTCAATTCCAAAAATAACAACAAAAGCTGAAACTACTATGATAGCAACTAAACCAGCAGGAATTGCCTTTGTGAGTTTTGGAAAAAATTGCACGATTAACATAGTAGCGCAAACTAGGGCGTACATAACCCAAGATTGTCCTTTGAAAAGATGAAATTGCGCCATTGCAATAACTACAGCAAGACCATTTACAAAACCGTACATTGCAGGTTGAGGCACTAATCTTATAAATTTACCAAGTTTAAAAATCCCAATAAGAACTTGGATACAACCTGCTAAAATAGTTGCTGCTAAAATATATTGTAAAATATAAGATGATAATTCATGATTTTTAAGTAAATTTGCGTAAACATCATTTGGTAAAGCTTCTTTTAATTTAATTGCAAGGCTAATAAGCACAACAGCAACCGCACCCGTAGCACCTGAAATCATCCCAGCTTTTCCACCAATAAAAGCAGTAATTAATCCTAAGATAAAAGCAGTATAAAGTCCAACAATAGGTGACACTCCAGCAATTAGTGAAAAACCAACAGCTTCAGGGACTAAGGCTACTGATACTACTATGCCTGAGAGTATATCGTTTTTAGCGCACTTTCCAACTAGGGTATTAAAAAAATCTTTTAGCATTATCTTCCTTAAAAAGCAATGATTATAACCAAATGTCCAAAAAAAAGCAAAAAATGTCTTTTAATCTGTTTATGAAAATGTCTTTATGAAGTTTTAGCTATAATTAAAAATAATTCATAAGGATAACAATGTCTTTTTTATTTAATAAGAACAGTCACTTTAATTTAGCAAATTTAGCAACTTTTGGAAATATTGCCGCTGGAGTTTTAGCAATTTACTTTATAACTCATAGTAGTTTTTTTGCAGGTGCTCTTTTTGCATGGATTGGGGGTGCTTTTGATTTAATAGATGGCAAAATTGCTAGAAAATATAAACTCTCAACGCAATTTGGAATACAGCTTGACTCTTACGCAGATTTTTTATCTTTTGTAATAGTTCCACCTATGTTTATTTATTTTGCAATTTTTAATTCAGCAAATGAAATTAATATTTTTATTATTTTTGTAGTTTTTGTTTATTATATAATCTCAGGACTTAGAAGATTGATTCAGTTCAATATTGAAGCTACTGAAGGAGATGTGCAAAAACACTTCATAGGTGTGCCTACACCTTTGGGAGGAATTTTATTATTTTGTATTTATCTTCTTTGGTTGGCTGGAGTGTTGCCTCAAGTTTTTGTACTTTTATTAGTAGTTATTGTAGGTTTTGCCTTGAATTCAAAGATTAAAATCAAACATCTTTGATGTGGGCCGCACTTGATTTAGGCTCAAATTCTTTTAGAGTTTTATGTTTTGATGAAAAAAATAAACAGATTTTAGGCGAATACGAAAAAGTCGTTGGTACCGCTAGAGGACTTAAAAATGATAAGCAAATATCAAAAGAAGCCTTAGACAAAATAATTTTTGCAATAAATGAAAGCAAAAAACTTTTAGGCTTTGAGCCAAAAAATTCTACTGCATACACAACAGCGGCATTAAGATACGCAAAAAATAAACAGCAAATTTTAGCTAGTATTTTTGATGCTACGGGAGTTAATTTTGAAATAATAAGCGCAAAAAAAGAAGCCAAATTAACTTTGAGAGCTATAAAAAATGCCCTAAAAAGAGAAAAGATTGAAAATAATGATTTTTTAGCACTCGATATTGGTGGTGGCTCAAGTGAGCTAATGATTCAAAGAGAAGATAAATCTTTTATAAAATCCTTTGATTTTGGTATAGTTACTTTATTTAATGAGTGTGAAAATTTTAGTGAACTTGACAAGCTTGAAAATGTATTAAACAAAAAAACTATTGAGTTAAAAGATTTTTTAAAAGATTCACTTGGTGCGAATAAAAAAGAACTTAAAGAATTTATTTTTATATCTACAGCTGGAACATCGACAACATTAGCAGCATTAAAACATAAAATGCATTATAAAAACTATGACAAGAAAAAGATAAATACAACAAAAATATATTTAAAAGATTTAGATTTTGAATTTAAAAGAATTAAAACTTTAAGTGAAAATGAAATTATTGAGATTTTAGGAAAAGGGCAAAAGGAATTTATTTTAATAGGCATAATGATTCTAAAAAAGTTTTATGAACTCTTAGACAAGGATTATTCTATTGTTATAGATGATGGATTAAGAGAAGGTATAATGAGTGAGTATTATGCAAAATTTAAGTAAAAACACAATAAAATAACAAAAATAAAATAATTAAATTTAAAAGGCACTTAATGCAAGAAAACAAACAAGTTAATAATTTTGAAGTTTGTAAAGATGATGAGATTGATTTATACGAAATAGTTGCTACCTTATTTAGACATAAAAAAACAATAATTTTTTCTTTTATAATTCTTATGCTACTTAGTTTTGCCGGTGCTTTTTATATTAAATACAAGCATAAAGATCCCTTAGCTCAAAATTTAATCGCTAAAAAAAACTTTGTAGTTTATACCAATAGTGGAAGTTCAAAAAATTCAGATTTTGTTCCAAGGGAGCTGACTAGAGTAGATTTTATATCTTATAAAGAATTATTATTTTCAAATATTGTAATAAATAAATTCTTTAAAAATAAAGAGCTTGAAGCATATTTTATAGCAAATACACCAAAAGAAAATATAAATTCTTTAGAATTTAAAAGAGAATTTTTAAATAGTATAATTTTATTTTCTGCCCCAAAAGTTGTTTCTATGCCTTCTAACATTAATGATTCAAAACCTCAAAAAGTTTTAGTTAAAGTAAGTTTTGTTTCTTCGAAATCTTTACAAAAATATCTTTTACAAACTTTTGTATCTTCTTTATCTAGCTTTAACAATGACTTATTGAATAATAAATTAACAAGTGATATAAAAGCTCAAGAAAATAGTTTAAATAAATCTCAGATAAGTTTAAACAAACTAAATTTAAAAATAAATCATATTATTTCAAAATACCCAAAACTTAGTCCATTAGCAATAAATACTTTTTTAAATACAAGATATCCTGATTTAATCCTAAAAAAACAGATGTTGCAAAAAGATTTTGCTAACACTAGCTCAAATCTTATTCAATTAAATAATGCTAAAGTTAGAAATATCCAAGCTGTTGATATTACAACTAGTCAATATTTGCTTATTAAAAAATCTAAAACAAAATTAATCCTAGCTATAGGTTTTGTCCTAAGTATTATTCTATCAATCTTTTTTGCTTTTATTAAAGAATTTATTGATGAATATAAAAGAAGAAAAAAATCAGGAGATTTGATTTAAATAAGATTTTAGATATATCAATTTTTTCTATTCATAGATACTTATAAATTTAATTTTAGAAGTATCTAATAAAAAGAGCTTAAAGAGTGGTGCTTTTTAGATGTTTTCTTGTCTCACTTCTGCTACTTCTTAAGTTAACAATCTATCAATCTTTAACCCTTTTTTTATTATTATTATCTCATGTCTTATTGATTCTTGTTTATTGTAAATTTTTCTATATTTATAAACTCTATTCTGTAAGTAATTTTTGAAAAATAGCTTTCTATAATTTTTCGTATTTTCAACGCAGTATGAAAATTTAAAATTCAATATCATAAGTGCTAAGGCAAAGCATTATTTTTTATTTATAATGTTTATCTTAAGTAAATGTATAAGAATATTTATTTTTATAAAATTTTGAGATTTTAATTTCTATACAGTAAAGATTTTACTCTTTACTGGTAGTTTTGTATCTATATAAAAAGACTACGGTTGCTAAAAATACCAAAACAGCTAAAACATTTGCAAAAGGAGCAAAACTAGCACTTACTAAGCTAAGTATGTCTTGATTGGCAGTTAGTCCTATGACAAGCGCTACTACGACTCCAATCAAGGATTCGCCCACGATTAGTCCAGCTGAGACTAGAGTTCCTTTTTGCAATAACATTTCTAATCTATTTTTTTGAGTAGTTGTTTTATTGATTTTTCTTTTTACTAAGTAAGATACTATTCCACCAAGAACAAGCATTATCGTTATGCCAGCGGGAAGATAAATACCGATACCAACTGATAAAACTGAAAGTCTTGGTAGATTTTTTAATTTTAAAATAAATACATCTACTAAGATTAAAACTACACCTAAAACTACACCTATTTCAACCATATTCCAATGGATATTATGGTCAATTATTCCTGAAGCAATAGCAGCCATAAGTGTCGCTTGTGGGGCAGCCAAAGCTTTAGTTGGATCCATTCCAAGTCTAGGAAGTGCGCCTATAAAACCATAAGCATTATATAAAATGTCTAAAATCGGAGATATAGTTAAAGCTCCAACAATAACACCAAAAAGTAGGGCAGTTTGTTGTTTCCATGGAGTTGCCCCCACTAAGTGCCCTGTTTTTAAATCTTGCATATTGTCATTTGATATTGCTGAACTTGCTAGAACTATAGAAGAAGTAAAAATCACAAATCCTATTAAGAAATGCTTGAAATTGTCAAAATCATCCATAGGAAAAAAGGCTATTATTATGTAAGTTACAATCAGTGACATGATAATCACAGCTAAAATAATAATCCCTGATAATGGAGAACTTGATGAGCCAACTAGTCCAGCCATATATCCACTAGCAGCCGCAACTATAAAGCCCACAAAAAGACAAAATATTACAGCTAAAGATATTAAAAATATTAGCATAGAGTTAGGCATATCTAAGCCTTGGCTATGTATAAAATAATAAAGAATTGCAACTAATGGGATTATTAATAAAAGTGTAATTCCTAAAACATAATTTATTGGAATGTCTTTTTGTGTTCTTGGAATGTCTTTTATGCCTTGTTTTTTTTCTGAAACTGCTCTAAAAGCAGAGCGGAGACCTTCTGCAACAGGGCTTAAAAGTAAGATGATTGCCCAAAGTGCAGCAACTCCAATAGCTCCAACACCAATAAAACGAACATCGCTAGACCAAATACCATTTGCAATACTTGTAATATTTAAACCCGTCATTACTTGTCCATGAGATAGAATAGGAACAGCCAAACCCCAAGACACAAAAAGTCCTAAAAGCATAGCAAGAGCTATTCTCATACCTACTAAATAACCAGCTCCAAATAAAGCAAAAGAAAAATTTATTCCTATGCTAAAGATTGAGCCAAAAGCTTTTGTAGTTATTGCAGTTGATGAGCTAAAAATTCTAAAAGCAGATAATAAAGAAAAAACAGCGGAAATTATTCCACCTAATAAAATATCTTTCATTCCACTTGAGCTTTCTTCTATATTTAGATTTTCCTTGCTAAGGTCTTTACTTCCGACTTTTAAAACTTCAGCAGCAGCAACTCCCTCAGGATAGGGCAAATCAGAATTTACTACTAAAGCTCTTCTTAGAGGAATAGAATACATCACCCCAAATCCTCCACCAATAGCACAAAGTAAAGTTGTTTGCCAAAAAGGAAAACCATCCCAAGCCCCTACGATTATCAAAGCTGGAAGAGTAAAAATAATCGCTGATAAAGTTCCAGCTGAAGAAGCAAAGGTTTGAACCATGGTATTTTCTAAAATATTTGAATTTTTAAAAACTTTCAAAATCGCCATTGAGATAACAGCAGCGGGGATTGTGCTAGCAAAAGTCAGTCCAACTTTTAGCCCAAGATAGACATTTGAAGCTGTAAAAAGTACAGTTATAACTATAGATAATAAACAAGCTCGAATGGTTAATTCGGGTAGTGTTTTATCGTCACTAATATATGGTTTGAACATTTAATATACCTTTAGGAGAATTTGAGAAGGAGACTTTAAGCGAGTAACTTAAAGCTTTGCTCCTGTCCTAAGTTCGCTTGACTCGCTACTAGGTATCCTTGTTGAGAAGTGATATCACTTTTATTAAAATCGCTAACCTTTTGACCAAGGTTTACTTCTTCTTTTTTGAATTTATCATTTGTTTTTAAGGCTTCATTTTTAATATAATCTTGCCCTTTTTTTAAAATATCTTTTTGACCTTGTGAGTTTATACCTAAACTTTTATTTATGCCTTCAAGACTATTTTGAAGTGGGCTAGGAGTTTTACTTTCTTTTTTGTGTGCTATTTCTCCAACAGCTAAAGAATGTGCTATATCTTTATTTTGTTTAGCAACTTCTTCATTTGAAATATTTGCTTTTTGATGAAGAAGATTATTTTGTTTTTCTATTAATCTACTTTGCTCATTTTTTAAATCTAACATATTATTATTTAATTTTGATAAATAAGAAGATGTATCACTTCTTTTTATATTTTTAGCAGGATCAAAAGAAATACTAGCATCTTTAGTGTCATCAACTACATGTGCTTTCTTATGTGCAATATGTAAACTTTCATTTGGATTAATGCCAACACTTTGCGAGTTTAAACTTTTTGATGCCTCTGCGCCATTAAGTGAATTTATGTCCATAATTTGCTCCTTATGCGATTTAAATATTTTAACTATTATATCTAAAATAAATAATAAAGTCTAATTTTTTATAATTTAATTTTAAGTTTGGAGTAAATATTAAACATTTCTTTTAAAAAATTCACTTAATTTTATCTTTTAATACTAATAATAAAAGCATATTAAACTATAAAAAAAAATTTAGTATAATTCTATTCTAATAAAATACAAGGAAATAATATGATGAATTTTGATTTTTATAATCCAACAAAGATTATTTTTGGAAAAGATAGAATTGAAGAACTCGATGATTTAATTCCACCAAAAGCAAGAATTTTATTAACTTTTGGTGGAGGCTCAGTTAAAAAATATGGAACATTAGAAAAAGTTAAAAGAGCACTTAAAGATAGACATGTAGTAGAATTTGGAGGGATTGAGCCAAATCCTCATTATTCTACTTTGATTAAGGCTTGTAGTGTTGTAAAAAATGAAAATCTTGATTTTTTACTAGCTGTTGGTGGAGGTTCTGTGATGGATGGGACAAAATTTATAGCGCTCGCTTCAAGATATAAAGGAGATGCACTTGATTTACTAACTCCTGATTTTGGTTTAGCACCAGTAGAGAGTGCTATTGATTTAGCTACTATTGTAACTTTACCTGCTACAGGTTCTGAGATGAATAATGGAGCAGTTATTAGTCATAAAGGCAAAAAAGTTCCGATTTTTTCTATGCATACTTTTCCAAAATTTTCTATGCTAGATCCTAGCCTTACTTTTACTTTGCCAAAAACTCAAGTGGCAAACGGTATAGTCGATACTTTTATCCATACTGTTGAGCAATATATCACTTATCCAGTTGATGGAAGATTTCAAGATAGAACTGCTGAGGGAATACTTCAAACTTTGATTGAAATTGGGCAAACTTGCATAAATGAAAGTAAAAACTATGATGCAAGAGCAAATTTATTACTTTGTTCAACTATGGCATTAAATGGTTTAATCTGTTCAGGAGTTCCGCAAGATTGGACAACGCATATGATAGGACATGAAATAACAGCAGTTTTTGGAATAGACCATGGAAAAACATTAGCAGCTATTCAAGCCCAAATTTGGACTATTAGAAAAAAAGAAAAATGGGATAAATTATTGCAATATGCAAGAAGAGTTTGGAAGATTGAAGAACTTGATGAAGGAAAAGCTATTGATTTAGCAATTAGCAAAACAAATGACTTTTTTGAGAGTTTAGGCATCGCTACTAACCTTGGAGCATATGATATAACAAAAGAAGATATACCTAAAATTTTAAAGTCTATGAAAAATAATGATAGGACAAAATTATCTGAGCGTTCAAATTTAAGCTTAGATATTAGTGAAAAAATACTTCTAGCTAGTCTTTAATATTTTTTTAAATATTTTATAAAAACCTATCACAGAATATTATCACAAAAATATCTAACAAGAGCGAATTTTTCTCTTGTTGGATATTTAACTCTAAATTCTAAATCTTACTTTTGCTTTCTTAATTTAATTAAATCTTTAAATTTTTTTTTAATTTAATAAACTTTTATGAATGAAATTAATATAATACCCCTACAAAAAACTTACATGTAAAGCTTAGCTTTAGGCTCAAGGAAAAATATGGCAGATGTTAGTGTGATTATGGGTAGCAAGTCAGATTTAAGAATAATGGAAGAAGTGAAAGAAGTTTTAGAAGATTATGATGTATCATATGAAATAAAAATTGTCTCAGCACATAGAACTCCTGAATTTATGTTTGAGTATGCAAAAAATGCTTCGAAAAATGGAGTTAAAATCATAATTGCAGGTGCGGGAGGTGCAGCACATTTACCAGGCATGGTAGCTTCTCTTTGCTCTTTGCCTGTTATTGGAGTACCGATTGATAGCAAAAACCTAAATGGGCTTGATTCTTTATATTCAATAGCTCAAATGCCAAGTGGAGTTCCAGTTGCCACTATGGCAATAAATGGGGCTAAAAATGCAGGGCTTTTCGCTCTTAGAATCCTTGCCATAGAGGATAAAAAACTATTAGCAAAACTTGAGAGTAAAAAGAACGAATTAAAAAATCAAATAATCAAACAAAATGAGTCTTTTTAACAAATGAAAGATTTGAATATTATAAAAGAAAAAACAATAGGTATTTTAGGTGGAGGGCAACTTGGCAAAATGCTTTGTGAAGCCGCTTTTGATTTAGGCTATAAAACTATGGTTTTAGATGCAAACAAAGATGCCTGTGCTAGACAAAAAGCTGATTATTTTATAGAAGCCTCATATGATGATAAAAATGCCTTAGAAAAACTTGCAAAAAATACCTGTCTTATTACTTATGAATTTGAGCATATTCCTAGTGAAACTATAAAAATTTTAGAAGACTTTGGAGCAAATATTCCTCAAGGTGCAAGGCCTTTATATCTAAGTCAAGATAGAATAAGAGAAAAAGAAGCTCTAAAAAAAATAAATATTCCAACAGTTCCTTATTATAAAGTTTTAACTTATGATGATTTAGAAAAATATACGAAAATACTTGGATTCCCCGTGATTTTAAAAACAAGCCGTGGTGGGTATGATGGAAAAGGGCAGTGTTTTATAAAAGATATTAAGGACTTAAAAGCAGTTAAATTAGAAAATATTACTTATGTGCTTGAAAAGGCAATTGATATAAAATATGAAGTATCTTGCATAGCTATAAGAGCAAAAAATAAAGAAATAGAGCTTTTTCCAATAGTAAGAAATGTGCATAAAAATGCTATACTTAATATTAGTCAGGTTCCAAGTCCTCTAAGTGAAGATTTAGAAAAAAAAATAAAATCTTATTCAAAAGATATTATCGAAAAATTAGACTTTATAGGACCTTTGGCGATTGAATATTTTATTGCAAAAGATTTAAAAATATATTTTAATGAGATGGCACCTAGACCGCATAATAGCGGACATTTTACTCTAGATGCTTGTAATGTATCTCAGTTTGAACTGCATCTTAGAAGTATTTTAGGATTAGAGTTAAAAAGGCCTAAATTATTAAGAAAAGTATTGATGCAAAATATTTTAGGCGAAGATAAAAAAAGTATAGAAAATTTGAAAAGCGATAAAAATACAAAAGTTTATCTGTATGGCAAAGGTGCTTGGAGAAAAGGAAGAAAAATGGGACATATAAATATTTTGGGAGATTTTGTAAAATGAATAAAAGATTTTTCGTAAAAAAAAAAGTCAATTTCGAGTTGAGAATGAGAGTTTACTAGAAGAGTTACAAGGTTTTTTATTTGAAGATAAAATTTCAAAGCTAGAGATTTATAATATTTATGATGTTTACAACCTAGATGATAAATATGAAAACAATGAAGAAGAAATTCTAAGAAAAAATATATTAGCCGAACTTTCGACTGATGAAATACTTACAAGCCTAAATTTAGATATTGATTTAAAAGACAAAAATTACATATCTTATGAATACTTAGCAGGAACTTTTGATAAAAGAGCAGATTCGTGTCTGCAATGCCTCAGACTTTTCAAGCCAAATACTAAAGTAAAAATAAAAACTGCTAGATTAGTGAAATTTGAAGGCGAAGTTAAAAGCCTAGAAAAAATCAAAAAATATCTTATTAATCCCGTTGAAATGCAAGAAAAAAATCTAAATACTTTAGAATACAATGAAGATATTAGTATGCAAGTTGATGAAAAATTTGATAATTTTTGTACGCATAATTTACAAGAATTAGAGAATTTTTTGCAAGCTCAAAACTTAGCGATAAGTATTGATGATTTAATCCATATTCAAAAATATTTTAAAAATATAGAAAAAAGAAGCCCAAGTAAAACTGAAATTATGGTTTTAGATACTTATTGGTCTGACCATTGCAGACATAGCACTTTTGAAACAAATTTGCAAAACATTACTATAAATGATGAACTTTTTAAAGATGAGATAGAAGAAGTTTTCACCAGATATCTAGAGCTTAGAAAAGAATTAAAGCGAGTTGATAAGCCAAAAACTTTGATGGATTTAGCTACAATTTTTGCAAGGTATCAAAAGAAAATAGGGCTTTTAGAGGATTTGGAAAAATCAAACGAGATTAATGCTTGCAGTATTGTAATTGATGTAAAAGTTGGAATTAAAAATAAACAAATAGAAAAATGGCTTTTGATGTTTAAAAATGAAACGCACAATCATCCTACAGAAATAGAGCCTTTTGGGGGAGCTAGTACATGCGTGGGTGGAGCAATTAGAGATCCTTTGTCTGGGCGAGCTTATGTTTATCAAACTCTTAGAATTACAGGTGCGGGAGATATTACGCAAGATTTTTCTAAAACACTTGAACAAAAACTTCCTCAAGAAAAAATCTCAAAAGAAGCAGCACTAGGATTTAGCTCTTATGGTAACCAAATAGGAGTAGCCACAAGTTTTATAGAAGAGATTTTTCATGATGGATATGTAGCAAAAAGAATGGAAGTTGGTGCTGTTGTTGGTGCTGTTAAACAAGCTGATGTTTCAAGACTAGAGCCTAAAGATGGGGATTTAGTTGTACTTTTAGGTGGTGAAACTGGAAGAGATGGAGTAGGTGGGGCAAGTGGTTCCTCAAAAGGGCATGATGAAAAATCCTTGTCAACTTGCTCTTGTGAAGTCCAAAAAGGCAATGCACCTATGGAGCGAAAAATCCAAAGGCTTTTTAGAAATCCAAAGGCTTCAAAACTAATCAAAAAAGCAAATGACTTTGGCGCTGGTGGGGTTTGTGTGGCTGTTGGAGAATTAGCACCTTCACTTGAGATTTATCTTGATAAAGTTTTCACTAAATATAAAGGTTTAAGCCCTAGAGAATTAGCTCTTAGTGAATCTCAAGAAAGAATGGCAGTTTTATTGGCACCAAATGATTTAGAAAAATTTCTTAGCTTGGTTGAAAGTGAAAACTTGCAAGCTAGTGTGATTGCAAAAGTGACAAATTCTAAGCGACTTATTATGAAATATAAGGAAAAAAAATATTTTGATATAAAAAGAGAATTTATAGATACAAATGGTATAAGACAAAATCAAGATGTTCTAATTGGTGAAGATGAAAATAGAAATAAAGATAAAAGCCTAAAGAAAAAAAATCCTTTTAAAAATTCGCTAAAAGAAAAAATATTCTCATTATTACAAAGTCCAAATATAGCTTCTTTGCAAGGCATGAATGATATGTTTGATTTTAGCATAGGCAGAACAAGTGTTTTAGCACCTTTTGGAGGAAAATACCAACTAAGTAAATCCCAAGCTTCGGTGCATAAAATCCCAAGTAATGATTTTACTAAAACTTGCTCAATTTTATCCTATGGGTTTAATCCTGATATTTCAAAATATTCTCCTTTTTTAGGGGCACAATACGCTCTTATTGCGTCTTTGGCAAATCTTGTAGCAAGTGGTGGGGATTATAAAAAAGCGAGATTATCTTTTCAAGAATACTTTCAAAAGCTTGATAAAATTCCAAGCAAGTGGGGTAAGGTAAGTGCAAGTTTACTCGGAGCTTTAAAGGCTCAAGAAGAGTTTGGCACTCCTGCGATTGGTGGAAAAGATAGCATGAGTGGGAGTTTCAAGGATTTAAATGTTCCTCCTACTTTAATATCTTTTGCAATAACAACAGAAGAAACTGATAATATAATTTCTAGTGATTTCAAAGTTTGTGAGGCAAATATTTATCTAGTAAAAGCTCTAAGTCTAGAAAAAAATAAGCCTAATTATCCACAATTAAGAGATAATTTTTCTAAAATTTATAAAGCAAATTTGGAAAATAAAATCCTCTCAGCTAGTACTTTAAGTTTTGGCGGTTTAATCGGAGCTTTGCTTAATATGAGTTTTGGAAGTAAAGTATCTTTTAATATAAATGCAGAAGAATTATTTGATTTAAATATTGGTAGTATAGTAATTCAAAGTAAAGAAGAGTTGGATTTTGGAATAAAATTAGGTAAAACAAGTGCAGGAAATGAGCTAAAAGAAGCAAAAGAAATAAGAATAAACAATGAAACTTTTAATATTGATGAGCTTATCAAAATACATAATATTAGATATGAAAAACTTTATCCTAAGAAGAAAATAAAAACTAAAGTCTTTGAAAAAAATGAGCTTGAAGAACTATTAGAAAAAAATGCTTATAAAGATGCTAAAAACAAAAATCTCAAAGCAAAAAAAACTTATCTTAAACCAAAAGTTTTACTTCCTGTTTTTTCAGGTACAAACTGTGAATATGATATGCAAAAAGCTTTTGTAAGAGCTGGTGGAGAAGTCGAAATATTTGTTTTAAACAACTTAGATGAAAAGCATATAAAAAAATCTCTTATTGCCCTAGAAGAAAAAATAAAATCAACTCAAATTTTAGCCTTAAGTGGAGGCTTTTCTCTAGCTGATGAGCCTGATGGTTCTGGGAAATTTATCGCAAATATTTTAAAAAATGAAAAAATAGCTAAGGCAATAAAAGAACTTTTAAAAAATGAAGGTTTGATTTTAGGAATTTGCAATGGTTTTCAAGCTTTGATTAAATCTGGACTTTTGCCTTTTGAAAGCAAAATTGATGAAGATAGCCCAACATTGTTTAGAAATGCAAATAATCGCCATATTTCAAAAATGGCAAATACCAAAATAGTTTCAAATTCTTCTCCTTGGCTTAGCAGTTTTAAAGTAGGAGAGGTGCATAATGTTCCTCTTTCACATGGTGAAGGTAGAATGGTGATATCAAAAAAAGATGCCAAAAAATTGTTTGAAAATGCTCAAGTTTCTTGTCTTTATTGTGATGGAAATGGGGCTTTAAAAGATGAAGCAAACTTAAATGGAAGTGATTTTTTTATTGAAAGTTTAGTTTCAAAATCAGGACAAATTTTTGGAAAAATGGCACATTCAGAGAGATATGAAGAGGGATTATTTAAAAATATTTATGGAAACAAAGAACAAGATATTTTCAAAAATGCAATTACTTATTTTAAAAAGGAAAAAAATGCAAAATTATGATTTAAAAGATATGATTTACGAAGGTAAGGCTAAAAAAATATTTAAAAGTCAGAATAGTGATGAAGTAGAAATTTATTATAAAGATGATGCAACGGCTTTTAATAATCTTAAAAAATCTAGCTTAAAAAATAAGGGAGAAATAAACGCCACGATAACAGCTTGCATTTATAAGTATTTAGAAAAAAATGGCATTAATACCCATTTTATAAAAGTTCTTGAACCGAGACTTCATCTTTGTAAAAAAGTAAAAATTATTCCTTTGGAAGTTATCGTTAGAAATATTATAGCAGGCTCTTTTGCTAAGCGTTTAAATATAAAAGAAGGTACAAAACCAAAAAATGTAATTTTTGAAATATGTTATAAAAATGATGAATTGGGCGATCCTTTGATAAACGATAGCCATGCTTTAGCTTTAGGACTTGCTACTAAAGAAGACTTGACACAGATTTATTCTATGGCTTCTAAAATAAATAATCTTTTAAAAGAATTTTTTCTAAAGTGTGATATAGACTTGATTGATTTTAAACTTGAATTTGGAAAAGATAAAGATTCAAACTTAATCTTAGCAGATGAAATATCTCCTGATTCTTGTAGATTATGGGATAAAGAAACACACAAAAAACTTGATAAAGATAGATTTAGAGAAGATTTAGGCGGGGTTGTTAAAGCTTATGAAGAAGTACTCCTTAGAATAAGAAAGGCAGGTTTATTATGTCTGTAGGACAAAATGAAAAAAATGAAAAAAAAATAAATTTTAAAGAAAATATACAATATTTACAAGAGAGAGAATTGCATGAAGAATGTGGGGTATTTGGGGTTTTTAATGCAAATAATGCTTCTTATCTTACTTATTATGGTTTGCATTCCTTACAACATCGTGGACAAGAAGGTGCAGGAATTTCTACTGTTGATGAGAATGGTAAAATAAAAAGACAAAGAGCTGAGGGCTTAGTTTCTGATTTTTTCACTCCTAAAAAACTTGACCAATTAGATGGAAAAATGGCGATAGGTCATGTAAGATATTCAACTTCTGGAGGCGGTGGACTTGAAAATGTACAGCCTATTTTGATACGCTCACATAGGGGTGATTTTGTAGTTGCGTATAATGGAAATATAGTAAATGCACTAGAGCTTAGAACTGAATTAGAGTTAACTGGAAGTATTTTTCATGCAAGTTCAGATACAGAAATAATAGGGCATTTAATACAAAGAGAAACTGGTGATTTTAAAACTAGACTTCTAAAAGCCTTACCTAAACTTGAAGGCGCTTTTTCTTTTTTGATTATGAATAAAGATGAACTTTTTGCTATAAGAGACAAAAATGGTTTTAGACCTTTGTCTATAGCAAGATTAGAAGATGGTTATATTTTTTCTTCAGAAAGCTCAGCTTTTAATATGATTGGCGCTAGTTTTATAAGAGAGATTGAAGCGGGAGAGCTTTTGAGAATCTCAAAAAATGGCTTAAAAACTTGCAAATATTCTGAAGAAATAAACAAAACTATGTGCGCAATGGAATATATTTATTTTTCAAGACCAGATAGTGATATTAACAATCTTAATGTACATGTTTCAAGACAAAAATGTGGAGAACTTTTAGCAAAACAAAGTCCTACAAAAGCTGATATTGTGATAGGAGTGCCAGATTCTTCGCTTTCAGCTGCCATGGGTTATGCCAAATATTCAAAAATTCCGTACGAATTTGGACTTGTAAAAAGCCGTTATGTGGGAAGAACCTTTATAAGTCCAACTCAAGCTAAAAGGGCTGAGGGTGTTAAGATGAAATTATCTGCTATGAAATCTGTGATTAAAGATAAAAAAATTATTTTAGTTGATGATTCTATCGTTAGGGGAACTACTTCAAAGCATATTGTCCAAATTCTAAAAGACGCAGGTGCTAAAGAAGTGCATATGAAAATAGCATCTCCAGCGATAATAAGTCCTTGTTTTTATGGAGTTGATACTTCAACCTCAGGTGAATTAATAAGTAATACTTTAGATGCAAAACAATTAAGCGAATATATCGGTGCAGATTCTTTGGAATTTATGAATACAGAAAACTTAAAAAAGGCATTGGGTAATGATATTTGCATGGCATGTTTTACAAGAGATTATCCTACAAAAACATACAATTTGTTAAAACACTAAGAAAAAACTAAGAGAAAAACAATAGAAACTAAGGAATTTTATGCAAGAAAATAGCAAAGCTTATGAAAAAGCAGGGGTTAGCCTAGAAGCTGGTTATGAAGTAGTTTCACGAATAAAAGCTGATGTAAAAAGAACACAAATAAAAGGGGCAATGAGCAGTCTTGGTGCTTTTGGTGCTATGTTTGATTTGTCAAGCCTAAACCTAAAAGAGCCAATTTTAGTAAGTGGCACTGATGGGGTAGGAACTAAACTTTTACTAGCAAAGCAAATGAATAAGCACGATACCATAGGGCAAGATTTAGTTGCAATGTGTGTAAATGATATTTTGGTTCAAGGTGCAAAACCTTTATATTTTCTTGATTATATTGCTTTTGGAAAGAATGAGCCAAAAAAAATACAAGGCATAGTAAAAGGCATAGCTGATGGTTGTATTTTAGGCAAATGCGCTTTGCTTGGTGGAGAAAGTGCTGAAATGCCTGGAATGTATGAAGATGGGCATTATGATTTGGCTGGTTTTGCTGTGGGCGCTGTTGAGAAAGCAAAATTGATTGATGGGCAAAACTTAGCAAAGGGTGATATTATGCTAGGGCTTAGCTCAAGTGGCGTGCATTCAAACGGTTTTTCTCTTGTCAGAAAAATAATAAAAGATAAAAATCTAGACCTTAGCAAAAAATATGAAGGCTTAGATTTAAGTCTTGGAGAAGAGCTTTTAAAACCTACTAAAATTTATGTAGATATTGTACTAAAAGTATTAGAACATATTGAAGTTTGTGCAATGGTTCATATTACAGGTGGAGGATTTTATGAAAATATACCTAGAGTTTTAAAGAAAGATTTAAAAGCTAAAATTTACAAAGACAAGCTAAAAACTTTGCCTATTTTTGATTTTTTGCAAAAAGAAGGCAAACTTAGTTTTGAGGAAATTTTTAATATTTTTAATATGGGAACAGGTTTTATTTTAATAATAAAGCCAAAAGATTTAGAAAAAACTACAAGTATTCTAAAAAGCCAAATGCAAGATTTTTGCCAAATTGGAGAGATTGTTGAAGGACAAGGAATTGAGTTTGTTTAAGATAAAATTAAAATAATAAAAAAGGGTATTCATGCAAGAGAGTTCTAGACTAAAAATCCTAATAATAGGAAAAGGAGGCAGAGAGCATGCCTTAGCTTTAAAGGCAAAGCAAAGTCCTTTGGTTAAAAAGGTATTTATTGCTCCTGGAAATATTGGTATGAAAGATGTCGGAGAGCTTGTAGATATTGATGAAACAGATATAAAAGCGCTTAGTGTTTTTGCAAAAAAAGAAAAAATAGATTTAACTATCGTCGGACCCGAAAGCTCTTTGTCTCTTGGCGTGGTTGATGAATTTGAGCAAAATAATCTTAGTATTTTTGGACCAAGCAGGCAAGCAGCACAGATAGAAACTTCAAAAGATTTTGCAAAAAAACTAATGAAAAAATACAATATCCCAACAGCATCTTATAAAAGTGTAGAATCTTTAAACGATGGATTGGATTTTTTAAAAACTCAAAAAATACCCATAGTTATCAAAGAAGATGGCTTAAAAGCAGGAAAGGGTGTTAGTGTTTGTTTTAGTTTTGATGAGGCAAAAAAAGCACTTGAAAATGCCTTTAATATAGAGCAGAATAAAGTTTTGATTGAAGAATATCTTGAGGGAATTGAGTTTTCTATAATCGCACTTGTTCATGAAGATAAGGTAATGAGCCTTGAAATTGCCCAAGATTATAAAAGAGCATATGATGGACACAAAGGCGAAAATACTGGAGGTATGGGTGCTTATTCACGAGTTGATATAATAAGTGAAGATATTATAAATGAAGCCAAAAAGAAGATTTTAGAGCCTTTGGCTTTGGGAATGAATGAAGACAAAATACCTTTTTCAGGTTTTTTATATGCTGGGGTTATGGCTACAAAAGAGGGTGTTAAAACTATTGAATTTAATGCAAGATTTGGAGACCCTGAAGCACAGATTTTACTTCCAAGATTGAAATCAGATTTGATTTATAGTATTTTAGAGCTAAAAAAAGGAAATGTTACTGAGCTTGATTGGGATAAGGACTATGTTTTAGGAGTAGTAATGGCATCAAAAAATTATCCAAAAACTCCTGAAATAAACAAAGAAATTATTTTTAGCAAGTCAGAGAAGTCAAGCAAGTCAAAACAATCTATAAAATCACAGATTTATTATATGGGAGTAGGCCAAAAGGATAATAAACTTATAAGCAAGGGTGGCAGAATATTAACCTTAGTTGCTAAGGCTTCAAGTATTGAAAAAGCAAGAGATATTGTTTATGAAGATTTAAAAAATATAACTTGTGAAGGTTCATTTTATAGAAAAGATATAGGCTTTTAGCCTAACTTTTTTGGTCTATATTTTAAGCTAAAATGCTAAGTCCATAAAATATAAGTTTTTAACCCATTTCTTTTCTTTACTCCTTAAAATTTAATCGTTCCAATTTTCGCCAAAGTTTTTTTTCCATTCTTTTTTATCTTTTGCTGTGGGCTGTGAGTCTTTTGCTATTTGTTTATATATTTTGTCATTGTGTATCTTGTCTGCTTTTAGCTGAGCTTTGCCTTCATCAGTATTATAAAAAGCCTTTTGCAAACTAGCTAACTTTTTATCCAATTTGCCATCAAAGCCATAAGGATTTATTTTTTTAATTTGGCTAATTTCTTTTTTTAATTCTTTGCCTGATTTTAAATAATCAAAATTACACCCACTAATACTTAAAACACTTAATATCATTAAACTTGTAATTAGTATATTTTTCATCTTCCAGCCTTTTATAAAATATATACAATACTTACAAAATTTAACTTAAATACAAGTTAAGGGCTTTTGAATTTGTAGATTTATTCTATTCATTTCTTAATACATCAATAACATCAAGTTTAGTAGCTTTTTTAGCTGGGTAATAAGTTGAGAGAAAAACTATTACAATAGAACCAAAAATTATATATAAAAAATCATTCAAAGATAAATCAAGGGGTAATTTTGAAGTACCATAAACATCAGCTGGGAGTGAGATTACATTAAAATGCCCTAAAATGTAAATCCCTAAAAATCCCAAAAGAGTTCCTATTAATATTCCTCCAAAGCCTATAACTATACCAAGACGCATAAATATAGCTTGAATTTCTTTTTTGTTTGCTCCAAGTGATAATAAAAGTGCGATTTCTTTTCTCCGACTCATAACGGTCATTAAAAGTGAAGAAATTATATTTAAAGAAGCTACTAAGATTATAAGCATCAAGACTATAAAAAGTGCTTTTTTCTCCATTTCCATTGCAGAAAAAAAGTTTCCATTTTGTTGCCACCATCCAAGTATGCCCGTATAAGAGCCTTTTAGAAAAATTCTTAAAAGTTTTATATCTTTAAAAGGTTGGCTTGAATAAATGTGTATGCCATCAAAATAATCTTTATTTTTATGCAAGATTGTTCTAAGCGCTCCAATTGAAGTGTACATATAGGATTTATCATAAGCATTTAGCCCTGATTTAAAGTATGATTTATAAGTAAAGCGTTTTATTTTTGGAAGCACAGAAAATCCACTTGGGTCTATGGAGTTAAAATATAAGCTTAATTTTGCACCTTTGTATAAAAAGAAACTATTTTTAATGCTTTGCCCAACTATAATATCGTATTTTGAAAATTTAAGTCCTCTTGTATGTTTTGCATAGATAGAATTTATCGCTTCTTCTTTTTTTGGAATGACTCCAAAAAGCATACCTCCGTTTAAAGAGCTTCCTTTTTGTAAAATAACTTGAGATGACAAATAGGGTGAAAATTTTAAGTTTGGAAATTTATTTTCTAACTTCTCTAATAAATTCTCGTTCACACTTCCATCAATTTTAGGATAAATTGATAAAGGATAATTCATAGTAGATAGTTTGCTTTCAAATTCGTGTGCTGTTCCACTCATAATAGCCATAGAGATTAATAAAACCATAACCCCTATACAGACACCTAAAAATGCCAAAATGGCTGATAAACCTATAAAAGGATTTTTTTTATCAAACTTTAGATATTTTCTAACTATAAAATTAACTAACTCTTTATTCATATTTTAATTTCGCGCTGCTAAGCCTTTTTTAGGCCCTGATTTTCCACAACAATGCTTATATTTTTTACCACTTCCACAAGGGCAAGGCTCATTTCTTGCAATTTTTTTCTCTTGTGGTGCAATAGGTGTGCCATCGCTTGCTAAATTCATAGTCATATTTTCTTGCCCACTTTGCATATCTGTTAAAATCTTATCTATTACTTCTTTATCTTTATTTTCCTCTTCCTCTTCGCTTAATTGAACTGTAAAAAGTATCTTAGTTATTTCAAATTTTATAGACTCAACTAATTCTAAAAACATATTATAACTTTCTTTTTTATACTCAACTAAAGGATCTTTTTGATTGTATCCTCTTAACCCTATACCTGTTTTTAATGTATCCATAGAATAAAGATGTTCTCTCCAAGTATTGTCTAAGATTTGAAGATATAAGATTCTCTCAATTTCACTTTTTTGGTCATCAATTGCTAATCCCATTTTTTGAGCATAGATTTTATTTAAAGATGCAAGAGTGAAATCAGAAAGCTCTTCATAATTTTTGTTTTCAAAAGTGCTTTTTTCTAAGCTAATATTTAAATCTTCTTTTAGTCTAGAAATCAATCTATCTAAATCATAATCTTCATAAGAAGAATCTGGAAATATATCTAAATCAGCAAGAAGTAAAGAAACATATTCTTCTCTATGCCCATCTAGTTTGGCAGTTATATCGTATTTTTCATCTAAAAGTTCATTTCTAAAATTATAGATAACTTTTCTTTGTTTATTGGCTACATCATCATATTCTAATAAATGTTTTCTACTTTCAAAGTGCATAGCTTCCACTTTCTTTTGAGCATTTTCTACTGCTCTTGTGACCATTCTTGATTCTATATGCTCACCTTCTTTTATTCCAAGTCGCTCCATGATGCCTTTTATTTTATCACTTCCAAAAATTCTAAGTAAAGAATCTTCTAAGGATAAATAAAATTGAGAAACCCCTGCGTCTCCTTGTCTACCACTTCTTCCTCTTAGTTGATTATCTATTCTTCTTGATTCATGTCTTTCAGTTCCTATGATAGCTAATCCACCTAGTTTTATAACTTCTTCGCTTAGTTTTATATCTACACCACGCCCAGCCATATTTGTAGCTATGGTAATAGCAGATCTATTTCCAGCATCAGCAATAATCTTACCTTCTTTTTCGTGTTGTTTTGCATTTAAAACTGTATGAGGTATTTTTGCTTTTTCAAGAAGTTCATGTAAATGTTCACTTTTTTCAATAGAAGCAGTACCGACTAAAACGGGTTGCCCTTTTTTGTGTAGCTCTTTTATTTTTGCACTTACTGCTTCAAATTTTTCTCTTTCACTTTTATAAATAAGGTCATTTTTATCAATTCTTGTAACTGGTACATTTGTAGGGATTGATATAACTTCAAGTTTATAAATCTCAGTAAATTCTGTTGCTTCTGTTTGCGCTGTTCCTGTCATTCCTGATAGTTTATTATACATTCTAAAATAATTTTGAAAAGTAATATCTGCTAATGTTTGTGACTCTTCTTGAATGGTTACTTTTTCTTTTGCTTCTAACGCTTGATGAAGGCCTTCACTAAATCTTCGCCCTTCACTTAGTCTTCCTGTAAATTCATCAACAATAATAACTTCATTATCTTTAACTACATAATCAACATCTTTTTCAAAAATATGATTAGCTTTTAGAGCTTGGTCAAGATAATGTGAGAGCATAGCATTTTCAAGTGAGTATAAGTTATCAACTCCGTATAACTCTTCAGCTTTTCCAATACCTTGGTCAGTGATTAGAATGACTTTATTTTTTTCATCAACTGTAAAATCGCCTGTATGTATAACCTTTTCATCAGATTTTTTAGGCTCAATAGTTTGACCTCTTACTAATTTTCTAGCTATTGCATCAGACTTTGCATAATCTGCAGTTTTTTGATTTGTTGGACCTGAGATGATTAAAGGAGTTCTAGCTTCATCTATTAAAATAGAATCCACTTCATCGACAATAACAAAATTGTGTAGTCTTTGGACTTTTTCTTCTAAATCGTATTTCATATTATCTCTTAGATAATCAAATCCAAACTCATTGTTTGTACCATAAGTAATATCAGCATCATATTCTTTTTTTCTAAGTTCATCATCTTGATTTGAGTTTGCAATAACTCCTACACTAAATCCTAAAAAATTATAAAGTGGTTCAAGCTCTTTTGCATCTCTTGAAGCTAGATAATCATTTACAGTTACAACATGTACGCCTTTGTTTTCCATAGCATTTAGCGCAACTGCAAGTGTAGCAACCAAAGTTTTACCTTCACCTGTTTTCATTTCCGCAATTTTGTGTTCATGTAAAACCATACCACCAACTAATTGCACATCATGGTGTCTAAGTCCTAGTATTCTTTTGCTAGCTTCTTTTGTTATTGCAAAAGATTGATATAACACATCATCTAGAGTTTTTTTCTTGTCTAACACACTTGTCTTTAACTTAAAAAATTCATTTTGCAAATTTTCATCACTAAGGCTTTGATATTTTTCTTCGAGAGAATTTATCTCTATTATTCTTTTTTGATATTTCTTTATTTCTTTGTCGTTTCTTGTTCCAAAAACTTTTGCAAAAACATTTAACATAATAATAAAATCCTTTTGGTTATAATTACGGTATTTTACTATAAATAAGGTTAAGAATGAGTTATTTAAGAGTTGTAATTATTTTGGCATTTGCCTCTTGTCTTTTTGGTAATAGTTTTACTACTATAAGAAATTTTAAAGCTAATTTTACTCAAAGCATAGAAGCTAGCAAGAATAAAAATATTGTTTACAAAGGTGAGATTTTTTTGAAAAGACCACAAAATATTTTATGGAAATATACTAGTCCTATAAAAAAAAGTGTTTATATAAATTCTTCTTCTGTACTTGTCGTTGAGCCTGATTTGGAGCAAGTGTTACTTAGCACTTTTAACAAGAAAATGAATTTTATTAAGATTTTCGATAAGGCAAAAAAAATCACTAAAAATACTTATAGAGCATTTGTGAATAAAACTGTTTATATCATAAAATTAAAAAATTCAGTTCCAAGCGAAATAAAATATACTGATAAATTGGATAATAGAGTTACAATAAGTTTTACAAAAGTTAGAAAAAATATTCGTATTCCATCTTCAATTTTTTCTTACAAAATACCAAAAGATTATGACGTAATAAGAAAGTAAAGTTTTTTTGCTATAATTTCACTAAGGTACAAAAGATAATAGCTTAAGAAGCCTTACTTTTTAAGAGGAAAGTCTGGGCTGCTGTGGAGTAAAGTTCCATTTAACGAATGGCTAGAGTAATCTAAGGGAAAGTGCAACAGAAAGTAAACAGCCGATTTATCGGTAATGGTGAAAGGGTGGGGTAAGAGCCCACCAGTGCTTTGAGTAATCTTAGCAGCTAGGTAAACCCAACTTGCAGCAAGATATGCTTGGTATTAACTCCACATTTTGGCATATCGCAAGATTGCTTAAGTAATTAAGCAAGTAGATAAATTATTATCCTTGACAAAACCCAGCTTATTTTGTGCCTTATTTATATTGTTAATATAAAACTTATTTTGCTAGTTTTTGTGCTTTTAAAATAGAAATATTTTGTTCTTGTAGGTTTTTTATTTTAGCCTGTCTTTTGGCTTTCATTTGTTTTAGAGCAAGTTCTCTCATATCTTCAGTGGTATCAGATTCATCCATAATTTCAAGTCCTAACAATGTTTCAATACAATCTTCTAGCGTTACTATTCCCTCAGTTTGGTCATAACTATCTTGAACTAAAAACATATGCTCTCTTTTTTTAATAAAAATATTTAGAGCCTTACTAACTGGGATATTTTCATTTATAGAAAAAATAGGTTTAGATATATTTTCTATAAGCTCATCTGGATTTTTAATAGCTTGTTTGAAGATTTTTTTTGTAAGAACTACTCCTACTACATTATCTATGGTATCTTTATAGATTGGAACTCTTGAAAACTTAAAAGTTCTTCTATCTTCAAGTAAATCTTTTATCTTCGTTTTTTGCTTAATGGTAAACAAAACTGACCTTGGAGTTAAAATATCTTTTACTTTTATATCATTTAGACTAAGAGAATTTTTTATAATATCAGATTCTAAATCTCCAATAAGTCCTTCTTCTTCACTTAAAAGCGCAGAATTTATAAGCTCTTGTCTTGAAAAAGAATCTGCACTTGAATCTTTTTTTATAAATTGTTTAGTGACAAATTGAGTCACTAAAATAATAGGGTAGGTGATTATTATGAAAAGTTTTGTAAGTCTAGCAGCAAATGGCGCTAATTTTTTCCAATAAAGCGCACCTATTGTTTTTGGAATTATTTCAGCCACGATAAGAATTAAAAAAGTCAAAACAATAGAAATTAAAAGGACAAAATCTGAGTCACCTTTGAAAACACTTTGTGCTTGCATTCCAATAACAGTCGCGCCTATTGTATTTGCTATTGTATTTAGTATTAAAATCGAAGCAATTGATTTGTCAATATTTTTTTTTAGATTTTTTAAAAGTTTGCCAATTTTTGGGTTTTCTTTTTCTAAAACAGAGATATATGACATATTTGTCGAAAGAATTATGGATTCTAAAATCGAGCAAAGAAAAGATATACCGATAACTAATATAAAAAGTACTGCTAATAATTCCATTTAATGTACTTTTTTGGAAATCATTATAGTTTTTGTTAAAATGCGCCTCGAGGCTAAGTCATCCAAGAATTCTCCCTAGTTTTTTGAAACTATCTTAGCAAAATTTACTTTAAATTTGTATTTTTATTTAAAAAGGTATATAATATTTAAACCTTATTAAAGGAGTGTGATATGCAATTAGGACATATAGCTGTGATAGAGCACTATCAGGACAATTTAGATTCAAAAGTTCATCAAGTGAAAGAGGTGGATACTCAAAATGACTTAAGTATTAACCAAAATCATAAAAATGTAGTTGAAGGAGAAGAAAAAACTCCAGAATCTAAGGCTTTGAGTAATATTTCTAAAGAAAAATTAGCACAACTTAAAGAATATAAACAAAGCCCAGTTGCAAATGTTAGTTTTGGTTACAATACTGCTAGTGAAGATTTTTTTGTTAGAGTATTAAGAGGAAAAGTAAAAAACCAATATCCAACTGATGATATGATGAGAGCTAAAGCTTATTTGATTAGTCTTGGAATGTATCTAAACTAATATTTGACATCATTTTAAGTGTGGTTTTTATCTAGTTTTTTAAAACCAAATACTACATTAAAATCCAATAGATAAAGAACTTTGCAAAAAATTGCAATTATATTAAAGAAATAATTATTTCGCTTTAGTTAATTTGAACTCTTCATTTAAATAAAATCCTGTATAACTTAATGTTTTTTTATGCTCTTTTGCTAGTGTTTTAGGATTTCCTTGCGCTACTATTTCGCCACCTTTTGCCCCACCTTCTGGCCCCATGTCTATTACCCAATCTGCATTTTTAATAATATCAAGATTATGTTCAATCACAAGCACAGAATTTCCCAAATCAACTAAATGGTTTAAAACTTTCGTTAATCTATCAACGTCAGCAAAATGAAGTCCCGTTGTAGGCTCATCAAGAATGTAAAGGGTATTTCCTGTGTCTTTTTTGCTAAGCTCTTTGCTTAGTTTGATTCTTTGTGCTTCACCTCCACTTAGAGTGATAGCATTTTGCCCTAGGGTTATATAACCAAGTCCGACATCACTTAAGGTTTGAAGTTTTGCTTTTATTTTTGGCACTTTTATAAAAAATTCCAAAGCTTCATCAACACTCATGCCTAAAACATCAGCAATATTTTTGCCCTTATAACTAATCTCTAAAGTTTGGGCGTTGTATCTTGCACCTTTACAATCATCACATTTGACCATAATATCAGGTAAAAAGTGCATTTCAATTTTTATCTCACCTTCTCCCTGACATTTTTCACATCTTCCACCTTTTACATTAAAAGAAAATCTGCCTATTTGATAAGCTCTTATTTTTGCTTCTTTTGTTTGGGCAAATATTCCTCGAAGTTCGTCCATCAATCCTGTATAAGTCGCAGGGTTTGATCTAGGAGTTCTGCCTATTGGACTTTGGTCAAGATAGATTACTTTATCAAGCTGTTCTAATCCATTTATAGTAACGCCGTCTACTTTTTTTATTTTTTTTGCGTGATTTAAAAGCTCTTTTGCAACTGGAAGAAGCGTTTGAAGAATCAAAGAACTTTTTCCACTTCCACTAACTCCAGTTATTGCACATAGGTTTTTGAGAGGTATTTTTATATTTAGTTTTTTTATGTTATTTATATTTATATTTTTTATTTCTATAAATTCTTTTTGTTTTCTATTTTGATAATAATCTATGATTTTTTCATTTGTTAAATATGATGAAGTTAGCGTTTTAGCTTTGTACATTTCATCTATTGTTCCAGCAAAAACAATGTTGCCACCGTATCGTCCAGCCCTAGGTCCAATATCAACTATATAATCTGCTGCTTTTATGGTTTCTTTGTCATGCTCAACTACAATAACAGTATTTCCCTTGTCTCTTAGTGCTTTTAGTGTGCTAATTAATCTTAGAGTATCTCTTTCGTGAAGCCCAATAGAAGGCTCATCAAGAACATACATAACTCCAGTTAAGCCACTTCCTATCTGAGAAGCTACTCTTATTCTTTGTGCTTCACCTCCTGAGATTGTTCTAGCGTCACGGCTTAAAGTTATATAGCCAAGTCCAACATCATAAAGAAAATAAATTCTTTCTCTAATTTCTTTTAAAATTGGTTTTGAGATTAGTTGTTCTTTTTCATTAAAATGCTCAAAGTTTTTCTCATCTTTTAAAAATTTATAAGCATCTTCAATACAATAAGAGATAATCTCACTTATACTTTTACCAGCCACTAAGACATTAAGAGAAGATGCTTTTAGTCTAAATCCACCACAAGTATCGCAGACTTTTTCACTCATATAATCAGCCATTTCTCTTTCATCTTTTATCATATTATAAGCGATTTTTACTATACCATCAAATTTTTTATGTATAGGATGTCTTTTCCAAGTAAATTTTACTTCTTGTGAATTTCCATGCAAAATAGCTTTTTTTTCAAAATCTTCTAAATCTCCAAATTTTTTTGAAGTTGGAATATCACAAGTCTCACAAAACGCCTTTAAAAATTTTGAATAATAACTTTTATTGAATCCATATACGACTTTAATCGCTCCTTCGTCAATACTTAGCTCTTCGTTTATAATTTTTTTCATATCAAGGGTATAGCGAATTCCTAAACCATCACAAGAAGAACAGGCACCTTTTGGAGAGTTAAAAGAAAAAGTTAAAGGCTCTAAAACTTCAAAAGATATTTTACAAGAAAAACAAGCCATATGTTCACTATAATGAATATGTTGCTCAGTTTCCACTTCTTCATGATTTAACACTTCGATTTCAAGTTCCCCATAACTTTCATTTAAAGCTTTTTCTACATCACTTGCTATTCTTTCTTTATTTTCATCTTTTATAACAACTCTATCGATTACTACTTTTATAGTGTGCATTTTTGTTTTGCTAAGCTCAAAATCTTCATCAAGCCTAACCATGACGCCATCAATCATAGCTCTTACATAGCCTTTAGCTCTTAGACTTTCTATTAAATCTGCAAAAGTTCCTTTTTTTCTGTTTACCAATGGAGCTAAAAGGATAAGTTTTGAATTTATCGGCAAGTCTAAAACTTGTTCTATTACATCAGCTGAGCTCATTTTGGATATTTTTTTACCACATTTATGGCAATGTTGTATTCCAAGTCTCGCATAAAGCAATCTTAAATAATCATAAATTTCTGTAATAGTCCCAACCGTTGAACGAGGATTTTTACTTGTAGTTTTTTGATCAATTGCAATAGCAGGAGTAAGCCCTTCAATTCGCTCAACATCAGGCTTTCCAACTTTGTCCAAAAATTGTCTTGCATATGCTGAAAGAGATTCTATATATCTTCTTTGACCTTCGGCGTACAGTGTATCAAAGGCTAGGGTAGATTTTCCACTACCACTAAGTCCTGTAAAAACTATAAGCTTGTTTTTGGGAATCTCAAGATTTACATTTTTAAGATTATTTTCATTTGCGTTAAATATTTTTATACTGTCAGTCATTTTTTTTCTTTATATTTTAAACTTTTTTCAAACTTTTATAAGTTTGTATTATATTCTAAGTAATATAATAATAGATTAAAATTATACAATTATTAAAAAAATTACAAGAAATATTTATTAAAGAAAAAAATACTTTTTTATGTTACTATTATGTAAAAATAGGAGCAAAAATATGCATTTTCCTCTTGAAATTTTACTTTTTTTATTTATAGTTGGACTTTTTGCTGGTTTTGTAGATTCTATTGCTGGAGGTGGAGGAATGATAGCCTTGCCTACGCTTTTAGCTTTTGGAATCCCGCCAATCGCTAGTTTGGCTACAAATAAATTTCAAAGTACTTTTGGCTCTTTTTTTGCATCTTTGTATTATGTACGACATAAATATGCTGAGCTTAGCAAAATGAAGCTAATGATTATATTATCTTTTGTGGGCTCAATGCTTGGAAGTTTTTTGATGTTTAATATAGATAGCGGAATATTAAAAATATTAATCCCTTTGATGACTTTTTGCATAGGTATGTATTTCTTATTTTCTCCTAATATTGGCTCAGTTGATAAAAATAAAAAAATGTCAGTTTTATTTTTCTCTTTTACTTTTGTTTTGGCAATTGCTTTTTATGATGGATTTTTTGGTCCTGGAGCTGGAAGCTTTTTTGCCTTAACTTTTGTAGTATTTTTAGGATTTAACCTCACAAAAGCTACTGCACATGCTAAGGTGCTAAATTTTGTTAGCAATCTAAGCTCTTTAATCTTTTATTTATTCTTTGCAAAGATTTATTATGGCGCTGGACTTGCTATGGCTTTTGGGCAAATTATAGGAGCTAGTTTAGGTGCAAAATTAGCTGTAAAAAAAGGTCAGAAACTAATAAGATTTTTCATAGTTTTAGTTTCTTTTGCAATTTTTGGAAAATGGATGTATGGGCAATTTTAATCTTATTTTTATCAAAATTATTTAAGTGCTTAAGAGCAAATTGTTTTTAGATAATTGTTTTCCTCAAGATATTGTTTTAGTATTTTATAAGATTTATCATCAAGTTTGGATTTAAATACTTTTTCTAAATGCAAAATATCATAATCTAAGTCTTCTAAAATATCAATAATTTTTTGAGATTGCAAGGCTTGATTTGTTTTCATTTGCCCTTTTTTATCAAATTCGATTAATACTTCACTTGGATGAGAAAATAAATTATGTTTCATTCCTAAAGTATCTTGATAAGCGCCCACGTTAAAAAAGCCCAAAATATACTCTTCTTTTTTTAAATTTATATCATGAAGATATAATGGTTTTTTATCATTAAAAGAAATTTCTCCATCACTATCGCAGGTTATATCCCATAAACTTGCACTTCTTGTTGCATTTTTGTCAAGATGACTAATCGGCATAATAGGAAATTCTTGGTCTATTCCCCACAAATCAGGCAAGGATTGAAAAATAGAAAAATTTACTAGATATTTTTCTTGGATTTTTTCATCAATTTTTTTAAGTTCACTATAATCATCAATATTTACAAGTTCAAGTGCTTTTTTTATAATAAGATTTGTCAAAATTTCAGCATTACTTCTATCTTGTAAATCAATATAGCCTAAATCAAACAAAGTTAGCAAAGACTCTAAACAATCAAGACTATCATGCATATATTCTAAAGCATATTTTTTATTTAAGCTTAGATATAAATCATAAAGTTCAGATATTAGTTTGGGGTTTTGCTTTTTTAATTTTAGGTTTTCATATTCGTATTCAGAAGAAAAAAGCTCTAATACGGGGGCTAATAACACAGCTGAGGAAGCTGCAATAAAGCGTCCTGATTCGGTGAATATATTTGGCTCTTTTACATTTTTTTGCAAGGCTATTTCTTTTAATAAAAATACAATATCATTTGAAAATTCTTCTAAAGAGTATTGTTTAGTTTTTTCAAATTGCGAGTATTCAACACCTAAGCCACCACCTATATTTATAGAATCAAGCGCTTTAGCACCTAGTTTTTTAAGCTCAGCATAAATATTTCCTGTTTCTTTAATAGCTTTTTTAATAGTTTGAATGGAAGATATAGAAGAGCCAATATGAAAATGAATAATCCTAAGCAAATCAATCAAGGCATTATCTTCAAGGATTTTAAAAGCTTGTAAAATCTCAGTTGCGTTTAATCCAAATTTTGAGTTTATGCCTCCACTTTTTGCCCAAATTCCAGAGCCTGAAGTATGAAGTCTTATCCTAAGCCCAATATCAGGACTAGTCATTTTAGTTTCTTTTATTACTTCTAAGATTGTCTCAAGCTCATTTAATCCCTCAATTGTAAGAGTAATTTTATGCCCCATTTTTTTTGCTAAAAAAGCCATATGAATCATCTCTTTATCTTTAAAGCCATTCACCATAATATGGGCTCCTAAGTTATTATAAGCCATGGCCAAAACTAACTCAGCTTTTGAGCCAGCCTCCAAGCCATAGGCATATTTTTTACCAGCTCGTAAAAGTGGAAATAAAAAGTTTGGCACTTGATTTACTTTTAAAGGAAAAACTCCAGAAAAAGAACCTTTATAATTATATTCTTTTATCGAATGTTCAAAAGTATTAAAAAGCGTAGCTATTTGTTTTTTTATTAAATGTGGAAAACGCAAAAGTAGGGGACCTTTAAAACCTTGGGATTTTAAGTTTTTATAAATATCAAGAAAGGCAGGCTTTGAAGCGTGATTTAGTTTTATTAAACCATCTTCTATAAAAAAATTATCTTCAGACCATATTTTTAGTCCATAGCTATTCACAAAATTTCTCTAAACTAAGCAAAATTTCTTCATTATTTTCTAATGATTTCAATAAAATTGTATTATTATTTTCTTCATCTTCACCAATAAAAGCTAGGTGGGTACAAAGCATTTTTTTTGCATTTGTAATATGCTTGGTAAAACTTTTTGGTTTATATTCTATAAAGGTTTTCGTTTTTTTTCGTTTTTTTATAGTGAGGCTAAAAGCTGTTTCCAAACTTGTCTCTTTGCTAAAACCAAGATAAATAAAATTTTCTTTTTTTTGCTTTATCTTGATAAGCTCCATCAAGCGCTCAATTCCAATAGCAAACCCAATAGCAGGAATATTGGTGCCTCCAAGCATAGAGCAAAGTTTATCATATCTTCCACCTCCGCATAGGGCATTTTGAGCGCCAATATTTGTACTCACAAATTCAAAAGCAGTTTTAGTATAATAATCAAGCCCTCTTACTAACTTTTCATTTAGTGTAAAACTAAAGTCATTTATTTTAAGAATATCTTGAAGTTTCAAAAAATCACTAGAACAAGTTTGACACAAATGCTCACTTAATTTCGGCGCATTTTTAAGCACCTCTTTGCATTTTTCTTTTTTGCAATCAAGCACTCTAATAGGATTAGTTTTTAACCTTGTTTTGCAATCATTGCACAATATCTCTTCTTCATTTTGTAAAAAATCAATTAATTTATTTTTATATTTTGGCATGCAAGTTTCACAGCCTAAAGAATTTAAATCTAAGGTAAACTCTATACCAAAAAAATCAAAAATTTCTCCAAGCATTAAAATAACATTCGCATCTTCATAAACGCTAGCTTGTCCTAAGCTCTCACAACCAAATTGATGAAATTGTCTAAGTCTGCCTTTTTGCGGACGCTCATATCTAAACATAGGACCATAATAAAAATATCTATGCACACCGCCAGCTTTATCAAATTTATTTTGAATAAAACTTCTCATAAGCCCAGCAGTTCCCTCAGGTCTTAAGCAAACATCATTGTCGCCTTTGTCTAAAAATTGATACATTTCTTTATGGACTATATCAGAGCTTTGTCCTACGCTTCTTTTGAAAAGTGAAGTTTGCTCCAAAATAGGATTTTGAATAAAGTTAAAGCCATATCTAGAAGCTATTTTTGAGGTATTTTTTATAAAGTATAAGTATTTTTCTCCACCAATATCTAGTAAATCTTTCATGCCTCTTAGTGCTTGAATCTTAGGTTTTATTTCTTCTTCTTTAGCTTTTTCTTTATCCATTTAAAAACTCCCAAATTATATCTTTTATATCTTCTTTACTTTTATTTGCATTAATCACTATATGTTTTATTTTTAAAAATTTCAATAGTTCTTGCATTTTATCTTGAATGTCAAGTAAGTATTCAATTCCTCTGCTTTCTATACCATCATTTTTTTTCATATTAAGTCTAAAGCTTAAATCCTCTTCATCAAGTTTTAATAAAATCACATGACTTGGCAAGGTATTATCGACTGCTAAAAGATTTAGGCTTAGGGCAATTTCTTGAGGCACATCTTTAGCATAAGCAATGCCTGAGATTAAACTTCTATCACTTATAATTATATTGTCTTTATTTTTTTGCAGTATTTCACAGCTATGTTCAGCTCTATCAGCTAAAAATAAAAACATCTCAGCTAGACTAGATTTTAGCTTAAAATCTGTGGAGTCTAAAAGGATTTCCCTTAATTTAAGTCCTAATTTTGTAGCACCTGGTTCTTTAGTAAATATTGCCTTTGGATACTTCTTTTTAAGGTATTCTAATTGGGTTGATTTGCCTGCTGTGTCAATTCCTTCTAATGCTACATACATTCTACTACTTCCTTTGGAACAAGATGAGAAAATTTTCCCTTAAATTTAATAATTTCTCGCACTATTGTCGCACTTACAAAAGCATTTTGCAAACTAGGCATCAAATACAGCGTTTCAAGTCGTGGATCTATTGAAGAATTTGCATATCCCATTTGTAATTCATACTCAAAATCACTAACTGCTCTTAATCCTCTAATTATTGTGCTTACATTCAAGCTACTTGCGAGTTCAACTAAAAGAGTATTGAAAGGTAAAACTTCAATCCCTTTCATGCCTTTTGTGCTTTTTTTTACAAATTCAACTCTTTTGTCTATTGAAAACATAGGGTTTTTACTTTTGCTTGTAGCAACTGCAACTATGACTTCATCAAAAATATTTAAAGCTCTTTTTATAATATCAAGATGACCATTTGTTATAGGATCAAAAGTCCCACTATAAATCGCTTTGGTAAAAGAAGCTATTTTATAATTTTGTTTTTTCATCACCCCACCTTTTGTATTTTGTATTTTTTATATTTAGTAAATCATACCATTTTCCAAGTAAAAAATCTTCCATATCTTCTAAATTTTCTTGGCTAGAATAATAACCTAAAATAGGAGGAGCAATATAAACCCCAAGTTTAGATAACTTTAGCATATTTTTCAAAGCAATAGTATCAAAAGGCATTTCTCTTGGCGCTAAGATAATATTCTTTTTTTCTTTGAGCATACAAGAAAATGCTCTTGTAATTAGATTGTCACTTATTCCACAAGCGCATTTTGCCAAAGTATTCATAGAGCAGGGTAATATTAGCATAGCGTCAGCTCCAAAAGAGCTAGAAGCGATACTTGCCCATATTTCTTCATTTTCATAAATCATTGTATCTTTATGTTTTATATTTATTTCTTTTTGGCATTCTAATTCATAAGCTTTTTTAGAAGATTTAGAGATTACTAAGTGCAAGGAAATAGATGCAGGTAGAGAATTGGCAAATTTAATAGCCAATTTTGTCCCGCTAGCTCCTGTAATTGCAAGTATTAATTTCATTTTTTGCCTTTTATTCAAGAAATATATTTTAAGAGATTTTAGCAAAAAAATCTTTTTACTAGCTTGAAGCAATAAAATAAGAGAAATTTAAAATAAAAAATGATAATATTTGTATATGTAAAAAAGAAGTATAAAAATAGCTATTTTGTATATTTTTTTAAAATTTATACTTTTTGTAAAGGGTTAAAATGTCTAAAACGATTATTTTTCTGCGTCTTAATAAAAATAACATTTCTTACAATGAAGAACAAAAAGAAATCATTACTAAGTATTTACTTAGTAATTCTTTACTCGCTGATGATAAAATAGCTATTGAAATAAATAACCCTGATGAAGAAAGAAAAATATTACATCTTTTAAAAACTTGTCCTAGGAATGTGACTTTAATAGTAAGTGATATTAATTCTTTTGGACGAACTATTAAAAATATTTTAGAAATAATCAAATATTTTCTTGATAATAATATAAGAATTATTGCAATAAAACAAAATCTTGATTTAGTATCAAACAAAGATACACTTACAAAAGTTATCTTAAATATTATTACTATGACTATAAAACTAGAAAAAAACTTAATGAGCCTTAGAACAAAAGAAGCCTTAATCTTAAAGAAAAATCAGGGTGTAATTTTAGGAAAGCCAAAAGGGACAATACAAAAATCAAAATTTGATGAACAAAAAGATAAAATTCAAGAGCTACTAAGTCTTGGCTTGTCTGTTAGAAAAATATCAAAGCTATTAGGGTATAATAATCACATTGGTTTAAATAACTATGTTAAAAAAAGAAATATGAGAGAAGAGTTTGAGCTTAAAGATTAAAAATTTTACATCTTTAGGCACTATTTAAATAAAATATAGTAAAATATTTATTCTTTTAAATATATAAATATTATTTTTGGAGAAACAAGAATGAAAGTATTATTAATTAAAGATGTAAAAAGTCTTGGTAAAAGCGGAGAAGTAAAAGAAGTAAAAGATGGATATGGTAAAAACTTTTTAATAGCAAGAGGTTTTGGACTGCTAGCTACTAATGATGTTTTAAAAAGATACGAATCACAGATAAAAAAAGAAAAGCAAAAAGAAAATGAAAATATTCAAGAAGCAAAAGATTTAGCAGAAAAACTAAATTCTTCAAAATTAACAATAAAACATAAAGTCGGTGCAAATGGGCATTTGATAGGTTCAGTCACAAATAAAGAAATAGCGCAAGCTTTGGAAAATGAATTAAAAATCATAATAGATAAAAAAAATATTGTTTTAGAAGACAAGATTAAAACTCCTGGTATTTTTGAGATTACTTGTAAACTAGGGCATGGTGTAAATGCTTTGATTAAAGTTGATGTTATGGGAGAGAGCTAAGCTAATATGGAGTTTTTTTATGTTTTTAATGAAGAAGAAAACAAGTGGTATTATTATAAAGTGAATTGTATCCCTGAAAAAAATTATGAGCTAAGCTTAGGCAAAAGAAAAATACTAAGACAAGGAAGCTAAAATGACCGCTACTGAAATTTTTAGAATAGGAGTTTTTACAATTCTAGGCTTATGCTTAGTATTTTTAGGCTGTGAACTGCTTAGACAAAGAATTAGAAACAATAAAGAAAATAAAAAGGATAAAAATGACACAAGATAAAAACAAGTTTTTAGAATATCAAAAAGAGGTGTTAATCTTAGGTGCTAGTGCTAGATTGGTAAAAAATTCCATTGAAGAGTATAAGCCTAAAAGTATCTGCTTTGATATGAGTGGATATTTTAAAGTTGAGCTAGATAGGGATTATAATGTTTGACGCTACTACTATACTTGCTTATAAAGGCGAAGGCGAAGCTGTTATTGGTGGAGATGGGCAAGTTACTTTCGGAAATACAATTTTAAAAGGAAATGCTACAAAAATTCGAACACTCTATAAGGGCAAGATTTTAGCAGGTTTTGCAGGAAGTACGGCTGATGCTTTTAATCTTTTTGATATGTTTGAAGAACATCTTGAAACTAGAAAAGGTGATTTATTAAAAGCAGTTATTGATTTTTCAAAAGCTTGGAGAAAAGATAAACTTTTAAGACGACTTGAAGCTATGATGTTGGTGCTTGATAGTAAAAATCTTTTTATTTTAAGTGGTACGGGAGATGTGGTTGAGCCTGAAGATGGAATTTTGGCTGCTATTGGCTCTGGGGGAAATTTTGCCCTCTCAGCCGCAAGAGCCTTGAATAAGTTTGCAGATTTAAAACCCAAAGTTTTAGTAAAAGAATCCTTGCTTGTAGCAAGTGAACTTTGCATTTATACAAATAAAAATATTAAAATACTTAGTACAAAAGACAAGGATGACGAAAAATGAATATGTTGCCAAAAGAAATAGTAAAGCATTTAGATGACTATATTATAGGGCAAGATGAAGCAAAAAAAGTCATAGCCCTTGCTTTAAGAAATAGATATAGAAGAATGCAATTAAGTGCTGAAATGCAAGAAGAGATTATGCCAAAAAATATTTTGATGATAGGAAGTACAGGCGTTGGTAAAACTGAGATTGCACGAAGACTTGCAAAAATGATGAACTTGCCTTTTGTTAAAGTAGAAGCTAGCAAATACACTGAAGTTGGATTTGTTGGACGTGATGTTGAATCTATGGTTAGGGATTTGGTTTATGAATCAATCAGCTTAGTTAATAAAGAATATAAAAAGAAAATCTCAAAGCAAATTGATAGTGAAGTTATAAAAATAATAGTTGAAAAATTAATTCCTCCTTTACCAAAAGGCGCAAGTGAGCCTAGTCAAAAATCTTTTATAAATGCTTATAATAAAATGGAAGAAAAAGTTGTAAGTGGCAAAATGGATGAAACCGTAATAGAGCTTGAATTACCTAAAAAAACAAAAGTTGAAGTACTTGATTCAAACTTGCCCATAGATATGTCTTCTATGCAAGATAGTTTAAATAAAATGATAAATGGAATGAATAAAGAAAAAATCAAAAAAGAAGTTAAAATAAAAATCGCAAAAACTCTTTTAAGAGATGGAGTTAGTGAAAAAATTCTAGACCAAGAAAGCGTGAAGCAAGAGGCATTAAAAAGAGCCCAAGATGGTGGGATTATATTTTTAGATGAGATTGACAAAATAGCTTCAGGAAAAAGCTCAAAAGGAAATCAAGACCCAAGCAAAGAAGGGGTGCAAAGAGATTTACTTCCTATTGTTGAAGGAAGTTCAGTTCATACAAAATATGGACAAATCAAAACAGACCATATTTTATTTATTGCTGCTGGAGCTTTTCATATAAGCAAGCCTAGTGATTTACTTCCTGAATTACAAGGTAGATTTCCTTTGAGAGTTGAGTTATCTTCGCTAGATGAAGAGGCTTTATATAAAATTTTAACAAATACTAAAAACTCTTTATTGAAACAATATAAAGCACTTCTAGGAGTTGAGGGTGTGGACTTGGAATTTAGTGATGAAGCTATAAGAGAATTTGCTAAACTCTCAGTCAGTGCAAATGAAAAAACTGAAGATATAGGGGCTAGACGCTTGCATACGGTTATTGAAAAAGTCTTAGAAGATATTTCTTATACGGCTGATGAGCATAAAGGAGAGAAGTTTAAAGTTACAAAAGAATTGGTTATAGCAAAACTTAAAAATATCGTGGAAGATGAAGATATTGCTAGATATATATTGTGATATTTGGTAAAAGTTAGTTACAATGGTTATTAGAGTAAATAAAAGGGGACAGGCTATGAGCATAGTAGCTTTTTGTGAAGTTGATAAAAATTTATTTTCGAAAGAACATAATTTTTACAATCTAGCAGACCTAAAAGAAGAGAAAGCTGATATCTGCTTAGTTGATATAGATACTATTTTTGATTATGAAGAAAATAAACACAAATCTTGCAAAGAAAAGTTTATATCAATAGCGATTTTAGATGAACTAAGTGATTATGATGCTTTCAAAAACTTTGGTTTAGATTCTTGGATAAAAAGAGATGATTTAGATAAAATAAATGAGCTTATTGAAGTTCTTAAAAAAAGGTTTGAATTATAATAATAGATACACACTGCCACCTTGATAATAGTGCATTCTATGAAGATATTGAAAAAGTTATACAAAGAGCTGTGGATGCAGGCTTAAAAGGCTTTGTTATTCCAGGAGCTAGTTTTTCAGACTTGCCTCAAGCTATTAAATTAGTTGAAAAATATGAAAATATTTATTTTGCTGTTGGGGTTCATCCTTATGATGCAGAAGAATATAATATTGAAACAATGAAAGAATTTGTAAATCATAAAAAATGTGTAGCCATAGGCGAATGTGGGCTTGATTATTTTCGCTTACCACAAGATGAAACTGAAAAAGAAAAATATAAAGATAAGCAAAAAGAGGTATTTATATCGCAAATTAAATTTGCAAAAGAAGTAGGAAAACCTTTGATTGTTCATATTAGAGATGCTTCGCAAGATGCAAAAGATTTACTTATTAAATATGCAGATCCAAAAGTTGGTGGAATTTTGCATTGTTTTAATGCTGATGAATGTTTACTTAGTTTAAGTGAAAGTTTTTATTATGGAATTGGCGGGGTATTAACATTTAAAAATGCTAAAAAGCTTGTTGATATTTTTCCAAAAATCCCAAAAAATAGAATTTTAATAGAAACAGATAGTCCTTATTTAACTCCTGAGCCTTTTAGAGGCTCAAGAAATGAGCCAAAATATTGTGTTCAAATTGCTTCAAAAATGTCTGAATTGTTAAATTTAGACGAAAAAGAACTTAAAGATTTAATAATTTTGAACACAAAGAGAATATTTAAAGTTTTTTCTAGCTTATCTTAGATATAATGATAAAAATGTGAGACTAATGTAATAGGATAAAAACTTGTTTAGATTATTTTTTGTGATTTTAATGCTTGCCGATTTTGGCTTTGCAAATTTGATAGGTACCAATTTTAATCAAAGAGACTTACAAATTTTGAAAGAGATGGATATACCAGCATCTTATATAACAGACTACAAACTTCAAAGAACTTACTCAAAATTTCTTAAATATAGAAAAACAAAATTTATAGAACATTTAAATGAAGCTTCTTTATTTTTACCAAAAATAAAAGACATATTAAAAAAAGAAGGAATTCCATCTCCTTTTTTGTTTTTAGTTATGGCTGAATCAAATTATTCACTTGATGCTAAATCAAATATGAAAGCTATCGGACTTTGGCAGTTTATGTCAGGAACTGCAAAAAGATACGGACTTAAAAAAAATATGTATGTTGATGAGCGTTTTGATATAGTAAAATCAACTAAGGCTGCTAGTAAATACTTAAAATATCTTCATGGTGAATTTGGAAAATGGTATTTAGCTGCTATTGCCTATAATTGCGGTGAAGGTAGATTAATCGAAGCTATGGCAAGAGCTAGTGTTGATATTTATGCAAGAGAACACGGAGTTACTATGACTGTTTTAAGAGACAGAAAAATAATAAGAGATTATCAATCAAAAAGAACTTCTTACTACCACTTATTGAGAACTTATAGAAAAATTCAAAAATGGGGAATAGATCCAAGTATTAACACACTTCTTACTGTTCAAACAAAGTTTAGAAGACAGTATTTGCCAAGTGAAAGCAGAGAATATATTAGAAAAATAGTTTCTTATGCACTTATGAGTAATAGAAATTTTATTTTAGATGATTCACATTTATTAAATATAGGAACTTCAGCTTCAATAGCAACTATTAAAGTAAAAGGTGGAACTCTAATAAGAAGTATAGCAAAATGCTCAGGTCTTAGCTATAAACAGCTCAGAGAACTAAACAGACAATTAAAACAAGCTATCATTTCTCCACATGTTAAAAGCTATGATGTTTATATCCCTTATCCAAATCTAGTAACTTATAATATGAACAAAGAAAATCTTGATAATACTAGATATTTAATCCATAGAGTAGCAAGTGGCGATACTTTGGAAAAAATTGGAAAAAGATATGGCGTAAATTATGCAATCATTAAAGACTTTAATGGTTTAAAAAATAATATGCTAACTTTAAATGAAAAAATACTAATTCCCATAGCATTACACCAACGAATGCCAAGAGCTAATGCTGATTATGTTATAAAAAGTGGCGATACCTTGGAAAAAATAGCTCATAGTCATTCAATGGATATAGCTACTTTAATGCACGATAATAATCTCAAAACAACTTTTATTAAAATAGGAGATAAAATTGTCATTAAAGGTAGGTAAGACTTTTTTCAATTATTTCTTATTATTTATATTTTTAATTCTTTTTTTAAATTCTTGTGCAAATGAAACTTATTATGGTGGTAACTATTACGCTGATGTTGGACCACAAAAGATAAGAAACTCAGCAGCTGTTCAAAGAGCAACCATGAGACCCTATAAAGTAGCTGGAAAATGGTATTATCCGACTTTGGCTAAAGTAAATGAGAAATTTACAGGTATTGCATCATGGTATGGTCCAAATTTTCATTCCAAAAAAACAAGCAATGGAGAAACATATAATATGTTTGCCCTAACAGCAGCTTCAAAAACCTTGCCCATGAATACCGTGGTAAGAGTTTACGACTTAGAAAATGGAAAAAGTGTAGTTGTTAGAATAAACGATAGAGGTCCTTTTGTAAATGGTAGAATAATTGATTTATCAAATAAAGCGGCAAGAACTATAGCTATGGTCAAAAAAGGAACTGCCAAAGTAAGACTTGTTGTTTTAGGCTTTCATGGAAAAATAGCAACAACTAAAAAAGAAAAATCTGAGATTCAAAGCTTAAATAAATATTATTTACAAGTTGGAGCTTTTAGGGTATATGAGGGTGCAGTTGTAACAAGAAAAAAATTCCTTTTACTAGCACGAGGACAATATAATGTTATAATAAAACAAGAGCAATATCTTGGCAAAACATTAAATAGAGTTTGGGTAAGTGGATTCAGAAGCGCTGATGAAGCACAAGATTTCAAAAATAAATTTGATTTAAAATCTGCTTCGGTAATTGCCCAGTAAAGAAAAAGGGGCACAATATGACAAAGATAAGTAGGAAAACAAATGAAACTGATATTATCTGTGAAGTGACTCTAGAAGGAAAAGGCAATTATAAAATTGATACAAAAATTGGTTTTTTCGATCACATGCTTGAGTCTTTTTCTAAACATAGTGGTATTGATATAGTTTTAAAATGTGATGGAGATATTCATGTAGATTTTCACCATAGTGTTGAAGATTGTGGAATTGTTTTAGGTAAAGCACTTAAAAAAGCGATTTTTCCTATAAAAAATTGTGAGCGTTTTTCAGATGTTTGCATAGCAATGGATGAAGCAGCTACAACTTGCATACTTGATTTAAGCAATAGAGCCTTTTTAGTTTTTGAGGTAGAGCTTTGCGGAAAAGTTGGCGATTTTGATGTGGAATTAGTAGAAGAATTTTTCAAAGCACTTATTAGTAATGCTGGCTTAACTTGCCACTTAATAAAGCAAAGAGGAACAAATAAGCACCATATTATTGAATCTTGTTTTAAAGCCTTTGCAATCGCCCTAAGAAGAGCATTGAACGAAAATAATAAAGTAGGAATTCCAAGCACTAAGGGAGTTTTATGATAAAGCTTGTAGTGCTTGATGTGGATGGCACTTTAAGTGATGGAAAAATAATTTATACAGATGAAAATAAAGAGTCAAAAGCTTTTAATGTAAAAGATGGACTAGCGCTTGCTTGTTGGACAAAAAGCTTTGGTAAAAAAGCAATTATAATCACAGGACGAAGCTCACAAATTACAGACAGAAGGGCTCAAGATTTAGGTATTAAATATGTTTTTCAAGGCATAAAAGATAAAGTTTATGTTTTGGATGATTTCTTAAAAAAAAATAATATTTCTTGGGATGAGATTGCTTGCATTGGAGATGATTTAAACGATTATGCAATGCTTAAAAAAGCTGGGCTTTCTTTTTGCCCAGCTGATGCTTCGCATTATATAAAAGACTTAGTAAATGTAGTTTGCAAAAGTAATGGTGGAGAAGGTGCGGTAAGAGAGATGATAGAAAATATTTTTAAAAAAGAAAATCTTGAAGAGGAATTTCTAAGTTTATGGCAATAAGGTATTTTTTTTTAGGCATACTTGCTTTATGTGTTTTAGGCTATTTTGCAAATCAAAATACTAAAAGTTTAAAATATTCAAAGATAGAAAGACCACTTTTTGTTTTTGATAATTCTACGCTCTATACTTTTAAAAATAACAAAATAACCCAAATGATGTATTCGGTTAAAGCAAAAAAATTTAAATACAGAAGTGAACTATATCAAGTAAATACTTTAATAAAAAATAAACAAAATACTGTTGATAAAATAGATTCAGACAATGTTTATCTAAGTAGTAGCTTTATAATATTTAAAAATAATGTTCTTGCTTCTAGAGGTGATTTTGTAAAATTTAAAACAAAACGACTTTTTTATAAAATACGAACAGGACTTGCTTATAATTATGATTATTTTTCAGGGCATTATTATAATTATATCTTTAATGGCATATCCCTACATATAGATACTAAAAATGATATAATCAGAGCTGCACATGTGCATTTTGAGCTTCCCGCAGACACCAAGGATAAGAACAAATGAAAAAAATATTTTTTTTAATTTCGATTACTTTTTATTTACTTTATGCAAGTGAAAATAAACTAATAATTGATGCTAATAGATTTAAAGCTGATGATAAAGCAGGGCTAAGTGTTTTTACTGGTAAAGTCAAAGTTTATAGAATGGGAGATATATTAAAAGCTGATAAATTAGAAATTTTCATACAAAAAAATTCCTTAAAAGTAAAAAAACGAAAAGTTAAACCTTTAAAATACGTAGCAAGCGGACATGTAAGGTTTGATATTAAAACTAAAGGGAAAGAATATACTGGAAAAGGTAACACTTTGACTTATAATCCTAAACTTTTAATATATACAATTATAGGAAATTGTATGTTAAAGCAAGACGCTCAAAACAAGACTTTGTATGGTGATAAAATAACAATAAACCAAACAACTGGGGAAGCCAAGGTTGAAGGAAGTGAGAATAAACCTGTAAGATTTATAATGAACCTAGGCGATAATAAAGATAAAAATAACAACACTAGCAATGCTAGCAAAAAAATATTAGATAAAAATATTACTTCTAATAAAATTGATAATAATACTAGCAATAAAATGCTAGATAAAAATATTACGAATGATTCAAATAGTGATATTGGGAGCTTTAGCGAATAAATGAAAATTATCAATGCTAGTTTTTTGAAGTCTTCACAAAGTATAAGTGATGCTCCTAGTCCTAATGTAGCTGAAGTTGCATTTTTAGGGCGAAGTAATGTAGGAAAATCATCATTACTAAATACCCTAACAAGAAGAAAATCTTTGGCTAAATCTTCTTCAACTCCTGGAAAAACTCAATTAATAAATCATTTTGAAATAACCTTTAGACTTTATAATAAAGAAAACGAAGAAGATAAAGTAAAAAATCAAGAAAAGAAAATTGAAGATTTTTATTGTAGATTTGTAGATTTACCAGGTTTTGGTTATGCAAAAGTTTCTAAAAGTATCAAAAATGAATGGAATAAAAATCTAAGTAATTTTTTAGAAAAAAGAGTAAATCTGCAAATTTTTGTACATTTAATAGATGCAAGACATAAAAATTTAGAAATAGATAAAAAGCTAGATGAATATTTAGAGGGGATAAAAAGAGCAGACCAACTTATTTTAAATGTTTTTACAAAAATTGATAAATTAAAACAAAATGAAATAGCACAGCTAAAAAAAGAGTGTCCTAATGGTATCTTTATATCAAATCTTAAAAAAATAGGATTTGAATCTTTAGAAAAAAGAATTTCGGAGTATTTATTTGCAAGTTGAATTAAAAAGAGCAAAATTATATCATATAAAATCTATGCAAGAATTAGTAAAAAACGAAGTCGAATCTGGGCTTATTTTAGCTAGAAGTGCTGATGAGATGGCTACTAGTATCCGTGCTTATACTTTGGCATTTATTGGGAATACTTTGGTTGGTTTTGTATCTTTGCATATTTATAGTCAAAACTTAGCTGAAGTTAGAAGCTTGGTAGTATCAAAAGATTATAGGAAAAAAGGCTTAGGCAAAAAACTTATAGAGTCTTGCAAAGAAGAAGCCAAAGAGCTTGAGATTAAAACATTACTTTCTTTGACTTATCAAAAAAAACTATTTGAAAACTTAGGATTTATTGAAATTTCAAAAAAAGATTTACCTGAACATAAAGTTTGGGCAGATTGTAGTAGATGTAAGCATTTTCCAATTTGTGATGAAATTGCATTAATTTATAAAATAGTGGATAAAATCAAATAATAATTTAAATTTTAAGCTATTATATAAAAATATATTGTATTTTAATATTTGAAATTATGGCTAAAAAAAGAAAGAGGAGAAAAATGAAAAAAGTTATCTTTATTGTGTTTTTATTTTTTGCAAGTACTAATTTATTAGCTAATAATATAATGGCTGAAAATAAGGTTTTTGGTGGTGTAGGAATAGGTACTGAGGTTAGTGCGACTCTAGGGGTTATTGCAGATGAAAAGCATAAATTATCTACATCTTTATCAGCAAATTATGATGATGATTTATCTCTTGCTATAGGCTATAGTTATTTATTTGATTTAAGTCCTTTTTTTGATAGCTTTAAACCATTTTTAGGTGTTTATTATGTGCATCATTTTGGTGTTAAATCTGAAGATAAAAGATTTTCAAATGATACTGGAATAAATGCAGGGCTTGACTATTCATTTAATAAAAAACTTTTTGTAAGTATGGGTACTCAGTTTGATTTATTTGGAATAAGTATAAATTATGTTTTTAATTAAAAATCTATAAAAACTTATTCTAAAATTAAATAAAAAATAAAAAATATTATTCTAAAGACTTTTGATATAAATTTATAGTATTTTACAATATAATTTCAAGGAGAAATAATGAATAAAATAACGATAGCTATACTTGGGATTTTTCTAAGTATGAGTTTGGCTTTTGGACAAGTTTATGATAAATATTTTGTAGGTCTTGGAGTTGGTTCGACCGTGTCTATTCAAGGTGGGGACATTATGAGTGGTAAACATAAAATTTCAGCATCTTATTCAAACGATTTTGGAGCAGGGACATCTTACGCTGTTGGTTATAGTTATTTGTTTGACCTTGACTTTACAATGAGAAATATAAAACCTTTTTTAGGACTTTCTTATGTCCATTTTAATGAAAATACAATTTCTTGGTTCAACAATGGTGTTGCATTAAATTTTGGAGTAGATTATACGGTTAGCAGAAAACTTTTTATAAGTCTAGGAAGCAATCTTGATTTATTAGGAATCTCAGCAAATTTTGAATTTTAAAACTCTTAAGACTTTATAAAAAATATTTACCTAAGCTTTATTTATTATTAGAGCTTTTATTTTATTTAAGCTATAATAGTACTTAATTTTTTAAATATTTTTAAAAATTCTTCTAAGGATAAGCTTGTCTAAAAAAATCTTTTTATGTATTTTTTTATTAGGTTTTTTAAGTCAAAATATTCTTTTTGCACTAAATACAAACTATTTCGTAGGTCTTGGTATTGGTGGTGGAACTTCTGTCGTTAAATTAGATGTCACTATTCCAAATATGCCAAGCAGAGATTTATCCATACCAGAAAATGGATTTTTAGGGTTTTTACAAGCTGGAGCTATACTAAATAAAAACCATAAATTCACTTTAAGGTATTCAGCTTATGCAAGTGATTTACTTGCAGTTCACAAATCTCTTGATATAAAATATGATTACTTGTTTAGAACTTATTCAAAATTTCAGCCTTTTTTAGGACTTGGTTTAGTTTTAAACAATAAAACAAGTGATATTGGTGATTATGAAAACTTTTTAAAAAAAGATGCAAAAGTAGAAACTGGTGGAACTTCGATTTTGGCTGATTTTGGCTTTGATTTTTACCTAAACCCTAGTTTATTTGCAAGTTTAGCTTATGAATATGGTGTGACAGTCACTAATGCTAGCGATGAAATGTTCGATATAGCCACAAATCAAAATAATATTTCTTATAAATTTTTAATCTCACTTTCTTATGTTTTTGGTAAAAATACAGCACAAAAAGATAATTACAACCCTGACAATATAATTCAAGATAGATAATCACACAAAAAGTCAAAAATAAAAACTATTTAATGCTATTTTTATGCTCTTATAATCTCACTAAATAATTATCTTATTTTTGGTTTACTTATTTAATATAATATATTAAATAAAGATTAGCTATGATACAATTTATAAAATCTAATATATTTGAGTATTTTGCTTTTTATATTAAATATCATTCTCCTAAAAGGCTATGTGTGAAAAAAATCTCCCTTATATTTATTTGTTTAAGTTTCAGTCTTGTTTTGCTGGGTGCAAATACTTTTACCTCTGCTCAAACTGCCAAGGCAAGAAATGCAAATTTAGATAATAATGCTTCTGCTGAAATACAAGGTTTAGAAAATAAAATATCTAGTATAAAAAAAGAAGATAAGATAAAAAGCTTAGAAGAAAAATTATCTAAGTTAGAAAATAAGCCTAAAAAAGAAGAAGGCTCCCCAAAAAGCCCAATCCAAAATACTAAGATAAAGACTAGCAAAAAGGAGATGACTGTTATTGCTAAAAACAAAGCTATTATTAAACTTTTTAATATTAAATATTTTCTTGGCTTAGAATATGGACAAGGTTCATTTGATAATAGCTATAAAATAAATGATGCAAATGGTAATAATATAGCAAAAGGTGCTTTAACTAGCAATACGGCTAGCACCTATGGAATAGTGGGCGGTTTTTATCTTATTGATAAAGTTAAATTTACTATTACATATAATAAATACAAAGCTAATAATGGAATAGATATAGAATCTTTTTCAGCTAAAGATACTTATTTATTTAGGGATAAGGATGATATTTTCAGACCTTATATAGGTTTGGGGTTAGGTGGTATACATTATACTGTATCTGGTAAAAATATACAAAATTCTTTTGGCGTTAATAAGGTCGCCCTGAGTTCTATGTTTAATATAGTATTAGATGCTGGTTTAGAGTTTTCTAACCTAGCGAGTAAAAATAATACTACTAGTATAGATTTAGGAATTCGAGAAATGTACACTTATAGTGCAAATATAGAAGAGCTTGACTATCCATCTGGAAAGACAGCAACCTTTGAGCTTGACAACATGCCTAAAGTCTATTTGGATATATCATACGTATTTTAATTAAGTAAAATATAGCACAATCTAGGGCAAGCATTTTTATTTGTCTTAGATACCAAAATACAATCTCAAGAATAAACTTATTTTTTATTTATCTATTTAATCTAGAATTTTAGATTAAGATTAACTATGATACAATTTATAAAATCTAATATATTAGAGTGTTTTACTTTTTATATTAGTTTAAATTTCTTTAAAGGTTGAATATGAAAAAAATATCTGTTCTTGTTTTTTGTTGTGCTTTTTGCTTTTGTTTCCTTGGTGCGAATACTCTTAATAATGCAAATTCTACTAATGCACAAAAAGAATCCGCTAAAATTGCTAAATTAGAAAAAAAATTGTCAAATATGAAAAAGAAAGATGAAATAAATAATTTAGAAAATAAATTATCTAAATTAGAAAAAAAGTCTCCGAAGAAAGTAACCGTAAAAAAGGAAAATATAGTTCCTAAAAGAAGAGTTTTTAAAGAAGAAACTTTAAATAGAAGTGTATCTAAAAGTAGTTTTAGATATTTTCTTGGTTTAGATTTGGGGTATGCTTCTATTAATGATCATTACACAGCAGTTAATTCAGCTAATAAACTTGGCGGAGATATTTCTAGTGGTACAGCAAGTACCTATGGCTTAGTAGGTGGTTTGTATTACAAAGATAACCATAAATTTACAATTACTTATAATTCTTATTTGACTGATGATGGATTTAACATTGATTCTTATTCACTTAAATATGATTATTTATTTAGAAATAAGGCCGATATTATAAGACCATACTTAGGAGTAGGTATAGGTAATACTGATTATACAGTAGACGGTATCAAAAACTATGGCATAAAAAATAAAATAGATTTAAGCAGTTTTGGTACAATGCTAGATGCTGGTCTAGAATTTGATAATCTAAGTCTTAAAAATCTTTCTGTAGACCTTGGTGTACGCTATATGTTTTTAGATGGTGAAAAAAAATATGATACCATCGACATTAAAGGTGATAAACTAAAAAGTGATTTTAAACTTAATGATATGACTAAAGGATATGTTGATATTTCATATATTTTTTAGTTAAGTAAAATATTGTTTTTATAACTAAACTCCTATAAAAAAATCGCTTATATTAACTTCTAAAATATAAGCGATTTTTGCAAGATTTTCAATATTAAAATGAATTTTATTATAGTAAATTTCAGCACCTGAAATTGGAGATACAGATTTATAACCTAAGGCATAAGCTAGTTTAAGCTGAGAGATATTTTTAGTTTTTCTTATTCTTTTAACATTTATTCCTATTGTTTTATGTAAATTTTCACAAAAGTTATCTTCTAAATTATCAATATCTCTCATATTTTACCTAGTATATTAGATTTATTTTGAGTTTAATATTATGAGATGATTTTAACAATCTAAAATATTAGATTTTTTGTACTAAGGATATGATTTTATTTGATTTTTTAATTTATGATTTTTATCTTAAAAGTAGGGCATAGAGTATAAAAGCAAAAGAAGCTATCAAAAAGATGCTCTTTTAAAAAACTAAGTTATTTTATTTAAAACTTTGGGCAAGATTTCCAATAACTAAGCTCCATCCGTCTATGATTATAAAAAATATTATTTTTATAGGTAAGGATATCATGACAGGGGGCAACATCATCATACCAAGGCTCATCAAAATAGATGCAACAACTATATCAATAACCAAAAAAGGCAAAAATATTAAGAAACCTATCTCAAAAGCAGTTCGAAGTTCTGAAACCATAAAAGCAGGCATTAAAACTGTAAGTGAAACTGCTTGTATATTTTTTGGATTTTTTTCTTTTTTAATCCTATAAAATAAAGCCAAATCTTTTTCTCTTGTATTTTTTAACATAAATTTTTTAAAAGGTTCTGAGCCTCTTTTAAAAGCAACTTCATAAGATATTTTTTTATTCATATAAGGAACTATGGCGTTATTATACGATTTCTTAGCGTAAGGCTCCATAATAAAAATAGTCATAATAAGTGCTAGTGAGATTAGTATTTGGTTTGGTGGGCTTTGTTGCATACCAAGAGCTTGTCTTAAAAAACCAAAAACAATAATAAGTCTGGTAAAAGAGGTAACCATCAAAAGTAAAGTTGGAGCTAGAACGATAAGAGCTAGAATTATAGCTATATTTATAGTTTTTACAAATTGCGCAGGCTGTGTTAGGGGCGCAATAGATAAATCAATCATAGGAGCACTTGCTCCAAATGCTAGGGTAAATAAACCTAGAAAAAACAAACTAATAAAAACTTTTTTCAAACAAACTCCTAATACTTGCGAAAGTATAACAATATTTTATCTTCTTTTTTTGATATATCCAAGATAGTATAATTTATCATAAATTTTACTTACTAATTTACCAGCTGCTACCCCACCATGTCCACCATGTTCAACAATAACTGTGACTACATATTTAGGATTCTCATAAGGGCCGTAACTTGTAAGCCAAGCATGGGACTTATGATAATATTCTAATTGGTTCTCGTACATTCTTTTCTTTTCTTCTTGAGGTATTCCTACTACTTGTGCTGTCCCTGTTTTTGCTGCAATAGTCACTTTTGAGTGTATATGATAAAATGCTGTTCCATGGACAACATTTGCGACATCATACATACCTTCTTGGATAAGCTTTAAATCTTTTTTTGGAATATTTAAATCTTTAGGCTCAGCATAGTCAAGGACAGAAAAATGTGGTCTTGGCAATTTATTTGTAGCAATTCCTGCTGTGTATCTTGCTATTTGCATAGGAGTTACTAAAGTATACCCTTGTCCTATAGCTGAAATAACTGTTTCACCTATATACCAAGGTCTATGATATTTATTTCTTTTCCAGACTTTGTTTGGGTTGTTTCCTACAAATTCATCAACTTGGTCAACACCTGTTTTTTCTCCAAAGCCAAAAGTGGATAGAGTTTTTGATATTTTATTAATTCCAACTTTGAGGCTTCCATCATAAAAAAAGACATCGCAAGACTCTCTAAGTGCCTTTCTAAATCCTACACGCCCATGCCCAGTTCGTTTCCAACATCTAAAATACCTTTTAGCTATTTTTATATAACCCTTACAATAAATATGATAATCACGGGGTAGACCATTTTCCAAAAAAGAAGTTGCAACTCCCATTTTTATGACAGAACCTGGAGGATATAGCCCATTTGTGAGCTTATTTGTAAAAGGGTGGTTAAAATTGTTTCTTAGTTTTTGCCATTCTTTGGTGCTGATGCCATCAACAAAAATATTATTATTAAACTCAGGAAAAGAAGCCGCTGCTAAGATAGCTCCAGTATTTGCATTCATTACAATAACAGCGCCACCCTTAGCTTTAAACTCTCTTTCTATATATTTTTGTAAGCGAATATCAAGAGTAGTTTTTAATATATTATTACTTTTTGCAGGCTCATATGCTAGAGTGCCTATATCTTTATTTAAGGCATTTACTTTGACATCTTTATAACCTAGTTTTCCTTGAAGAAGCTCGTTGTAATACTTCTCAAGTCCATTTTTTCCTACAATCTCTGTATATCTTGATATATTATTAGTAGCTTCATCACTTTTACTAGCTCGCCCTACATAGCCTATGACATGCGCACCAATTTTGCCAAAGGGATAAAATCGTTTTAATGCAGATTTGATTTTCATGTCCTTAAAACCTAAAAATACATCATGCTTGGAAAAAAAATCTTTGTAAGGAATATAAGATATTATTTTTATATAATCATGATTATAAGGAGAATCTAACTTTGTATATTTTTTTAATAAGTATTTTAAACTATAACTTGGAAACTCCTTGGAAATTAAAGTACAAATTTTTAATAAATCTGCCCCATCTTTATGGTTTGTTAAATGTGGCTCAAGGCTTATGCTAAATCCTAGTTTATTAACTGCAAGTGCTATTCCATTTCTATCTTCAATAATTCCCCTTGATGGTTCTTCGTAAATTCTTCTAATATAGTTTTGTTTTGATAATTCTTCATAATAAGTGTTTGATTTTATACTAAGAAAATATACTCTAGCGAGTAGAATAAGCATAACTGAAATGATAAAAATAACTGAAATTTTATATCTCAAAAAATACTCCCGTAAGGGCAATATCAATTAAAATATTTATCAAAATAATACTGATTAATTTAAAATCAAAACCATTAAGAAAAATGAAAACTATAAAAAGAATAAAATAAAAAAAACTAATTAAAGCAGATTTTATGAGTAAAGGCGAAGAAAAAGTATTTTTAAAGTATTCAAGAGTAAATATATATATAAAAAATGATAATAAAAATAAAGATAGAGGAATTAAGCCTATGCTGTGTTCTATCATCACAAAAGCTACTATTAAAATAAATAAAGAATAATAATATTGTTTTTCTAAGCACCTAATAGTTAAAAATAGCATAAGTCCACAAAGCATTATAGGCATAAAATGTACGGATGAAATAATATTTACTGCAATTATTATAATAGCTAATATTAAAATATTTATGGGTTTATCTAGAGTGCTTTCATTCATTGAAAAGTATTATACTTAAAATTACCTTTATCTATTAAGTGGGCTCCTTTTCGTTCGCCAATTTATATATGAAAGCAAAAATTTCTGCCACAGCTTGGTATAATTCTTGGGGGATTTCAACGTCAAGTTCAAGCTTGCTTAGCATATCAACTAAAAGAGCATCATTTTTTATAAAAATATTATTTTCCTTTGCAAGTTTTATTATTTCTTGGGCTAATTTGTCATTTCCTTTTGCCAATAATTTTGGCGTTTTTTGAATGTTTTTATCATATTTTAAAGCTACTGCTTTTTTTGTATTTTTTTTCATACTTTTATATCCAAACCAAAACCATCATAATATGTTTTCAAATAAAGATTTTCTTTTTTTTCATAAGGTTTTTTAAAAATTATATGTGCATGAATATTAATGTGACTTAGTGATTTTTCTAATATTTTTTTATTTTTTAAGAAAATTTCCTTAAATTCTTTGGATTTTGTATCTATCAAAATATCTAAAACTTTATTTTTAGTGTGTAAAAATAACTCAAAATTGAGCTTAGAATATTTTTCAACATCAAGTTCAAGTTTACAAAAAATCTTATCTTCATCTTCTTTGTTGATTTTAATGCTGATATTTTTAAAATCCTTATAAAAAAAATTCAAAAAAGTCCAACTTGAAGAACTAAGCAATGATAAAAGTCCAAAAGCATCTATTTGGTTTAGTATATTTGTATTCAATATTTTTATTCCATCATCTGAAGTTTTTGTTTTTATATTTAATAAAATAAATTTTAGGTCTTTTGATAGTTTTTCTAAATTATTAGTATCTTTATTTTTTAGTGCTTTTAAAAGCTTGGATTCTAAAAATATACCTGAAGATAAAAGCCCTTGCTTTATGTCTATTTTGGGATTTTGCAATAAATTTTTTAGAAAATTGTATTCTTTATTTAGATTTTTTTGTCCTGCTAATAAGTCTAGCAAATTTTTTAATTTTAGATTCATATCATCGAAACCTTGGGCTAAAATAATATTTTTTAACTCAACAATCGCTTTTGAAATATCTTCTTTGCTTGTTAAGTTTTTGTCATTAGCTAAAATTTTTAGTATATTTTTAAAAGATTTTTCTTTGATTTTAGCTAGATTTATACTTTTTTTTGATATCTTTTGTTCTTTAGAAGGTGTAATTTTGGCAGTTTTTTTCTCATCTAAGTCAAGTTTTGGATTTTCTGAATTTTTTAGACCAAGATTTGCTATTTTCATAAATTATTGTAACAAATTTTAGCTAATAATAAAAATTTTAAGGCACAAAGGTATTTTAAGATATGCAAAGCCCTCATACTCCTGTACTTTTAGATGAAGTCTTAGAAGAATTTAAAGACATAAGAAGTGGCTATCTACTTGATTGCACACTAGGTTATGGTGGGCATTCAATAGGTATTTTAAAGCAAAATCCAAATATTAAACTTATTGCTAATGACCAAGATGAAGAAGCATTGAACTTTAGTAAAGAATATCTAAAAGACTATAAATCAAGGATTATTTTTAATCAAGATAATTTTGAGCATATTATTGGAAAATTTAAAGATTATGACATCAAAGGTATTTTAGCAGATATTGGAGTATCATCTTTACAGCTTGACAAAAAAGAAAGAGGATTTAGCTTTAAAAGTGAAACCTTAGATATGCGGATGAATAGCTCCCAAAAAAAAGATGCAGCTTTGGTATTAAATGAATATCCGAAAGAAAAACTTGAAGAAATTCTAAGTAACTTTGGAGAAATCGCAGAAGCAAAAAAAGTGGCAGATTTGCTTTGTGAAAATAGGCCATTTCAAACTGCTAAAGAACTTGCAGACTTTTTAGCAAAAAATCTTAGGAAAACTAAAAAAATTCATAGTGCTACTTTGGTTTTTCAAGCACTTAGGATAGAAGTTAACGATGAATTAGAAGTTTTAAAAAAACTATTAGAAAGTATAGAAAATCAAAAATTTAAAGATTGTAAACTTGTGCTTATCTCTTTTCATTCGCTTGAAGATAGAATTGTAAAAAATTACTTTAAAAAATGGAGTAAGGCTTGTATTTGTCCTAAAGAAGCTATGAAATGCACTTGTGGAAAAAACCATAAACTTGGGCGAGTAATAAGCAAAAAACCTTTTCTTGCTAAAGTTGATGAATTAAAACAAAATCCGAGAAGTAGGTCTGCTAAAATGAGGGTATTTTATTTTGAATAAATTTGAGCTAAATGCCAAAACTTCTTTACTCATAGTTTTTGCTTTTATGGGCATAATGTTTGCACTTTATTTACCAAAAATATATTTAAGAAATAATATTTATTACCTTAGTAAAACTATTGATAAACTTGATTCTCATGAAATCGCTTTAAAAGAAGAAAATAAATTTCTCAAACAACAGCTTGAAGATATGAAATTTAAAAATCAAATTATGGATTCTTTGATGTTAAACTATAAATATCAAAGTATAAAATAGAATTTAAGAGCCCAAAAATTATTCATCTACTATATTAATAGACAAAACTTTTGATAGAATTGAACCTTTGTTATAATAATTATCTAGTTCACTTCCAGGATGTAAAGTGCTTACTATCGTTTTACCTATAATTTTTCTAAATACTTTACCATCTTTTATTACCTTAACACCCCACATATCGTGAAGAACTAAAGGCTCAGAGTTCTTACTGCCAATATAGAGCATAATATGGCCCTTTAGGTAGACTAGGGTTTTGAAGGCAACACCATACTTTATGATAAATTTCATTTTTTGATTATTTGTAAAATGACTCACATCATAAACTTTACCAATATTTTTTTGAGATGCAGAGTTTCTTGGTAAAAATATTCCAAAAGGCGCAAAAAAATCCTTCATAGTAGATGAACAGTCTCTGTTTCCAAGTATTCCTCCCCAACCATATTTTCTACCTATTAATTCATCTGAAACTTTTTTGATGTTGTTATAATCAAATTTTATACCTAACTTTTCAAAGTTTTTTGAAAAATCTATTATTTTGAGATGAGCTTGATTTCTGTAATTTTTACCCGCAGCTACAAAGCCTCTATGGTATTTAGCCTTTGGGAAAATAGTACCCATACTTATAGAGCCTTGAAGATAGCCATTTTTATATATTTTAGTATTATCTTTTAAACAAATATAATAATCTCCATTTTCAAAAGCTTTGATAAAATCTGAATCCACATAAGCTAAATCTTTTACAGGCATCCATCCAAGTGCAACACTAGATTGAACAAATGCCCATAATTTATCTTTTGATAAATGCGTTATAAAAATAGGAGTGTTAATTTTGATTGCTGAATTTTGATTGTAGTCAAAAGGAAAACCTTCTCCATCTTTTTTTGGATTTTTAAATATTTTAGCAATAGTAGGAAAAACTTTTAAATAAGAATCGCTAGTAGTGATTGCCTTTTTTCTAAAAGTATCAAAATTTGAAAAATTTGAATTATTTATGACTTTTATAAACCATTTTTTGGAAATAGGGCGTAGATTTTCAGAATAAACTTTCATATGAGAATACAGATTTCCCCATGTGACTTCTTTTAATGTGTAAGTCGAACTTTCAATATTCCAAGGACGAAAAAATTGCCATAAAAATTCATTTTTTAAGCGAGTTTGTTTTTGGTAAGTGATGCCTTGGATTTTTCTTGTATAGATATAAGGTATTTGCTTCAAGTGGCTTAAATCATAAATAGGAACTCCGCTTTTTTCATATTTACTTGCACAGGAAGAGAAAAAAATACTGAAAAAAACTAATACTGAAAAAAAAATACTCATTAAACCACCTCTTGGTGCACAATTATAGCAAGAAAATATTTAATATATTAAATGTTATAATTATTAAAATAAAATCAAGCCAGTAAAAATTTATTTAGGAGAAAAAATATTGCTTAAAATATCTGTAGACAAGGGAATTTTTAATAATATTTATTCAAAAAATACAGATAAACTGCAAAAAAAAGCAAGCAAATTTTACAAAGCAAAACTTATAAACCCAATATTGGTGCATAATAAAATATTCTATGGAATTAAAAACTATAAAAATATAGAGATTTGCAATGGACTAGCAAAAGATGCTCCTAGCATGCTTATAGAAGTAAAAAAAACTACTTATGATAAAAAAATAGATATTTTTACCTTTTATTTGGGTGATATTAATGAAAAAAGAAATATCATTTATAAAACTTCCCAAGAAGAACTTATAGAGGAACTACAAAAAGAAAAGAATAAACTTGAAGAACGAATATATATAGATGACTTAAGTGGAGTTTACAATCTTAAAAAATTTCAAAATGATATGCAAGAGTTAGAAAAAAATATGGATTTTGAAGACTTTTCTTTTTCTTTTATAAGCATAAACAACTTTAACTCTCTTTCTTTTTTTATGGCAAAAAATATCTTAAAAAATATAGGGGATAAACTTAAAAAATATTCTCAAATACTTCAAGCTAGTATTTATAGATATAGTGATAATACTTTTTTGGTATCAGCAAAGCAGGGGAAAGAACTATTAAAACAAAGTCTTATATTGGCCAAGACAAATATAGAAAATATCAACTTTAGTCCAAAAGAAGATGATATTTTTTATATTAGTATTTATACTAGCTTTGATTTTTACTCTAAGGATATGAATCTTAATACTTTTTTGCAAAAAACTTACAGTACACATTTAATGCAGTCAAAAGAAAAGCAAAATGGTAAAAATTTAGATGGATAGTATGCTTCCTTTAAAAATCTTTTATACAAAAAAAGAATATTTTATATTTTTATCAATCGTTATCTTAGTTTTTGTTTTCAATATTTTACACTTATTTTTTAAATATGAAAACTTTAGACAAGAAGAATTACAAGAACTTTTTCCACGAGTTGAGAATATTTATACAAAGAAAAATTATGATTTTGCTAAACTAAAAACAAAAAACTTTGTATTTTTTACTCGCTTAAAAAAGAATAGCTTCAAGCAAGGTGACTTAATAAGAATTTTAGTGCTTACTAAAAATATTAGTTTTATTCAGTTTTTAAAAAATCCATTCTTGCAAAGTTTAAACGTATTCAAAGTAAAAGAAAAACTAACATTTAAAAATCATCTTAAAAATATTATATCAAAAGAACATAATAATAAAGATGTAAGTAGTCTATATTCAGCCATTTTTTTAGGACTTGGAGTTACTCACAATGTTAGAGTATTTAGCTCCGATTTTGCTTTAGCTCATCTACTTGCTTTATCTGGTTTTCATCTGGGAATTATCGCAATTTTTGTTTATTTTATTCTAAATATTTTTTATAGTTTTTTTCATAAAAAGTATTTCCCATTTAGAAATAAAACTTTCGATTTAGGCATGGGTGTTATTTTGTTTTGTTTTTCTTACCTTTATTTTATTGATTTTGCCCCTTCTTTTTTAAGAGCTTTCATAATGTATATTTTGGCATTTTTCTTTTTTAGAAGAAATATAAAAATATTATCCTTTGGAAATCTTGGGCTAAGTTTGCTTTTAATCTTAGCATTCTTTCCTAAATATATTTTTTCACTTTCGTTATTTTTTTCTTATGCAGGTGTATTTTATATATTTTTATATCTAAAATACTTTTCAAAACTTAAAAAAATATATCATTTAGTATTTTTTAATATTTGGATTTTTCTATCTTTGCTTCCTATAATACATTATTTTTTTACTGTAAGTTCATTTTATCAGTTATTATCGCCATTATTTTCTTTGATGTTTATAATTTTTTATCCTTTGAGCTTAATTTTACATTTCATAGGTCTTGGGGATTTATTTGATAAATATCTTTTATTTTTATTTTCTTTGCATATGCATACTTGGAATTTTAAAACGAATTCAATCTTTTTATATTTTTGTTTATTTTTATCCTCTTTGTCAATATTTTCAAAAAAAGCCTTTATGGGGATAAATATTTTATTTATTATATTTGGATTTTTATGCTTTTATTTATAAGGATTAATAAATAAATTTTATATTTTACATTTAATTTGAGAATTTTTGCAATATTTAATCTAAAGTTAAGAAATATTTTGTTAAAGTTTTATTTACAACTTGATTTTTAGTATAAAAAAATTTTTTAAGTTTAAAATAAGTATTGAGGCATTTTTTGTGGGAAAAATTAAAAAATATTTTATTCTTTATTCTATATTTTTAACTTTTACAACTTCTCTTTTTGCTTCTAATACGAATACAGGCTTTGGTATACTAAAAAGCTCTGGAAATAAAAATTTTCTTCCTACACTTACCAAACAAGGAAATACTTTAATTGACAATTCTATTAATATTTTAGGGGCAATTGACTTAAGTTCTTCACCTTCTTCTTTGACAGGAGCTAATTATGGCGCTTATAATATTTTTAGCAATCTAAGCTCAAGTCATTACAATCTAAATGTATCCTCAGCTTATTATGGCATGAATAAAAAAATTAAAGATAATTCAAATATAGCTGTACTTGGACTTTATGCAAAATCTAATACTGATTTTGATAGCAATTCAAATAATAGAGATGATGAATACTATCAATTAGGCTTTTTAGTTAATTCTACAACTTTAAATAATACTACTTATGAAAGTTTGTTCTTTTTAGGCATTGATAATAGTTCATTAAATGATGTTTTGACAAGTTCAAATGATAAAGCAAATTTTTCAAATTATTTTATGGGTATTCAAAGTGGAGTAAGCAAAACTTATAATTTTCTTGCATTACAGGTAATCCCAAAAGTTGCTTTTAGATTTTACTATCTCTGTCAAGATAATGTAGTAGAATACAATCAAACAAATTCTGTACAGGTTGCGAAACAACAAAACTCTTTTTCTTTAATTCCAGATTTTTCTTTAGCCTTAGAAAAAGATTTTCTTGAGAGCAAGGCATCTTCTTTGCAAGTTAAGCTTCAAGTTAAACTAAGTGCAAATTTGATTAATCCTTATGGTGCATTGAAGCTAGAAACTTACACTAACACTAAAGATAGCATAAGCTCTTCAATGGATGGTTTTAAAGATAATAATGTACAAGCTGACTGTATGCTAGGATTAAAATATACAGTAAGTAAAGTTTTAGGTCTTCAAGCAAAAATTACATATCAAATTGGCGATAAGATAAATAAAAACTTTGATGGCTCTTTTGACTTAGACTATTCTTTTTAATTATTCAAGAGTTTAAATATACTTATCCAAATTATAACAAATATCTTCATCTTTACTTGTACTTCTTAACCATTTTAAATAGGATAAATCTTCTTTAGCAACAATCGCAATCTCTTTGCCTTTATATTTTCCAAAAGTAAAAACTTTTATATCTAGTGACAAGGTGCTTAATTCGCAAAGTTTTAGCATAGGATTATCTTTTGGATAAAGATTTTTTGCTCTAGCTACTAATTTACTCAAAAAAAGTTTCATAACAAGCACATCACCTATGGCGTCATGAGCTTTTATTACAAGATTGTGTTTTTTTGCTTCTTCTTTTTCATCTTTATAGAGTTCAAGTGCATATCTAAGATATTGCAATCTATGGAAGGGTAGTTCGGGAAAAAGATGTCTTGAGCATTTTAAGGTATCAATTAGCGAATAATTTGAAGTGAAATCTTCTTTTTCAATCATAGCTAAATCAAATTTAATATTATGCGCTATTAGAAAATTTTCTTTCTTGTTTAGCTCATTTAATCTTGTATAAAATTTACTGGCTTGAAAACTTGGCTTAGCTAACAAATCATCTTCAACTATATTATGTATTTCCATAGCTTCAATCTTTATAGGCTCATCGCAAGAACAAAGCTCATCATAAACTTCAATTTCTTTGTTAGCAAAAATCATAGCCCCTATTTGTATAATCCTATCTTCAGGTTTTGTTCCTGTTGTCTCGGTATCAAAAAGTATATAATTTGTCATTATTTTGCCTTTACTATGCCTAAATTTTGGCATTTTTTTATGTTTTAAAAGTATATAATTTATTCTTTTAGAAACTTATAAATCTTATGAAATAAAATTCATAAAATAAGCATAGCATCACCATAAGAATAAAATCTATATTTATTACTAATTGCACTTTCATAAATTTTTAATGTTTCTTCAAGTCCAATAAAAGAACTCACAAGCATTATAAGAGTTGATTTTGGCAAGTGAAAATTTGTAAGTAAAAAATCAACTAATTTTGGAGTAGAATTTGGATGTAAAAATAAATCACAAGTTCCAGAAGTTTTCGAAGTTCTTTTATAATATTCGAGTACCCTTGTAACTGTTGTTCCAACTGCCATTATTTTTCTGCTTTCATTCTTGGCTTCTTTTAAACTTGCTTCACTTATCTTTGGCAAGTTAAAATATTCACTATGAATTTGATGTTTTAAAATATCTTCTTTGTCGATTGGTTTAAAAGTACCTGCGCCAATATGTAAGGTAAGATAATAGGTATTAAAATTTTCTTGCATGGTTTTTAAAAGCTCTTTAGTAAAATGCAAAGATGCAGTAGGGGACGCTACAGCGCCAATATTTTTCGCAAAAAGACTTTGATAATCTACTTCATCTGATTTTTTATCTTCTCTTTGAATATAAGGAGGCAAGGGCACATGTCCTATTTTTTCTAAAATGTCATTAAGTTCTAAAAAATTAAGCGTGTTATTTATTTTCTCATTTTCAAAAAATATGACTTCTTTGCTTCCATCGAGATTGATGCTAAGTACCTTCGCATTTAGATTATTAGAAAAATATAAAATACTAGATATTTTAACTTTACCTTTTATCATAACTAAATGAATATTATTTTCTAAAGCTTTATTAAATAATAATTCTATTTTGCCACCTGTGCTTTTTTTGCCGAAAATTCTAGCTTTTATTACTTTAGTATCATTTAGATATATATTTGTATTTTTTGGTATGAAATCTAAAATATTTTTAAAAATAGCGTGTGTTATTTTCTTACTTGCTCTTTCATAAACTAAAAGCTTTGCAGAGTCAGGTGGACTCACAGGGCTTTTAGCTATCAATTCTTGAGGTAAGGCATAATTATAACTTTGTGTTTTTAAAGGATCTAGCATATCATTCCTTGTCATATTTCACAAGTCCTAGCCCTAGATTTCTTTTTCTATTTTCTTATTCGTCTTCTTCATCTTCTTCTTCGTCTTCTTTTGGCGCTGGATTAAAGATTTTTGCTATAAGTATTGAAGCTAAGTAAAGAAGCGTCAAAGGCACGACCATCAGCATCTGAGTTAAGACATCAGGTGGAGTAAGTAATGCTGAGACTATAAAAATAGCAACAATAGCGTACTTAAAATATGATTTTAGCATTGCATCATTTACCAAACCAATTTTAGCTAAGAAAAAAGTAGCAACAGGAAGCTCAAAAGCTATTCCAAAGCCTACTAAAAGCTTAGTAAAAAATCCTACATATTTTCCAATACTAGGCAAAACTGTAACAACTTGAGAACCAAAATTTATCAAAAATTTAAATCCAAAAGGAATAACAGCGTAATAAGCAAAAGCTCCGCCAACTACAAACATTAATGTTGCAAAAAACACAAAAGGGAAAATTAGCTTTTTTTCATGGTCATATAAACCAGGTGCTAAAAATTTCCAGACTTGCCATAAAATGACAGGTACAGAAAATACAAAACCTGTAAAAAAAGAAACCTTTAAAGCAGTAAAAAAAGTCTCTTGGACTTCTACTGCTACCATGTGTGAGCCTTTTGGTAAAACTGCTTCAACAGGCATCATCATCCAATTTAATATTGGCTGATAAAAAGTAAAGCAAATAAAAAATGCAACAATGACAGTCAATGCAGAAATAACTAATCTCTTTCTTAAGTCAATTAAGTGTGGTCTAAAATCTTCTAACATTATTATTTCTCATCTTTTTTTTGATTTTTTCGTGTATTCATACTAGGCACTTTTTTAGTTTTTACCCTAAATTTATCTTCGTTAGCATCTTTTTCATCTTTTTCATCTTTTTTTACACTAACTTTAGATTTTACATTCTTTTCAGCAGTTTTTGTTTTGTTAGTAACTTTTTTTGCTACATTGCTGATACTTTTTTCTGTATTTTTCTCAACTTCTTTAAGCTCTTTAGGCTTCGTAGCTTTTTTTCTAGTTTTAGCTGGAGCTTTTTTGGCTATTTTCTTAGGAGAAGATTTTTTTGAAACTTCTTCTAAATCATCACCTAAAATATCTTTAATATTTAAATCATCTTCATCAATGCTAGCGTAAGCTTTGACATCTTCTATTTGCGCTTTAAACTTTCTTGCTTCTTCTTTTAACTCTGTTATTGTTAATTCTTGCTCAATAGTTTCTTTGGCATCATCTATACCTTTTTTAACTTTTTTCATAAATCTAGCGATATCTACCATGGCACTTGGTAACTTTTCAGGACCAAGGGCTATTACAGCAACTACAGCTATCATAACTATCTCAAAAAAACCCATTCCAAACATTTATTTCTCCAAAATTTGATTAAGTTGATATTCTAGCCAAAATTTTATAAAAATCTAATATTTATTTTAATAAAATACACAAAACTTAGGAGCTTAAATGAAAACACTTATTATACTTATTGTAGCAATAATTTTATACCTTATCTCAAGGTCTTACAAGACACAAAATTTTCAAAATATTAAATTTAACTATAAAGAAGTATTCGATGGGGATTTAAGAGAGCATGAAGCTGGAATTTTAGTATCGTTAATGGCAAAAGTTGCAAAAGCAGATGGCAAAGTAGGTGAACTTGAAGCACAGATTTTAGAAAATACTTTTGATGATTTATCTTCACATTTTGAAAATTCTGCCCAAATTAGAGAAAAATTAAAGCAAATTTATGAAGAAGAAAAAAATAATTTTACAAATACTGTAGATATTGCCAATAAGTTTTTAAGACTTTCAAAATATGATTATCAAAAAAGAGTGCAATTAATGCAGTATTTGTTAAATCTTGCCTTTATTGATGGAGATTTTTCTAAACCTGAGCAAATGATAAATGAAGATATAGCAAAAGCTTTAGAGATTAGACCAAGTGATTATAAAAATCTAGTAAGAGGATTTGAGAATTTCTATCAAAATGTTAAAAACCAAGGAAAAGAAAGTCTCGAAGATGCCTATAAAACCTTGGGTCTTAACCAAAATGCAAGTTTAAGCGAAATAAAAAAGCATTATAGGGACTTAGTTAAGAAAAATCACCCCGATATAATAACTGCAAAAGGTGGAGATGCTGATATGATTTCAAAGGCTACAGAAAAATTACAAATTATAAATGCTGCTTACGAAGTAATAAAAAAAGAAAAAGGAGTTAGAAACCTTTGAGTAAGAAATTTTCAAAAACTTATGAAGTTTGCACTTGTAAGCATGTAAGTTTAGCTGAAATTATTTTTGCGATAAAAAAGAAAAATGCTAAAAGTCTTGCACAAATTGAGAGATTTACTGATGCGGGAAGTGTTTGCACTTGTTGTAAAAGTAAAAATAATGACTTCTCAAAAGAAAAAAAGTTATATATTGATGAAATTCTTGATAAAATTTTAATGAAGGAATAATATTTTGGATGAAAAAGAACAAATCTTAAAAGAAATAAAGGCTGAAGTTGGATATAAAGAAAAAGAAACTTTTTTAAGCAAAGAATTGCAAGAGTATCTAAGCCTAGAAGAGCTAGAAGAAATTTCTATTAACCTTAAGAACAAAAAAATGCAAAAAAGTGAAGAAAATTTTAATTTTTTAGAAGAGATTTATCAAAAAACAACAAAAGATAAGATATAATTAATTTTTGTTTTAAAGGTAGAAATAATGAACTGGGAAATTATTGCTAATCAACTGCTTGATTTTTTAAAAACAGAAGTTAAAAAAGCTGGTTTTAAAAGTGTAGTATTTGGTTTAAGTGGAGGGCTTGATTCTGCACTTGTTGCGGTATTGTGCAAAAAAGCCTTTGGCGAAAATGCTTTGGCTATAATGATGCCTTCACAATTTTCTAGTGCTTCAAGTGTCGAAGATGCAAAAATTCTTTGTGAAAAATTTGATATTGCTTATGAGATTATTCCCGTAAGTCCCATGATTAGCTCTTATCTTGAAAATATGCAAGATGATAAGCTTAGAATTGGCAATTTCAGTGCAAGAGCTAGAATGAGTGTCTTGTATGATATTTCAGCTAGACAAAAATCTTTGGTAATTGGAACAAGCAATAAAAGTGAGCTTTTGCTAGGTTATGGGACTATTTTTGGGGATATTGCTTGTGCTTTGAATCCTATTGGTGAAATATACAAAAGTGATGAATATGCTTTTGCTAAATATTTAGATGTACCTGAGTGCATTTTAAATAAAAAACCAAGTGCTGATTTATACGAAGGGCAAAATGATGAAGATGAACTTGGATTTAGCTATAAGCAAATAGATGCCTTGGCAAAAAAACTAGTTGATGAAAAAAAATCTAGGCAAGAGCTGATTAATCTAGGTTTTGATAAAGATATGATTGATACAATAGAAAACAAAATAAAAATCAATGCTTTTAAGGGAAAACTTCCTAAAATTGCTAAAATAAATTGGAGCAAAAAATGAGAGAAATACCATTTTACAAACCTACGGTCGGTGAAGATGAAATAAAAGAAGTTACATCTGTATTGCATAATGTAAATATAAAAAAAGAAATGACAAAAGTAGAAGAATTTGAAGAACAAGTTGCAAAGTTTATAGGTGCAGACCACGCAATAGCTACTTGTAATGGTACTACTGCCTTGCATCTTGCTATGAGTGCGATTGAGCTTAAAAGAGGTGATAAGATTCTTATGAGTGTTAATTCTTTTGTAAATGTGCCTGAAGTAGTTCGTCATTTTGATGCTGAACCAATTTTTATTGATATTAATCCTGATGATATGAATATTGACTTAGATAAGTTTGAGCTTGCTTTGAAAGAAAATACAACCAAAAAATTAAGAGGTGCGATTATATCTTTTGTAGCTGGGCAAACTCCTGATTTAGAACGATTATATTCTATCGTAAAAAAATATGGCGTGCTTTTGATTGAAGATGCAACTTGTGCTTTGGGAGTGACATATAAAAATGAGCCTATTGGATCTTTGGGTGCTGATATGACAATTTTTTATACAAACCCTTCAAATTCTTCACATGCTATATCTCTAGCTGGTGGAATTGTAACAAATAATGATGAGTTAGCTACAAGAGCAAGACTGCTAAGAAACCATGCAATTACAACCACTTATGATGACTATGGAAACTTAGATTATATTTATGATGTTGTGGATATTGGGTATAAATATGACATTTCAGAACTTGATGCTTCTTTTGCACTAGCGCAACTAAAAAAAGTGAACAAGCTTATAAAAAGAAGGAAAGATATAGCTAAAATCTATGAACAAAGATTAGCAAATATCAAACATATTACTACTCCTAAACATAATGATGAACATATTTTTACTCAGTATATTATCAAAATTGATAGAAATAGAGATGCTTTTGCAAGAGCATTAAAAGAGAAAGGTATTTCTACAGGGCTAAATTATATTCCACTGCATTTACTAAGCTACTATAAACAAAAATATAATTTAAAAATCACTACTTTTTCTGTAGCTCTAAATTCTTATTCACAAATCTTGTCAATCCCAATTTATGCTTCTTTAACTGATGAAGAAGTTAATTATATTTGCGATACTATAATTGAAATTGCGAGCACTTGGGTTTGAAAAAAACCTTTGCATTTTGGATAGAAAATTATCTTTTTTATCCAAATTCCTTGCAAACAATTTTAGCTTACTTCCTATCTCCTCTAAGTTTTATATATTCAAATATCTGTAAGGTAAAAAAATTTTATTCTAAACCTGTAAATTTTAATATACCTATCATTAGTGTTGGAAATTTAGTAGTAGGAGGTAGTGGAAAAACTCCTTTAACTATTGAATTAGCCAAAAGATATGAAAAAGTTTTTATTATTTTAAGGGGTTACAAAAGAGATTCAAAAGGTTTACAAATAATCTCTTTAAATGGAGAAATTAAAAGCGATATAAATATTAGTGGAGACGAGGCTATGCTTTTAGCGAAAAGTCTAAAAAAAGCATCTGTTATAGTTGGTGAGGATAGGGTAAAAGCAATAAAAAAAGCAAAAACTCTTGGTGCAAAAGTGATTTTTTTAGATGATGGTTTTTCTAAGTATAATATAAAAAAATTTGATATATTACTTCGTTCAGAAGAAGAACCAAAACATGACTTTTGCCTTCCAAGTGGGGCTTATAGGATACCAAAATCATTTTATAAATATGCAACTCTAGTTTTAAAGGAAAATGAGGATTTTAAAAGAATAGTTAGTTTTAAACATCTAGAAAAAAATGACTTCAAAAAAGAGGTAAATATTAATGAATTTAGCAAAGATTTTACAAAAAAAAATCTTTTGTTAAGTGCAATTTCAAAACCAAAAAGGCTACTTGAATTTTTTCCTAAAAATGTGGAATTAGAGTGCGAATTTTTTCCCGATCATCACGATTTTACAAAAAATGAATTAAGTGATATTTTATTAAAATATGATAATTTTAATATATTTTGCACGCAAAAAGATTTGGTTAAGCTTGAAAAACATATTTTCTTTTTTAATAAACGGAATATTTATAGTATGGATTTAGAACTTGAGTTGATAAGAAATGACTTTTTACAAAAAGAGCCTTTTGCAAGCTTAAGTTGATTTGCTTAGGACTTTTTTAGAAGCTAGATAAAAATGCTAAATTAGTACTTCTAAACTTCTTCAAAGCCCTTAATTTTTAGTCTTCGCCTAAAGAATCTTTCATAACTTCAATAAGATTTTTATCAATTTTAATATCTATAAAATGCTCAAGAGCTAAAGCACCTTGATAAACTAGCATATCTTCACCATTTTTAGTTTTTAATCCTTCTTCTTTAGCCAAAATCAAAAAAGGAGTTTCTGTTGCATATACACAATCAAAAGCAAAAGAAGAATTTATAAAAATATTTTCTAACTTTGATTTTTTAAAAGGGTATTCATCTTCTTTAAAACCTATACTTGTAGCATTTATTATTAAATCATAAGCATCAAGATGGTAATTTTTCCAAGAATTTACTTTGCAACCAAGTTCTTTAAAAAATTTTAGTTTATCAGCACTTCTATTTACAATTGATACTCTTTTTTTGGCTTTTTTAAGAACTACAGCTAAAGCTTTTGCAGTACCACCAGCTCCGATAATAAGAACATCTTCAACAGTTCCAAAATCTTCAATAGCACGCATAAATCCATCTGCATCTGTGTTAAATCCTACAACTTTGTCTTCTTCTTTGATGTAAGTATTTACTGCGCCAATTTTTTTAGCGATACCTCTTACTTCATCAGCTAACTCAAAAGCTATCTCTTTATAAGGAGTTGTAATGTTTGCGCCATCATACTCTCCTTTTAAAAACTCTTCTTTTATCTTAGTTCCATCTTTTAAATTATGTCTTACATAAGTTGCATTTATGTTTTTATACTTAAAAGCTGCTTCTTGCATCACAGGAGACTTTGAGTGTTTCACATTTGAGCCAAATATAGCAAATTTTTTACCTAATTCTTCATCCATTTTTAAAAACCTTATAACAAATATTAAGAACGATATCATACCATAAAATGCTTTAGAAAATTAAAAAAAGTAAATAAGTTTAAAAAATAAATCTAATTTTAATATAAACTTAATAGAAAAATAAGTAAAATAATATATTTTTATAAGATTAAGGAAAAGTTTTGAAAATTAATGGTGCTAAAATGGTTATCGAATCCCTGAAAGAAGAAAATGTTGAAGTAGTATTTGGTTACCCAGGTGGCGCTGTTATGAATATTTACGATGAAATTTATAAACAAAATCATTTTCAACATATCTTGGTAAGACATGAACAAGCAGCTTTACACGCAGCTGATGGTTATGCTAGAGCTAGTGGTAAGGTGGGAGTTGCTATTGTAACTTCTGGACCTGGCTTTACAAACGCAGTTACAGGGCTTGCAACTGCTTACTTGGACTCAATTCCTTTGGTTTTGATAAGCGGACAAGTAGCAAAAGAAATAATAGGAACAGATGGTTTTCAAGAAGTGGATGCAGTGGGGATTGCAAGACCATGTACAAAACATAATTTTTTAGTAAGAGATGTTAAGGAAATACCGAAAATAATAAAAGAAGCCTTTTATATAGCTTCAACTGGAAGACCAGGCCCTGTGCATATTGATATTCCAAAAGATGTTACAGTTGATGAGGCTGAGTTTGTTTATCCAGATTTTATAGATATTCCTACTTATAGACCTACAATTAAGGGCAATAAAAATCAAATAAGAAAATTTCTTGATGCACTTTGCTCTGCTAAAAAACCTATTTTTTATGTAGGAGGAGGCGCAATTTTAAGCTCATGTGCTAGCGAAATTAAAGAGTTAGCCAAAAAAGCAAATATTCCCGTAGTTGAAACACTAATGGCTAGAGGAGTTATGGGGCATGATAATCCTTTGCTTTTTGGAATGCTTGGAATGCACGGAGAATATGCAGCAAATATGGCAATACATGAAGCTGATATCATAATTTCTTTAGGTGCTAGATTTGATGATAGGGTAACTGGACGACTTGATGAATTTGCTAAGCGCGCAAAAGTAGTGCATATTGATATTGATCCAGCTAGTATTGACAAAATTGTAAGACCTGATTTTCCTATCGTTGGAGATTTGAAATATGTTGTAAATGATATTTTAGCTTGCCTTCATAAATATAATTTGCAAGATTATAGCCCTTGGCTTGAGCAATTAAGAGAAAATAGAAAAAAAGAGCCTTTAAAATATTTTGATAACAAAAAAGCATTAAAACCCCAATGGGTAGTAGAGCGAATTGGGCAAATTTTAGGTGATAAAGCTATTATTTCATCAGATGTTGGACAACATCAAATGTGGACTGCACAATTTTATCCCTTTTCTTATCCTAGACAATGGCTTAGCTCAGGTGGGCTAGGAACTATGGGCTTTGGACTTCCTGCTGCTATGGGAGCAGCTAGAGCTTGCAAAGATAAGGTATCAGTAAATATTACAGGAGATGGCTCAATTTTGATGAATATTCAAGAGATTTTAACCTGTGCTGAGTATGATTTGCCTGTTATTAATATAGTTTTAAATAACAACTATTTAGGCATGGTAAAACAATGGCAAAGCTTATTTTATGAAAATAGAATTTCGGAAACTGATTTGAGTTTTGGCCCTGATTTTATAAAATTAACGCAAGGCTTAAGGGGGATTGCTTTTCAAGTTAAAACTAAAGAAGAATTTGATAAAGCTTTAAAAGAAGCTATAAAAGCAAAAAAAGTAGCGCTTATTGAAGTGTTAGTTTATAAAGATGAAAATGTATATCCTATGGTTCCAAATGGACATGCCTTAGATGAAATGACACTGCTAGGAGAAGAGAAATGAATAATTTAAATCACTACTATGATAGCGAGGAAATAAGAAGAGTAGTTTCTGTTGTTGTTTTAAATGAAGACTCAGTGCTTTCAAGAATCTCTGGACTATTCTCAGCTAGAGGATACAATATCCATTCTCTTACAGTTGCACCAATTGATGAAAATAAAAAATATTCAAGAATTACCATAGTTACTAAAGGCGATAAAAGAATAATCGACCAAATTACTAAACAACTAAATAAGCTAATACCAGTTTTAAGAGTAAATGAACATGTAAATTTTATAGAAAAAGATACAGTTTTAATCAAAATTCCAATAGGGCAGAATTTAAGTGATTTGAATGTGGTAGCCAAAACTTTTAATGGCATAATCCAAACTATAACTGATACTGCTATTATATTGAGTGCAACTGATAATCCTGTGCGTATAAAAAATTTGATAAAAGCTATTCAAAGATTTAAGCCTATTGAAGTTGTGAGAAGTGGTTCAATTGCCATAGAAAGATGAAAATTGGCGAATAAATAGATAATAAAATTTAAAAATAAATAGGCGTTTAAATGCTTATTTATCAAGGCTTTGCTAAAATACTCTTAAAAAATAGGCGTAAAATATGAAATTAAAAGATTTAGCGAAAAACTTGGGCTTAGATTGCCAAAGTGAAATAGAAATTACAGGCTTAAATACTTTAAAAGATGCAAAAAAAAATAATCTTAGTTTTTTTGAAAATAAAAAATATCTAGATGAACTAAAACACACAAAAGCTGCCGCTGTTTTAGTGCATGAAGAATTTAGCTCTTTTGTTCCAAAAGGAGTTTTAGCTCTTGTTGATAATGAGCCATATTTAAAACTAGCTATTGCGTCAAAGTTTTTTGCTCCAAAGCATATAGAAGATGAGGGAGAAGAGCCTCAAATTGGAGATAAAACTAAAATTATGCCAAATGCTTATGTAGGTAAAAATACAAAAATTGGAAATAATTGTATTTTGATGAGCGGTGTTTTTATAGGAGACAATGTTAGTATTGGTGACTCTTGTGTGATGTATCCAAATTCTGTAATTTATAGAGATTGTGTTTTGGGTAATTCTTGTATTATCCAAGCTGGGGCAGTAATTGGAAGTGATGGTTTTGGATTTGCACATACAAAAGAGGGAAAACATATAAAAATCTATCAAAATGGAAATGTTATTTTAGAAAATGATATTGAAATTGGAGCAAATACGACGGTTGATAGGGCAGCTTTTGGTTCAACTTTGATAAAATCTGGTACGAAAATAGATAATTTAGTACAAATTGGACACAACTGTGTTTTGGATGAAAATGTTATCATTACAGGGCAAGTTGGAATTGCAGGCTCCACTACACTTGGTAGAAATATTGTAATTGGTGGGCAAAGTGGAATAGCTGGACACTTAAAAGTTGCGGCTTTTACTACAATTGCAGCTAGAAGTGGCTTAACTAAATCTGTGACTAAATCTGGGCAAACTTATGCAGGATTTCCTGCAAGATTAAGAAAAGAGTGGTTAAAAACTCTTGCAAAAATTTCAAGACTCTAAAGGCTTTAAAATACTAAAAAAAATCATATCACTAATTTTTATTTTTATAATTTTTTACTTAGAAATTTCAACTATCGCAAGTGTTCCAAATATTGTGGGTTCTCTTGGTTTTTATTTTGCTATTTATTCAAAAGAGTATTTTGGGCTAATTGCTTACTTATATCCATTTTTATTTATGTATTTATTATATAATTATGGCTTTAAAGAAGGAAAACAAAGCATTTTGCAAACCTTAACATGGATTTTGCTAGTTTTTACTTTTTTGATTTTTCAAGCTTTAACAACAAATGGTGCATTTGAAGGAAAAATTGGTTTTTTTATAACAAGTTCTTTGGATCCATTCATTGGAAATATCGGGCTTTGGATTTTTGTTTTAACAGGATTTGTCATTTCATTGTTTATATTTTTTGAAGAAAAAGAAGAAAGAGATACTAGCCCTAGAAATATATACAAACTCTTAAGTTATATTAAGCCTAAGGAAAAAAGTCTAAGGAAAATTCAAGAAAAAATTGAAAGAAGAAAAATTGAACTTAAAAATAAAAAAAACAAAGAAGAAATAAAAAAACCAAAAGTAGTAGTCAAAGAAATTGGAGATACTGCACAGATTAGTTTTGAAGTTGAAGATAATACAAAAAAAGAAAATATTCTAGAAGCAGATATAATAAATGAAGAGAAAAATGCAAAAAAAGAAAAATATAAGCCTAAAATTGAAGAAAAAATTTCAGTTATCGTAGATGAATTAGAAGAAAATAAAAAACTTCTTGATGATATAGAAGTAGGGGCTAGTGAAAAACCACTTGATTTCAAACTTCCGCCTTCAAGCTTTTTTTCAAAAGCACCAAAAGAGAATAAAACCAAAGTGAATGAAGGCATAATTGATAAAAAAATAGCAGATTTGCTAAAAAAATTACTTATGTTTAAAATAGAAGGCGATGTTATAAGAACATATACAGGCCCTGTGGTTACTACTTTTGAATTTAAACCTGCACCAAATGTTAAAGTATCAAAAATTCTTAATCTCCAAGATGATTTAGCAATGGCGTTAAAAGCACAAACGATAAGAATCCAAGCACCAATCCCTGGCAAAGATGTTGTGGGTATCGAAGTGCCAAACCATGTCGTGCAGACTATTTATTTAAAAGAAATATTAGATAGTGAGCTTTTTCAAAATTCAAAGTCACCACTTACTATGATTTTAGGTAAAGATATAGTGGGTAAACCTTTCGTGACAGACCTTAAAAAGCTTCCACATTTATTAATCGCAGGAACAACAGGAAGTGGTAAATCTGTTGGACTTAATGCTATGATTTTGTCACTTTTATATAAAAATTCGCCTGATAATCTAAAGCTCATTATGATAGATCCAAAAATGCTTGAGTTTTCTATGTATAATGACATCCCACACCTTCTAACACCTGTTATTACAAAAGCAACTGAAGCCATAAATGCTCTTGCTAATATGGTATTAGAAATGGAAAAAAGATATAATTTAATGAGTCAAACGAAAACAAAAAGTATTGAAACTTACAATGAAAAGGCTAAAAAAGATGGCTTTGAAGCTTTTCCTTATATCGTAATCATAATAGATGAATTGGCTGATTTAATGATGACAAGTGGAAAAGATGTTGAACTCTCTATTGCAAGGTTGGCTCAAATGGCAAGAGCTAGTGGAATACACCTAATAGTTGCCACCCAAAGACCTTCAGTTGATGTTGTAACTGGACTTATTAAAGCAAATCTTCCTTCAAGAATAAGCTATAAAGTAGGGCAAAAAGTTGATAGTAAGATTATTTTAGACTCGATGGGTGCAGAATCCTTACTTGGTAGAGGCGATATGTTATTTACTCCTCCTGGAACCTCTGGGCTTGTACGATTGCATGCGCCTTGGAGTAGTGAAGAAGAAATACAAAAAGTAGTTGATTTTTTAAAAGCACAAAGAGCACCTAATTATAATCTTGATTTTTTAAAACAAGGTGAAGCAAAAAACTCAAAAAATATAAATGGAACTGACACGGGACAATTTGATAAGCTTTTTGAAGATGCAAAAAGTATAGTATTAAATGAGAAGAAAAGCTCAATTTCTTATATTCAAAGAAGATTGAACATAGGATACAATAGAGCAGCGACTATAGTAGAGCAATTAGAGGAATCTGGTATTTTATCTGCACCAAATACTAGAGGCGCTCGTGAAATATTAATGTAATTTTTGCTAAAATATAGAATATAAATTATGAAACTTTAAAGGATTTACTGTGAATACAAGTATTGTAGGAAGACATATAGAATTAACTCAGGCTATAAAAGATTACATTAATGGTTCTATGGATATTTTAACTAAATTTAATTTAGATATTATTTCAATTTCTGCTATTGTTAGCAAAGAAAATAAAAATAAGAAAACTATTTTTAGCTTTGAATTTACAATAAATATTGCCAATCTAGACACTATTGTTGTTAAGCAAATCGATAAAGATTTGTACAGTGGTATAGATATAGCAGTTGATAGAGCAAGTAAAATTTTAAGACGGCACCACGATAAGGTAAGCTCACATAAAGCTACTAAACTATCTGAACTTGAAGCAAATGAAATTGAAGATAAAGTAGCACTTGAACTTGAAAGAATGGAAAATAATATTATGCCTATTAAATTAGAATCGTATAAACCTATTGATATTCAAGAAGCTTTAAATGCAATAAAAGATAATGGCAATATATTTAAAGTTTTTTATGATAAAGACTACAATTTGAGAGTTTTGTATAAAATGAAAGAAGACAATAAATTTGGACTTTATTAGAATATTTTTAAAGCATAAGGCTGGAACTTGCTAAAAACAATTGCCCTAATAGGACAACCAAATGTTGGTAAAAGTTCTTTATTTAATAGAATTGCTAGACAAAGACTTGCAATTATTAGTGAAGTGTCTGGCACAACAAGAGATACAAAAGAGCTACTTGTAGATATTTTAGAAAAAGAAGCTCTTTTGATTGATACTGGTGGGATTGACAAAAGCACAGATGTTATTTTTTCTCAAGTAAAGAATAATGCCATAAAGAAAGCCAAAGAAGCTGATATTATTTTATATATGGTTGATGGTAAGCAAGCTCCCCATGCTGATGATAAGATTTTATTTCATGAATTAGAAAAAATGGGTAAAGATATTGCTCTTGTTGTTAATAAAATTGACAATAACAAAGAAGAAGAAAATCTTTGGGCTTTTTATGAATTTGGAATTGCCAAAGAAAATATTCTTACTATGTCAGTTTCACACAATAGAGGCACAAAAAAGCTGTTTGCTTGGCTTGATGCCTTGCTTGAGGAAAAAGAACAAGAACTTATAATAAGTGAGGATGAAGATGAATCCTTAGAAGATTTTCTTAATCCTCCTAAAGATGTTAATGAAGATTTAGAGCTTGAAGATGATATTAAAATTGGTATTATTGGAAGAGTTAATGTAGGTAAAAGCTCAATCTTAAATGCCTTGGTTGGCAAAGAGCGTAGTGTTGTTAGTGAAATAGCTGGAACTACTATTGACACAGTAGATGAAAAATCTATGCTTGGAGACAGAGAAGTTACTTTTGTTGACACAGCTGGACTTAGAAAAAGAGGTAAGATTGAAGGTTTAGAAAAATATGCCTTAATGCGAACTAAAAAAATGCTTGAAAAGGCAAGTATTGCACTTCTTATTTTAGATGCTAGTAAAAAATTTACAGACTTAGATGAAAAAATTGCTGGTTTGGCTGACACTTATGGGCTTGGCGTGATTATTGTTTTTAATAAGTGGGATGAGAATATGGAAACTTTTAAAAAAACAGAGGCTGAATTCAGAATAAGATTTAAATTCTTACATTATGCACCTATTATTGCAGTATCTGCTGTAACTAAAAGAAATATTGATAAATTAAAAACAGATATTTTAAAAATTTATGATAACTATTCTCAAAGAATTCCTACTGCAAAATTAAATAGACTTATTGAAGAAGCTACAAAAAGACATAAATTGCCAAGTCCAAATGGCTCTTATTTGAGAATTTATTATGCTACGCAATTCAAAACTAGACCTCCACAAATTGCTATGATTATGAACAAACCAAAGTTACTTCACTTTAGCTATAAAAGATATTTAGTAAATTTTTTAAGAGAACAAATAGATTTCAATGGAACTCCTATTCATATAATTGCTAGGGGGAAAAGTGATAATCTAGAAAATAAAGAAGATTCTTAAAATGTCCAATATTTATATAACAAATGAAAAAAAAATATTAGGCATAAAAAATCTTGATTTTTTGGAACTGATTTTTTTTAAAAGGGATATAGATTTTAGTATATTTTCTTATCTGATATTTACCTCAAAAAATGCTATTAAAGCACTTGATTCTTATTGCATTTCTTGGAAAAAAATTCCTTGCCTTTGTATATCTTCGCAAACTTCAAAAACCCTAGAAAAGCATGGGGGAAAACTCGCACTTGACGCAAAAGCAAAAAATGCTAAAGATTTTGCAGAAAAAATAAAAAATAAATTAAAGAGTGGAATAAAGAATAAAAAAGTTTTATACCTAAGAGCAAATAAAATAGCGACTAATCTTAAAATTTTGCTTGAATCAAATGTTGATTTTCATGAAGAAATTATCTATGAAAGTAAGCTAAAAAAAGATTATAAAAAGGTTATTTTTGATAAAAATGATATAGTTATTTTTACTTCTGCTCTAAGAGTAAAGTATTTTTTTAAACTTTATAAATGGAGAAGTGATATGCTAGCAATTTGTATAGGTGAACATACAAAATCTGTACTTAAAAAAGATGTAAAATTTAAGCTAAGTTTGGAGCCAAGTTTTGCTTCTTGCATTGAAATGGCTAAAAAATACCAAATTTAAGCGCAAAAAGTGAATATTTAAAGAAGTATTTACTAGCTCTTTGTTAAAATACAAAAGTACCTGAGTTATACGGGATTTCCATGAATATGAGGGTCCGAATACTCTTTTTTTGCTAATATGTAAGTAAGTGGTGTGTAACGCTTTTTGTGTTCCTAAAGCTTACTTCTTATGGCTAACTTTGGCTTTTTTAGGGCTACTTAAATGGTTAACGGTAACTTGGGTATGAAAAAAATAACAAAGATTTTTTATATGACAGATAATAATCAAGATTTAAAATTGGCTTCTTATGGAGCTAGATTTATAGCATTTATGATTGATGATATACTAATAACTTTATTAATTTCCGTTATTTTTTGGACTGAATTGAATACAAGCAATGGAAATTTGGTATCAGTTTTAGTTATTATGAATAAATATCTTATGGAAATAATTTTTATAAAATTCATCTATCAAGCATTTTTTATCTGGTATTTTGGCGCTACTATTGGAAAATTGGTAGCTAAAATAAAAGTAATTGATTACAACCACTTTGGTAGAGTTTCCCTAATGAATGCAAGTCTACGTTCAGCCATGAGAATTTTTAGTGAAATGTTTTTTTATTTTGGATTTTTTCTAGCATTTTTTAATAATTCAAGACAAACCTTGCACGATAAAATAGCGAAAACTTTAGTAGTTAATGTATAAACTTCTCATACTTCTAGTACTTTGTAATATTGCTTTTGCTAAAGAAAGCAAAACTGATAAACATTTTGAAATAGTTGCAAAAAACTTACATAGCAAAAATAATATTATTTATGCTAGTGGAAATGTTGTTATTTTTTCAAATTCACATTATATTACAGCTGACAAAGCGATTTATGACTCAAAGAAAAAACTATTAAATTTAGATGGCAATGTATTTATTATGAATAATAATCAAATCGAATTAATAAGCAAAAAAGCAAAAATTGATTTAGATATCGAAAATGGGATTTTAAGTCCATTTTTGATGTACTACACAACAAATGGCATGTGGATTAATAGCTCAGAAGGAAATAAAAAAGCAAAATATATTGAGCTCAAGGACTCTATTCTTTCATCTTGCAATTGCGAAGATCCTGATTGGAGTTTTCGTTTCACAAGTGGAACTTACAACACAAAAAGCAAATGGATAAATACTTTTAATACAAGAATGTATTTTAAATCTATTCCTATTTTATATACCCCTTATTTTGGATTTCCAACCAATACGCAAAGAAGAACGGGAATTCTAGCTCCAAGTTTTGGTTTATCACAAGCTGAGGGTTTTATTTATACACAACCTATTTTTATAGCACCAAGTAAAAACTATGATTTTGAATTTATACCACAAATTAGAACTAATAGAGGAAATGGTATTTATGCTTATTATAGATATGCTGATTCTGCTTATTCAACCTTAAAGTTTAAGACTGGATATTTTGAAGAAAAAGGCTCTTATTATAAGAATTATGATTTAAAAAATGAAGAGCATTATGGGGCAGATTTAGTTTATGACAGAAGTAATTTATTTTCAAATAATACTTCACATCAAGATGCGGCTTTTGTTTCCTTACACTGGCTTAATGATATAGATTATAAAAATTTACAAGATGATAATTATTCTTATGTTAATAGCTCAAGTAATATAAATGGTGATGAAGACTATGGCAAAAAAATTGAATCAAAAATTAATTATTTCTTTAATACTCCAACTTTCTATATAGGAACTTATGCAAAATATTATGAAGATTTGAGCCAAACAACAAATACAAATACCATGCAAGAGCTTCCTTCTTTGCAATTTCATAGTTTTAAAAAATCTTTTCTAGATAATTTTTTATCTCTTTCTGTGGATACTAGTGCTACAAATTACCAAAGACAAGAAGGAGTTTCAGCTTATAGGTATGATGGGAATATTCCTTTGACTTATTCTACTTCACTTTTTAATAATTATCTAAATTTTAACTTTAGTGAAATAATAGATGCTTCATATATTGATTATTATAATATGGATACAAAAGATAAATATAAAAATGCACTTCTTGTGCAAAATGAACATCAAATTTCTTTAAGTACGGACTTGATTAAACCATATAGTAGCTTCGTGCATTCACTAAGAATATCTGCTAAGTATAATATGCCAAATACTATTAAAATGCAAGGCGATATTTATAAACTAAGTAATGATGATTCGAACTTGGATTATTTTCCTACTAATGAAATGAAAAAAAATGTATCTTTTGAAATGCAACAATCATTTTACTCAAAATCTAGTTTACAAGAAATTTTAAGAGATACACTAGACCAAGAACTTGATTATGATGAAAACAATAAGTTAAGATTAAATAATGTAGAAAATGAACTTGAGTTAAATTATAGTCCTTTTGGTTTAAGTAATCAAATAATCTATAATCAAATAGATGAAAAACAAGTTTTATCTTCAACTAATATTGATTTTACTTATGACAATGTTTACTTAAAAAGCACATATTATTTAAGCAAAAAAACGAAACATTCAGATTATGATGATGCAAAATCTTATACCTTTGATATAGGATATACTTTTGATAAAAATTATTCTTTATCTTATTATCGAAATTACAATCTTTTGGAAAATATAAAAAGTCAAGAAGCTTTAAGTGTTGGGATAAACAACAAATGCTGGAACCTAAATTTTAAGATAGAAAGAGGGCTAAGCACTAGTTCAAACGTAGACAATAAAGCCTTAACACAAAATATTTTATATTTTACTTTAGAGCTGAAACCTTTTGTCACTCTAAAACAAGAATATTCGTTAAAAAATACTGAATTAAATTAAAACAAAATCAAAGATTAGTTATAATCAATAAAGGATAAAAAAATGTCGACATTGTTTGAATTTGAATTAAATGGAAAAATAGAAAGTTATGAATTTGGAAAGTTAGCAAAGCAGGCTAATGGCTCAGTATTATTACAAGTTGAAGACTGTGTTATTTTAGCAACAGTTGTAAGTGAATTTGATAATCCAAGCTCTGAAGATTTTACACCTTTAACGGTTCAATATATAGAAAAATACTATGCAGGTGCAAAATTACCAGGTGGATTTATAAAAAGAGAAGGTAAACCAAGTGATTTTGAAACTCTTACTTCAAGAATAATAGATAGAAGTCTAAGACCTTTATTTCCAAAAGGCTATAATTACCCAACTACTATAACTGTTATGGTTTTAAGTGCTGATAAAGAAATAGATTTACAAAGTATAGCACTAAATGCAGCTTCGGCATCCTTATTTTATTCTGATTTACCAATTAATAAATCTGTTTGTGGAATAAAACTAGCAAAAATAGCTGGAAAATTTGTAGTTAATCCATCTTCAAGTCAAATGGGACAATCCACGCTTGAACTTTTTTTAGCAGGCACAAAAGATGAAATTTTGATGATTGAAATGAAAGCTATCTCTTCTGAAGAAATTATAGAAATAGACATAGAAGCTTTTTCAAAAACACATTCAAATAATGAATTAAATGAAGATGAATTGATTGAAGCTATCGAAGCAGCAAACGAGGCTTTAAAAGAAGCGAACATAAGCTATGAAGAAGCTTTTTCAACTATAGCAAAAGATCCAAAAGAGCTAGATTTAGATAGCAATGGTGTTGATGAAAAAATACTTGAAAATCTTAGAAAAAAATATGGAAAAGAAATCAAAGACGCTTTAGCTAAACTAGCAAAAAGTGAAAGAGCAAACCAATTAAAGGAATTATCTGAAAAAATCTTAGCTAATGATTTTGCTGATAATGAAAATATAGACTTTGCAAAAGTTTATGAGCTTGTATCTGTGCTTAAAAAAGAATTTGTGAGAAGTATGATTTTGGATGATAATATTAGAGCTGATGGAAGAAAACTTGATGAAGTGAGAAATATTGAAATTGAGACAAATATCTTACCACAAGCACATAGTTCATGTCTTTTTACAAGAGGGCAAACACAAGCTTTAGTAGTTGCTACTTTAGCTGGAGCAAAAGATGGACAAATGTATGAAAGATTAAGTGAAAAATCAGCTTCAATAGAAAGATTTATGTTTCATTATAATTTCCCAGGATTTTGTGTAGGTGAGGCTAAGCCAATTTTTGGAGTAGGACGTAGAGAACTTGGGCATGGTAATCTTGCAAAAAAAGCACTCGAAGCTACAATAGATAAAAATTTTGGAGAAAGTATTCGTTTAGTTTCTGAAATTTTAGAATCAAATGGTTCTTCTTCTATGGCTAGTGTTTGTGCTGGCTCACTTGCGCTAAAAGCTGCTGGAGTTCCTATTGCTAAACTTACAGCTGGAGTTGCTATGGGATTAGTTAGTTCAGGAGATTCTTATGCAATTTTGACTGATATTATGGGGCTTGAAGACCATGATGGAGATATGGATTTTAAAGTAGCAGGCACAAAAGATGGGATAACTGCTTTACAAATGGATATAAAACTTGGTGGTATAGAACTTGATATTTTAAAAAAAGCTTTAAAACAAGCAAAAACTGCGAGAGAGCATATTCTAGTACTTATGGAAAAAGCTGCTGAGCAGATTGTTCCTAGTAAATCTTTGCCTTTGATTGAGCAGTTTATTATTGATCCTAGTAAGATTATGGTTGTAATCGGTAAGGCTGGTGCAACTATTAAAGATATTATTAAAAAATTTGATGTTTCTATTGATTTAGATAGAAATAGTGGAAATGTTAAAGTAAGTGGTTCTAATAAAAATGCTATTTTAGATGCTTGCGAACACATCAAAACGATTTCAAGTAATGGTGCAGGTAAAAAGCCTAGTATTGATTTTGAAAAAACTTATAAAGTAGATGAAGTTCTAGAAGCTAAGGTAGAAAAGATAGTAGATTTTGGAGCATTTTTAGCCTTGCCAAAAGGTGGAGAAGGCTTGCTTCATATTTCAAAATTATCTAAGCAAAGAGTAAATGATGTTAATGATGTACTAAGCTTAGGTCAGATTGTTGAAATAAAAGTTTTAAAAGTGCAAAAAGAGCGAATAGAGCTAGCACTAGCAAAATTATAAATTTTTCTAAAACAAAATTTTTATAAGTTATTGAAGCTAATTTTAGCTAAGATAATTGAGAAATATTTGTTTATTTTAAATGCTCTAAGGAAGGTTATGGCAAAAATTTTAATTGTAGACGATTCTAAAATGTTAAGGGATATGTTAAGGTATGCTTTAAATGAGGGTGGTTATGAAGATATTGTTGAGGGTATTGATGGCTTAGATGGTTTAAAACAAGCAAACAATGCAGTTTTTGATTTAATTATTACTGATATAAATATGCCCCAAATGGATGGACTTGTTTTAATAGAAAATTTAAGAAAAGTACCTCATTATATGAAAACTCCAATTTTAGTCCTAACAACTGAACGAAGCGATTCGATGAAGGTTAGAGGTAAAGCAGCTGGGGCAACTGGTTGGGTAGTAAAGCCTTTTATCCCTGATCAATTATTGAAGGCTATAAATATAGTTTTAAACAGATAAGAAGGAAGATATAATGTCTGGTTTTGATATGACTAAATATAGAGAAATGTTTCTAGAGGAGGCTGAGGAACTTTTTGAGTCAGCTGATAATGTATTATTAGAAACTGAAACTACAGGAAGTTTAACAGATGAAGAAATGGGACAACTTTTTAGAGATGTGCACACCTTAAAAGGGAGTGGTGCTTCTGTTGAGCTAAGTTGGTTTGCTAAGTTTACCCATGAAGTCGAAAATATGATGGATAAACTTAGAAACCACGAAATGACTTTTACTATACCTATAGCCACAACTTTAATAGATGCTCTTGATGTAATGAAAGAAATCTTGGATTTGGATATGGAAGATGCCATGACGCAAGAGATTTTTGATGAAAAAACAAAAGACTTGCTAGAAGATATAAAAGAGCATTGTTTAGATGAGCAAAAAGAACCTCAAGAAACTCTGAGTCAAGGAAATATAAATCAAAAAAGTTCTGGTCAAGGAATTTCCAGTCAAGAGAATATTAGCCAAAAATCATCCAATCAAGAAATAAATACTAATCAAAATATCTTTTCTAAACCTTATGGTATTTTTAATGATGATGAACAAAATAACAATTCTGCTAACGTCTCAGGAGAAAATGAAAATTTTGGCTTTTTTGATGAAGAACCTGAACCTACTAAAGAAATAAAAAAAGATGAAATACAAGCAAACCAAGTAACACAACCAAGCCAAGAAATAATACCAAACAAAGCAAGCACTAAAACAAATATTAAGACAAATACTAAAGCAGTTAATGATCATATCAAAAGTAAAGTTTCAGCTTCAAATAATATAAGAGTAAATCTTGATAAAATTGATTTACTTATGAACAATGTTGGGGATTTAGTAATCACTAATGCAATGTTAACACAATTTGCTAATTCTATTGAAGATACGAAGATTAGTAACTCTGTAGTAGAAAGACTTGATTTACTTGAGCGTCATATTAGAGAAATGCAAGATTCTATTATGAGTATTAGAATGGTACCGATGGAGTCAATATATTCAAAATTTCCAAAAATTGTTCGTGATATTTCAAAAAAACTTAATAAAAAAGTTGAATTCAAACATCAAGGTGACAATGTAGAGATTGACAAAGCTATGATTGAGGGTTTGACTGATCCTTTGATGCATATAATCAGAAATTCTTTAGACCACGGACTTGAAACGCCTGAAGAACGACTTAGAGTAAATAAAAGTGAAGTGGGCTTAATAGTTATAAGTGCAGAACAAGCAAATGGGCAAATGGTTATAACTATAAAAGATGATGGTGCTGGAATTAATACTGATAAAGTGGTAGAAAAAGCCCTGAAAGAAGGGCAAATTGACAATGCAACTTTAGCTGCTATGAATGACAATGAAAAGGCGATGCTTATTTTTGGTGCGGGAATTAGCACGTCTGAAAAAGTTACGGACATCTCAGGACGAGGTGTTGGTATGGATGTTGTTAAAACAAATATTACCAAACTAGGAGGAATAATCAAACTAGATACTGGATTAGGGATTGGTACAACTATTACTATTATGTTGCCACTTACTCTAGCTATTCTTGATGGACTTGATATTGCAGTAGGAGACACAAAATATATACTGCCACTTAGCTCAATAATTGAATCTTTACAGCCAAAAAAAGCTATGGTTAAAAATATTGGTGATGGTAGTCAAGATTTACTTATGCTAAGAGAAGAATTTATTCCTGTGGTTAGACTATACAGACTTTTTGATGTAGAACCAAAATGTACAGAACTTATAGATGGAATGCTTATAGTTGTGCAATCAGGTACTACAAAAATTGCTATTTTTATTGATGAATTTTTAACACAACATCAAGTAGTTGTAAAACCTTTGGATAAGAATTTTAGAGCAGTTGAAGGGATTGGAGCTGCAACAGTAAGAGGTGATGGCAGTATAGGGCTTATTTTGGATGTTCTAGGAATAATCGAAGCGCAAAAAATGGTAGAAAAAAACATTTTTAAAGCAAAAGTAGAAGCATCTTAATAAGTTTAAATTATGATTAGCCAAAATCAAAGAAATGAAAATGTAAAAAAAATTCTTTATAAACTAACAGGTATTAGCTTGGTTGACAATAAAGACATTATGATTTCAAATAGATTACAAAAGCTAAGAAGAAATTTAAATTATCATGGTGATATTGATGATTTATTAGCCAGCATTGAAAATGATAAAGAACTAAGCACTCAATTTATCAATACTTTTACTACAAATAAAACAAATTTTTTTAGAGAAGAATTTCATTTCAATGATTTAATTACTAGAGTATTGCCTAAATTTGCTTCTTTTGATGCTCCAAGAATAAATATATATTGTTGCGCATCTTCTACGGGTGAAGAGCCTTATTCGATAGCAATGACGATAAAAGAAGCTGAAATAAAATATATAAATAAAATTAAAACATCAATAATCGCAAGTGACATAGATACAAATGTTTTAAAGCAAGCTAGTGAAGGTATTTATGGTTTTTCAAAAAGTGGAAAAGAATTTCCAACATGGATAAGTCCAGCAAAATATTTTAAAAGACGTGTGCAAAAAGATGCTTATAGTGAAGAAGTTTTCATAAAAGCAAAAGATGAGCTCAAGAGGCTTATAACTTTTCAAAAAATAAATTTAACTGATGAGCGTTACCCTTTTGAAGATGATTTTTTTGATGTTATTTTTTGTAGAAATGTTTTAATATATTTCAATGAAGATGATCAAAATAAAATCTTAGTAAAGCTATTTAAAAAGCTAAAAATGGGGGGTACTTTATATATAGGGCATTCTGAAAGTCCTAGAATTCTTACAAAACATGTTGAGCGAATAGGGCAGAATATTTTTCTGAAAATCAAGGAATACATTTGATAATTATAGGGCATAAGGATGGAGATATAGAGAAAAAATCAAATACTTCTTTTAATGAAACTACGAAGAATCTCCCAACCCATACTATCATAGGTGGTGAATTCGCTGTTGGCACAGATGAAGATAATATTGCTTTTAAAACTTTATTGGGTTCTTGTGTAGCTATTATGTTTTATGATAAAATAAATAAAATAAAATGTATGAATCACTTTTTATTGCCAACTATGGAAGACAAGGGTGATGATATGAAATATGGGCTATATTCTGTTGAGGCTATGCTAAATGAAATGTATAAATTAGGCTCGCTCAGAACAAACCTTAGTGCTAAAATTTCAGGTGGTGCTGATATCATTAAACTAAGTTCAAAAAGACTAAATAGCATAGGTTCTAGAAATGTAGAATTTGCAAAAGATTTTTGCAAAGAGGAGGGCATACCTCTAATCTCAGAGCATACAAGAGGAGAGCATTCTAGGCTTATTTTACTTGCAAATGGTTTTCAAACCTTTATCAAGGTAACACAAGCTTATAGCACAGATGAAAAAATACTAAGTCAAGAAGATAAACTTAGAAATGAAATATCAAAAGCTCCTGCTATTAAAGAATATGTTAATGGTGTTGATTTATTTGATTTAGATAAAAAATTAGAAAAAAATATGGAGATAGAATTATTTTAAAATTATAAAGGCTAGGATAAAAATATGTATACAGTTTTAGTAATTGATGACTCGATTTCTATGAGAAGAATCATTCAAGATTTTATTAATGAACTTGAAGATTTTGAAGTAATTGATTTAGCTAGTGATGCTTATGAAGCTAGAGAAAAAATAAAATTACATGAACCAGATTTGGTAACCATTGATATAAATATGCCAAAAATGAACGGAGTGACCTTTCTAAGGAACCTTATGCGACTGCATCCTATGCCAGCTGTGGTTATTTCGGGTGAAAGTGTAAGAGGGAATGATATTTTTGATGATGGAGCAGTTGGTTTTATACCAAAACCAGAAGCAAGCCAAAGCATACAAATATTTGCAAAAAATATTAAAAATACCATAATGAATCTAGAATTTTTATTAAAAAGATATACGCTTACAAAACCAAAAGCATTGCAAAAACCAGTATTAAAAAAAGCAAATCAATTTGTTAATGGGGTTGAGTTAAGAGTCCATCCTGATGAAGTTTTAAAAAGTGAGCCTGCTTTGTTGCCTGGGCAAAAGATAATAGGTATAGGCTCATCAACAGGAGGAATAGAGGCCTTACTTAAAATATTCAAAAATTTGCCAAAAGATTTACCACCGATTATAATCAGTCAGCATATTCCTTATGGTTTTTCTAATTCATTTGCACAAAGACTAAATGATAATTCGCAAGTTGATGTAAAAGAGGCTGAAGATGGTGATATACTTGAAAAATCTCATGCTTATTTAGCGCCTGGCAATATTCATCTTTGTTTAAAAAGAGACAATCCAAATGCTAATCTAAAAATTAATCTTTTAGATGCAAAAAAAGTTAGTAGACACAAACCTAGTGTTGATATTATGCTAAGAAGTTTAAACAATGCTGTGGGTGGAGGAGCGATGGCCATAATGCTAACAGGTATGGGTGATGATGGCTCAATTGGAATTAAAGAAATTTTTGATTCAGGTGGTTTTACTCTAGCGCAAGATAAAAATTCTTGTGTAGTTTTTGGTATGCCTGCAAAAGCTATCGAAATAGGGGCGATAAAAGTTGTAGCTCCTCTTGATGAAATCTATGAATATATTATAGATTTTTCACAAAATAAACATAAAAAACATATTTTAAGTAAAAACTAAAAATAATTGCGCTAATATTTAAGAATAAATTAATGTTTCATACTGAGGTATATTTTGTCAAAAATTAAAATGGTTTTTATTTTTTTATTTATTATTGTAGTAGTTTTTATTGTTTTTGCTTATATTAGAAATGAAAAAAATAAAAAAATTTATTCTTACCTTATGGAGCAAGAAAACAATAGCTCTTTAAGTTCAGAAAACAATACTTCATTTGATGATATCAATATCACAAAAGCAAATAATATAGATAATAACAATACAGCAAATAAAGATAGTAATTTTACAAAAAACAATATAGCACCTGTTAGCAAGCATATACTTGTAAAAATAGGGGATAAAAACATTACTTCTAATTCTAGCTATAATAATACTAAAAAAATTCCAATTAAAGTAAAAATAAATCTTAACTAAAAAATGTCTGTAGCTTTTTTCAGTCTATCTTTGTCAAAATGCGTATAGATTCTAGAAGTATTTATGTCAGCATGGCCAAGAGCTTCTTGAACCAAAATTAAATCTTTATTTTTTTGATATAGCTTTGTGCCAAAAGTATGACGAAGCATATGGGCACCGTTTTTATCTTTTCTAATACCTGCAGTTTTTAATATTTTATCCATAACATAAGAAACATAAGATTGCGATAGTTTCTTGGCACTTCTACTTGAAAAAAGCAAACTAGGGTGTTTGTTTATCTCTAGCCATTTTTCTAAGTCAGTTTCTATGTATTTTTTTTGTATCATTGCAATTCTTTGTTTATTGCCTTTGCCAGTTATTTTAAAAATTAAAAGATTTTTGTCTTCACTCATATCATTTAGTTTGATACCCAGAGCCTCACTAACTCTCATGCCAGTATATAAAATCAACTTAATAAGCAAACGATTTTTAGCTTTAGCATAAGATTTAAATTCAGTTTCTTCAATAGCTTTTAAAAATTTAGCTACCTCTTCATCATTCATATAAGATGGCAATTTATTGCCTGTTTTTGAGTTCAGACCTTCCCAATTTTTAAGTTCAATTCCAAAAACATATGATTTTTGCTCATCATCTTCATTTTGCTTATCTATAAATTTAAAAAGTGATAAAATTGACATTTTATAATTTTTCTTCGTAGCATCAGCCAAAGAAGATGTATGAATTGCCAAAAAATCACGAAGAAATTCCTCATCAATTTCTTTAATTGAGGCAAAACCTTGCAAGACTGCATAGTTGTATAATTTTTCTATTGGATTAATAAAAATATTTATACCTATTAAACCACACTGCCTTGCCTGCTTAGCTAGACTTTTGAGTTCTTGCATACTAGAAATATCATGTCTAAATTTTGCTAGTATTTCTTGGAATTTTTCTATATCTTCAACTTGCCTATTCGAAAGACTAGTTAATTTCATCTTTATAAAACTTTGTATCCAAAATAAAAAATTTTTATCAAAATTATCTAAAAAATCTATTGGATATCTCATAAAAGTCCTTACAAAATAATACTTCTTATCTGTATTTTAACATATTTATACTTCCTTATACTTCTTATTCAAACTTATAATAAAGGCAAGAGAGGAAGCTTTGATAATATTTAGGATTATATTGGCAAAATTTATTGAAGAATAAAATCCATACATAAATGCTTTATTATAAATAGCTTATGAGTATTATAAAATATGGGATGAATTAAAATTTGCATACAAAAGCATAATAGTCTAAAATAGTTTATTCTAATTTGTGAAAACATAAATTTTCACAGTTATTATTTAGAACAGTATCTAAGAAGATAATTAATAAATCTAATAAAAATTAAAATTAGAGCCTACTTAATTAGCCCTACTATAAAAATTTACCACAGAGAATTGGTATGGTCATTATCATAAGAAGTAAATTTTTCCAAATATATTTCATCTTCAAAATCAAGATATAAAACAAAGTCTCCAAGATTTAAAAAATCCTTTATATTATTTTTTGAAAATCTTAGATCCAAAAAATTATCATTCAAGCTATTATTACCAATATTTATTAAATCATTTAAATAATACTCTAAATTTGAAGGAGCTATGCTATCGATAGCCTCTTCTAAAAAAATAAAAGAATCAACTTTTAAATATGAATATAATATATTTTTTTGAATTTGTATAAGCATTAAATCACTTTTTAATATTTTAAAAATAAAATTACTAAATGGACTATCTTATAGCCCGTTTAGCAAAGATGCAATTCTGTCAGCATCTTTTTCTTTATCTGTTTTTTTATCTTCATTTTTTACTGTATTACTCGTGCTTGATAAGATATCTAGAGATGATTTATCTTTATCTTCTTTTGTTTCATTCAGAGAATTAGTTAAATTTGTCTTATACAAATTTTTAGAGCTAATTCCCTCTTTTTTTGCTGATTTTTCTGTATTGTTGAACTCATTAGAGTTATACAAAGAATCTTTTTTTTCATTTGCGTTTAAATCTCTTTTAGGGTTATAAGAACTTTCTTTTTTTACGCCTGTTTTGCTATCAAACAATGCCTCAATTTTACCAAGCATAGAATCGATATTTACATTTTGCTCTTTTGAAGCATCATCTCCTTTGCTTATTTCATCTTGCAATTTTTCTCTATCACCTTGCAAAGATTTAATATCATCTTTAAGTTTATTGTTTTCATCACTGATAACTTCATATTTAGAAATTAAAGTGTTTAAAGCTTCGCTTAATTGTCTTATAGTGTCATTATTATCCATAATAATTATCCTTATTTTTGTTTTGTCATATTATTGCAAAATTTAACTGATAATTTCATCAATCTTAAGCAAGGAATCAATATTTGGATTTTTATTTGCAAATTCATAGAATAATTTGTCCATATGCTCACTTCCACCTTTTGCTAAAATAGTATTTTTATATTTATTTGCCAATTCTTTGCAAAAAATACCTTTTTCTAAGAAGCAATAGAAAGCATCTGCGCTTAAAACTTCGGCCCATTTATAAGAATAGTACCCTGCACTATAACCGCCTGCAAATATATGTGAGAAGCCATTTTGGAACTTATTATATGCTGGCACTGGTAATAAGTCAATCTTTGCTCTAACGTCATCTAAAAGCTTTTGAACATCATTAGGTTTTGAGATATTACTCATAAACAATTTAAAATCAAAAAGTGCAAACTCAACTTGTCTTAAAGTAGCCATAGCTGATTGAAAATTTCTAGCTTTTTTCAGACTCTTAATTGACTTATCATCTAAAACTTTTCCTGTAATATTATGCTTAGCAAAAATTTTCAGTACCTCTTCTTCGTAGGCAAAGTACTCCAAAAATTGGGAAGGGAATTCAATTACATCCCAAGAAACCCCATTTACCCCTGAAACAAAAATCTCATCTTCTTTACTTAAAAGGTGATGCAAGGCATGTCCCATTTCATGGAAAAAAGTAACCACATCACTATGTCTTAGTAAAGACTTAATTCCTTTTTTTGAGGGTGGAAAATTACAAATGACAAAAGCACTTGGTAAATGAATATTTGAATTTTCATCTTTATACCTTGTGCACCAATCATTCATCCAAGCCCCTGCTCTTTTATTTTTTCTAGCTTCTAAATCTAAATATATTCTAGCTATAATTTTTTTATTTTTATCTAAGACATCGTAAGTCTTTACTTTTACATCCCAAGTTTTTGTTTTAATTCTTTCAAAACTAATATCAAGAAATTTATTTAAAAAGTTAAAAAATCCCTCAAGCATACTTTCTTCTTCAAAATATTGTCTATAAAATTCTTCATCAATATCATAATATTCTTTTTTATATTTTTGACTATAAAAACTCAAGTCGTAACTTTGGAGATTGTCGATATTATCGAGTTTCTTAGCATAGTTTCTAATAGTTTCTAGCTCTTGTTTTGCTGATTTATTTGCCTTTAAAACAAAATGATTTAAAAACTCTAAAACTTCATCGCAAGATTTTGCCATTTTTTTCTCTATGCTCAACTCTGCATAAGATTTAAAGCCAAGAAGATTTGCTTTTTGTTTTTCTAGTCTTAAAATTTCTTCACTCACTTCTTCATTGTTGCTAGCTCTTGAAGTATATGCTCGGTTTAATTCTTCTCTTTTTTTTCTATTAGTACCGTGAGCCATATAAGAAATATAAGAAGGACTTTGTAAAGTGAATTTATATTTTTCTTTTCCATCTTTATCTTTAAAACTTGCAAATTGCAAATCTGATTTTGGTATTTCTTTTACATCATCAAAATCTTCAATAATCATTTCATAAGCATTTGTTGCTTCAATTAGATTTTGAGAAAACTTATTGCTAGCTTCGCTTAGTTTGATATTTATTTCTTTCAGTTGTTCTTTTTTTTCTTTTTCTAAAGAACAGCCTTGTAGTGTAAAGTCTTTTAGCTCGTTTTCTAAAATTAGATTTTGTATAGGCATTAAAGACTTATTATGATTATATTGTATATATTTAATAGACTTATAAATATTTTCATTTTGTCCCAACTCTGTTTCATAAAGGGAGATTAAAGGTATACATTCCTCTTGAACTTTTTTTGTTTCATCGCTATTACATACTGAATCAATATGAAAAATTGGACAAACAAACTCCCCTATTTTCTCGGAAACCTCTTGATAAGGTTTCATAAAATTATTAAAAGTTTTATCCTCAAGCTCTAATAAAATATTTATTTTATCTCGGCTTAGTTTTAATAAACTTTTTAAATTTTCCTTTGAATCTTTTAGATTCTTAGTATCAAATTCTGTAAACATATTTTTCCTTTTTTTGAATTTATTCTTTAGTTTAATATTTTAATCATCTTGATATTTCATAAGACTTCTAAAACAAAACCTCTATCAAAACCTGAATAATCTTTATAAAATTTATAAGCATTTTGTTCCAAAGAGTCCAAAAACTTGCTTAAAGATTTTTTTTGATTATACCCTATTTCACAAAGTAAAAATTTAATTTTCCTTTCGCAAGCCTCACCTATGATTTCTTTCAAAAATTCATCTCCAATATCTCCTCCAAAAAGTGCAGTACTTGGTTCATACTTTACGCAATCTGGCAAAGGGTAAGAATTTGCAATGTAGGGTGGGTTTGAAATACAAATATCAAATTTTTCTTCTTTAGAAATTTTTTCAAATAAATCTGACTTCTTAAAATTTATTTTACTTTCAACTTTATGTAAAATTGCATTTTCCTTAGCAAGATTTATTGCACTATCATTTATGTCAATAGCTAAAATTTCTATATTATCTATAAACCTTGCAAGACAAATAGAGATTATTCCTGAACCAAAACCAAGTTCTAAAACTTTAATTTTTTTATCTTTATTAAAATTTTTAGCAATTATCTCAAGACAGGTTTTTACTAATATTTCAGTTTCTGGTCTAGGTATTAAAACATTTTCATAAATTTTAAAATCCAAACCATAGAAGTCAACTTTTTTTAAAATATATTCTAAAGGATAAGAAGTTTCTCTTTTTTTAATGAGACTTTCAAAGAGTCTAAATTCTTTAAATTTATTTATAAATAAATCCTTATCATAATTTAAATGCAAATAAATTAAATCAATTTTAAGTACATAACAAAGTAATTTTTCTATTTCTTTACTGGGGGTATCTGTAATTTTTTCTAAATTTTTGGAATACTCTCTTATAAGTTCTCTTGTTTTCAAAATAACCCTTTTTTGTATTGTATCTTTTATTATTTTAAAATTATAATAAATGTTATAATTATCGATAAAAATTAAATTATTTTTCTAAAAAAGTTGGGTCTTATTTGAGATATTAGTTTTTGCATAAAAAATATCAAGTATTTTATTGGAAACTACAAATTATTGTTTATTTTATTTAACAATTTAAAAAGTATTTCTAGCTCATTTTTACTAAGAAGGTCTTCTGTATTTTTACTATTTTTTAAAACTATTGGCAATATCTGCTCAAAAAGTTTTTTGCCCTTATTTGTAAGGCTAACTACTTGTTTCCTTTTATCTTCTAAATTTCTTTGCTTAACTATTAAATCTTTTTTTATCATTCTATCTAGCATTCTTTTTGTGGAAGGCTCATCTTTTAACGTAATATTTGATATCTCTTTTTGAGACATACTCTTTTTTGATAGCAATATAAGCATCCCGAGTTGATACGCAGTTAATAAATTAAATTTTTTTATATCATTTTCTAGTCTTTTTCTCATAGTTAAATGAATATTATGAAACAAAAATCCTAATAAATTATCTAATTCTAAAGTTTTCATAGATTTATTTTATCTAAATAAATATAATACTTGTCTTAAGCAAGTTTTAATTTTCTCTCAAGTATACTTGTCTTTAACAAGAATAAAAAGGATAAAAAAATGAATCGACAGATTTTAATTTCAGGGATATTATTATCATTAAGTGTATTTTTAGCAACGGGATGTGCAGGAAGGTTTTATCATATTGATTTTGCAAAAAAAATGTATGCAAGATATGACACAAATGGAAACGGCTATGTGGATAAAAAGGAATATTTAAATCTTTCTTTAAAAAGATTCAATAGAAGTGATAGAAATAAAGATGGTAAGATTACAAAAAAGGAGATAGAAAACAATAGATTCGCAAAAATTATGCCAAACTTTGTAGATAATTATTTTAAAAGAAATGATTTAAATCATGATGGAATTGTTAAAAAACAAGAATTAATAAAACAAACAAATCAAGATTTTATAAAAGCAGATAAGAATAAAGATAATAAACTAACATTATCTGAGATAGAAAATTTTAGAATGCAAATGAGATTTAATTACCTTGATACAAATAAAGATGGTCTAATCTCAAAAGATGAATTTAAAAAATCAAATTACTATTTGAAAAATACAAAGGATAAAAAATGAAAAAAATATTTTTAGTATTATCACTTTCTTTATCACTTTTTGCAAGTCAATATAATGTAAATAAAGAAAAATCATCCATAAATTTTCATGCGACCAAATTTATATTTATAGGGGTCAGTGGAAAGTTTTCAAATTTTGCAGGAACAGTTACACTTGATAATAAAAAGTTATCTAAAATTAATGGTGTAATTTTTGTAAATTCTATCAATTCAAAAGAGAAAAGAAGAGATAGACATTTAAGAGCAGATGATTATTTTAATGTGCCAAAGTTTCCAAAAATTTTATTTGATTCAGTATCAATAAAGCGAAATTTGCTAAAAGCAATAGTAAATATAAAAGGCATTAAAAAAGAATTGAGTTTTAAAATAAGTAAATTCTCTATAGTAAATGATAATGTAAATTTTATATTGACTTCAACTGTTAATAGACAAGATTTTATGTTAAATGGTTCAATGAGTGGAGTTATAAATAATAATATAAATGTAAAAGCAAATATATTTGCAAGTAAAAAATAAACTTACGATATTTATAAATACTTTTCAATAAGGCTTTGTGCCTTATTGAAATCTTAGTAAAAAGAATTTAAAAAAGAAGCTTAGTTTAAGAAGATTCCATTTTGGTGTTCTTCTGTTTTTTCATAAACACAAGAACCATTTATATAAGTAGCTTTTATTGATCTATCGTCTCCGCAAGTCATTTGTATAAAAAGAGCTTCTTTCAAATCCTTAGCATATTTATTTCTGTATTTTAAAAATGAAGTACCTTCTAAATCCAAAATTGTAAAGTCAGCCTCAAATCCAACTTCTAAAGAACCTATTTTGTCATCTAAAGATAAAGATTTAGCTGAACCTTTGGTAGCCATATAAAAACTATGATAAGAATCAAGCCAAGAGCAAGAATTTAGCATAGCTACCTTGTAGGCCTCACCCAAAGTCTGTAGGGGAGAAAAAGAAGTACCAGCACCTAAGTCAGAACCAAGTCCAACTCTTATAAGATTATTTTTATCCTCATAAGCTTTTCTTGCGTCAAATAAACCACTTCCTAAAAATTGGTTTGAAGTAGGACAATGTGAGATTACAGAATCGCTTTCTCTCATTATTTCTAATTCTTCTTTATTTAAATGTATGCAGTGCCCAAAAATTGCTTTTTACCTGTTAGCCCATAATTATGATAAACATCAAGATAACTTTTTGGTTTTGGATATAAAGATTTTACCCATTCTATTTCATCTAAGTTTTCACTTAAATGAGTTTAAATATAAACATCTGGATATTTTTTCCATAACTCTCCAGCTAGTTTTAGTTGCTCAGGCGAAGAAGTTGGAGCAAATCGTGGAGTAATTACATACATTAATCTATCTTTATTATGCCATTTAAGCAAAAGTTCTTCGCTATCTTGATAAGAAGATTCAGGTGTATCGCAAAGCTTAGGAGGAGCATTTCTATCCATTAAAATTTTTCCTGTTCCTAGGCGCATTGATAATTTTTGTGCCTCTTCAAATAAAGCATCTACTGAATTTTTGTAAACAGTAGAATAAACAAATGATGTTGTAACACCATTTTTAATACTTTGAGCTAAAAATCTTTTTGCAACTTCTTTGGATATTTCGTAAGAACTTAAATTTTGTTCAAAAACAAAAGTATAGTTATTTAACCAATCAATCAACTGCTTACCATAAGCACCTACGATAGGAATTTGTGGGTAGTGAACATGGGTATCTAAAAATCCTGGAATAATCACATAACGATTTTTATCATAAGTTTTTATTTCTACATCTTTAGCTAGTGCTGGTGCTAAATCTTTATACTCACCTAATTGTATTATTTTACCTTTTTCTATTATCATTAAGCCATCGCTTAAATGTCTGTGACTTCCTTTTTCTGTTCTGAAAGGGTCTTCTTTGAATGTAAAGAATTGTCCTCTTAAAGCATATTTTTTCATTTTCTCCTTTATTTTATGAACTATATGTATCTTTTATAATTATGTTGACAATGATTGCAATAAACAAAAATATAATAAATGGTGCGAAAGCAAAACCATATTTGTAAAATTATACAAATCAAAACTTGTATTTAAACTTGGAATGATAATTAAAATTCCTGTTGCTATAAACATAATACCATTTACCAAAGCACTCGTAGCTCCTATTTCTTCGACAGGTACAACATCAGCTGAAATAGAAAAAGCTAGCACATGTCCAGCAGATGCGAATTCTAGAACAAATGAAGCGATTAATAAAATAGAAAAAAATGCGTATTGACAAAAACTAAATAATAAAGTGATAAAAAAGCTACAATATTAGTAAGAAGCATCATAAGTTTTCGCCCTTTTAGAATATTTGATATTTTTGTAACCACCACACTACCAAAAGCTAGACCAAACCCAAAGAAAACTAGTTCACGCATTCCCCTAAGATAGGCCTATTTGGTGTGGCATTATTATTTTTGGTAACCAAAGTGCACCAAGAGATAAAACAATAGCAAAAGAAATTCCACCTGAAATACAAGCTAACCAAACATGACCTCTTTTTGCTACATCTAAAATCTCTTTAACTAAATCAACCAAAATATTATCTTGATGTTTTTGCATATCTATTTTATTTTTGTTTTTAACAAATATTATAAATAAGATTGTTAGAACAATACCAAAAATTCCGAAATAATTAAATGTGTTTCTCCAATTTGAATCATCCAAAACAAGATTTAGCATATTTTGTGAAAATCCTGAAAATAAAGAAACTACAGCTTGAACTAGACCAAACATAAAAGAAAATTTAGCTATACCAAACCATTCACCACCTATAAATCCAGCTCCTACAAAACCAGTGCAAGCTCCAATAGCAAGCAAAACTTGTGCTAATATAAGCATATAAAGACTATTTGCATTTGCAAAAACAAAAATACCAATACTTAATATTGCAACACTAGCACTAAGAACTTTTTTAAGTCCTAACCTATCTAGCAAAGCTCCACCCATAAACTGAAATACTGCGAAAACTCAAGTGTAGATTGAAGCTGCTATACCGATCTGCTCTAGATTTAAAGAAATACTTTTTTGCAAAAATGGACTAGATATTGCGTAGCTTGTTTGCATACCAAAAAGTAAAATTACAAATATAACTCCTAAAACCCAAATGAGTCAGCATAAGCTCCACCCATTTCTTCCTTAATATTACTAAACATATTTTCCTCCTTATATTTTGTAAATTATAATACTATTTTTAAAGCATGCTATTGTTATTTTGAATTAGATTAAATTTATTATAAAAATTAAACATAAAATAAGTTTAATAAATATATAAATTAGTTTTAAAGATTGTATTTTTTTAAATTTATTTTATTTTTGACAAAAGCCAAAATAAGCTTGTCCTATTGAGATTGAGCTATCATTTACAGATATTTTTTGTGGGAAATATATTTTTTTTGAAGATTTTTCATTGTAAAATTTTTTATATATTGCTTTTAAAAGACTTGAATTTTGAAATACTCCACCAGCTAAAACTACGTCATAAGAATCAAAAAGAAAAGATATTCTATATATAACAAGAGCTAAGGTGTTTATAAATTTACTTGCTATTTTTATTTTATTTTCTTTATCTTCTAAAATTTCTAAAAACATTTTATCTAAATTAATTTCTCCATCATCAAGATTAAACTCATAGGCTTGATTAATATTTTCATCATAATATTTTTCTATCATTAGTCCACTTTGTGCTTCATAAGACAAAAAATTATCATAATTTTTAGAATAATCAGATATAGCAAAACCTCCAAGTGCAAAAACAGCATCAAATAACCTACCAACAGAAGAACAAAGTGGAGAATTTATGCCTTTTTTCCACATAAGGTGATAAATTTTTATTTCGCTTATTTCAAAAGAGTTCAGGCAAGTATTATTTTTAATTTTAAGAATCTTTTCAAGACTCAAGCTCTCAAAAAGTAAAGCTAGAGCTATTCTTCGTGGTTCTTTTATGGCATTTTCACTACCAAGAAGTTTAAAATATTTAAAATGAAAAACTCTTTCGAATTTTTTAGTGTCGCTTAGTAAGAACTCCCCACCCCAAATATTTCCATCAACTCCGTATCCCGTACCATCAAAAGCAATACCTAAAACTTTTTTATCCAAAGAATATTCAGCCATAACAGCTAAAATATGTGCATGATGATGATACACTTGTATTAAATCAATATTTTTATTCTTGCAGTATTGTTTTGCAAATTTTGTACTTTCATAATCTGGATGCATATCACAAAGCATAAGTTCAATCTTAAAATCATAAAGTTTTATAAAATTTTCTAAGCTTTGAATAAATCTTTCTTTTGAATCCAGATTATTCATGGAACCCAATTCAGCACTAGTTAATAACTTGTCTTCTAAGACCAAAGAAATGCTAAGTTTTGAGTTTGCGCCAATACTAAGAATATTTTTTTTAGTATTTTTATTTTTAAAATTTTCAATATTTTTTATATTAAGATTTAGAAAACAAGGCGCAAAACCTCTAGAAATTCTTAGGAAGATTTTTTGATTTCCTTCTTTATTTTCATTTTGATTTCTTAGCTCTTGTTTTATATTTATTATTTTTTTAGTAGCCGCTGTCATTAGCACAGAATCATCGCAAGGATTTACTATTTCTCTATTTATATCTAAAATATAAGAAATTTTATTTTGAAATTTTTCTTTTAAAGTATCGAATTCGTATATTATGGGCTCAGATTTTAGATTAGCAGATGTAAAAATGATAGGACTTTCTAGATAATCAAATAAAAGTATATAAATAGGTGAATAAGCTAAGCAAAGTCCAAGTTTTTTGATATTTGGAGCTATTAAATTTGAAAGTTTATTATTTCCTTTATTCCTAAGTAAGACAATTGCGCCCTCTTTTGCCTCTGAAATATTTTCCTCTTCTTTTGAAATATAAGTAAAGTCTTTAGCTTGCTTTAGATTTTTGCACATTAAAGCAAAGGGTTTAAGAGGTCTTTGCTTTAATGTGCGAAGTCTAGCAATAGATTCATCATTTTTACTATCGCAAAGTATTTGGTAGCCACCATAAGCTTTTATTATCACAAGTTCACCTTCTTTGATAAGCATGGCAAGTTTTTCTATCGCTTTGAGATTTTTTGAGATTTTTTTATAATTTTGATATAGATTTATATTAGGGCCACAAGCTTCACAAGAGATTGGTTGGGCATGATATCTTTTGTTATTTATATCTTGATATTCTTGGTCACAGGCCTTGCACATTGCAAATTTGTCCATTGAAGTATTTTGTCTGTCATAAGGCAAAGATTTGATAATCGAAAACCTAGGGCCACAAGCTGTACAATTTATCAAAGAATAGGCATAACGTGGATTTTTTTTATCCCTAAGCTCATTTTTGCAACTTGGACATATCCCGATATCAGGAGAGATTAAAACTTTTTTAAAGCTTGTATTTTTACTTTTTTTTACAAAAAAATCTTTATATTTATCTTTATGTTCTATTTTTTTAGCATCGATACTTGTAATCTTTGCTAAGCTTGGAGAGTTCTTGCGTAGCTCCTCTAGGAATATTTTTTCTTTAGAGCTTTTAAGTCCTTGGCATAGTATTTGCACCCCTGCACTATCGTTGCAAACCCAACCATTAAGCTTATATTTTTTTGCAATTCTTACAACAAAAGGACGAAATCCAATTCCTTGAACTAGACCTTTTATTTCTATATAAAAACTTTGCATTGTAATTTTTTTATAAGTCCAAAGGCAAGGCTGATGAAGTATGAAGTTTATAATTAAGGAATTTTTTTTGAATTGTTTTTAAAAATACCTTGTTTGCAAGCATATCTCCATAAATAACAATATCTTTTGTTTTGATTTCTTTATGTATTTTTTCTATATTAGAATATACAAACTCACCTAAGGCCACATAATAAGAATAAGCTAAATCTGTCTTATCAATGCCTGCTAAAATATAACTCATAAAAGCTTGAATGATTTTTAAATAGTCAAGTTGATTTTTATTTTTTATTTTTTTTATTTTTGTATCTATTTTTAAAGCATTTTTACCCTCTTTTGCAAGGTAAGAGAATTCATCAACATTTATTTTTAAGAGCCAAGCCAAAATCTCTTCTAAAGTACCAAGTCCTCCTAATTTATTTTCACAAATAAAATCTTTATCAAGTTCAAATTTTGCTTTAAAATTTTTTATTAGTTTTTTAGCATTTTGATTTGAAGCTTCGAGCTCTTTTAGAATATTTTTTATACTAGGATTAATATTTTCTATACTTATTATTTCTTTGATTGCTTTTGAAGGTATATTTATATTAATTGTGCTTATTTTTGAAGAGCTTGAAAAATAAATTCCAATGCTTGGATTTATTCTTAGATTTTTTTCTCTTAAAATTGCTTTGTAAATTCCTCCAAAGTCATCAAGATATTTTGAATACTCAGAATAAAAAGTAAATTCATTGTTTATATTTTTTTCAAACCTTAAAAAATTTTTTTCATCAGTTTTTAAAATAATATTTTGACTTGGATTAAAACAAGCAACTTCAAGATTTGGTTTTGATTTTTTTTCAAAAATCCAGATAAAATCTAAACCTTTAGTTTTTAGAAAAGCACAAAGTTTTAATTCTTCTTTATTTTTTGCTAATCTTAAAAAAATATCTTTTTTAAAATAATTCGAAGCTAATTTTATATATGGTTTTTCAATACATGATAAGAGATTTATTTCTTTTTTATTTATATTAAAATATTTAGAAATATTTATTAAATTTATAAATAATATTCTAGGATTTTTAAAATTATTTTCTTTAGAAAAATCTTTGGCTAATGCCTCTAAAGAAAATATTACTTCGCCAAATTCTTTTGTTTTATTATCTTGTAAATTTTTATAAAATTCTTCATATTGTTTTAGATAATTTTTTTGCTCATTATTTTTATGCTTTTTACTATTTTCAAAATCTTTTAAAATATTTTTTATTTCTAAATTATCTAAAAAATCTTCATCTTGATAATTTTTTTTATAAGGAATATTTTCTTCTTTTGGATATTCCTTTAAAATACTTCCTTTATCTAGAAAAACACTTAAGGCTAAATTATTTTCTAAAAAAGAGAAATATTCTTTTATTTTTTCATCTGTATCTTTGATATCAAGCAAGATAAAGTCTTTAAATGATGTAACTTTTATATCTTCTAACTCGCATAATTTTGCGTATACTTTAAGTAAGTCAAGATAGAAAAAATTATGGGAATAAAATGACATTTTGTATAATAATTGCAAAATTAAGAAGCCTCATTTCTTGGGACTCTATCTCTATGTTCACCATTATAGCTTCCCATAAAATCCAAGACAGTTTGTCTAATACTTGAAGATGATTTTTTCTTTATGCTTATACCTAATTTTTCAATCTCTTTTAAGGCTTCATTGACTAGATTTGGATAACTTTGCTCAAGTGCTTTACTTAAACCTATTTCAACACTTAAAATATCATCTGGTATAATTCCTAGCACTAAAACTTTTGCATATTTATCTAATACTGAACAAATTTCAAGCATTTCTACAATCTCAACTTCATGAGCTGTTTTTCTATATGTTCCTAAATCTAAAAGTGCCTCTGAGGGTAAAGAAAAAATACTTCCAGCTTCATCTTCAATTGACACAGTATCTAAGATTATAACATTATCATATTCTTGAAAATAACTCATCAATTTAAAACCCAAAGTCCCTCCATCAACAAATTCGATATCTCCAAAGAAATCATAATTTTTCTCTAAATATTTAAGAGCATAAATACCTATGCCCTCATCTTTGAATAAAACATTTCCTACGCCAATTACAACATTTTTCATTTAATTTTACTCTTCGACTTTGATATATTTTTTGCCACCAACTACAATAGCAATATCGCCTTCTTGCCAATAGATTGTTCTCCATATTTCATAATAAATATGACACATTACCCAAACTAAAATAAAATACATACATATGTGATGTGCAATTCTTACACCCATATTTCCGCCAAAAACATATAAAGTCCAGTTAGTTACAAGATGAAGCATAATCGGCCACCAAGAACCAATAGAACTTTGATTTGCTGTTAATCCTTGAACATATAATTGCAAGCCAGAAAAAAGCATAAACAAAATCAAAGCATGAAAAACTGTAAAAAATACTATATTATAACTATCACTATATTCTGATGAGAATTTTTTTCTTCTATTAAAAGTAAAAAGATTAAAAAATACTTCACAAAATTCTATAAAATTTCTTTTTGTTGGAAGAATTCTTTTATAAGGTTTTTCAAAACGAGAAAACAAATATAGATATCCAATAACAATAGAAGTAACATCAAAAATAATAGCAATCATAAGATGAATCCATCTATTCCAAGCCATTACATATTTATCTACTGCAGTTTCGGCAATTAATGTTTGATAATAAGGATGTCCAATATAAAGTCCAGTAACCACAGCACCAACCATGCAAAGAGCAGTAAAAAGATGAATGAAACGCATCGTTACACTCATTCTTGATACTTCTTTGATTTTTAGTTTATTAGACACGACAAGCCTTTGTAGGGTCGATTTTGTAAACTCCTAACTCTTTTCCTTTAGTGTCAATAATATGTACAGCACAAGCAATACAAGGATCAAAGCTATGGATTGTTCTTAGAATTTCAAGTGGTTGATCTACATTTGCTACTTTTGTGCCTATCAAACTAGATTCATAAGCACCCATTCTGCCTTTATAATCTCGTGGTGCTGCGTTCCAAGTTGAAGGAACTACGGCTTGATAATTTGTAACTCTCCCATCTTTTATCTTAATCCAATGGCCTAAAGCACCTCTTGGAGCTTCAGCCATACCATAACCTTTACAATCTTTTGAAACAGTCTCAAAATCAAAATCAGTCCAAGTAGATAAATCTCCCCTAGCTGCATTTGTCGCTAGTTCATCAGACCATTGCAAAACCATATCACACATTAATTCAGTTTCGATAGCTCTAGCAGCAGTTCGCCCTATTGTTGAAAATAAAATAGAAGCAGGCAAAGATGAATTTTTTAAAAACTTACTTACATATTTTGTGATTCTTTCATCTTTTGAAGCAAAACCAACTACCATTCTAGCTAAAGGCCCTAACTCCATTCTTTCATCATTATATAAAGGCGATTTAATCCAAGAATATTTTTTATCAGTATCAAGGTAAGCAATATTGTCTACTTTTTTCTTAAAGCCCGTATAGTCTGGTTTACTTTTTCCGTCAAAAGGATGAAGATTGTCAGTTCCTTCATACCAAGCATGAGTTACATCTTCAGTTATTTTTGCTTGATCAACTTCATAAACTTTTGATAAATCTTTATTTTTTACTATTCCTCTTGGAAATAATTTTTCTGCACCATAAAAGGAAGTATCATCAAGATTAAAATCTCCAAAAGTCATAAAGTTACCAAGTCCTGCGCCAATTCCATCAAGCCCATCTTGAGCATAAACAGTTCCAGCCATATAAATATCAGGCAAATAAGCTTCCAAAACAAATTTTCTTGCTTTTTGTATTATTTGTTTAAATTGTGCATTTCTAGCAGGATTTTTAATATCTTGCACACAAGTTACACCACCAACTACGATTGATTGTGGATGAGGGTTTTTACCACCATAGATTGCTTGTGCTTTTGCAATTTCTCTTTGCATATCAAGAGCGTCCAAATAATGCGAAAGTGCTATTAAATTTTGTTCAGGATTTAATTTATAAGCGCTTGAGCCCCAATAAGCATTTCCAAAAATACCAAGTCTTCCTTGTTTTATATATTTTGTCACTCTATCTTGAACTCTTTTATAATTATCTTCATTCGCATTCCAAGAACCATTTCCTGCAACTTTTCCCCATTTTTGAGCTTCAGTAACAGCCTTTTTAGGATCAGCGTCTAAAGCTTTTGTAATATCTACCCAATCTAGGGCATGAAGATGATAAAAATGCACTATGTGGTCATGGATATATAAAGCACCTTGCATAAGATTTCTTACTAATCTTGCATTTTTTGGTATTGTAATTTTAAAAGCGTCTTCAACAGCTTCAATACTTCTTTGATAATGAGTTCCTGTACAAACCCCACAAATTCTCATAGCTAGTAATCCACAATCTCTTGGATCACGACCTTTTAAAATTTCCTCAATTCCTCTAAAAAGAGTTGAAGAAGAAAAAGCATCAGTTATAACATTTTTATCATTGATGACTGCTTCTATTCTTAAGTGTCCTTCGATTCTTGTTATTGGGTCTATTACTATGTGTTTACTCATTATTTTTTTCCTTTTTTATTTAAGTATTTAATTTTTTTCTAGGTTTTTCTAGGTTTTTTCTAAGACTTGCCTTCACTACTCTGAATGATTTTTGGCTTAACTTCATTTCCTAATTTTGTTCTTTTTGTTCGTAAAAATGCATATTTATCCCAAAAATTTGGTTCAGAACATGCAATACACGGACTACCTGAACCAATATCCCAAGAAATTCCTTCATTAAATCGTACAATCGAACAATTGTTATATGTCTTTGGACCTTTGCAACCCATTTTTAATAAGCACCAATTATTTTGTGCGCCCTCATCTCCCCATTCCAGAACAAATCTTCCTTTATCAAAATGCCCTCTTCTTTCACAATTATCGTGAACTCTATACTCAAAGGCAAATTTTGGTCTTTTAAGTTCGTCAAGTGGAGGAACATCACCTGTTAAAATATAATGCAAAACAACTCCCAATAAATTCGCAGGGTTTGCAGGACAGCCTGGAACATTAACAAGTTTGTCATGTGTGATTACCTCACTAACTCCTACTGCTGAAGTTGGGTTTGGATAGGCAGCTTGGATACCACCAAAACATGCACAGCTTCCAGCTGCGATAACAACAGCGGCATCTTTGTGCAATTTTATTAACTGCTCTTCAAAAGTCTCACCACTTGGGCCAACTGTACCACAACCAACATGTTCACCTCTTGGGATTGAACCCTCTACAAAAAGTAAATATTTACCCTTAAAATGTTTTCTTGCATCTTCAAGTTGAGCTTCAGCTTGATTTCCAGCTGCTGCCATCAACGTTTCATGAAATTCCAAGCTCAAAACATCAAAAAGTAAGCTATCAATATTTGGTGCGTAGCTTCTTAAAAACGCCTCTGTTTCACCTGCGCAATCTTGCAGTTCTATCCAAATAATTGGCACCCTATTCATAAGTTCAGTTGCCTTAGCAATTAAGGGATCAAAAATTGAAGGTAAACCCATATTTGCCGTTGTCTGGCTTACCCATTTGATGAATTTTTCATCATCAATTCCTTCATCTTTTATAATATTTCTTAATTCTAGGGCATTTAAAGATTTTTCTTTTTCTAAGGCTTCTAGTTTTTTAGACATTTCTTTAAAAAGCTTCTCATAGTCTTTATCATTTATTTTGGTCAAATTTTTTGTTTTTTTTGTATTCATTTTAAACTTCCGCCTAAATTTTTTGTATATTATATTAATATATCTATTTTTTTATAATCAAACGCTTTAGCTAATAAATAATATTAAGAAACACACAGACCTTTACTCTTTTTCTTTTTTGTCTTCTTCATTACTTTTTTTACCTACCAAAGCTGAAGTAATGGCGTGAACCCCAATACCAACAGCAGCCACGCTTAAAAGCTCAAGTCCAAATTCATCAACAGTTTTTTCAACTCCACCAGTTGGCGCTTTGATATGAGCATTTGCCATAGGTCTTGCATAAGCATATTTATCCCAAAAGTCAGGTTCAGAACAGCCGATACAGCCTCTTCCCACTCCAACAGGCCAAGATGTTCCTTCATTATACCTAATAATTGAACAGTTATTAAAAGTCATTGGACCTTTGCATCCCATTTTATAAAGGCAAAAATTATTTTTAGCTCCGATATCGCCCCATTCTTCTACAAATTCCCCAGCATCAAAATGAGCTCTTCTTTCGCAGTTATCATGAATTCTATTTCCAAAGGCAAATTTTGGTCTTAAAAGACTGTCAAGCTCAGGTATAGAACCTGTCAAAATATAATGCAAAATCACACCTACCATATTGGCAGGATTTGCTGGACATGATGGGATATTAATCAAAGGTTTTCCTTTTATTAAATCCATCACCCCAACAGCCTTTGTAGGATTTGGACTAGCTGCTGGAATACCACCAAAAGTAGCGCAAGAACCAACAGCCACAATAGCGCCCGCATCTTTTGATAATCTTTTAAGATGATTTTCAAACGTTTCTCCGCTAGCACCTATTGTTCCATAATTTCCATGCATTCCAGTAGGAATTGAACCTTCCACAAAAAGCAAGTAAGAGCCCTTAAACGTTTTTATTGCATCTTCAAGTTGAGCTTCAGCTCCAGCTCCTGAAGCTGCCATAATAGTTTCATGAAATTCTAAACTTAAAACATCAAAGATTAAATTATCAATTTTTGGAGCTGAACTTCGCAAAAGTGCCTCAGTATTTCCAGCACAATCTTGTAGTTCTATCCAAATAACAGGAACTCTATTCATAAGTTCAGTTGCCTTTGCAACTAAAGGAGTAAACATAGCGGGCAACATTAAAGCAGCCGTTGTAGCTGAAGCCCATTTCATAAAGTCCCTTCTGTTTATACCTTCACTTTCAATCACATCTTTCATATTTATATCATTTAAGCTTTCTTGTGATTCTAACTCATCTAAACGCTTTGACATTTTTTTAAATAAATTCTTATAATAAGAATCGCCCTTATTTGTATTTATTTTAGTATCTTTTACAGCAAATGCTTTATTTTTTACATTTAAACTCATTTTCTCTTCTCCATTTTTGCTCTCTTGGTTTTTTTAAAGCTGTTATCTTTTTTGGTAATATGTATTATAGCTTACTAGGGTAAAACCCTAGTAAAATAAATTTTATGAATGTACTAAATTTTTCAAATCACCATCTGAAATAAGATGAAAATTTAAATATTTATAAATTCTATCTCTTTTTTCTGGAGTAATTTTTTTAGGTATCATATCCATATATTCTTGTTTAGTTGGTAATCGTCCTAAAAGTGCAGTTAAAGCAGCCATTTCAGCAGAACCTAGATAGACTTTTGAATCTTTTCCTAGTCTATTGTCAAAGTTTCTAGTTGAAGTAGAAAATACTATTGCACCTTTTTCTACATTTGCTTGATTTCCCATACACAAAGAACACCCAGGTATTTCCGTTCTTGCCCCAGCTGCTCCGAAAATAGCATAATACCCCTCTTCTATTAGTTGTTTTTTATCCATTTTTGTAGGTGGTGCAATCCATAATCTAACAGGCACAGTTCCTTCACCTTCTAAAATCTCACCCACAGCTCTTAGAAGTCCAATATTTGTCATACATGAACCAACAAAAACTTCATCAATTTTATCAGTTATTCTATTTGGATCATTTAATATGTTTGTTAAAGTATCTACATCATCAGGATCATTTGGACAAGCTAAGATTGGCTCTGTTACATTTTTTAAGTCAATCTCAATAATAGCGCTATAACTTGCATCTTTATCAGCTTTTAGAAGTTGTGGATTTATTATCCATTCTTTCATTTTATTAGCTCTTCGTTCTAAAGTTCTTTTATCTTCATATCCTTCATCAATCATTTTCTCAATTAATGCAATATTTGAAGATAAGTATTCAATAATTGGCTCTTTATTAAGCGCAACCGAACAAGCTGCCGCAGAACGCTCAGCTGCAGAATCACTTAGCTCAAAAGCTTGCTCAACTTTTAAATCACCAAGTCCTTCAATCTCTATAATCTTACCAGCAAAAATATTTTTTTTATTTTTCTTTGGAACTGTCAGAAGCCCATCTTTTATAGCTTGATAAGGAATAGCATTTACTAAATCTCTTAAAGTAATACCATCTTGAAGTTCACCTTTAAATCTAACCAAAACAGACTCAGGCATAGTAAGAGGCATGGACCCAGTTACTGCTGCAAAAGCTATCAAGCCTGAACCAGCAGGAAATGAGATACCGATAGGAAATCTAGTATGTGAATCCCCACCAGTTCCTACAGTATCTGGTAAGCAAAGTCTGTTTAACCAAGAATGAATAACTCCATCACCTGGTTTTAAAATAACTCCACTTCTACTTGTGATAAAATCTGGCAAGGTATGTTGCAATGTTATATCAGCAGGTTTTGGATAAGCTGCTGTGTGACAAAATGATTGCATAACCATATCAGCTCCAAAAGAAAGTGCAGCCAATTCTTTTATCTCATCTCTAGTCATTGGTCCTGTTGTATCTTGGCTTCCTACTGTTGAAGTAACTGGCTCTACATACATACCAGGACTTACACCTTCAATACCACATGCCTTACCTACCATTTTTTGAGCTTGAGAATAAGCTTTAGCCTTATTTTTTGGTTGTTCTGGGCTAAGAAAAATATCACTAGCACCAAGTTTTAACACTTCTCTTGCTTTGAGTGTTAATCCTTTTCCTACAATTAAAGGAATTCTTCCTCCAGCTCTTAGTTCATCGCTTAAAGTATTTGGTGATAGTTTAAAAGTCCTAACAACTTTATCATTTTTTAAAATTTCTCCAGCATAAGGTTTGACGGTGATTATATCCCCAGTTTCAAGCCCATCAACATCAACTTCTATAGGTAAACAGCCTGAATCTTCAGCAGTATTAAAAAATATAGGTGCAATAGTAGAGCCTAAAACTACCCCACCTGTTCTTTTGTTTGGTACACCTTTTATATCTCTTCCCATATGCCATTGAACTGAATTTATTCCTGATTTTCTTGAACTTCCAGTTCCTACTACATCTCCTACATAAGCTAAAGGATAACCTTTTTTCTTAAGCTCTTGCATAGTCTCAAGTGGTTTTTCCATTCTGCTTTGAAGCATCGCTCTAGCATGAAGCGGAATATCACTTCTTGTAAAAGCCACAGTTGCTGGAGATAAATCATCTGTATTTGTCTCACCTGGGATTTTGTAAACACAAAGTTTTATTTCTTTTTCAAGTTCAGGCTTATTTGTAAACCACTGTGCATTTGCCCAAGACTCAATAACTTCTTTAGCATAGCTATTTCCATTATCCATTAATTCTTTTATGTCATTAAAACCATCATAAACTAAAATAGTATTTTTTAACTGCTCTGCTGCTAGTGAAGCTACTTCTTTTACTTGCAAAGCCTCTACTAAAGGATGCACATTAAATCCACCCATCATAGTACCTAAAATCTCTACGGCTTTATTTTTTGATATTATTTCGCATTTTACTTGCTCTTGAATAATATCATTTAAAAAAGCAGCTTTTACATAAGCAGCGTCATCAACCCCTGGGTTGATATTATTTTCAAAAATATCCAAAGCATATTCTAAATCTTGCTTATTTCCCTTAGATTTTAATATTTCTACAAGCTCAGCAGCCTGAACAGCATCAAGAGGCAAAGGTGGAATATCCTGCTCTTTTCTTATTTTTGTGTGTGCTTTATATTTAGCTATTAAACTCATATATTCTCCTAATTGTATTTTGAAGATATTATACATTAATGCGAGGTATTAAGTATAAATAGATGAAGCATTTAAAGCTAGAAAAATATTTTTGTTGATTTTAGTTACAAAAAATCTTGCAAAAGTCCAAAGAAAATATTTTTATAATATTTATTTTAGCTTTATAACTAAGTTTTTAGAGTTTTTTGGGTAAAATCGCAAAAATTATAAATTATTGGAGTACATCTTGATTGAAATTGATTATTATGAATTATTAGAAATCACAAAAAGTGCGGATAAATCTAGCATAAAAAAAGCATATAGAGTGCAAGCTATGAAATTTCATCCTGATAAAAATCCAGACGATAAAGAAGCAGAAGAAAAATTTAAAGCAATAAATGAAGCATATCAAGTCTTAAGTGATGATAATAAAAAGGCTATTTATGACCAATATGGAAAAGCTGGGTTAGAAGGTCAAGGTGCTGGTGGATTTTCATCTGCTGGTTTTGGAGACTTTGGCTCAATTTTTGAAGAAATGTTTGGCTTTGGTGGAAATGAAAAACAGACAAGAAAAACTTACAATTATAACCTTGATATTGCAATTGAACTTAGTGTTGATTTTAATGAAGCAGTTTTTGGGGCAAAAAAAGAACTTAAGTATTCTTATAAATTAGCTTGTGAGGATTGCAAGGCAAGTGGTGCAAAAGATGCAAAATTGTCAACTTGTTCTCACTGCCATGGTCAAGGTGAAGTGCATACTAGACAAGGCTTTATGACTTTTGCACAAACTTGCCCACATTGCCAAGGAAGTGGCAAAGAAGCAAAAAATAAATGTCAAACTTGCAAAGGAAAAGGATATAAAGAAGTCAAAGATAGCTTTAGTGTTGATATTCCAGAAGGTGTAAATAATGGAAATAGAATAAGAGTATCAAACAAGGGAAATGTTTCGCCAGATGGTTCAAGAGGTGATTTATACCTGCAAATTACAGTCCAAGAAGACAAGCATTTTATTAGAAATAATGATGATATTTATATAAGTGTTCCTTTATTTTTTACTCAAGTTGCTTTAGGAGCTAGTATAAAGATTACAGGTTTAAGAGGAGAATTGGAGCTTAAAATCCCTCAAGGAACTAAAGATAAAGAGCAGTTTAAATTTAGAAATGAAGGTGTGAAATCAGTCCAAGGATATGGCAGAGGTACTTTAGTAGTCCAAATAGAAATAAGGTATCCAAAGAAAATAAATAAAGAGCAAAAAGAACTTTTAGAAAAACTACAAGACAGCTTCGGCTCTGAGAGTATGCCAAGCGATAGTGTTTTTGATAGTATGTTTTCAAAAGTTAAAAATTGGTTTTCTTAAAAATAATTTTATAAGAGGTATAAACTTCTTATAAAATTAGAAAGCTAAAGATTATATCCAAAAAAGAAGATAGTTTTTATATATTTTACTTATTTCATGGACTTGCTTATGAAAAAATTCAAAATTTTCAAAATACAATAATAAAATAATACTATCCAAAAAAGAAGATAGTTTTTACTTAATATAAAATTCTAAGTCTTGCTTAGAATAAATTAAGAATTAAAATTCATACTAAGTAAAAACCCTACACTATTATTAGATATTACAGGAGAAAAGAAAACATTATATAAGGAATGTTTTGTTCTTTGGACCATATATGCAAAACCAATACCAAGCATTGCACCAGCTATAACATCATGCCAATAATGTTCTTTAGCTTTAACTCTTGAGTATCCAACCAAAGTTGCTAGAGTAAAAGCAGGGATACCATATTTATAACCATATCTTAGTTGAAGAAATTCAGCAGCTTGGAATGAAGCACTAGTATGGCCAGAGGGAAAGGAAGCATTATTGCTTCCATTGGGTCTTTTTTCTCCTACTAATATTTTTAATGCATGTGTAGCCAAAAATGTATAAACAAACCCTTCAGTCATTTTGAAAGCACCTTCATTGTCTTTTTTATGTAGTAATGATATACCTAGTGATGCACCCAGTCCAGCAAGAGGCAATGCTATTTGTGTAATAGTGCCAAATTTTGTAAATGCATCACTAGCTTGTAGCCCCCCCCCCGAAAGTTAGTAATAAAATAAGCAATATTTTTATTTTCACATAAATCCTTAAGATAAATTTTTAAGATAATTTTTTAAAATGATATCTTAAAAAACTTCTCAAAAAGCTTGTTTTGCAATAAGTTTATAGCAAGTTTATAATAATTATGAAATTATTTTTAACTACTTTTTCTATTTATTTTGAATTTTATATTTGATATAAGAAGTGCAAATAAAATAATTGCACCACCTAAAAATTCTTGAGATGAAGGCATATCGTGCAACCAATACCAAGATATAATAGCTACAAAAATAGGCTGAATATATAAAAATAAAGAAATTCCATGAGTTGTAGTTTTGTGAATAGCCCAAAACCATAAAATAAAAGCAATAGAGCTTGAAAATATTCCTATAAATGCAATAGACAAAAGACTTGGAATATTTAAATGAATTTTTGAGATTAAATTTGGTAAATTCCAAGAAAGGCAAAGAGTAATAATCCAAATATTGTAAGCAACAATATCTAAAACATTATATTTTTTTAAAAATTTTTTTTGTAAAATAGAGTAAATAGCAAAAAAAATACTAGCTAAGATTATGAATAAATATCCTAAACTCTCACCACTAAAACCCCCTGCTGAGGACATAATAAATATCCCAAAAAATCCCAAAATTGTAGCCATGATTTGTATTTTTGTAATTTTTTCTTTTAAAAATATTGTTGAAATTAAAATTATAAAAATTGGTATCAAAGATATCAATACAGCTGCCACTGCTGGACTTATCAAAAATATCCCATAAGCAAAAAGGAGCTGATAAGCGCCTAATCCTATAATAGCAGTAAGTGCTAGCATTAAAGCATCTTCTTTTTTTGGTAACTTTATTTTACCAAAGCAATAAAGGATTAAAAAGAATATTGAAGCTACGAGATTTCTAAAAAATACGATATTAAAAGCTGAAAACTCTGTATGTAAATATTTTGTAGCTGGAAAAGCACAAGCCCACATCAAAACGGCGATTAAGGCCGCAAAGGAAGGAGATTTTAAGTATTTCATATTTACTCTTTTTTTAGATTTCTATTTAAATATTTTAACATTAAATACAAGTAAAATAATCAATTTTTTAAGAATACTTTATCTAAAAAATTATTTTAGCCCTTATTCTTGTATGTTTTAGTGTATCCAAAAAAGAATATAATTTTTATTATAAATTCTAATCTTCTGAACTTTCCTTGGTAGTAAATCTATTTTCCTAAAGAAAATTTTTGATTTATTAATTCGCCCTCTTCATTAAAATATAAATAATATAAATAATCTTTTTTTACGCTAAGTCCCGCTAAATATCTAAGCGCTAAATTTGCTTGAAGTGAAGCAATGTGCATAACAATTGGGCAAGTTATACCATTTGGCTTTCTATCCGTGATTTTAAAAGAATCTTCATAAGAAGCTTTAGAAAAAAAGCAAACTTGTCCATGAAATTCTTCTACGCTACCATAAATCCAAGGTATATTTTTTTTCTTTGCATAAGAATTAATCGCACCTCTAGTAGGAAGATTATCCATAGCATCAATAATTAAATCAAATTCTAAATTTCTTTTTGCAAATTCTTCAAAAGTTTCTTTATAAGTTTTTATTTCAACATAAGGACATCGCTCTTCAAGTAAATCTTTTAATGCATCAACTTTGTATTTTCCATCATCACTTACTTTAAATCCTATTTGTCTATGGATATTATTCAAACCCACAATATCAAAATCAACAAGGCTAATTTCCCCTATTCCGCTAGCTCCTAAAGCAATTCCTAAAGAACAGCCTAAACCACCACTTCCAATAATAGCTACTTTTTTAGAGCTTAAACTATCTTGAGTTTCTTTACCCCAGAGCTTAATTTGTCTATTAAAAAATTCATCTTTCATAATTTACCTTTAAAACAAAATTTAAATTATTATATTTAATCTTTGCTTAATTCTTCAAATTCTAATCTAGCATTTTCAAGTAATATTCCTGCTTCTTTGAGTTTACTTGTACCTTTTTTGTAAATTTCTACACTTTTACTTAGAGTAATATCAGGATTTATAAGTTCTTCTAAAAGCTTTTTAGCCTCTAGAATTTTATCTTCAAAAGATATTTTTTCATTCATTATTAGCCTTTTTAATTAATAATTTTAGGATAAAATCTATTAAAATAAGCTTTTTAATATTTTTATAATAGTTTATTAGACATAATTATTTATTCTTTATCATTATCTTTATAAATGAGTAAACCCATTAAGATAAAAATAGTATTTTTTAAAATATATTGTCCAACTATTGTAAGGGCGTATGGTATTTTTGTGAAACAAAGATGTGGTAAAATAAAAAAAGGTGTAAAAGTTAAAGTCATATGTATGAAGAAGAAAATCATTCCTATTTTTAAAAATCTATTTGTTAAAAAACAAAGCCCAACACCTACTTCGCAAATTGCTAATAGTTTTATAGACACAAATGGCGGTATCAAAGAAAAAAATGAATGTTTTATTATTTTTGTGCTCAATACTTCAGCTGAAGATATTGCGGGGAAGAATTTTAGTGCCCATACCAAATAAAAAATCATAAAATGATTCTGAGGACTTTTTAAATTTTTAAATGTGGGATTTAAGAAAAAAATACTAAAACTAATAATAATTTAATAAGCTGTGCATTATAAAAAGAAAAATCAAAAAAATTTGTGAGGTTGATGTATGTTTATTAAGGAGAAAAGTTTTAAAAATAATTTTGAATGATTCTTATCTTTAAAACTAATTCTCATGGTTATTAATGAAATTATTTTTAACTAAATATTGTAATTTGGAGCTTCGTTTGTAATAGTAACATCGTGAACATGAGATTCTCTAAGCCCTGCACTTGTAATCTCTACAAACTGTGCATTTTTTTGAAAAGTTTTAATATCTCCACTTCCTAAATACCCCATAGAGCTTCTTAGTCCACCTTCAAATTGATGAATAATATCTGCAATAAAGCCTCTATAAGGAACTTTTCCTTCAATTCCTTCAGGTACTAATTTATCAGGTGCTGTTCCTTCTTGAAAATATCTGTCAGAACTACCTTTATTCATAGCACCCAAACTTCCCATACCTCTATAAGATTTAAATTTTCTTCCTTGACTTAAAATCACTTCGCCAGGAGATTCTTCAGTTCCAGCCAAGGCTGAACCCATCATTATAGATGATGCTCCAACTGCTAAGGCCTTTGCTACATCACCACTATATTTGACGCCTCCATCGGCTATTATTGGCACGCCTAAACTTTGTCCAACTATAGCACATTCATCAATTGCAGAAATTTGTGGTATACCAACACCAGCTACTATTCTAGTAGTGCAAATACTTCCAGGACCAATACCAACTTTAACCCCATCAGCACCAGCTTCAATTAAAGCTTTGGTAGCCTCTTTAGTAGCCACATTTCCCGCAATAATATCAACATCAAATCTTGATTTTAATTCTTTTAAGGTATCTATTATACCTTTGCTGTGTCCATGAGCTGAATCCAAAACCAACACATCAACACCAGCTTTTACTAACTCTTCAGCTCTATCATATTGCTTAACCCCAATAGCAGCACCTACTCTCAAGCGTCCAAATTCATCTTTATTAGCGTTTGGATACTCAATTTTTTTATTTATATCTTTTATAGTAATCAAACCTTTTAGTCGTCCATCGCCATCAACTATTGGTAATTTTTCTATTTTGTGATGATGAAGAACTTTTGCAGCATCTTCTAGAGTTGTACCCTCTTTTGCTGTGACTAAAGGCATTTTTGTCATTTCATCTTTTATTATTTTTGTAAAATCTCTTGTAAAACGCATATCTCTGTTTGTTAAAATTCCAAGTAAATAGTTTTGCTCATCAACAACAGGCACACCTGAGATTCTAAATTCACTCATAATATCTTCAGCATCTTGCAAAGTTTGTTCAGGCTTGATAGAAATTGGATCAATGATTATACCGCTTTCACTTTTTTTTACTTTTGTAATTTGTAGGACTTGAGATTTTATATCCATATTTTTATGTATTATTCCAATTCCACCTAATCTAGCCATAACAATAGCAGCTTTGTGCTCAGTAACTGTATCCATAGCAGCTGAAACAAAAGGTACATTTAAAGAAATATTTTTACTGAGTTTAGAGTTTATATTAACTTCTTTTGGCAAAACTTCTGAAGCACAAGGCACTAACAATACATCTTCGAAAGTTAAGGCTCTTTTTCTAATATTCATTTTATTAATCCTTTTTTGAAATATCTTCTAGATTTTTTGCACCTTGGAAAAGTGTAAGTTCATCAAAATTTTTAGCAATAAATTGTAAACCGATAGGCATACCATCTTTATCTTTTGCCACAGGCAGTGAAAGTGCAGGAAGTCCAGCTAAGTTTACACCGATTGTATAAATATCACTTAAATACATATCAAGAGCACTTTTATAAGAGCCTAATTTCGGAGCTGTACTTGGAGCAACAGGGCTTAGTATCAAATCAGCATCTTTGAAAATATCAATAAAAGCTTTTTTAATAAATGCTCTTACTTTTTGTGCTTTTATATAATAAGCATCATAATATCCTGAGCTTAGTACAAAAGTTCCTAGCATAATTCTTTGTTTAACTTCATCTCCAAAGCCTAGGCTTCTTGATTTTTTATAAATATCTTTAAGATGACCTTGCCCTTCTCTTTTGCCATATCTTATACCATCATATCTACTTAAATTTGCACTAGCTTCAGCTGTCGCAATAATATAATATGAAGAAAGAATTTTTGAGGTATCAAGCATATCTTTATATATGATTTTATGTCCATCTGCTTTTAATAAATCAATAGTATGATTAAAGGCTTTTTTTACATCCGTACTAGCTTTATCAATAAAACCATTTATAACAGCAATAGTCATTTTTTTAGTTTCGTTCATTTTCGGTGCCACTTTTTCATAAGATACATCAGCTGAAGTTGAATCTTTTTTATCATATCCACTTATAATATCATATAAAATCGCTGCATCTTCCACATTTTGTGTAAGAGGCCCAATTTGATCAAGTGAACTAGAATATGCACTTAGTCCAAATCTACTAACTCTTCCATAGCTTGGCTTCATTCCCACACATCCACAATATGCAGCGGGTTGCCTGATACTTCCGCCAGTATCACTTCCAAGAGCAGCTATAGCTAAACCACTAGCAACTGCGGCCGCACTCCCACCACTGCTTCCTCCTGGGATTTTTGTATTGTCGATTGGATTTAATGTTTGACCATAACAAGAACTCTCAGTTGAGCTTCCCATGGCAAATTCATCCATATTTGTTCGTCCAAAAGCACTGCATCCTGATTTTAATAATTTTTCAATAACAGTTGCATTATACGGTGAAATATAGCCTTGTAAAATCTTACTAGCACTTGTCATTTCCCAAGATTTTACATTTATATTATCTTTGATGGCTATTGGAACACCAGATCCTGATTCTAAAATATCAGTATCATTAAATTGTTCTATATAAGCGCCAAGATGTTTATTTTGTTTGATTTTTTCTCGTAAGTCTTTTTTTAGTTCTTCTAAGTCAGCCGAAGATGTTTCTAATGCTTGTTTTAGTGTAATCAAGTATCACTCCTAAAATATAATTTTGTGATTATAGCGAAAAAGAAATTATGATTTTATAAAGCCCTCATCTTAAAATTAGATAAGGGCTTCAAGATTTTAGCAAAATGATCTAAGTCCTAGAGCATATTTTATCGTGTCAAGTTTTTCTTTAGCTAATTTTCTAGTTTTTTCTTCTCCAGCCTCTAAAATATTTTCAACTTCGTGCTTATTTTCTATGAAATACTTATATTTTTCTCTAGCTCCACTTAGAGTTTTATTTATTTTCTCAAATAAAATATTTTTCATTTCTCCCCAAGCTATGCCATCTTCATAGGCTTTTTTAATTTCTTCAATTTCGCCTGAAGTGGCAAATTCTTTATATATTTTAAATAAAGTGCAAGTATTATAATCTTTTGCTTTGCCAGGAGCTAACGAGTTTGTAGCTATTTTCATTATTTTTTTTCTAAGTTCTTTTTCACTTGCAAAAAGCTCAATAGTATTTTGGTAACTTTTACTCATTTTTCGCCCATCAAGTCCACTTAAAACATCATCGCATGCCAAATCAACTTCAGGCAAAACCAAAATATCTTCATAAGTTTTATTGAAATAATTTGCTAAATCTCTAGCAATTTCAACATGTTGAATCTGATCTTTTCCAACAGGCACCAAGTTTGTATCAAAAAGTAAAATATCAGCTGCCATCAAGATAGGATAAGAAAATAAACCCATACTTATATTTTTATCTTTATCTTTGTTTGCTTGAATATTTTCATCAACCAAAGCTTTATAGGCATGTGCTCTGTTTAATAATCCTTTTGGTGCAAGACAAGTCAAAATCCAAGATAATTGTGTAGTTTCTTCAATCCTTGATTGTCTATAAAAAAATGCTTTTGAAGTATCAAGTCCAAGAGCTAACCAAGTAGCTGCAATCTCAAGGCTATATTTTTCAACTAATCTTGCATCTTGACATTTTACCAAAGCATGATAGTCAGATAAAAAGTAAAAATAATTATCTTGACTATTTGATTTTGATTTTTCAATAGCTGGTTTTATAGCTCCTATATAGTTTCCTATATGAGGGGTTCCTGAGGGCGTAATACCTGTTAAGATGTTTTTCATTTTAACTCCAAATTATATATTTTCTAAAGCAAATATATTAACTTCAATATGCTTTAAAAATGATAAAATTAGATAAGTTTAAAAAAGGAAAGGATTTGATTTTAATAGTAGAAAAATAAAGCCCTAAGAAAGGGACTTTAAATAGTTTTATACAAAAGAGATAAAAGCCATAGGACTTGCATCGCCTCTTCTAATTCTTGTTTTGACTATGGAAGTATAACCACCATTTCTAGCTTCATATTTTGGAGCCAGTTCATTAATAAGTTTTTTTGTAGCTTCTTTATGTTGTAAAGCTGCAAAAACAGTTCTATGAGTATTAAAATCAGCATTTTTTGCTTTTGTTACTAATTTCTCTACATATCTTTTAAGCTCTTTTGCTTTAGGAACTGTTGTCTCAATCTTTTCTCTTTCGATTATAGCAATTGCTAAATTTTTTAACAAAGCTTTTCTATGAGAAGAAGTTCTATTTAATTTTCTATAACCATGCTTATGTCTCATATTATACCTTTAACTGTTCTAATTTTTTTCTTAAAGCTGAAGCTACATTTTCAGGTAAATTTTCACTTATTGGATAGCCTAAAGCTTGTAACTTATCGCTAATTTCATCAAGCGATTTTTTACCTAAATTTTTAATATTTTTTACTTCAACTTCACTCATTAAGACTAGCTCTCCAAGAAATTTTAAACCTGATCTATCAAGCGAGTTAAACGACCTTGCAGATAAATTTAGATCATCAATTTTTGTAACTAAATCTTTTAGTTCTATTGATTCTTCACCAGCTTCACTAACACTAACTTCTGATAAATCAAATACTTTATTAAAAACTGACATTTGAGAATACATAGTTGTAACTGCTTCTTTAAAAGCGTCAACTGGACTAATTTGCCCATTTGTTTGCACATCAAATACTACTTTTTCATAATTTGGATTATCTTCAACTAGCATTTTTTCTATGCTATAAACAACTTTTTGCACAGGAGTAAAAAAAGCATCAATTGGAATATATTCACTTCCTACAATTTCTCTTATATCTTCACTTGGCATATATCCTATACCTCTTTGGATAATTATAGAAAATTTTAATTCACAATCACTATTTATAGTAGCTAAATGCAAATCTTCACTTACAATTTGCAAGTCAGCATTTGCTAAATCTTCACCTTTTATAACTCTAGGGCCTACAAAAGTATAATTAGCAATTATTTGCTCTTCATCACTTATTGTTTTGAATTTGATATTTTTAAGATTTATTATGAAAATTGCAACATCTTCAAGCATACCTCTTAAAGAATCAAATTCATGATTAGCACCTTCAATTTTTATAGCAATTGGTGCATAACCCAAAGAAGAACTCATTAAAAGTCTTCTAAGAGGATGCGCTAAAGTTATTCCATAACCACTCTCAAAAGGATAAGCTAAAAATCTAGCTTGAGTATCGCTAAGAGATTCAATTTCTACCTCTGTTGGTAAAAATGGTGTATCTACAAATTTCTTCATATTTTACCTTATTATTTAGAGTATAACTCGACGATTAGTCTTTCTTCAACAGGAATAACAACTTCTTCTCTTGTAGGAATTCTAGTAAAAATTCCAAACACTTTATCTTTATCCACATCAACCCATTCAACCATACCAGTTTGATTAGTAAGTTCTAAAGCTCTTTGAATTTGTGCATTTGATTTAGATTTTTCTTTAATCTCAATCTTTTGCCCAGCTCTTACTGTATAAGAAGGAATATCTACTTTTTTACCATCAACTAAAATATGCCCATGACTTGTAAATTGTCTAGCATTTGCTCTAGTTGTTGCAAATCCCATTCTAAAAACTACATTATCCAATCTTTGCTCTATTAAAGTCACAAGATTTTCACCAGTATTTCCATCTTTTCTAACTGCTTCTTTGAAGTATTTTCTAAATTGTTTTTCAGATACTCCATAAAGATACTTAGCTTTTTGCTTTTCTCTTAATTGCAAACCATATTCAGATATCTTAGATCTTCTTTGTCCATGTTGCCCAGGAGGAAAAGGTCTTTTTTCCAAAGCACTCTTACCAGCTAATCTTCTCTCGCCTTTTAAACCAAGATCAGCATCAAGTCTTCTTTCTATTTTTTCTACGGGTCCTCTATATCTAGCCATTTTTCTTCCTTACACTCGTCTACGTTTTGGAGGTCTACAACCATTATGAGGCAAGGGAGTAACGTCTTTAAACCATCTTACGTTTATGCCCTCAAGCCCACCTATTGATTTTACTGCAGTATCTCTACCACTACCAGGGCCTTGAACTTTGATACCTACATTTTTGATACCGTGTTCTATAGCCTTCGCCATTGCATCTTCTACTGCTTGTTGGGCTGCGAAAGGAGTTGATTTTTTACTTCCTTTAAAACCTAAGCTTCCAGCTGAACTCCATGCAATAACATTACCTGCATTATCACTTATTGTCACAACGGTATTATTAAATGTTGCAGCAATATGAACAATTCCATCAGCAATATTCTTTTTTATTACTTTTTTTCTAGTTACTTTTCTTTTTGCCATATTATTTGTCCTTATTTAGAAGCTGCGCCAACAGTTTTTTTCTTACCTTTTCTTGTTCGAGCATTTGTTTTTGTCTTTTGCCCTCTACAAGGTAAACCTTTTCTGTGTCTTAAACCTCGATAAGATCCTAAGTCCATCAATGATTTTATGTCCATTGCAACTTTTTTTCTAAGATCACCCTCAACCATGTAAGTTTTTTGGATTTCTTGTCTTATGATTGCTGCTTCATCTTCACTTATTTCAAATACTCTTTTATCGTAAGGGATTTTTGTAGCATCCAAAATTTTTCTTGAAGTATGCAAGCCTATGCCAAAAATATAAGTTAAGGCATATTCCATTCTTTTCTTGTTAGGTAAATCAACACCTGCGATTCTAGCCATATCCTATCCTTGTCTTTGTTTGTGTTTTTTTATTTCGCAGATAACTCTTACGACACCTTTTCTTTTGACAATCTTACATTTGTCACACATCTTCTTGACCGAAGCTCGTACTTTCATAATGCGCCTTTTGTGATTTTTATCATTTTCCAACAGGCAAGAACTGCCACAATAGCAATCAATGAGAACAAATCTTTAAAAGATATCCTTACCAACTCTTTACAAAATCACAATTATTTTATAAAAAATTCCCTAATGATTGAAAAATGGAGTTGCATTATAATAAATTTTTGCTTAAAGTGCTATTAATTAAGCTCTAGGCTTGTAAAATGGCTCAAAGGATTTAAATGCTATATGAAAATAAATATATAAAAATAGAAATAGAAAAATCACAAATTCCTTGGCTAAAAATTTTTACACAAATTCCTTATAAAGAATTTTCATCTTGCGATTTAAAAACCAAAGAGGAGATTTTAAAGACTCTTGATATTATTGAAGAAACTATGCTTGATTTTTTTAAACCTGAAAAAATAAACATAGCTTCTTTTGGAAATTATCTTCCACTTTTACATTTTCATATTATGGCTAGATTTAAAAATGATAATTTTTTCCCTGAGCCTATGTGGGGAGTAAAGCAAAGAGAAAATGAGCTAAAATTGCCTAGCTTTAAAGAATTTTATAAAATACTCCTAGCAAAATTAGACTAATTCAAGATTTTTTAAAACCATATCACCCATTTTTTTAGTGCCTAAAATATTTTTAATATTATTTTCTTAAGATTTTTTTAAAGGCATTAAATGAGCCTTTTATAAGCTATGGTTTTAGGCTTGAACTATCGAGTAATTCATCATAAGCAAAAGCAGGACGGAGATTTGCAAAAATTTCTAAACTTTTTTTAAATTCTAATAAACCACTCTCGGGTCGTAAGTGTTTTAGAAGCTTATTTCACTTTTCTCTTTAAATTATACCAAATAAACAAGCATCACTTTTAAAACTCCGCGTAAAGTCTCTTTTAGCATAGAGGTGTTTAAATATCTGGCCACTATGATAATAACTGTGTCAATATTTTTGCAAAATACCAAGTTCTAGCTCTTATCTTAATCCATTTTTACCTTTTAAATATAAAATTCAAAGTTTTAAAATGAAATTTATTATTTAAAAGCAGGTTCTAAAAAAGGGATAATTTGTTTTTTTCTTGATAAACAATCATCAAGCCAAACTGTTGAATCTTCAAGTTTGACATTAAAAGCTTTTTCAAAAATATCTTCTTGTTTAGAACTCACTAAAACCGTGCTACCTTCTTTCATAATGTCCGTTAAAAGTAAAATCGCAGTATGGAGGCCTTCTTTTTGTCTTAATAATTCTAGTTCTTTTTTTAGTTCACCATGGCGTTTATCTAACACGCTTGCATCAATTAGTTCTAATTGCCCGATGCCTATTTTTTGTCCGTGCATATTAAAATCTTTATAATCTCTTTTGATAAGTTCGCTCGCACTTGCATTTTCAACTTGAGATTTTATTTCAAACATTTTCATACCAAAAGCTTTGTAGTCATCAACTTTTGCTATTTTTGCTAAATCTTTCACGGCTTTTATATCATCTTCTGTGCACGTTGGGGATTTGAAGACTATTGTATCACTTAAAATTGCGCCTAGCATAAGCCCCGCTATATCTTTTGGAATATCAATTTTATAAAAATCATACATTTGTTTTAATACAGTTGAAGAGCAACCAAGTGGTCTAATCCAACACTCAAGTGGGCAAGAAGTTGTAATATCTCCAAGCTTGTGGTGGTCAACAATTCCTATAATATTAGCTTCACTTATATCTTCAGGTGCTTGCGCTAAATCTGAATAATCAACTATATAAAGCTCTTCATTTGCAAAAGAAGTTTTTAGCATTGGCGCTTCATGGTTAAAAGTCTCTAAAATGAAACTGCTCTCAAGATTTACCTCGCCTTGCCTAGCAGGAATAGCTTTTTTGCCAAGTTTGTTTAATAAATATGCCAAAGATATTGCTGAGCATATTGAGTCTGAATCAGGTATTTTATGTCCACAAGTGTAAATCGCCATTTTTTTATCCTATAATTTTATATGCGATTATAACAAATATTATTTAAAGACAAGATTTTGACAAGCGTATATCTTTAGCTTTATTTTAAAAAGTCAATAATATTTACATTTAATGCTTTTGAGAGTTTATATAAATGCTCTAAATTAAAATGCTTATTATACTTATTGTTTTCACAATTTGAATAAAAAGCTACAGATTTGATACCAATATCAAGAGCTAAATCTAACTGCGCTATTTTATTTTTTTCTCGAAAATATCTAACTTTTGAAGAGACAGCCTTATAAAAATCTTGTATTTCATTTTCTGAGGAATTTCCAAAATCAATTTTTATCATCTTTATCCTATAGGTTTAATTAAACTTTAAACTATATAATTATAAAATCATCAAATCTTTATCCTATAGGATAAATTTAATCTAAAAGCAAGGAGAGAACTATGGTTAGAATTTCAGTAGTAAGAGAGGGGTTTAAAAATGATGGTTAGAATGAAAAATTCTTCAACAGGAGAGATGAAAGAGTTAAGTACGGGCTTTAACTGGATATTATTTTTATTTTCAGGAGTTTTTGGGATACCATTATTTTTAAGAAAATTAAATGTATGGGGTGGAATTTTTGCTTTTTTAAGTATTATAGGCATCTTTGGTTATATTTTAATTATTGGAAAGGTACTTGCGGGGCTAGCTCTATTTTATATTGCAAATATTATAATTTTTATACTGTCAATTATGATAGGTAAAAATGGAAACAAATTAACTGCTAAAAATTATCTAGAAAATGGCTGGGTATTTGTAGATGAAAATGGTAATGGTGTCAAATATGCCAAATCAAAATGGGGAATTTTATAATAAAATATTTTATTATAAAAAATAATCAAAATAAATACAAAATCAAAGGATTATCTTGAAATATATAAAATTATTAATGGTTCTAGCAGTAGCAGTATATACATTAAATGGATGCGCAGGAAAGGTACCTGATTGTAGCTCTAGCGACACTACAAAACTTGTGGGTCAAATTTTTAAAAGCCAATTAGCAAAAGCAGGAAAAACAAGTATGCTTCAAAAAATAGATTTTGAAGTAACGAATATCAAAACTTTATCCTATGATAAAGATGCAGATAAGTACCAATGCTCAGCTGATTTTAAACTAACAAATACGGATAATGGACAAACAAGAATATCACCCATTACTTATGTGTCAGAAAAAACAAAAGACAATAGACAATATGTTACTGTTCATGGATTTTAATATAAAAAAATATTAACGCCAAGTCCAATCTTGAAAACCTTTTTTTAAAGGTTTTCAAAGATATTATATTTTTCTTATTTTAATATTTATTGCAATTATTTTAGAGTTTTAATTCTAAGATTACTACTCAAAATCAAGAGAAGTCATTTCTTTATAATTTGAAATAAAATATTCTTTAAATTTTGTATAATCTCCCTCTTCATAATAAGGAAGTAAAGAGCTTTTATAGTCATTGTCATTTTTTTCATCTGGGACAAGAATTATTTTTCCATCATTTTTTAGAGACATATTTAGCATCAATTGTGCTATTATTTTATTAAAATCTGAAAAATACTGCAAATATATCAGATTACTATGCAAATAAACTGCCCTATTAAAAGGATTTTTAATAAAATGATAATTTCTAAATAAAATTTCTAATTGAATATCGAGTTCATTTGGTTTTTCAAGTGGCATATAAACATGTCCACCTATATTTATGCTTGTTTTATGATTTCTTGGAGTATGTTTTTTTTCTTTTGATGCTATTGAATTTGATAAAATCTGGTAGATGTGTTCAAAACTTTCTTTAGAAAATTTGAAAGTTGGTTCTAAAAGTTTCTTATGAGCCTTTTTTAAATTTATCAATATCATTGCATCAGCAAATTTTTTTTCAACAGTCATACCTTCAAACAATAAATTTCTAGCTTCTTCTTCTGTATAAGAATTTGCTACATTTTTTGCTGAATTATAAATCAGGTAAAAACCAAATTTAGACATCAGATTTTTATTAGTTTGAAATTTTTTCAAAGAAAAAATATGATTTATTTCTACTAATTCTTTTAATTCACTTTTAGAAAATATATCAATCTTTTCTAAAAATTCAGGATTATAACTAACAATATCATTCATAAACACTAACCTTGTTTTTCATTATAGCTAAAGTTATATAAAATTATAATCTTATCTAAGTGTTTTAATATTTCATCTTAAAGTAAGATATAATTTTAAAATGAATGGATTAAAAATTTACTCCAGCATTTAAGCTAAGCTCTTCTTGCCCATCTTTTGTAATCTTTGACATATCCCAAATAGGATCAAAAACTAAATTTACATTGCACTCATCAACCTCAACAAGGCTCTCAACTGCATATTTTACCTGTGATAATAATGCATCTGCTATTGGGCAAGCTGGAGTCGTAAGAGTCATATCAATATCTACATATAAATAATGTTTTTCTTCTCTTAGCTCAACTTTATAAATAAGTCCTAAATCATACACATTTGTTGGTATTTCAGGATCAAAAACTTTTTTTAATTTTTCTTCTATAATTTTTATTTTTATTTCTTCAATATTAAATATTCCCATTTTTGCTAAACTCCATAATCTTATTTATCATACCTGCGACACCACTTTGACGGCTTGGCGTAATAATTTCACTTAAATTTAGTCTACTTAAAATATCCATATTAAAATCCTTTAGCTCTGCTAAACTTCTACCTGAGAATATTTGTATAATAATATAAACTAAACCTTTTACTATAATAGCGTCACTTGTGCCACGAAGTACTAATTTTTCATCTTCTAAGCTAATATCTAGCCATACCTTAGAAGTGCAACCATCTACTAGATTTTTATCATTTTTCTTGTCCTTATCCAAAGCTTCTAACTTTTTGCCAAGGTCAATAATATAATCATATTTTTGTAATTCATCATCAAAAAATTCTAAATCATTTCTAATGTCATCAACAACAGCTTCAATACTATTCATTTCTACCCTTTTAGCATAGATAATGCTTTTTTTAACGCTTTAATAAATTTATCAATATCATCTTTGTCATTATAAAAACTAAGTGATACTCTAATTGTACCCTTAATCCCTAACTTTTCCATAATTGGCATACAACAATGATGCCCTACTCTTACAGCAATTTGCTGTTTATCAAGAAGTATACCTATATCATCATGGCTTATACCTTCTATATTAAAACTTCTTGCTCCGAAGGCATTTGCGTCATTGTACATAATAATACCTTCGATTTTTTCCAAACTCTTATAAAGATAAGCATAAAGTTTATTCTCAATTTTTTCTATCTTAGAAAAACTTATTTTTTGCAAAAATTCTAAAGACTTAGAAAAAGCTAGAACAGCTGCAATATTTGGTGTACCTGCTTCAAATTTATAAGGAGATGGAAGAAAAACACTTTTTTCATAACTTACACTAGCAATACTAGCTCCTCCACCTTGATAAGGTTTCATTTTTTCTAAAAGCTCTTTTTTTATATAGATTGCTCCAAGTCCAGTTGGCCCAAAAGTTTTATGTGCTGAGATTATAAAAAAATCACAAGCCAAATCTTTAACATCTACTTTTATATGGGCTAAACTTTGAGCTCCATCAACGCAAAGCCAAGAATCATATTTATGAACTATTTTAGAAATTCTTTTTATATCGTGCATTACCCCAAAGGCGTTTGAAATATGTGTAAGGCTTACTAGACTTTTAGGATTTTTTTTCAAAAGTTCTTCTAGATGTTCATAATCAAATTCTAAATTTTTCCCACACTCCACTACTTCAAGCCCAGCACCTATAGTTCTTCCTTGCATATGCCAAGGCACTATATTTGAATGGTGTTCTAAAGAAGAAATAATAATTGTTTTTATATCAAAGCCAAAAGAAGTAGCTAAAAGATTTAACGACTCAGTTGCTCCTTTAGTAAAAATAATTTCTTCTTTTGTAGCTCCACCTATAAACTCACCTAGAAGTTTTCTTGTATTTTCATAGCCCCTTGTTACTACATTTGCATCACCAAAACTACTTCTATGAACTGAAGCGCAATTTTTTAAATAATAATTGTCTAACTCATCAATCACAGCTTTTGGCTTTTGGCTTGTAGCGCCACTATCTAAATAAATAGTTTTTGAATTGGCAAAATATGGAAAAAATTCTTTATAATTCATTATAAACTCTTAATATACTCTATTAGTTTTTCATCTTCTAAGTTAGCATAAACTTCGCCTCTTACAGCTTCAAGCATAATAGCCTTAGCATCTTTTTCTTTTATTCCACGACTTTGAAGATAGTATATAGCGTCTTTATCCAAATCACCAAAACTAGCACCATGCTTAGCTTCTAGCTCATCTACAAAAAGTTCTAAAAATGGACTAACTGCCACTCTTGCTTTATCACTTAGTAAAATCGCTTTAGAATTTTGCACTGCTTTTGTAAAAGGTGCTGAATTTTGAACTATTGAGTTCATATCAAGTTTTGAACTTGAACTGTCATCTAAAATATGTCTAAAGATTATATCGCTTGTGCTTTTTATAAAATGCTCATTTACTACATCATTAACAACCTTAGAATCATTTTTTAAATCAATTAAACAAAATAGTTTAAAGATTGAATCTTCTTTATCCAAAGTAGTTCTTAAGGTATTTATACAAGAGCCAAAATCAAAACAAAATAAGTTTAGATTTGCTCTTTCTCCTAAGCTGTTTTTATAGCTTGCATTTGAAAGCTCTTTAGATTTTGCTACTTTTATATATGTTAAAGTTGCATCATCTCCTACAAAAATATCTCTTTTTACATCTTTTTTATTAGTAATTAGCTCAACTATTGTTATATTTTCTTTAGGCTTAATTTCTATTTTTATATCATCATTTTGTGTATCATTATTTTCTATAAAATAAGTATTAGTAAAGCCTTTTATTTTATTTTCAAAATTAAATTTTTTCATCTTCGTACCCCATAGCAGCAAAACCTTTGGCATCAAGTTCTAGTGCTAATGAATAATCCCCAGTTTTTACAATTTTACCTTTTTTGATAATATGCACAAAATGTGGTTTAATTAGCTCTAATAATCTATCATAATGCGTAATCATTAAGACTGATTTTTTTTCATTGAACATTCCATTTATAACTTTTGATACTGATTTTAAAGCGTCCACATCAATACCTGAATCAATCTCATCAAGCATAATAAAATTTGGATCTAAAAGCAATAACTGTATTAACTCATTTCTTTTTTTCTCTCCACCTGAAAAGCCTTCGTTTAATCCTCTTTTTAAAAGCGAATTATCAAGCCCATATTTAGCCATTTTTTCTTTTAGATATACCATAAATTCTCTAGCGTCTAGTTCTTCTAATCCCTGATAAACTCTTTTTGCGTTCACTGCAGTTTTTAGAAAATAGTTGTTATTAACGCCTGGCACTTCAACAGGAGATTGAAAACTTAAAAACATTCCTTCATTTGCTCTAGCCTCAGGTTTTAAGCTTCGTACATCTTTGCCGTTGTAAGTTATTGTTCCACTTGTTATATTTGTATCATAGTGTCCGCTAAGCGCTTTTACTAAAGTAGATTTACCAGCACCATTTACGCCCATTAAAGCATGTATTTCTCCATCATTTATCACTAAATTAAAATCTTTTAATATTTGGTTATCATTTATTTCTACACATAAATTTTCTATTTTTAGCATTTTTACTCCTTTATGCCACACTACCCTCTAAAGTTAAATCAAGTAAGGCCTTAGCCTCAACTGCAAACTCCATAGGAAGATTATTTAATACTTCTTTACAAAAACCATTCACTATTAAAGAAATGGCATTTTCTTCGCTAATCCCTCTTTGTCTTAGATAAAAAAGCTGATCATCGGATATTTTTGAAGACGTTGCTTCATGTTCTATATTTGCTGTATGATTTTTTACATCAAGTACGGGATAAGTATTTGCTATACATGTATCACCTATTAGTAAAGAATCACATTGCGAAACATTTCTAGCATTATCTGCTTTGTCTACAACTTTTACCATACCTCTATAAGAATTTTCGCCTTTTAAAGCTGAAACACCTTTTGAAATAATCGTTGATTTGGTATTTTTACCTAAATGAATCATTTTGCTACCAGTGTCAGCTTGTTGGGCTTTTGATGATATTGCAACTGAATAAAATTCACCAACACTTTCATCACCTAGTAAGATACAACTTGGATATTTCCAAGTAAGCAAAGAACCTGTTTCAACTTGAGTCCAAGATATTTTTGCTTTATATCCTTTACATAGTCCTCTTTTTGTAACAAAATTATAAATTCCACCTTTTCCGTTTATATCCCCAGGATACCAGTTTTGTATAGTAGAATATTTTACATGCGCATTATCTAGAACTACAACTTCAACAACAGCAGCGTGGAGTTGGTTTTCATCTCTTGAAGGTGCTGAGCATCCTTCATTGTAAGATACAAAACTTCCATCATCTGCTATAATCAATGTTCGCTCAAACTGCCCAGTGTTTAAAGCATTTATTCTAAAATATGTAGATAATTCCATAGGACATCTTACATTTTTTGGAATATAAACAAAAGAGCCATCTGTAAATACAGCAGCATTTAAAGCGGCAAAAAAATTGTCATCTTTTGGAACTACACTTGCTAAATATTTTTTTAAAAGCTCAGGATGCTCTTTTGCTGCTTTTGACATAGAACAAAAAATAATTCCAAGTTTAGATAGCTCATCTTCAAAAGTAGTTTTTACAGAAACACTATCAAATACAGCATCAACTGCAACACCAGCTAGTTTTTTTTGCTCCTCTAGAGGAATTCCTAATTTCTCATAAGCTTTTAAAATCTCAGGATCTACTTCATCAAGGGATTCTAAGGCTTTTTTTGGGGCTGAAAAATATGATATTTTTTGAAAATCAATTTTTGGATAGTGCAATTTCGCCCATCTTGGCTCTTTCATCGTCAGCCATTTTTTATATGCCTCTAGTCTAAAATCTAAAAGCCATTCTGGCTCATCTTTTCTTTTCGATATAGCTTTGATAACATCTTCGTTTAAACCTTCCTTAAAAGTATCACTTTCAACTAAGGTTTCAAAGCCTAATTTGTAATCATTGTTAATAATTTCACTTATTGTATTATCACTCATTAAACACTCCTAAAGTTAAATAAGATATATATTGTCTTATTTGGAATACTAACACATAGTTTTGTAAAATCTTATAAAAGCCAAAGCAAAGATATTTTTTTTAATTTTACTTTAATCTTATTTTAATTATAGCTTAACTTAATCCAAAATATACAAAGCAAGCTCATCACAAAGCAAAAAATCTTTAGCAAAGATTTTAGAGCCTTTTTGAAAAAGTTTATTCTCTTTTAGCAAGAATAAAACTTTAGCTTGTTCGTCTTTATTTAAAATATCTAGTTCAAAACCTACAAAAGATCTAAGTCCTAAAAGCATTTTTTCAGTTTTTATATCTTCTTTACTTAAAGTTTCGAAATCATAATAAAAATCTTTTTCTGATTTTTTTTCTAGACCTTCTTCTAAATTTTCTCCTAGATACTTTTCTAAATTCTTTTCACAATAATACCTAGTATCACCTATTCTTCCGACAGCGCCACACCCTAAACCTAAATAAGGTTTATAATCCCAATATCCGATATTGTGCTTTGAGAAGTACTTTTTTTCTTTTGCAAAAGCTGATATTTCGTACTGAATAAAGCCTAAAGATTCTAAGTGATTAAAAAAATCTTTGGATAAAATCTCATCATCAATTTTTAAATAAGATTTTTTTTCAAATTTAGTGCCTTCTTCAATAATAAGGCTATAAGCACTTAAATGCTTGATTTCTAGGCTTTGAATAAATTCTAAATCTTTTTTTAGCATTTTGATATTATCATTTTTTAGCCCATAAATAATATCGCAACTTACAGACTCAAAGCCCAAAGTTTGTGCATCCTCAAGTGCTTTTAGGGCTGTTTTTTTATTATGATTTCTTCCTAATATTTTAAGCTTAGTATCATCAAAACTTTGCACTCCAAAACTAAGCCTAGTAATACCTAGTTTTTTCATGTTATTTTGCCAAGCAAAATTGGCCGAATTTGGATTTGCTTCGCAGGTTTTTTCAATGCCTTTTTTTAAATAAGGATTAAGGTAAAAAAATAACTCTTCATATAATTTTGCATCCAAGCAAGATGGAGTTCCACCGCCAATATATAATGTGTCAAAAGACTCTTTTTTGATTTTGTATTTAGATACAAGATACTTAAATTCTTTTATAAGTTTTTTTATATATTTATCTTTTAAAGATGATTTTTTTGTGTATGAGTTAAAAGCACAGTAAAAGCACTTGCTATCACAAAAAGGGATATGAATATATAAAAGCATTTTTTAATCCTAAATAGTTTATAATATTTGCTTATTATAAGGGAAAAGATATTTATGATAGATAAAGAAAGCACTAATCTTGATACCAAACAAAATGATAAATTATACAGACCAAATGTTGGTGCGGTTATTTTATCTTCAAAATATCCCCAAAAGTGTGAGGTTTTCATAGCTTCAAGGATTGATGTGGTTGATGCTTGGCAATTTCCCCAAGGTGGAATAGATAAAGGTGAAAGTCCAAAACAAGCGCTTTTCAGAGAATTAAAAGAAGAAATTGGCACAAATGAGATAGAGATAATTGCAGAGCATCCTGAATGGATTTCTTATGATTTTCCCCCAAATATTGCTAAAAAAATGCAACCCTTTGATGGACAAAATCAAAAATATTTTTTAGTAAAACTTAAAAAAAATGCAAAAATAAATATAAATACAGAACACCCTGAATTTGGAGAATTTAAATTTGTGGATGTAAGTGTAATTTATGATTTTATAACTTTTTTCAAAAGAACAGTTTATAAACAAGTATTAAAATATTTTAAAAAAGAAGGCTACATTTAGAATGTTAAAAGTGTTAAAATTTGGCGGTACTAGTGTTGGAGATTTAGAAAAAATCCAAAATGTCGCAAATATAATAAAAAAAGAAAAAGATAAAAACTATGACTTAGTTGTAGTTGTATCTGCTATGAGTGGAGTAACTAATAAACTTAGCTCTTATGCTAAGCATTTTAGCAAAGATTCAAGCTCAAAAGAAGTGGATATGCTTTTAAGCGCAGGAGAGAGGATTAGTTCATCTTTGCTAGCCCTTGCTTTAAATGAACAAGGATATGCTAGTATTTCTATGAGTGGTAGAGAAGCTGGGATTTTAACAGATTGCCATTATACAAGGGCAAAAATCCAAAGTATTGACACCAAAAACATAAGTAAAGCTCTTAAAAGTGGACAAATAATCATAGTTGCAGGTTTTCAAGGATATACAAAGGAAGGAAGAGTTAGCACTTTAGGGCGAGGTGGGAGCGATTTGAGTGCTGTTGCCTTAGCTGGAGCTTTGAACGCTAGTATTTGTGAGATTTATACTGATGTTGATGGAATTTATACGAGTGATCCCAGGATTGAACCAAGGGCTAGAAAACTTGAAAAAATCTCTTATGAGGAAATGCTAGAACTGTCATCTTTGGGTGCAAAAGTTTTACAAACCAGATCTGTAGAAATGGCTAAAAAATTTGATGTAAATATAATCTCTCGTTCAAGCTTTGCGCCTGAAATCGAAGGGACACTTATCACAAAAGAAGGAAATATTATGGAAAAAGCTTTAGTGAGTGGAATAGCACTTGATAAAAATCAAGTAAGAATTGGTCTATATGGGGTTAGCGATAAGCCTGGAATCGCTGCTTTAATTTTTTCTGATTTGGCAAAATCTCAAGTAAATGTAGATATGATTGTGCAAACTGTCGCAGTAAACGGCAAAACTTCACTTGACTTTACTGTGCCTATTGAAGACTTAGAAAAAACACAAAATATCATGCTAAGGTTTAAAAAAGATATACAAAAAGTTGATTACAATGAAAAAATATGTAAACTTTCTGTTGTAGGGCTTGGTATGAAAACTAACTCTGGAGTTGCTTCAAAAGCTTTTGAAACTTTGGCTAAAGAAAATATTAATATAAGAATCATAAGCACAAGCGAAATAAAAATATCTATGATTATAGAAGAAAAATACGCTGAACTTGGAGTTAGAGCTCTTCATGAAGCTTATCATTTGGACAAAACATGCAAGAGTTTTTAAACTGGACTTTAAAAGCTATTAGAGATGATAGTCTTATTAGTTCGTCTTGGCTTGAAGAAAAAAAATTTGAATGGACTCCTATGGTGGCAAAGTCTATCACAAACATTATAAATAATGGTTGCTCTGTTATAATTTTGAGTGACACTGATAGAAAGTGGTTTTTAGAATACATTACTGCAAATATAAATTCTTCAAAAAATGCTAGACCTTTTTTGCCTTTTTATGATTTTAAATCTTTTTCAAGACAAATAAAAAGTATTCAATCTGAAAGAGATGCTGATAATATAAAAGATATGTTAAATATTTCTTTTCCAAATGGGTATATTTTTTGGTACATAGGTAAGGGGCAAGATCCAATAGCAACTATTGCAAAAATTTCAAAAAATTCTTTTATGTGGCTGATTGATGAAAATAGGCAAAATACTTTTAGTTTAAAAAGTGATGATTTTTTAGATTTTAAGCTTTTACAAATGTTTAAACTTTTTAACAAAACTTTGAGTGCTGCACTTTTTGCACAAATTGATGTAAATAAATAAAAAATGCCAAGTATGCAAGGTCAATTTTTAAAGTCAAGTATTTTGCTTGTTGATGATATCGAACAAACACTAGAGGAATTACAAAGCGCTTTAGAAAAAAATTCTTTTAGAATCATAAGAAATGAAGAATCTACAAACAAAAAAAGTGAATTTTTAATCTCAAGTGCAAGACTGGCTATAAAAGAAGCCTACCTTAGCACAGCTAATACAAAATACATTATAATTTATGGCTATAGTTTTAGAGTTGAAGCACAAAATGCCTTGCTAAAAGTCTTAGAAGAGCCGCCAAAAAATATAATTTTTTTGATTTTAGCAACTTCTAAATCTAGCCTCTTAGCTACTGTTTTTTCAAGACTAGAATATAAATATTTAAAAAAGCAAAAACTTATAAAAAACTTTGAACTTGATTTAAGAACTTTTAGTTTAAAAGAGCTTTATGCTTATTTGAAAAGTAAAGAAAGAATTAACCAAGTTGAAGCAAAAGAAGAACTTGGCTCACTTATGCAAGAAGTGACAAGAAAAAAAATTATTTTAAAAAGCCAAGAATTGGAGCTTTTTTCGACTTCTATGAAATTGCTAAATTTAAATTCAAAACCTATAAATATACTGGGAAATCTACTACTGCATATTTTGCAAAATAAAAAGAGAGTTTAATGAATTTTTACAAAGTAAACTTGCGATGCGCAAATGAAATATTTTTAAAATTAGGTTGTGAGCCTGCTGGGGCTAGTATTTTAGCACAAAAAAGTGAAATTATTTTTATATATATTAAAAATATGCATGTTGGAGCTGCAAATATTTTAAAGCAAGACGCTCTTAGTATCGGTGCTGATGTGGCCTTGCCTAAAGGCGCAATAATAGCTGAAAATAAATTTGTAGATGCAATACTACTAGCAAATAAAAGACAGATAAAAATACTAATACAAAAAGAAAAAAAACAGCCTTTTGAACTTAAGGATTTTGGAGAAGATTTAAAGCAATTTTTAAATCCTAAAAGCTTTGATACAAGGATAATGGGAGTTTTAAATGCTAATGAAGATAGCTTTTTTAAAGACTCAAGATTTTGTGCAAAAACAGCAAGTAAAAGAATAGAAAATATGATAAAAGATGGGGCTGATATTATAGATATTGGCGCAGTATCAAGCAGACCTGGAAGCACTTTTATAAATAAAGATGAAGAATTTAAAAGGCTAAAAGAAATAATCGACATAATTTATAAAGAAAAATTTTACGAAAAGGCTTGTTTTTCTCTTGACAGTTTTAGGACAAGTATTTTGCAATACGCTCTTGATAATGGTTTTTCTATGATAAATGATATAACAGGGCTAAAAGATTTGGGGGTGGCTAATTTAGCATCAAAATATAAAGCATCATTAGTTATTATGCATATGCAAAATAATCCAGAAACTATGCAAAATAATCCAGAATATGAAAATATTATTTTAGATATTAATGAATTTTTTAAGCAAAAAATAAAACTTGCCAATTCTTGTGGAGTTCAAGATATTATCTTAGACGTTGGCATAGGTTTTGGAAAAAATCTTGAACATAATCTTGAACTAATATCAAATCTAAACCATTTTGAACATTTTGGTTATGAGCTTTTGATAGGAGCTAGTAGAAAATCTATGATAAATGATATTATAACTTCCAAAATAGAAGATAGACTAGCAGGAAGTTTAGCTGTGCATTTGCAAGCTGTGCAAAATGGTGCTTCTATCATAAGATGTCATGACGTTAAAGAGCAAAGCCAAGCTCTTAGGGTTCAAGATGCCCTACTTTCACATAAAATATTATAAAACCTAAGCTCGTTTTAAATATTAAATAGCTTATAAAATATTATGCAAAGAATTTGCCTTTTTCATAAGCTCTTTAAGTTCATCTTCTTTATCATTTTTTACAAGTTCTTTTAGATTTTTTAGATTTTTTTCAAACTCATCAAGTGCTTTAAGTAAATTCTTTTTATTTTGAAAAAAAACATCACTCCACATATTTGCTGATGATTTTGCAATTCTAGACATATCTTTAAATCCACCTACTGCTAAAGCTATGATTTCTTTTGGATTTTCATGGTTCATAACCGTATTTGCCAAAGAAAATGAAATAGCGTGGGGTAAGTGAGAGATATAACTAGCGTGAATATCATGTGATTTTGCATCCATTTGCACAATTCGCATACCAATTTGCTGGAATAGTTTTAAGGCTTTATCTTTGTGAATTTTTGAATTATCTTCTAAGTTACACAAAACAACAGTATTTCCCTCATAAAGATTATCAATAGCCGCACTTGGGCCAAAATTTTCAGTTCCTGCCATTGGGTGTGCTGCTACAAAATTTTTTCTAATATTTTTAGGAATTTTTAAAATAATTTCTTCTTTTGTGCTTCCTAAATCAATAATGGTAAGATTTTCATTTATTTTATCAATATCTCTTAAGTCTTGCATATAAGAAATAATGGCTTTTACGGGAATTGCCAAAATAAGAATATCTACTCTACTTTTTAACTCTTCAAAAGATAACAATTCATCAACCAAGCCAAGTTCTAAAATTTCCTTTTCTTCCTCTTTGTTTTTTACAAAGCCAAAAATTTTACTAGCTATTGAATATTTTTTTAAAGCCTTAGCTAAAGAGCCACCCATTAATCCTAATCCGACTATTCCTACTTTCAATTTTTGCCCTTTATTTTTGTTTATTATTTACTTATTCTAATAATACCAAATTAAAGCTAAGCTAGTTAAATTTTTTATAAACAAATTTTAGCTATATTGTCACTTAACTTATCCAAAAATTCTAAGGACAGATTTGAGACATAAAATAAAATATATTCTTCTAGCCGTTTTACTTTCTTTTTCACTATTGCAAGCTACAAAAATAAAGTCAATAAATTTTCAAGGACTTTCAAGAATGTCCACAAAAATAGCCTATGAGAGCTTAGATTTTAGAGTTGGTGAAAAACTAGATATTGGCAAAATAAATAAAAGTTTAAAGAAATTTTATTCTTTTGAATATTTCAACGATATCAAAGTCGAAGAAAATAAGGGGAAAATAACATTTGTTTTCGAAGAAAAACCTTCAATCTCAAATATACAAATAAATGGTTATAAAACAAAACAAAGTGATTTGGATCAAATCTATAGACAAATTGGATTAAAAAAAGGTAATTTCTATTCTTTAGGTATTGAAAAAGAAGCAAAAAAGAAATTATTAAAAATCTTGCAAGATGATGGTTACATAAATTCTGTTGTTGAAGCTGAAATTGATAAACTTAATAAGCAGTCTGTTTCAATAGTTTTTAATGTCAATGAAGGTGATAATATAATAATAAAAAAAGCATCTTATTATGGTGCAAAACATCTAGGCAGAAAAGATTTTGATAAAGTTATAGCAAATAAACAAATACAAAGTTTTCCTTGGTTTTTTGGGCGAAATGATGGGCAAATTCATCTAAATCAACTTGAATTTGAAAATTATAGAATTAATGATTTATATTATCAAAATGGTTACTTAGATAGCACAGTTAGTAAAGCTTTTATGAGAATAGATTTTGCCTCAGACTCTGCTGATTTAAGTTTTTTCATAAAAGAAGGAAAAAGATATACTACTTCTTCTATAAAAATATTATTGCCACAAAAAATAAGCTCTAAGCTAAAACTCTATAAAGGCCTAGAGCTTAAAAAAGATAAATATTTTGATATTAAAAAATTAAGAGAAGATGCAAAATTTATAAAAACTAAAATTGCAAATTTAGGCTACGCTTTTGCCGAAGTGAAATATGATATTAAAAAAGATAGTAAAAATCATAAAGTTAATATAATATTTCATACAAACTTAGGGCAAAAAGTCTATATAAAAGATGTGATAATTTCAGGAAATTCTAGAACTCTGGATAGAGTCATAAGAAGAAATATTTATCTAGCTCCTGGGGACTTGTTTTCACTAAGTGACTTAAAACAATCAACTGCAAAGCTAAGAAGAACGGGATTTTTTAAGACTGTTAGAATAGAGCAAGAAAGACTCAGTGAAAATAAAATGAATCTTTTGGTGCATGTAAAAGAAGCTTCAACTGGCAAAATAGTATTTGGTGGTGGATATGGCTCTTATGATGGATTTTTAATCAATGCTTCTGTAAATGATAGAGATATTTTTGGAAGTGGTCTAGGACTTGGACTTTCTGTTGATTATTCAGACAAAGAAAATACTTATAGTTTATCTTTAAATAATCCTTCGATTAGAGATAGTGAATATACGGGTAATTTTAAAATCTATAATACAGATAATGAAATAGATTATACAGGCTACGAACTAGAGAAAAAAGTTGAGGGATTTTCTACATCTATTGGTAAAGAATTAATTAGAAATGTATATACGGGTGCTTCATATAAACTAGAAAAAATCAATGAAGAATATGTAAAAGATGATTCTTATACACAAGGTACACCTGATAATTCAGATTATCTTCTAAGCTCAATCACGCCTTATATAAATTTTGATGATACAGACAACTTTTTTACTCCAAGACATGGTATGAAAGTAGGAACAAGCTTGGAATACGCAGGACTTGGCGGGGAAGCAAAATACCTGAAATCATTAAACTATTTTAAATTTTATTATGGACTTAAAAAGCTAACTGGAATGGATTTAATTTTTAAATATAGATTATCTGTTAATATGCTTTTTAATGAAGGTTATGTATCTCAAGGGGATACCTTTTATCTTGGAGGCCCTAGTAGTGTAAGAGGATATGAATCTTATGCCTTTGGTCCTGATTATACTACAAACACTAACAATCAGCCCTATAAGCGTTTTGCCGCAAATAGCGTTGAACTTAGTTTTCCTTTGGTTCCCGCGGCAAATCTTAGATGGTCTTTGTTCTATGATTTTGGTATGATAGGGGTTGATAATTTTGACCAAGTAAAAAAAGCAGGTACGGGAGTTGTGGTTGAGTGGATATCTCCAGCTGGTCCTATGCAACTAATATTTTCTAAACCTTTGATGGTTCAAACTGGAGATGATACAAGTAATTTTACATTTAATTTAGGAAGTAGATTTTAAAATGGCAAAAGAATTGGAAAAAGAAATTAAAAAAAAGATGGAAGAAAAGATGGGAAAAAATAGAATATTCAACAAAGAAGAAATAATAAACAAAAGATTAAATAAAGAAGAAGCGCTTGCGCTAATAAAAAATGCTTCACTATTAGAATTAGGCGAACTTGCGTCAGCAAAAAAAGCCCTGCTTCACCCTAAAAAAGTTACTACTTTTGTAGTCGATAGAAATATAAATTATACAAATATCTGCTGGGTAGATTGTAAATTTTGTGCATTTTACAGACATGCAAAAGATGAAGATGCTTATATTCTAACTTATGATGAAATTGACAAAAAAATTGATGAGCTTTTAGAGATTGGTGGAACTCAAATCCTTTTTCAAGGTGGCGTTCATCCAAAACTAAAAATCAAGTGGTATGAAGAGTTAGTAAATCATATATCTACTAAATATCCTAGTATTACGATACATGGGTTTTCTGCTATTGAGATTGATTATATTTCAAAAATTTCAAAAATTTCTTATACAGAAGTTTTGCAAAAATTAAAAGATGCTGGGCTTAGCTCAATTCCAGGAGCTGGAGCTGAGATTTTAAGTGACAAAGTAAGAGATATTATTGCGCCTAAAAAACTAGATACTAATAAATGGCTAGAAGTTCACAGACAAGCACATAAACTAGATATTAAGTCAACTGCTACTATGATGTTTGGAACAGTTGAAAGTGATGAAGATATTATAGAGCATTGGGAAAGAATTAGAGATTTACAAGATGAAACAGGTGGATTTAGAGCTTTTATTATGTGGTCTTTTCAAAGTGCACATACTAAACTTTTAGAAGAAATTCCAGACATTGCACCACAATCGCCAAATAGATATCTAAGACTTTTAGCAGTTTCAAGACTATTTTTAGATAACTTTAAAAATATTCAAAGTTCTTGGGTAACACAAGGAAGCTATATTGGGCAGTTATCTCTTAAATTTGGTGCAAATGATTTAGGAAGTACTATGATGGAAGAAAATGTTGTAGCAGCAGCTGGAGTCAAAAATAAAATGAATCAAGATGAAATGATAGCTTTGATTAGTGATTTAGGTGAATTTCCAGCAAAAAGAAACACTGCTTATGAAATTTTAGAAAGATTTTATTAAAATTAGGTCATAAAAGGAAAAGCATGATAAAAAGAATTTTTTATTTTTTAATATTTTTTATGATTTTTGGGGAGTTATTAATGAGTGCAGAAATTAAGCATATAGAGATTGATGGAATTAAGGTGCCTGTTATTTATGAAGAAGAAACTATTCTTCCGACTTTTAATATGCAATTAGTATTTAAAAAAAGCGGATATGTGAACGATAAAGATTTAGCTGGACTTGCAAACTTAAGTGCTAAGCTTTTAAACGAAGGAACAAAAAATCTAGGAGCTTTAAAATTTGCAGATGAGCTAGATAAAAGAGCTATTTCAATAGATGCAGGTACGGGCTTTGAAACTTTTGTAATAAGTGCTAGTAGTTTAAAAAGTGAGTATCATAACACTTTAAAATATTTAGGACTTTTGCTTAAAGATCCAAATTATAATCAAGAAAATTTGGATAAAATCAAAACCTTACAATTAGGAGTCTTAGAAAGAGAGAAAAATAACTTCGATGTAGTTGCGAAAAATGAGCTTATGAGCTTAGTTTTTGAAGGCACTCCTCTAGCAAATCCTGAAGCTGGAAATCCTAAGAGTATTGAAAAAATACAACTTGAAAATATTAAAGATTTTCTAAAAAGCAATCTTAATTTACACAAGCTTATCATTGTAGTAGGTGGAGATATCAAGTACGAACAATTTGTTAATGATATTAAACCAGTCCTAGAAAGTCTTAGCAAAAAAGAAGAAAAAACTACGGATGTAGAATTTAAAGCAAGCCCAAAAAGTCTTAGTAGAACACTAAAAGAAGATACTAAACAAGCTTATATTTATTTTGCTAGTCCTTTAGATGTAAAAGCAAATAATAAAAATAATTATTTAGCAAAAATTGCCTCTTTTATTCTAGGAGGTAGTGGTTTTGGATCAAGACTTATGGATACAATAAGAGTACAAAAAGGACTTGCATATTCAGCTTATGGATATTTTTCAATAAATAAATCTTATTCATATTTTACAGGTTATTTACAAACCAAAAATAAAAATGCAGATGAAACAATATCTTTGGTAAAACAAGTTGTTGATAATTTTGTAAGTGGGGGAGTTACTCAAAAAGAACTTCAAAGCGCAAAAGATTTTTTAACTGGCTCTGAGCCTTTGAGATTAGAAACTCTTAGCCAAAGATTAGGTAAAGCATTTTCACTATATTATAAAGGTTTACCACAATCATATTCACAAACTGAACTAAAAAATATCTCGAATGTTAAATTAGGAGAGATAAATAATTATATAAAATCTCATGTAGAAATAAAAAAACTTTCTTTTGCAATCGTGAGAAAATAATTTATGTTAAGGTTTGCTCCAAGTCCCACAGGAGATATGCACATAGGCAATCTGAGGGTTGCAATTTTTAATTATCTTCTAGCAAAAAAAGAAAATATAGATTTAATTATTCGCATTGAAGATACTGATAAAAAAAGAAATATTGAAAATAAAGATAAAGAAATTCTTGAAATTTTAGCTTTATTTTCGATAGATTATAAAAGCGTTTCTTATCAAAGTCAAAATTTAAAATACCATCAAAAAATGGCTATGAAATTAGTAGAAGAAAAAAAAGCCTTTGCTTGTTTTTGTTCTGATGAAACTCTACAAGTTGCTAAGCAAAAGGCTAAAGATGAAAATAAACCTTATAGATATGATGGAACTTGTAAAAATTTAAGTGAAAGTGAAGTTTTAAACAATGAAAAAAGTTTCAGCATAAGAATTGCTAAACCTGAAAAAAATATAGAATTTCATGATGATTTAAGAGGCGATTTTTCCTTTAGTCCTTTTGAAATAGATGATTTTGTAATTTTAAGAAAAGACAAAAGTCCAACTTATAATTTTGCTTGTGGCGTTGATGATATGCTTATGGATATAAGTGTAGTTTTGCGAGGTGAAGACCATATATCAAACACTCCAAAGCAAATCTACATAAGACAAGCTTTGGGATATGATAAAAAAATAAGATATATTCATCTTCCAATTATTTTATCAAAAATAAGTGGTAAGAAAATGAGTAAAAGAGATGACAGTTCTTCAGTCAAAGGCTTACTTGCTGAAGGTTTTTTACCGATTGCAATAGCGAATTATTTAGTTTTACTTGGAAACAAAACTCCAAATGAGATTTTTGACTTGGATGAAGCTGTATCTTGGTTTGAAATAAAAAATCTATCAAAATCTCCTGCAAAATTTGATATTGATAAACTAAGATTTATAAATAAAGAGCATCTTAAAAAAATTGACGAACAAAGACTTATAAAATTGCTAGGATTTGAAGATAAAGATTTTGGATTTTTAGCAAAAATCTATCTTGAAGAATGTTCAACTTTGGAAGAATTAAAACTAAGAATAAAACCTTATTTTGAAGAAAAAAATGATATAAGTGAATTTAAAAATGACTTTTTGCTTTTGCAAAAAACAATACAAGAAGCAGAATTTTTTGATGATTTTGAAGAATTTAAAGCAAATCTTAGTAAAGTTAGCCAATTAAAGGGTAAATCTTTATTTAAACCGCTAAGATATATATTAACAGGTTCGCACAAGGGTCCAAACTTAAGTGCAATATATCCTTATATCAAAAATTACTTAGGAGAAATTACAAAATGACTTCCGCATTTCTTAGCTCAATAGCTGTACTTGTTTTAACTATAATTTCACTTTATAAATGGGTTATTATTATCTCAGCTTTGCTTTCTTGGGTAAGACCAGATCCAAATAATCCAATCATGCAAGTTTTATATAAATTGACAGAACCAGTTTACGCACTAATTAGAAGACTTATACCTACAGTTTTTGGAAATATTGACTTATCACCTGTGATACTTTTATTTATATTAATATTTTTACAAACTTTTCTTGGAAGATTGTTTGCAACTTTTTTATAGCCTATTGTTATGCTAAAAAAAATAATTTTTTTTATATTTATTTCGTGTATTTTTCTTGATGCAAATTCTGTAAGTTTAAAATGGCTATACAAGCAACCAAGAAGTTTTGCTAAAGATTTTTATATTTATCAATATTTACAACAAAAATGGATAAGTCCAAGACAAGCAAGACTTGCTCTAAATCAAAGCAGACTTATAAGTAAAAAAATATATTTTGCTTACACAAGAAAATCAGGAAATAAAGAAATAAAGCGTGAGATTAAATGTATGAAAGCTAATATATTTTGGCTAATTCATCAAGATAAAGATTGCTTGAGTGCTGGCTTTACAACTTTTAAAGCTTTAAGTATTGCTCCAAAATATAGAGCAGAAGTTTTAGATAAATTAAGAGGAAAATATCAAGAGCAAGTAAATATTTTAAATATTGTTTCTTCACCTATGCCCTTTAAAAGCCTAGTTGCGAGTGATGAAAAAGCATTTTTTGATACTTTTAACAAATGTGGCTCACTTTTTAGAAGTATGTTTTTTAATTTTTCACTAAGCAGAAAAACTTTAAGTAAACTGAATAATAATGAGCGCTTTTACAAAACTTTGAGCTTAATCATTACAGACTCAAGATTAGATAATCTCCAAAAATCTCTTTTTGATGTAAATACAGAAAATCTTGACTTTAGTTCTACTTTTTTACTTGCTATGAATGCGATAAAATATAAAAAAATGAAAATAGCGAATAAATATCTAGACCTTGCAAGAGATAAGGCATATTTTCAATTTGATTTAGATAGGATTTTATTTTGGAAATATCTTATAAATAAAGATGGAGACGCTCTTGATGAATTGGCTGATTCTTGGAATATAAATATATATTCTTTATATGCTATGGAAATTTTACACAAAAAGCCTCAAAATATTGTTTATTCTTTAAACATAGATGAATCAAAATATGAGATTGAAGATAGAGAAAAGTTTAATATTAGAAATCCTTTTGCTTGGATAAAAGTTTTAAATACCTTAGGGTTTGCTAATGAAGAAACTTTAGATAGATATGTAGATGAATTTTCATCAAAAAATACTTTAGGGCAATTAGCTTTTGTGCTCAATAGAAAAAATCTTTATCAAAAATCTTATTTTATAAGTCCATTTAGTGAATATACTGATAAATATTCTTCTGATAGACAAGCTTTAATCTACGCAATCGCCAGACAAGAGAGCAGATTTATTCCAACTTCTATCTCCCCTGCTTTTGCACTTGGTGTGATGCAAGTTATGCCATTTTTGAGTAAGGAATTATCAAAAGATTTAAATGATAAACATTATAGATTACTAGACCAACTTAATCCTAAAGTAAATATAAGATATGCAAATTATTATATAAATTTTTTGCAAGAAAGACATGCAAATGTTTTGTTAATCGCTTATGCTTATAATGGTGGTATTGGATTTTTGAATAGACAATTAAAAAAAGGGCTTTTTGATTTAAAAAGTAAATATGAACCCTTTTTAAGCATGGAATTATATCCTCTAAAAGAAACTAGAAGATATGCAAAAAAAGTCTTGGCAAATTATTATATTTATACTAAACACTTTGACAAAAATTCACAAATAAAATTATCGACATTTTTTGCTAAATTAAAAGACATTAATTCTAAAAATAAAAAAAAGCTATAGAAATTATTTTTTAAATTTATTGTTTATCAAAATCAATAAAAGCACTTTTGTGAAGTTTTAAATCTTCAATTTTTATTTTAAAATTATATTTTGGCACTTTTGATTTTGAAAAACTATAAATCTTATATCTAGCCCAATTATTTTTTAGATAAATATTAGAAAATAAGACTTTATATTTTTCTTTAGGGAAAACTTCTATATTTTCTGCTGTTTTTATCTTAAAGTTTTCTAGACTTATTTTAATATTATTTGAATAATCTTTATATTTAGAACTTGTGCCGTAAATTCCTACTAAAAAATATTCTTTATCTTTATTCTTGAATTCTTTGGCAAAGCCATTTAAATAAGAGATATAAACTATACTTATTATTTTATTGCTTTTTGAAAAAAATACTTTTTTTGTAAATTCAAGATTTTGAGTATAAGATGAATCTTTTGTAAAATAGCGATTTGCAGAATTTTGTGCACATGATGTAAAAATAATAAAACATAAAATCAAAAATTTATTCATAAACCACCCTAGTAAAAGCTAATTTTACAATAAAGATACTTTAACAAATATTTAGATAAAATTACTTTATGAATAAAGAATATAAAAAATTAAGTGTAGCTTTCACTGGACCTTCAAATAGTGGTAAAACAACCCTTGTTATAAAAATAGCTTCTATCTTGCAAGCTATGGGAAATAAAGTTGTGATTATAAAACATGACCCAAAAGATAAGGCAAGTTTTGACAAAGAAGGAAAAGATAGCTTTAAATTTTTTCAAACAGGTGCTGATGTGGCTGTAATTTCTCCACGAAGAACTACAATTTTTAGACAAAATAGTCTAGATATGGATTCTTTGACAAAAGCTTTTGGGGATTTTGATTATATGTTAGTTGAGGGCTTAAAAACTTTGCCCTTACCAAGAATTGCTGTTATGCGAAAACGAATAGACGAGAAATATTTTGATGTTACAGATGTTATTGCAAGTGACGATAGCATAGATAAAACTGCCTTGCCAAAAGATATGTTGGTATTTGATTTAAATAATCCTGATAGCCTTATCCCTTGGATAGAGCAAAATGCAAAAAAAGTTTAGAGAAGTTTAAGCATGCAAGATATTATAAAAGCCATAAAAACTTCCATAATAGAAATAAAAACCTTACTTGAAAATGGTGACTTACGAAAAAGTGAACATGAAAATACTACAGGCGATACTCAACTTAAACTCGATATTTTAAGTGATAAAATTCTTGAAAAACATTTTGCGAAAGTTCCTTCTATAAAAGAAATTGTTAGCGAAGAACAAGAAAATATCAAACTTTTGAATAAAGATGGGAAATACTTAATAGCTTATGATCCCCTAGATGGTTCAAGTTTAGCTGATGTGAATCTAAGCGTTGGTTCAATTTTTGGAATTTATGAAGATAGTTTTGAGGGTAAAAATCTAAAAGCTGCTGCTTATTGTGTTTATGGGCCAAGATTAGAATTTGTACTTGCAAAAGATAATAAAGTTAAGCTTTATAGGCTAGAAAATCAAGATTTTATTTTTGTTGAAAATCTAAAATTAAATGAAAAAGGAAATATAAATTCTCCTGGCTCAACTCAGAAATGCTGGACAAGTTATCACAAAAAACTCATTGATGATATTTTTAGTGATGGATATAGACTAAGATATTCAGGAGGAATGGTGCCTGATTTACACCAAATTCTTTTAAAAGGTGGTGGTTTATTTTCTTACCCTGCGACAAGCGATAGGCTAAAAGGCAAATTAAGGTTATTGTTTGAGGTGTTTCCTTTTGCATTTATTTTTGAAAAAGCTTGCGGGGGTGCGAGTACTGGTAAAAAAAGATTGCTTGAAGTAAAAGCTTCTCATATCCATGATACTAGTCCTTGTTTTTTTGGCTCAAATACTGAAATAAAAAGAGTCTTAGAGGTTTATAAAAAACATTAATGGAAGACTTAGATAAAACAAATGAAATTTATGAACAAAAATTAGATGAAGCTTTAGTACTTTTAAAAGCTTGTCAAGTAAATAAAAATATCAAGTCTTGTTTTGGAGAATGTGATAATTTTTTAGATTGTAAAACAAGAGAAACTTATATTGCGAGTGTTTATAATTCTATGAATAAAGGTGTCGTTGGTGGCTTTGAGTTTTAGCCTAAATCGTCTAGTTAAAAACTCATCGTAATCTCAAAAGAAAAAGAAAATTATAAAAACTATAAGGAATAAAATGTCTAAAAAAATTCTTATCACAACACCGATTTATTATGTAAATGATATAGCTCACATAGGTCATGCTTACACAACAATTATTGCAGATTTATTAGCAAGATACAGCCGTCTTATTGGTCACGATACTTATTTTTTAACAGGTACTGATGAGCATGGGCAAAAGATTGAGCAAAGTGCAAAACAAAGAGGCAAAAGCCCAAAAGAATATGCAGATGAAATAAGCAAAACCTTCAAAAATTTGTGGGATGATTTCGGAATTTCTTATGATAAATTCATAAGAACTACTGATGAAGACCATAAAATTGGAGTTAAGGCAGCTTTTTTAAAAATGTATAAAAAGGGCGATATTTATAAAGGTTTTTACGAAGGTTTTTATTGTGTATCTTGTGAGACTTTTCACACAAAAGCACAATTACTTGAAGAGTCTTTTTGCCCAGATTGCAAGAAAAAAGTAAGCTTGCTAAAAGAAGAAAGCTTTTTTTTCAAACTTAGTGCCTATGAAGATAGATTAATAAAATTATATGAAGATAAGCCTGATTTTATCTTACCAAGAGCAAAAAGAAATGAAATTGTAAATTTCATAAAAGGTGGATTAAAAGATTTGTCAATCTCAAGAACATCTTTTTCTTGGGGAGTAAAATTGCCAGATGAGCTAAATGAACCTGAGCATGTTGTTTATGTTTGGCTTGACGCTTTGATGAACTATCTAACAGCTTTAGGCTATGGAAAGAATGAAGAAAAAATGGACTTTTGGCCTGCTAAAGTGCATTTAGTCGGTAAAGATATTTTAAGATTTCATGCCCTTTATTGGCCTGCTTTTTTGATGAGTTTGGATTTGCCTTTGCCAAGTCATATAGCAGCTCATGGTTGGTGGACTAAAGATGGAGAAAAGATGAGCAAATCTGTGGGAAATGTTGTAAATCCCAAAGAGATGGCGCTAACTTATGGACTTGATGAATTTAGATATTTTCTTTTAAGAGAAGTTCCTTTTGGGCAAGATGGGGATTTTTCAAAAACTGCCATGGTGCAAAGAATAAATAGTGAATTATCAAATGATTTAGGAAATTTATTAAATCGTTTACTTGGAATGGCCGAGAAATATTTTGACTTAAAACTTAATTCAAAAGATATTATTAAATATCATAAAAAAGATTTAAAACTAATAAATGACTTGATAGCTAATCTTGAAAATTATATTTTTACCATGCAAATTAGCAAATATATTGAAGATATTTGGAAAGTTTTGGCACTTTGCAATAAAGCGATAACTGAGTGCGAACCTTGGGCTAAAATCAAAGAAGGAAAAACTGATGAGGCTATGGCTTTAGTTAGTTTTTTAGCAAATATTTTAGCTAGAGTGTCCTTGCTTCTTGAACCTGTGATGCCTGAAAAAATGCAAGTTTTAGCCACATCTCTTGGACTTGAGATAACAGCTGATAATTATACAAAGCTTATAAAAAATGAAGAAATTATAGAAACTTTTAAACTTACAAAACCAGATAATATTTTATTTCCAAAATTTGAAGAAGAAACTAAAAAAGATGAGACAGATACTAAAAAAAATGAGGAACATAAAGATGAAGATGGACTTATAGGAATTAATGATTTTTTTAAAAGTGAAATGAAAATTGGTACAATAATTGAAGTAGAAGACTTAAAAAAATCAAAAAAATTACTAAAACTTAAAATTGATTTAGGAGAAGATAAACCAAGACAAATCTTAGCAGGCATAAAAGAATTTTATAATGAAGAATCTTTATTAAATACTCAAGTTTGCGTAGTAGCAAATCTAAAACCTATGAAATTAATGGGTTATTTAAGTGAAGGAATGGTTTTAGCTTGTAAAGATAAAAATGGACTGATTTTGCTAAGACCTGAATCAAAAAAAGAAAATGGAAGCAAAATTAGCTAAATGAAAATTTCATCATTAGTTGATATTTTAGGAGCAAGACTTTTAAATAAGCCTAAAATTTCAGCTGTTTATTCCATAGAAAGCAAGGTAAGCAAAGTAAAAGAAGGTAGTATTTTCTTTGCTAAAGATAAAAGCAAAATTTCACAAGCTATAAAAAGAGGTGCTTTTGGAATAGTTTTAGAAGAATTAAAAGACATTGAAATTCAAGATAAAGAAATTGCATGGATAGAAGTTTCCAGCCTTGAGGAATCGTTTATCAAGCTTTTAAGATATAAATTATCCCATCTTGAGCTAGAAGCTTTTTTTTGCCCAAGTCCTATAATTGAGCTTTTAAAACTTGGAATAAAAAATAAAGAAAATATTTTTATAAGCAAAAGTATCCCTATAGAAGAGCATTTTGAAAAACTTAATAAAGCTGATAAAATCACTAGAATATTTTCAGATGATAAAAATTTATTGAGCAAAATCTATCCTCAAACAAAAGATTTTATTTTAGGGGATTTTAGTATTAATAACTTGATTGAACATTCATTATTTAAAACTAGTTTTTCTTGTAATAATGATTTTTTTTCAAAACTTAATCTTGCTAGCTTATATCTTGGACATTTTTTATCTGTATATTATTTTTTAGAAAAAGATTTTGATTGTTCTAAACTAAAAAAATTTCCTTTTTTAAAAGCTAGATTTATTGATAAAGATTTTAATAGCTTAGAATATGGACAAGGAGGCAGATTTTTCTTAAATCAAGAATCTGTGCAACTCAGTCAAAATGAATTATCATATATTAAAATAAAATATTCTTATGCTAAACTTGATGTAATTTCAAAAAAAGAATTAAGAAATTTTGCTTTTCCATATATCCAAGAAAATGATTTTAAAAAACTTAAAATATATCTAAAGGCCAAAGATTTTTCTTGCCTTTATTTTATAGGATTTAGCTTAGAAGAACTTGAAGAAGATTTTATAAATAAAGAAGAAGATAAATCTTCACTTTTTTAAACTATTCTATAATTACCAAGATATTTTTATAATAATTAAATATAATTTTAAATATTTATCTATTCAAAAAAACTAATTTTAATAAATACAACCAAAAGCACCCAAAACTTTACCAAAAATTTTAATATCCAAACCATTTACTATCTGTTTGGGGTAGTCTTTATTGTCTGAAACAATATCTATTTTTCCATCTACTCTTTTTTGCATTCTTTTTACAAAAAGTTCATTTGAAGAAACAAAAGCATAAATCCCATCTTTGTTTAAATCATTTTTACTAGTATCTATAAAAATAATACTGCCATTACTAATCGTAGGCTCCATAGAATCACCACTTACATTCATAGCTTCAATATTTTTAATATTCCTTTGTCCACCAAGTGAAGATAAAAAATATTTAGGAATTTCCAAATCTTCTTTGTCTTCGTTTGCTTCAAAAGCTCCTCCTCCAGCACTTAGATTTATTTCTTTATAATACCTTATCCAATATCTGTTTGTATTATCTAACAAAGAACTTGGATTTTGATTGTATAAAAGCCAATTTATTGAAATTTTTTTTAAAGCACAAAAATTTAGAATATTTGAGAATGGTATTTTAGACCTATTTTTCATAGTTGCAAAATTTGCTTGAGATAGTTCAAGAACATCTGCTAAATCCTTGTCATAAATCTTGCCTTTTTTCCCATCAGCTGATAAAACATCTTTAAGTTTTTCTATAATTTCTAGAACATTTAGCATAAATACTCCTTTTATTTAATTATATTACAATTTGCAATATAATACAAGTTATTTTTTAAAAAATATTATAATTTGTTATATTTTAAAAAAAGGATAACTATGTCACAAAAAATTATTAAATCTTATGGAAATTTAAGAATATACCTACTAAATTTTGATGAGTATTTATATAAAATTGGAAATAAAATTTTCTAGTTTATATATTAATTTTTATATTATTCTGTATTTTTACATTTTTTCCTAGTATTTACTATTATTTACTGAAAAAACATTATTTTCTTGAATAAATATTAAAATATCATTTCTCTTAAAGCTTTATTTCAATAGAATGACATAAAGAATTTAAAAAAAATTCAAGGAGTGAAAAGATGGAATTTAATCCACTTATTCAAGCACTAAAATTTATGGTTTTAGGTATGGGTGTGGTATTTGTATTTTTATTAATAATGATTTATTTACTAAAGATTCAAGCCAAGATTGTAAAAAGTTTTAATTCACACAAAAAAATACCCTTGAAAATCTCCAAACAAACCTCAGAAGAAGAAATCCAAATTTTAAATGACACCAACACAACTCACAATAATCCAAATAAAAAAATTGCGGCGATAATAGCCGCGATTGAACATCATACTAAGGCTTAAAATGGCAAAAAAATTTATTGATATAATGGATACAAGTTTCAGAGATGGCTTTCAATCAGTTTTTGGTGGAAGAGTTTTACTTAACGATTTTTTACCAGCTATACAAGCAGCAAAAGAAGCAGGTATTTCTCACTTTGAATTTGGCGGAGGAGCTAGGTTTCAAGCCTTGTTTTTTTATTTAAATGAAAATGCTTTTGATATGATGGATAAATTTCGTGAAGTCGTGGGAAAAGATGCAAACTTACAAACGCTAGCAAGAGGGATAAATACCGTAATGCTTGATACTGGCTCAAGAGATATGGTGGATTTGCATGCGAAACTATTTGCAAAACATGGAACTACTACTATTAGAAATTTTGATGCTTTAAATGATATAAGAAATTTAGATTTTTCTGCAAAATGTATCAAAAAGTATGGGCTTAAACATGAAGTAGTTGTAACAATGATGGATTTACCTCCAAAATGCGAAGGCGCACATGATGTTAAATTTTATGAAAAAAATGTAAGAGATATTTTAGACTCTGGTTTGAAATTTGATTCAATCTGTTTTAAAGATGCAAGTGGTACAAGCTCACCTGAAAAAGTTTATCAAACCCTAAAAATGGCTAGAAAACTTTTAGGCGATGATGTACATATGAGACTTCATACGCATGAAACTGCTGGTGTTTCAGTAGCTGCTTATTTAGCTGCTCTTGAAGCTGGAGCTGATGGGATTGATTTAGCGGTATCACCTGTTAGTGGAGGAACTTCGCAACCTGATATTTTGACTATGATGCACGCAGTTAAAGGCAAAAATTATGATTTAGGTGGCTTTGATTTAGAAAAAATTCTAGCTTATGAAGAAGAACTTGGTGCTTGTCTTGAGTCATATTTTATGCCCCCTGAAGCCACTCAAGTATCTCCTTTGATTCCTTTTTCTCCAATGCCAGGAGGCGCACTTACTGCAAATACACAAATGATGCGAGATAATGGCACTTTAAATAAATTTACAGAAGTTATAAAAGCTATGCGAGAAGTTGTAGAAAAAGGTGGTTATGGAACTTCAGTAACTCCAGTGTCGCAGTTTTATTGGCAACAAGCTTATGCAAATGTTATGTTTGGACCTTGGAAGCAGATTGCACCAGGATATGGAAAAATGGTTTTAGGATATTTTGGAAAAACTCCAGTAACTCCAAATAAGGAGATTATAAAACTAGCGAGTGAAAAATTAAAACTAGAGCCAACTAAAAAAAATCCTCTTGATATTGCAGATATTGATGAAAAAAAATCTATAAAGTATTGGACTAATAGACTAAAAGAAGAGAAACTTGAGCTAAGTGAAGAAAATATATTTATCTCAGCAGCTTGTGATGAAAAAGGCATAGAATTTTTAAAAGGAAATGCTAAAGTAAATATTAGAAAAAATGATAAAAATTCTTGCCAAAAAGGGGATAATAATAAAATGAATAATACTAGTGGAAATTATACTGTTGTTGTAGATGGAGAAAAATTTAATGTTAGTGTGGCTGATGGAGATGGGGATATTCAAATCGTTCCAGCTTCAAAACCAAAAGAAGCACAAAATGCACAAGCTAATAAAAATAGCAATCAAGCAAGCCAAGAAAATAAGCCAAGCAAAGAAAACTGTGTGAATGCAGCTGTAAATGGCATTGTTTGGAAAATTTTGGTTAAAGCTGGAGATAAAATAAAAGCTGAGCAGACCTTAGTAATTTTAGAAGCTATGAAAATGGAAATAGATATAAAAGCAGAAAGTGACGGTGTAGTGGAGCAAGTTTTAGTAGCGCAAAATGACGCTGTAAATGAAGGCGATGCCTTAGTCGTTCTTAAATAGCCTATTATGAAAAAAAATATTTATTTAGTTTTCTTCATATTATTTTGCTTTTGTGTAAATTTACAAGCTAATTCTTCGCCTGAACTTGAACAAAATACTCAGATAAATGGTTTTCAAGCAAATGACATTGAAGTAAAAAATATTCAGACGGAAAATATAAAAAAAGATGATCCACAAAAAAATGATATCAAAAAATCAGAAAAAACTTTTCATGAAAAAAGCTTAAAAGAACTTGGTATTTCTTTTTATCATACAACAGGAATCAGTGCAATATTTACTCCAAGTAAAGGCGTAAAAAGTCCAAGTGGCAAAAATATGTCTTTGTTCTCTCAAAGTATTGGACGAATTATTATGATTTCAATTTGTCTTTTATTATTTTATCTTGCTATCAAAAAAGGCTTTGAGCCACTACTTCTAATACCGATAGGTTTTGGAGGGCTTTTAGCAAATATTCCTATAGCTAACTTAGCTGGAGTAAATGGATTTCTAGGAATAATTTATAATATGGGTATAGCAAATGAGTTTTTTCCTCTGCTCATTTTTATGGGTATAGGTGCCATGACTGATTTTGCCCCCTTACTTTCAAATCCAAAAACTGCACTTTTAGGAGGTGCGGCACAATTTGGGATTTTTGGATCTTTACTTGGAGCTGTTGCTCTAGCGCAATATATTCCTGGGATTGATTTTACTCTTAAGCAAGCTGGGGCAATTTCGATTATAGGTGGGGCTGATGGTCCTACTTCTATATTTATAGCTTCAAGTCTTGCACCTGAATTATTAGGAGCAATTGCAGTTGCCGCGTATTCATATATGGCGCTTGTACCAGTAATTCAACCTCCAATTATGAGAGCTTTAACAAGCAAAGAAGAACGACTTATCAAAATGCCAAAAATGAGAAAAGTAGCTAAGCTAGAAAAAATCTTATTTCCCCTACTTTTAATAATATTAACTCTTTTAGTCTTACCTGCAGCTTCACCATTAATAGGTGCATTTTGCTTTGGAAACTTTGCAAAAGAATCTGGAGTTGTAAATAGATTAAGTGATACTATGCAAAATTCTTTAATAAATATAGTAACAATATTTTTAGGACTTGGTGTTGGCTCAAAATTAGCAAGTGAAGAATTTTTAAGGATTAATACCTTAGGAATTATGTTTATAGGACTTGTTGCTTTTGGAATTGGAACTGCAGCAGGAGTTTTAATGGCAAAACTTATGAATAAATTATCATCAAAGGAAAATCAAATAAATCCGTTAATAGGTGCAGCTGGTGTTTCTGCCGTTCCGATGGCAGCTAGAGTTGTTAGCAAAGAGGGTCAAAAAAATGACCCTGGCAATATTTTACTAATGCATGCAATGGGTCCAAATGTAGCTGGAGTTATAGGCTCAGCTGTTGCTGCTGGTGTATTATTATCAATATTTAAATAAAATAGGAAAGTTTTATTATGTCTAATATAAATGAATCGTTAGGTCTTGACAACGTAGGAGAGGTTTTTAGAAACCTTGATGTTGATAGTCTCAGAGAGATGGCTATAAAAAATGAAGGAGCTAAAATTGCCTCAAATGGGGCTTTGATGATAGATACTGGTATTTTCACGGGAAGAAGTCCAAAGGATAAATTTTTTGTAAATCAAGATCCTTCAAACAAATATATTTCGTGGGGAAGTGTTAATCACAAAGCTACAGAAGATACTTTTAATGACTTATTAAGTGCTGCAAAAAAGCAATTAAGTGGCAAAAGTATTCATGTAACAGATGTGTTTTGTGGGGCTAGTTTAGATAGCAGAAAATCTGTAAGATTTATAACTGAAGTTGCTTGGCAGGCAAATTTTGTGCAAAATATGTTTATAATACCAAGTCAAAAACATTTGGATAATTTTAATCCTGAATTTACTGTTTATAATGCTTGTAAAATGACAGATGAAAACTGGACTAAACACAATCTTAACTCTGAAGTATTTATAATATTTAATATTGAAAAAAATGTTGCCGTTATAGGTGGTACTTGGTATGCTGGAGAAATGAAAAAAGGTGTTTTTTCTATGATGAACTACTGGTTACCACTTGAGGGCAAACTTGCTATGCACTGTTCTGCAAATATTGGAAAAGATGGAGATAGTGCCTTATTTTTTGGCTTAAGTGGAACTGGAAAAACTACCCTTTCAACTGATTCTAGCAGACAGCTAATCGGAGATGATGAACATGGATGGGATGACAAAGGAGTTTTTAACTTTGAGGGTGGTTGCTATGCTAAAGTTATAAATCTTGATCAAAAGTGTGAACCTGAAATCTATGGAGCTATAAAAAAGGGTGCCATTTTGGAAAATGTTGTAGCAGATGAAGATGGTGTGGTTGATTATACGAACTGTTCAAAAACAGAAAACACTAGAGTATCTTATCCAATCAATCATATAAATAATCATAAACCTGATATGATGGGAAATCATCCAAAAAATATTATTTTTCTTTCAGCTGATGCATTTGGAGTTTTGCCTCCTGTTGCCAAGCTAACAAAAGATCAAGCAATGTATTATTATCTTAGTGGATATACAGCAAAAGTCGCAGGAACTGAGCGAGGAATCACAGAACCAACTGCAACTTTTTCTTCTTGTTTTGGAGAAGCTTTTTTGCCTTTGCATCCTACAAAATATGCTGAGCTTTTGGGTAAAAAAATAGATAAGCATAAAGTGAATGTTTTTTTAGTTAATACAGGCTGGACTGGTGGACCTTATGGAATTGGTAAACGAATGGGCATAAAAGATACAAAAGCTTGTATAGCATCTATTTTAGATGGCTCTATAAATGATAGCGAATTTGATACTATGGCTTTATTTAATATACAAATTCCAAGAACACTAAATGCAGTTGAAACTAAGATTTTAAATCCTAGAAATACTTGGAGCAATGCAAACAGATATGATAAGGCTGCAAAAAAACTAGCCTTAATGTATATTGAAAACTTCAAAAAATATCTAACTTTAGAAAGTGAATATGATTTTACTCACGCTGGACCTAAAGTCTAGAAAATTTATTATTCTAAATAAACCTGAATATATCTAGGTAAATCTAGATATATTTTGCCAAGCTTTGCTTGGCAAAAATAAGATAATATTCTATAGTTATAAAAAATAAAAATTATATCGCCCTATTCTTACCTATAATCTAAGTAAAATACTTTAGTGATTTTTTTTGAATTATTATGGAAATAATTAGATAAATAAAAACAAGAAATAATAATAGCAATAAATATGCCGTAGATGAATAATCCACAAACAAATGGCTAGCAATTATAGGAAAAAAATATACGCCAATAAAATAAGATAGTGTAAAAATTGCTAATACTTAGTGCCTGTTTTCTTCTTTTGCTACTTTTATACCAAATGTCTTAATCAAAGGATAAGCTAAACCATAAGAAATGACAAGTAAGGATGAAGAGATTATATAAAGATATAAATTTGCTTGATTAAAAAGCATTATTAAAAGACTTACTATCATTATCACTAAAATCATAGGAAGATTTTTAATTGGATTCTTTTTTGTTAGTATTCCTCCAAATAATATTCTACTTAAAATTACAAAAATAGTGTAAAAAATAAAAAATATTGCATAGTTTAAATTTCGCTCATCTGCATAAGATAATTGAAACATCATCATAGTAGAAAAAACACAAGCACCCAAAAAAACCATAAGAAAAAAATAAGCAGAATCTGTTTTTAAAATGGTTAGATTTAAAGTATTTGCTTTGATTGATACTTTTTCTTTTTTTATTTGAAATTTTTTTCCTAAATAAATAAAAATCATTGCGCTTATAAAAGCTACAATACCACTTAGTAAAAATAAATGTATCAATAGATTGTGAAATCCTAATTTTGTACCTAAGTTATATATGACTGGCAAAGAAGAAGTTCCAATTACTATACAAACAGAAATCAAACTAATATATCTTCCTTTCTCGCTATCACAAATTAAAGGACTTAGTGCAAACATTGATGATGAAGCATGATATAAACTCCAACCAAAACCTACAAAAACTGCAAGCAGATAATAATAAAAACTTATCTCATGTAAAAATACTAAACCAAAAATCCCAAAACCACAAAATAATATTCCTACCGAGCTTGTTATATTTGCTCCAAATTTCTTAGCTAAACTAGCAGATATTATAAGAAAGAAAACTGCAGAAATACCAGAAACTAATAAAAAATTACCAAAATCAATAGCAGTTCCATTTAGATATTTTTGTGTAAATTTTAGCAACAAGTATATACTTCCATAAGAAAAAGCCGCAAGATAGCATGCTAAATATAAATAATATTCATCTAATTTTTTAATCATTTTTTTCCTTATATTTTTTGTTAGTATTCTTGTATAGTTAAAAGGTAATTAAGGATAGCTATTACTTTAAGTATTTTATATTTCTAAGTTTATAGTAATATTAATTAGATAAGGATTAAAATTTAGTTTTTATTTAAGCATTTTAAAAAAATAAAAATTAAATGATATTATTTAATTTTATTATTTTTTTATATTTTATTATTTTCTATGTTTAAGATATTTGTATTTCTTCGATTACATTTAGGCCAAAGCCTTGAATGCCTACAAAAGAGTATTTTCCTCCACTTGTTAAAAACTTGTATAACATCTATCTTAAATGGCTCTATTAATGATAGTGAATTTGATACTATGGCTTTATTTAATATACAAATTCCAAGAACACTAAATGCAGTTGAAACTAAGATTTTAAATCCTAGAAATACTTGGAGCAATGCAAATAGCTATGATAAGGCTGCAAAAAAACTAGCCTTAATGTATATAGAAAACTTCAAAAAATATCTAACCTTAGAAAGTGAATATGATTTTACTCATGCTGGACCTAAAGTCTAGAAAATTTATTATTCTAAATAAACCTGAATATATCTAGATATATTTTACCAAGCTTTGCTTGGTAAAAAGCTATGTGAACTTAGATTTTGCAATATTTCAGATTAAAGCATTTTATTTATTTTTTATATAAAAACTTATGTAAGTTTTCTTTGTATTTTGTGTGGCCATCAACATACTCAGATACATCAATATTATTAATTTTTTTATTTTCTATTTTATTTCTACCAATTGGATCGCCAAAATCACCTTTTATGCCTTCGCCAACTGTATATAAATATTTTAATATATCATCATTTCTAGTATAGTAGTTATTTATTTTACCAAGCACTGCTTTATCTAATCCATTCCAGTTGACACAAGATGAACTATCTTTATTATCTATGCAGTCATTTCTAACTGCACCACCAAGAAGATGAACATCTCTAATAAAAACTTTATTTTCAGCCTCAGCTTTGGTTTTTAAAGATGCCAAGCATGAATATATACTCTTTGTCTGTTCTAGCAATAAGATCAGCTAATAAAATTCCTGTTTGATAAGCTTTAAACCCTGCAACAGACCAAGGATTTTTAGTTAAATCCAATGCAGCAATAGCCCAACCCAATGGATTTAGTTTTTTTGCTGCTACTTTTGTAGCTGATAAGGCAATAGAAACACCTTTTTTGAGTACTGCTGTTTTGGTTCCCGCAGTAGTAAACATTTCAGCTATGTCTCGAATTCTCTTTTGTTCCCATTTTACACAAATAATAGCATTGTCAGGATAATCTTCTATTGAAGAATCTAACCAAGATTTTCTATAATTTTTATCGTCTTTTGTTAAAAATCCATCAATACAAACAATATATGGTTCTTTCCCTGGTTTTATCTTAATTATATCGAATCCATCAATATCTCCAAAATAACTATTTGATATAACAGCACCATACGTTCCACCAAGTGTACTACCAACTGCAGTTATCACTGCAACGCCCCCAGCCCATACCCAAGCCCCCAGCAGCCAAAGAACCACCACCTAATGTTGCCAAACCAGCACTAGTTGCCGCAGCCCCACTTAATTCAAAAAATGAAACACCAATCACTCCTCCAATAGCAGGTGCTGCCATTAATGCCAAGGGAGCTATAACAGCAACGCCTGCCGTTGTAAATGCAGCTGTAGTTCCAATTTTCTTCCAGTTTTTTTCTTCTCTTCCTAATATATCTCTATATTCACCTATAGAATCTAAAGACCAATTTAATGTTTCAAATTTAGCAATTATTCCTTCATGCACAGCACATAGACTGTTTGACCATAATCCTATATTTTCTTTATCTTTTTTATCTTCCTTATCTTCTTTGATATTATTTGAATATTTTGCTTTATTATTGCATTTTGCTATACGACATTTTACAACTTCTTTGCCACAACCATCACATATATAAATATTACGGGTAATATTATTTTTTTCTTTAATTGTGCATTTATGCTTTTCAAAACACCAAGAACAATAACTTTCAATTTCTTCTAAATGAGAATCTAAAAGTTTATCAGATATTTTTTCTGACATTTCTCCTGCAGAATCTATAACCTTATCTTTAATATCTATTATTTCATCAGGTATACATTCAGTACATTTTTTTGTTGTATTTTCTGCTATGTCTTTTGCTTTTTGAGCTATTTCTTCTGCTTTTTTTAAGATTTCAAACATCGCTTTTGCCTTTAGTATTTTTTAGATTATAATCGTATCATATTTATAATTTTTAAGAATATAATTATATTAAAAGCTAGTTAAATATTTCTAAATATTTTAAAAAAATTATTATTCTGTTTCATATTTTATATGCTAGTATTTAAGATATTTGTATTTCTTCGATTACATTTAAGCCAAAGCCTTGAATGCCAACAAAAGAATATTTTCCTCCACTTGTTAAAAGCTTAATTTCTTCTATTTTTAAACTTGATAGGATTTGAGCACCTATTCCAAAATCTCGCATATTTGTTTCTTTTGGCATTTTATTTTCAAGAAATATAAAAACGCCACCTTTTGCTTGTAAAAACTCAATAGTTTTAACCATAGAATCAAGTTTATCATCTAAAAATAAGTTTATATCTTTTGAAATTGTATGAAATTTTACATGGCTTGTTTTTTGAACTTCTCCAAAAATAATAGCAGTATGAGTGTTGTCAAGATGGTCTTTAAATGTTTTTTTCAAAGCACTTTGTCCACAAAATTTAATCTCATTTGAGCTTTGCTCTTTTATTAAAGTTTCATGCGACATTCTGTATTGAACTAAATCAGAAACATAGATTTGTTTAAGATTGTGCTTTTTAGCAAAAAGATCCAAATCATCTCTTCTAGCCATTGTGCCATCTTCGTTCATAATCTCACAAATCATAGCTTCACCACTAAGTCTAGCTAATTTACATAAATCCCTAGAACCCTCGGTATGCCCAGTTCTAGCCAAAACTCCCCCATCTTTTGCAATAAGTGGGAAGATATGCCCAGGGCGAACCAAATCACTAGGCTTTGAGAGTGGGTTTGCTAAAATTTGTACAGTATCATTTCGTTCAGCTGCGCTGATACCTGTTTTTGCATCTTTTGCATCTACTGAAACTGTAAAAGCTGTTTCATAAGAAGATGTGTTATTTGTTACCATAGGATTTAATTCAAGTCTTTTTGCAGTTTTTTTATCAAAAGAAAGGCATAGTACACCTCTTGCATGCGTTACCATAAAGTTAATTTTTTCAGGAGTGCAAAAAGTCGCAGAACATACCAAATCGCCTTCATTTTCTCTATCTTCATCATCAAGCATAATAACCATTTTGCCTTGTCTAATCTCTTCTATGGCTTCTTGAACTCTTGAATTTATGGACATAGTAACTCCTTGAATTTATTAAGTGTTATTTTATTTGTGTTAATGGAGCGGGAAACGAGACTCGAACTCGCGACAGTCTGCTTGGAAGGCAGAAGCTCTAGCCAACTGAGCTATTCCCGCTTAAACTAGGTTGTAATTCTATCTTGATAATGCTTAAAATAAGTTTTAATTTTAAATGAATTTTTAAGAAATTTTGAAATAAATTAAGATTATTTTAGAATAATTTTATATAGTGTAAAAATATATTTTAAGATTTATTTTAGTATTATTTGCTTAAGAGAATAAAAAATGAAATGAAAATAAAAAAGATAAATAATGAAAAGATTAATAGCAGAATGGGAAAAACAAAGTTTTATTCAACTTATTTTACCACCACAAAAAAGTGATTGGAATATTTATTATGATGAAATTTTAGCTTATTATGAAACCTTAATTAAGCTTATTTCAAAATATACTGATGTGCATCTGATATGTGAAGATGAAAAACTTCTTGAAAGACTTGGAAAAAATATCAGGCCCTTTATAAAAAAAATAAGTATTTGCAAGACAAATGATACTTGGGCTAGAGATATTAGCGCTATAAGCATAGAAGAAAATGGCACAATAAAACTTTTAAATTTTTCTTTTAATGCTTGGGGAGATAAATATCCTTTTTTGCTTGATAATGCGATGAATGAAAATCTAGCAAATGTGTATTTAAACCCTATGAAAAATTTAAACTTTATTTTAGAAGGTGGTGCTATTGATACTAATGGACAAGGCATTATTTTAACTACAAAAAATGCAGTTTTAAATCCAAATAGGTATCAAAATAAACACTCAAATAAATATCCAAAAAAAGAAGATATTTCAAAAAATGACTATGAGAATTTATTTATAAAAGAGCTTGGGGCAAAAAAAGTGTTATGGTTAGAAAATGGTTTTTTAGAAGGTGATGATACAGATAGTCATATTGATAATTTAGCTAGATTTATAGATAAAAATACCATAGTTTATCTAAAGTCTTATGATAAAAATGATACAAATTTTATAGCATTAGAAAAAATGGAATCTGAATTAAAAAAATTTAGAAATTTAATTAATGAACCTTTTAGCTTATTGCCTCTGCCTCAAGCAAGTCCAAAATATTTCAATGGGAAAAAGCTACCTTGCTCATATTTGAACTTTTTATTTGTAAATAATGCCTTAATTATACCTATTTATGATAAAAAATATGATAGAATAGTATTAAAGCTTTTACAAGATAAATTAAAAAATATACAAATTATTGGGATAAATTCCTTAGTACCTCTTAGACAAGGTGGGAGTTTACATTGTTTAAGCATGCATTTTCCCAAAGGAGTTGAGTTAAAATGAAAATAGCCTTATTACAAATGAAATATCAAGGAAGTCATAAAAAAACAATAGAAAAAACTGTTGAAAATATCAGACAAGCAAGTAGAGATAAAAGTTCTTTAGTGATTTTGCAAGAATTGCACCAAGGTGAGTATTTTTGTCAAAGTGAAGACACTAAAAATTTTGAGTATGCCAAAAATTTTGATGATGATGTAATATTTTGGTCAAAAGTAGCTAAGCAATATGGCGTAGTTCTTGTGACTTCACTTTTTGAACAAAGAACAGCTGGGCTTTATCATAATACTGCCGTTGTTTTTGACAAAGATGGAACTATGGCTGGTAAATATAGAAAAATGCATATACCAGATGATCCTTCTTTTCATGAAAAATTTTATTTTACTCCTGGAGATTTAGGCTTTAAACCTATCAAAACAAGTATTGGTACTTTAGGAATTTTGCTTTGCTGGGATCAATGGTATCCTGAGGCTGCTAGAATAATGTCTTTAAATGGTGCGCAAATTCTTATTTATCCTACTGCTATTGGTTGGTTTGATAATGACAGCAAAGAAGAAAAGAAAAAGCAATTAAAGGCTTGGAAAATTATCCAACAAAGCCACGCAATTGCAAACTCTATACCTGTAGTTTGTGTAAACAGAGTAGGACTTGAACGACATCCTAGAGATTTAAGAGAACAAGGTATTAGATTTTGGGGAAATTCATTTGTTTGTGATGGTTGGGGAAGTATTTTAGCAAAAGGCGAAAAAGATAAAGAAGAGATTGTTTATGCTAAGCTTGATTTAAAACAAAGCAAAGAAATCCGTGACATTTGGCCATTTTTTAGAGATAGAAGAATAGATGCTTATAAAGATATTTTACAAAGATATTGTTGGTAAAATTAAATTTTATATTTTCGGAGCTTTATTTTTAAAATAAATTTTTTAAAATGCTCTGAAGTCTAGAAATAAAAAATTATCTATTTTGGACTAGATATTATTCAAAATATTTTCTTTTTTCTACTTGCCCTATTAATACCTTAAAAAGTTTATCTTTAAACCTTCAAGATAAACTTTAAAATCTCATACTAAAATATTATTTAACTAAAGTTTAGGTATAGTATTTAGAAGTTTTTTGTATACATTTCTTTTGGATTAGCAAACAAATCATCTACTTTTTAGTACTCCGCTTGCTTTCCTAGAATCCTATTAATAAGTTGTCTTACTGTAGATAAGAGATAAATTTCATACTATTGGTAATCTTATTTCATTTGTTGTACTTCGCTCTTTTTTTCAAGAAACAAAAAATTCAAATTACACAGAAAAAATAGCACAAAAATTAAATAAAACTTTGGAAAATAATGAACTTCTTAAACTAACTAGGCAAAAATTTCTAAAGATTATTTTGCTTTGACTAGCTTTTTTATATAATGGAAATTTTATAATCATAATTAAATTTTTAAATATTTTTTATAAATTCAATAAAAACTTCATTTAAATCTTCAACATCTTTTGCATAAACTCGCTCATCTACTGCGTGGATTGTATCA